>CAYHEC010000021.1:0-65604 GCA_964355675.1 uncultured Caldithrix sp.
ATTTGAGGGGGAGGGAAGTTCCTTCTTCCGCCACCCCCCTGCGGGTGGCGGAAAAGGCAACTGCCGACCACAGGGGGTCGGCAGAAGAAAGCTCCTTCACCTGGAACGCCTCCGCCTTTCCGGCAGGGATTTACATCGTGCGCTACGCAAACGGAAGAGAAACTCATTCACTCAAACTCGTGAAAGTTGACTAAGGAAAAGTATCATGAAAACTAATAGAGAACTGATGACTGCGCTGGCGGCGATAGCATTAAGCTTTGCCCTGACAGGCTGGACGCCGTCAGACGTGGTTTACTTTACCAACATCGAACGGCAGGAGGACGGGTCGAGGATCGCGATGCCTCCCGATAATCAGGGAATGTCTTCGATCACGGGGCGAGTCCGGTCGAATGATACACTTCTCTTTTATGGAGGAGGGCGCTATCCCTCGACTTATTATTCAGCGCAGGACACCTACCTCGTTGTTGGTGACGGTCAGCCGCAATTCAACCCGGGAGTCCATCTTGGCATGGATTATCTTCATATGGGCGAAAACCTTAATAACATAAGAGCCGCCGCAAGCCCTTACATTACAGATGGTCATGGCAGGTTGATGACTTGGATCAGACTCGAAGGCGACGCAGGAATACGTATTTTCCAATATCCTCTGGGCAGTGTACGTTCGGAGAGTCTTTACATGTCGCAAGGACCTCCAAACTGGCAGGCGATATTTGTCGATGGACAGTGCGAGATTGAGGGCACCTTAACAGGCCAGCTCACAATTGGTTCTTCCGGAGACATGTGGTTGATCGATGATGTTCGATATACAAACGCAGACACGCGTACCGGCGACTTCAATGAAAATGATCCTACTGTCGGAATTCTCGGGTTAGCATCCGCAAGCGATATTATCATCAAGGACAACTTTAGAAACGGCAAAGAAAACGGAATAGCCGTAGCCGCCGGGGACTGGAACCGCCATTCCATTGTGATCACTGCGATGGTTATCTGTCCGAACGGATCGTTCACTTTCGAACATCAGAACAACGACTGGGAGATGTATCAGGGGCCTGATCCGGATGAGCGAGGAATAATCTTTATGAAAGGTAGCCTCATCCAGAACCGACGCGGATTGTTGCACACTTCGAACCACAATGGGACAGGGTATGGGCTGATGTTGAGATATGACAGTCGTTTCGAACGGCGGCCGCCGGCATATATAGGTAATGGTTTCCTTGATGATGGGCGCTACAAAACTTTGTGGGGTGATATCAATGATATTGACCTCGATTCCGAGCATGTTTACTATGTCGGAGAGGCGTACATCCGGGATCTGACAATCCTTCCTGAGTACCATATCATCTTTCATTCCAGCAGTCTTCTGACTGTACAGCGGACGCTGAACATCCTTGGGCGGGAGGATGCTCCGGCGCATTTGCAGGTAAACCCAGATCAGGAGAGCGGGGGGGAGCTGATTTTTGCAGGCAGGGGGAGGAACTCGGTGCGAATCGAGCATGCGGTCATCGATCCGGGGATCACCATGGAGCTAACGTCGGATACGATTTCGATTGCCAATTCCGATTTGGGTGGCAGTTTGGAACTCTCCGGGAATCTCAGTCTCGCTCATTCGACACTGCGCAAGGGGGTATCGCTGGGCAGACCGGGCAGAGGGAGGATTGAGCGCTGTCTGTTGTTCGATGGGTTGACGGTTGCTAATTGGGGCTGGGATCTTGCCATCGTCAACAACACGATTGTTGGAGCTTCGATGGACGCCATCCGGCTGGAGTCTGGAGCGGGGATCAGGGTTGTCAATAATATTATCACGAGTTCGCGCAACGGGATCGCCTGCGACGGGAACGAGCGTCCACACGTCGGTTACAACTTGCTGTTCGACATCCAGAGCCGGCCATACTATGGTTGCGGAGAAGGTGATGGCGCGTTGAGAATTGATCCGCTGTTCGTTAGCCCTCGCCGGGAAGACTACCACTTACAGGCAGGTTCCCCCTGCCTCGACGCCGGAGACCCGGACTCGCCGCGCGACCCGGACGGGACGAGAGCCGACATCGGAGCCTTCTGGTTCGATCAGGGGTTGGGAAATGATGCTGATGATGATGATTTCCCCCCCTGCTCGCAGGAGGGGAATAGAAGGGGGGGTCTCTCTGCCAGCCCCAATCCCTTCAACGCATCGACGGTGATCAGGTTCAAGGACGGATACGGATATCCGTCCTCCTTGAGGATTATTGATTTGGCGGGGAGGGAGGTCTATTCTTCCGCCACCCCCCTGCGGGTGGCGGAACGGAAAACTGCCGACCACAGGGGGTCGGCAGAAGAAGGCGGAGGCGGGTACGGAGCCCCGTCCTCCTTGAGGATTTTTGATTTGGTGGGGAGGGAAGTTCCTTCTTCCGTCAACCCCCAGCGGGTGGCGGAACGGAAAACTGCCGACCACAGGGGGTCGGCAGAAGAAGGTTTCTTCACCTGGGACGCCTCCGCCTTTCCGGCGGGGATTTACATTGTGCGCTATGCAAACGGGATATCAACTCACTCGATAAAACTCGTGAAAGTTGACTAAGGAAAAGCATCATGAAAAAGGAAATGGCTACTTCACTCATCTTGGCGGTAGCGGCTCTGATGTTGCTTGCCGCCAGACCGACCGACTACGCCTGGTTCACCAACATCGAGCGCGACGCAGATGGCAACGCGATCTACTTTGAGTCGTGTGATTCGACTTATGGGCCTATCCGTTCCAATGACACCTTTCATTTCCGTAATTCGACGATATTTGGGCCAGTGATGTCGGCACAGGATACGTTTGTCGCCGAAGGCGATAACCATTTCGAGTATGATCCGGAGTTGGGAGTCGATTCGTTGTTCGGGTTTGATGGGTTGTGTCAGGATATTCAAGAAAACGCAAATTTTTACGTAACATCAAGAGGGTTTGGCGGAAGGCGTTATATGACTTGGATTAGACTCCGTGGAGATGCAGGCTTACAAATATTTCAATATCCATTGGGAGGAGTAAGAGCCGAATCGCTTATTTGGAACCTCGCAGTGCCGAACAATATAAGAATATGGGTCGATGGCCCAGTTGAGGTTCAAGGCTTATTAACCGGTCAACTGATTATCGGGTCTTCCGACGACATTACATTGATAGACGACGTTCGCTATACTCGCGCAAGTCAATTTAGGGGTGATTTTAATGAAGAGGATCCTTCGGTAGGTATGTTGGCATTGGTTTCCGAAAAAGACATAATCATCGACGACAATTACCGAAATGGCAAGAGGAATGGCGCGAATGTCGGGGGACAGGACTGGAACCGACATTCGATTGTGATCACCGCCGCAATCGTCTGTCCGGATGGATCGTTCACCTTCGAGCATCAGAACTACGACTGGGAGATGTATCAAGGACCGACGCCCGACTATCGCGGGACGGTTTATCTGAAAGGCTGTGTCATCCAAAATCGTCGAGGAAGGCTGCACAACGACAACCATGAATTCACCGGGTATGGGCTTGCTTTAAGGTATGATTTTCGGTTTCTGGAGAGATCGCCAATTCCGTATGAACCAGAGCGGCACCGCGGCATATATGGAAATTACGAGGAGTTGAGGCTCGATACTTATCATAGCTATCTTGTTGGTGATGCAGTAATTAGGCGGTTAACGATCCCAGCTGGAGCAAACATTATGTTTGTCGATGGCAGTCGTCTCGAGATTCTTGAGAGCCTGGAGATCGCGGGGAACGAGGATACCACCGTCGTGGTACACGCATCGGTTGAAAATATCGATGCGAGATTGGTAGTGAATGGGATCAGAAACAGTCGAGTCGAAATCTCACATGCTCGATTCGAGCAGGGAATATCGGTTGAGATCAATGCAGATACGGTCGTAGTCGAAAACTCGGAATTTGCATCGGTGGTTGAGTTATCAGGAGGATTGAATGTTTCGACTTCGATGTTTCACGATCCGGTCAAGATCCGCCAGACTGAAGGTGGGAAAATCAGTCGGTCAGTGGTCTTGGGAGGGATGGAAATCGACAGGAGTTGCACTCATTTGCAGGTTATTAATAACACGTTCGTCGGGTCACGGTATGACGGAATCACTGTAGAAGGAGGCGAAGATATCCAATTGACCAACAACATTATTGCTGGCAATCGTCGGGGAATTTATCTGCAAAGTCTCGAATATCCGACCTTAAGCTACAATCTTCTCTGGGATAATGGGAATCGTGATTATATCGGCCTTGAACCGGGAGCCAACGATCTGACGGCTGATCCGGTTTTGGTCAATCAACGACGGGGAAATTACTACTTGCAGGCTGGCTCCCCCTGCATCGACGCCGGAGACCCTGACTCGCCGCGAGACCCGGACGGGACGAGAGCCGACATCGGAGCCTTCTGGTTCGATCAGGGGCTTGAGGTGGACACTTCCGCTGTCAGCCCGCCGCGGCTGACAGCAGCAGAATTGAAGGGGGGTGTTCTCTCGGCCTCGCCGAATCCGTTTAATGCGACGACGGTGATAAGGTTCAAGGACGGATACGGAGATCCGTCCTCCTTGAGGATTTTTGATTTGGTGGGGAGGAAGGTCTATTCTTCCGTCAACCGCGGGGGGTTGACGGAAAAACTATCTTCCGCCACCCCCCTGCGGGTGGCGGAACGGAAAACTGCCGACCACAAGGGGTCGGCAGAAGAAAGCTCCTTCACCTGGAACGCGGCAGGTTTCCCGGCGGGGATTTACATCGTTCGCTTGGATGCAGGAGGAAGAATCAATTCACTCAAGTTGGTTCTGCTGAAGTAAACTCATGGAGGGCGGATTTAAATCCGCCCTCCAATCCCGCGAGCGGCTTTAAGATTGATCTCCCGGAAAGCAGTAGGACTCTGCTCGATAATGCTCTTTTCGAATAGCTCGGACGATAAAATCTGAGTCGCTTTGATCATTTCCGCCAGAATTACCACGTTGGCAACTCCCTTGCGCCCCATTGCAGTGGCTTTGGAGGTGGCCGCTATCCCTTGATGAACGATGCCAACCATCGACATGGGCTCGACCATGTCGCTATCGTAGAAGATTGTTCCACCCGTTTTGACTGTTGGCGCGTATTTTATGTAGCTATCCTGAGATAACGCAATAAGAATGTCCGGTTTAAGCACGATTGGGTAACCAATTTGCTCATCGGAAAGCACCACACCCGTCGAGCACGACGATCCGCGCGCTTCCGATCCATAGGACGACGACTGTGCCGATTCCATCCCGGCAATTATCCCAGCCCGCCCAATCAATTCTCCTGCGAAGATCACTCCCTGGCCGCCATACCCGCATATAAGCAGTTCGATGCGTTTCATACGACTGTCAACTCCCCTGTTGCAACCTTATTGGCTCGCTCAGCCAGCGGTAGTTTTTCAAATCTTCGTTTATCAATGAAAACATCTTTCATCTTCGAGCGAAAATGACCGATCGACGGAACCTTATTCAGTTTTCCGTAATGGGTCGTGCAAGGGCTGATCGCTTCGACAAAACTGAAACCTTGGTATGCAAGCGCCCTGCTGAGGACGCTGATCAGCATTCGGACCTGGAAAACGGTCTGTCGCGCTACAAATTGGGCGCCGGCGCCCTCGACAAGCTTGCAAAGGTCGAATGGCCGTTCACCGTCTGCCCAGGGCGTCGTTTGGGTACAAGCGTCGCTGGGTGTGGTCGGAGCCGCCTGCCCGCCGGTCATTCCGTAGATATTGTTGTTGGCGCATATTACCGTCAATGGCAAATTGCGACGCGCGGCGTGGATTAAGTGGTTACCGCCGATTGCTGTCAAGTCGCCGTCGCCCGAAACAACGATTACTTTCAATTTCGGATTGGCAAGATGAGCTCCGGTGGCAAAGGCTATCGGTCTGCCGTGTAAGGTGTGAAGTGTATCAGCGGCGAAATGTGGCGAAGGAATCCACGCCGCGCAACCGATTCCGGAAACGAACAGCAGTTTGTTCCAGTCCAATTCCAACTTGTTTACTGCCCGGACGATAGCTCCAAGCAGGATTCCATGTCCGCAACCGCTACAGAAGGGCGTCGGGAAAGCCTCGGGACGCAGATAGGGGGATAGGGCGCGGCTCATATTTTCGCCTCCGATTTTTCTTTTAGAGCGGCCATTATCGTATCGGGTCGCATACCTTCCCCATCCACTTGAGGGATACAAACGATATTCCGATGAAGAATCCGTTCGATCTCGCGTGACATCTGCCCCCAGTTCATCTCCGGCACGAAAATTTGTTTGGCGCTCGAAGCGGCATCCAATATGGCTTTTTCAGGAAAAGGCCAAAGCGTAATCGGTCTGAAGAGTCCAGCCTTGACTCCTCGTTGCCTTAGATCGCGAACTACTTCCAGCGTAGTTCTGGCGGAAAAGCCGTAAGCAACAAAGAGAATGTCGGCGTCTTCGACGAAGTAGGTTTTATATCTCGCAATTTCAACCGAAGCATTACGAATTTTGTGTACCAGACGTCTGACGAGTCGGCTGTGGACGCCACTGTCCTGCGTTTTGCGAAAACCGCGCCCATTATGGGTTGAGCCGGTCACTAAAAGTTTTTCGCCTTGACCGAACGCAGGCATGGGGGGAATACCGTCTAAGTCATCGGTATCGAATGGTTCCGCTCCGGGTTTGGATGGTCTTCGCCAGCGTTCGATGACTTCGGGGATGGTTACTTTTTCGTGTAAATGACCAACGCTCTCGTCTGCCATCACAAATACCGGCACACGATAGGCTTCAGCATAATTGAATGCCGCAATGGTCAGGTCGAACATCTCCTGTACTGACCAGGGCGAAAGGGCGATGATCTCATAATCGCCATGACTTCCGTACTTGACTTGCAATACGTCGCCCGAACCGGGTCTTGTGGCTTGACCGGTGGCAGGACCGGCGCGCTGAACATCGACGATGACGAGCGGGGTTTCTGTAATCGCGGCATAACCGATTCCCTCCATCATCAGACTGAATCCCGGACCGGAAGTAGCGGTCATGGTTCGAGCTCCAGCCCAAGAAGCGCCGATCATGGCGCTGATCGAGCCGATTTCATCTTCCATCTGGATGAATGTGCCTTTGAACTCCTTTAAACGATGTACCATCCGTACCATTAACTCGCTGGCCGGAGTAATCGGGTATCCGGCAAAGAAGTTGCACCCGGCAACGATAGCGCCGTCGGCGGCCGCCTCGTCCCCCATCATGAAAAAATCCCCCGAAGCGATCGGCGACTTTAACTGTTCAATGGTTGGGCGCATAGAAAGCCTCGGTTTTTGCAGTCATTCTCTTCAGCAATGATTCTCCGGTAGCAGTGACGGTAATTGCCAAGTCAGGGCAGAGTAATTCGCACATAAGGCAGTTCGTGCAACCGGCAGGATCGACGACCACTGGCGTAAACCCCTTTGAACCTATCTCATCAGCCATTGTAAAAATACCTTCGATAGGGCAGACGTCGATGCAGAGGAAGCATCCCTTGCACCAATCTTGGCGAAGCTCGATAGTATAAGTTTTGGCAGTTTCAGGCGAAATTCCGGTGATGGAGTTATCTATTTGGTACTCCGAATTTATATTTAAAGATTGAATCTGTCGAACATTTCGTGCTTATAGTAGTGCTCGAAGGGGCTGTTGCTAAACACCGAAGGGCGTGTTGTCGCCCAGCTTTGCTGGGCGGGAGTCTTCAACGAAAGCCCGTCGAGTAAAGCTCAGCGGACAACACGCTTCAAAATTTCGTTATTGATTTGTTTTTATGAGACATTTTGTGTTTTTTCGTTCAATTCCCGCAGAGAAACGTCATCAATTAAGCGGTCACTCTTGGAATCATCAAGTCGTTTTCGAATATCTTTCCACAGTGGGTCGGCTGGCCAATGCCAACTCTCTTTATCATGAGACCTTAGAATAATATCTATTTCTGATAGTTTCATATCCTCAACTCCGGATTCCAACCGAATGAATTCACCGCCACGGACAGTTAGTTGAATTAGTCCGGCTCCCACCAATTTCTCAACCGTCCTGATTACGGCTCCGGGAGGCAATTCCCATTCTTCGGCAAGATCTCCAAAATTAGTCCAGGATCTTCCCTTTGAGTCTGCAGGCTTTATGGCCGCCACCAGCAAGCGTATGGCGAGAGCGTCTTGTTGGCGTCGGGAGAGGTGGATATGTTTCTGGTCAATCCTGAGTGCCGCGAAGTGTTGGTAAACATAGGCAATTTCAATGCCGAAAAGAGCTATCAGCCACGAAATATTGACCCATATCATTGCCATGGGAATAATAGCTATAGACCCGTATAGCACGTCATAGTGCATAACTCTGGCCGCATAGAAAATAAACAAATGCTTCGATAATTCATAAAGAACTCCGGAACAGACGCCTCCGACTAATGCCGCCATCCAGTGAACAGGCGCTGTGGGCAGATACTTATAAAGCAGTATAAAACAAGCAATAATTAATATTGCTGGAATTGCTTGTCGGATGAGATTTTCCAGAAAGGAAAAGTGCAAGGCGACTTCCGCGGTCAATGGCAAAGCCACGATATATGTGGTGAAAGCAATAGCTCCGGCAATTAGAATAGGGATTGCAAGAAAAAGACCCCAATAAATTGGGGCTCGGACAAGGAATTTACCCCGCGGAGCGCCACCCCAGATGAGATTGAATGTGGCTTCGACGGCAACAAAAATTGCGTGTACTCCTGCCAATAACACTACAAAGCTGACAACTCCGACTGTTTTTGCTGAAAAGTCGGCAACAAGTCGGGTGATTTTTTCAGTTACGACTGGTTGCACTCCGGGAGCAAAAAGAGCGGAATACGCTGGCCGGACAACCTCAAAGAACCATTCACCACCACCAAGTAACTTGAAAACTGAAAATAGTACTGCAAGTAAGGGTAGAAGCGAGAGAAGTGTTGCAAATGTCAGAGACATTGCTCTCAATAACAAACTATCCGCGCCAAATTCCCGAATGGTAATGCGCATAAAATCATAGAACACCTCTGCAATGTGAAAGGCTTTCTTAAAGGCAGAAGTTTCTATTTTCCTCAGCTTCAAAGGTCTAATTTGTTTGAGGAAATTAACCCAGTACGTCCAGCTATTTCAAGACAATGAGTATTTCCAAATCGCCTGACTATCGAATTCATCAAAACTTCCGGTGAATTGGTGCGGGGGCTTAGGTGAGTCAAAACAATCTTCTGAAACCGTGTCATCCCGATCTCTTCGATCAGGTCAAGTGCATCTCGATTGCTTAAGTGTCCATGAGGTCCAGAGATGCGTTGTTTCAACTCGTCGGAGTAATGGGGGTAGTCTGTCAGCATCTTCTCATCGTAATCGCACTCGATGAATAGAATATCGGCTTCAGTAGCTCGCTCCTTGATAACATTGCAGACATGGCCTGTGTCTGGAATATAGCAGAGTTTCAGTCCGGAATATTTGTCATGTATCGAAAATCCATGGCAAGATTGGGAGTCGTGGTGCGTGGGAAAGGGTGAGACGACAAAGGAGCCAACCACAATCTGGTCGGAGGAATCAAGCTTCTTTCGATTTGCCCCGCCGAAAAGATTTCGTCGAGCGCCGAATGACTTTTCATGAACGTACACAGGCAGATCTGGCAATCGGCGGGAAAGGATTGGTATGCCTTTCACGTGGTCGGAATGCTCGTGAGTGACAAACAACGCCGAGATCGACCTGAGGTGGTCGCGACCGAAGAAGGAGGTGACAGCCCGCAACGAAACTCCGCAATCGATCAGAATGGATGTGCCGTTTGATTTTACGACGGTGCAATTACCATCGGAGCTTGAAGCGATAGGGAAAACTTGCATCAGTTTCTGGCGTTTCTCACTGGTTCAATTCTGTTTTTTACTAAGTGGCTTGGGCGTCATTCTACCATAACGAAGTGAGAATTTCAAGCCGATCCCTGAGAGTTCACCGGCTCCGATCCCGTAATTTTTATTTAACCAGGCGATCCAACGATAGGAAGCGCTTCCGGAGAATTTCAGGGAATTTGTGATGTTAACTTCAGCGCCGAATTCGGGTTCGATAAAGAAGAATTTGTCTTTAATGGTTGGATGCTCGGTATCGGGTATTATCATCTCATCACGAGTATAGAAAGTTATCCCGCCTCCACCGATTAAAGCGCTTGCAGTCCAATGAATGAGCATAGATGGGTTGGAGATGTATCCGATCTTCACTCCGGCTAAATAAATGCGAAGGTTTTTCAGGGAATCGACATGAAATACGGTCGAATCAAGAATCAATCCCGTCGAATCGCGTGTGTATTCTGTTGAGTCAGGAATTAACCCGGTTAATATTTGAGGTTCAGTAAGAGCCATCGCACCCGCAAGCCCAAAATACCACCGGGAGTTGGCTAAAAAAGCTCCTTCAAATCCCATTAGCGCGGTAGAAGTGCGATTAATCGCCGTTACCTGAGTGTATGGACCGACGAAATATCCAGGATCGATGCTCCCCTCGAAAAGAGCCTCGGCATTGACCGCCAAGGGTAGAAGCAGGATTACAGCTATTAGAGAATATTTTTTCATGGGTGTTGCTGGTGTTTAATCCTTTGTTACCAGATGAGTGGAATTAGTCGTTTTGTTTTTAACGCATAATTTGGATAATCGGCGAAGGCGCTCTTTAATAGAGTTTCTTCAAATTTCGTCTTGAGAACGAGAACAACAATCAATCCCAGCCATAAAGATAATCTCCAAATGACTGGTCGATCCACCAACCAACCGAAAGTCATCGACAATACCGCAAAATACATGGGATTTCGGATGTATCGGTAAGGGCCAGTTGTAATCAATATCGCCCCAGATGCTACTTCGGGCTGAATCCGTAGTTTACTCCGACGCATCTCGTACACCGCCCAGAGACCAACAGTAATGCCTCCCCAGAGGAAGAGATTGCCCATACTGGATACTGGAAGAATCCGCGATGATCCGGCGAGCAGTGTGATCCCGGTAAATTGAAGCACCAAAAAAATGACAGAGTATGTGCTGATGTTGGGAAAGATCCTTCGATTACTCCTGCCAAGGAGACTGTTTTACTTCAAATAAACCGCACTGGTAACAAGACTTCGATTTCCGATCTTTAACCGAACGAAATAGAGGCCAGCCGTAAGGTCAGAACCAGCGAGAATCATCGAACGGGAGCCTGCTGGTTTATTGCCGGTAAAGATCATTCTTGAACTTCGTCCGCTCATATCGACCAACGAGATTTCGACCATTCCTGCTTCAGGTAGTCCATAGCGGATTGTTGTCTGCGAATTGAAGGGATTCGGTGAAACAGGGTGGAGGGTAAATTGCTTGGGTGTTCCTGCACCTTCACGGTGAACAGATTCGAATTCGGGCGTTGCGCCTTGCAAGGATATCACCAACGGGTTGTGCAAGGCTGGATCATTATGATAGACCGACGCCGTATTGGGCCAAAGGCTTTTTTCTTCGGAGGGAGACCAGAGGAAGCGCAAAGTTGCCGCCGAATCTTGCTCAATAAGCATTGGCAGAGCAGTGATAACCTCGATCTCGCGCTCAAGACCTCCACTGAATTCGATACGTGAAATGCTTCCGACGCCCTCGCCACTATTTCGGATACGGCAGAGCGCCATTCCGGCATTGCTGACGTGGACGACTCCGAATGCCAAGGGTGGATTGGGGAAAGCAAGCTCAGGGATCACACGTCTGACGCGAATGCTTGCCGCACGGTTGAAGTCTGGATCGGCTTCGCCAGTCAATGACGTGATGCGAGCAATCTCTCCCAGAGACGGTGAAAGCCAGCGATAGGTCTGCGATGCTAACATTTCTTGTCTGAAAACTTCCTGCTCTACCCGGCGTCCGAAAATCATGAGCGTCCCGACCACAGTCACATTCCCTCCGACCGAGATATGTTGTCTAAGCGTGGGAAGGTCGCCTCCGGAGTAGGTTACTATTCCCGAGCCGTCAATCGAAGAAAATCCACCGATGGCGATGCGAATATAGATCGAGTCAAGAATACCACCTAACAGCGTGTCAGGGGCGGGGAGGCCAAACTCAAAGCGTCCACCAATTTCCCATGAGTCTTCAAACTCTGCTGGAAGCGGCAATATCTGCAAAGCGGTAGGAAAATCTACGGGTAGTTCAAATCCTCCAATTCCGCCAACTACTCCGAACATAAACCAGCCCGTGTCGGTTACCGCTTCAT
Source organism: uncultured Caldithrix sp. (assembly GCA_964355675.1). Taxonomy (GTDB): domain Bacteria; phylum Electryoneota; class AABM5-125-24; order Hatepunaeales; family Hatepunaeaceae; genus CAMBDS01. The sequence goes on from CAYHEC010000021.1 coordinate 12,133, forward strand.
ATTGAACGCCGCCTCCGCCGATATCGAGTCCTAATTCATTGGAAGGGGAGATGATCACTCGGTTGGCATCGGGATAGGTTTCGCGGTCCGGCGCTTCTTCAGGGTCAATTATAGTGTCGTTAGTAACTTCATTGAAAGCGTAACCGGAGAAATCCCAATGCTGGTCTTCACCAGACTGACCAACATCGACTTCGATACCATTAGCGGTATCGGAGTTTGTGTAATAAGTGAGTATCATTCCGGGAACATTCGGAATGTCGCGAGGGTGAATAACTACTTGCGCTCCAGCTTGAGCGGAAATAAGGATTGTAATCAGGGCGATGGTGCGAAACAACATTGAGCGGCTCACTTTTGATTGTGAAGAGATTGTCGATTTCACAATATGTCCCCATCCTGTGAAATATTTATAACTTAAACTTTGACTGCTGGTACTCGAAAGCAATCCGCTTTCATCGATAAAGTTACTTCAGCAAAATTATTTGAAAAGCGTTTGTGGAAGATTTTTTTGCTTTCATCCAATAAACTCCGGCCGGTAATTTGTCGAGATTTACACCAGTGATTTGGCTACCGACCAGAATGGGGTAACTCAAGACTTCGCGCCCGGTGATATCGAAGAAACAGACTTCACCAGATTTGCTTGCTGTAGATTTGAAATTGACGAAACCGTTAGTTGGATTTGGGAACGGAATTTCGAGTTTGATCCCTGAAGTGGTCAAATCGGGTTCATCTTGAGCAGATACGATATTACCAACTCGCAGGCGCAAATCGTCGATAATCCAGCCATGGGATTGTCGAGCGCCCTCTGGTGTAACAGTACGAAATCGCAAGCGAATCGCTGGTGAATTTCCCCTTGCCCAACGATCAAGATTGACTTCGCGATTCATCCAGTTGCCCTGATAACCTGCGATCGTGAATATTTCCTGCCAATCCTGACGGCCCTCTTCTAAAATCTCGATGCTTCCGTGCTCCATGACCGCTTGGCTAAAAATATGTCGCTCGACAAAATTCAATCGGGCATGTCCCATGTTAGCAAAGCGCCACGTTTGGTTGATTTCCGCTATTGCTTCGCGAGGAGTGGAGTTCTCTTCTGGTTGTCGGTCGATCAAGGACCATTCCCCGGAATAGCTCTCACGATCAGTTCGTATCCAGCCAATTGTTTGCCACTGCCGGATGGAGCGTTCAAAGTCGTCTAATGTTGTTTCGGGACGAATCGTAAATGAGCGAAGCTCGGACTGGGCAATGTTTGGTTGGTTTGCGGCGTCGGTGGCTCGAACGCGGTAGAATACCGTTTCATCACGGGCAACATTCCAATGAATTCTGCCTGAAAACGCCCCGTCTTTGCCATCAGGAGAAATCAAAACCGTTTCTCCTAATAGACTCATCTCGACGTCGTACCAGATCAGTTTGACCTCAGCAATGGCGATATTATCACGAACAGTAACTCCAAACAGGGCTTCGCCCTCAGGAAAGACGGAATCGGGCAGGAAATCTTGATTGAGAATTACTGGAGGGATTCGATCAGGACCGATGTGAAAATGATATTGTTCCTCTGGCGCGGCAGGTGGATCAACGCTAAACACACCCCCTTGGTCTGCGGCGAAAAAATAGTAGGAAACTTCGGTTTCTCGATTTGGAGCGGGAATAACGGCATGAAAAACTTCAGGGAGGCCTGGGGAAGGTTCGAGAAGTAAAGATTCTGGATCAGTGTTTTCAAAATGATAGATCAACCAGAGATTTTCGTAATCGAGGTCAATCCAAAAATCCGCTTGAATAACAACATTAATTTCCGTTGATACGTTCTGGTTTTCCGTGTCGCGAGGTGGGGTATGGCGTATTTCAGGAACATATTCACCGGGTGCAATGATGCCTCGTCTCTGGCCTCCTGAAACAATTGCCGCTCGAAAAGTTCCTCCGGTGAGTACCGCGTCACTTACCAAAAGCGCCCAAATAGCGTCAGTGACGGAGGCGCTGTCAGCCAAGTTATAGAGATGATCGACCACAACTCGGTTCCATTCATCACGATCTCCGGTCAGCCTTATTTCTGTCAGCAGAGACGACCAGAGTTGTCCGGCGTCGTGGATGTCACCCTGACAATCTTCGGGGTATTGGTAATCACTGTCAAGGATTCGTCCATCCCAGAATTGGTTGTGACCGTCCCAGTTATAGATTTGCATAGGCTCGAAATCAGGAGCGACTGCCATGCTGTAATCGCCAGCGAAATAGTCGCATAACCCCTCCGCCAGAAGTCCTGTTTCACCACCGCGCCAATTTGGGAGAACGGCTTCGATCAAAGAGTGTGTGTATTCGTGGATCAACACATCAGCGTCTTCGGCGTCATCGACGCCGCCTCTGCCGGTGGTGATAATTCTAGTTTGCGGGTTGAAAAACGAAGCGTCGTCATCGAAGCGGTTAATATCGAGAAGTTGTGGCCAAGGCACACCGCCGAAATTAAGGTCTCTCCAGTAGAGTGCCTGTCGGTTGATATGGTAATATGCCATCACTTCTTCGAAGTGATCATTGCTTCGGTCAAAGAGAAATTCACCGGATTCGCTCCGGTATCGGTTTTCGGTCGGGCTTGTGTCAGCCCATCGACCGGTCAGAACCAACAGGCTGTCATCGTCGTATGAAATGTTGGAAAGTGTCACCTCAGTATATGCCTCGACTGGGATGGCGGCAGAGTCGTCGTCATTATCTTCGAGGGTGTCGTTCTGCAAAGCGCTCTTTGGGTCGGGATCGAAGACGAGCCCGTGTCCATCAATTCGCTTGAGACGATCCTCAGATAGCAACAACGCTCCATTTGCTCCGTCGAAGAAGTATTCCATTGCGCGCGTGGGAGCTTTAGTGCTCACTCGCACTCGGTAACCGAAAACGGGTACGCCGTTGACAGGAAGAACCACTTTGTCAACGAGAGGGTCCATCACAAAATCGTGCCGACCGATAAGCTTCACAGCGAGACCGACCGCGTCCTCGGGTGTAAGGAGAAAATTCTGAACAACATCTGTCTGCCATGTCGCCAGAGATGAATGCACCATCAGAACATTGCCGTCAGCGTCGGTTCTTACTACCAATCTACCGCCGATTACTGGTAGATGGTCGTAGTATTGTGTGAAAGAAATCCGGTTTTGCCGAGAACCGTCGATGTTGGCGACACGACGTAGCTGACCACTCTCGACCAGTCTATTCCACCCGTAAGATACCAGCAAGGTTTCGGTATCGGTTGAGCCAGGGGGAGGTTGAAGCAAACGTACCGAGTTCTGAGCGCTGATCCGGCCTTTGGCATGAGCGGTTACAAAGCAGACCAAGCTCATCAGACAGACGATCAGGCTTTGAGATAGGTTGCAAATTCTGAATAGTGGGCATTTTTCTCGCATACAACCAATATACTAATGATCTTCTTCCGAGACAAAGATCAAGCACGAAGTTTTGGACACTTTTTTATCGACTGAAATCTACCGGCGTCACGGGTGTCAACTCCGGGCGAAGGAAACGTATATTACAATAGAAGTTCGATACAAACAAGCGGCCACCACTTTTCAAAAACCCCAGGATCAATTTGAAGTATTCGATAAATCGGATTATTTATGTCATATAGGAGCTATAGCGGCGGATTCGGCGATATTCTCTCGCCGGGAGTCAAAGGTCTCCTGATTGTTAACGCAGTTGTTTATCTTCTGCAGACCTTTTATAATGACCAGATGATTGGTCTTTTGGGTCTGACGCCAGAGATATTCTGGTCAGAGCGTGCCATTTGGCAACCTGTGACTTACATGTTTCTCCATGGCGGTCTGATGCATCTTGTCTTCAATATGTTAGCGCTTTGGATGTTTGGTGGAGCTCTCGAATCGTTTTGGGGAATGAGTTTTTTTCTCCGCTACTATTTCATAACTGGTGTCGGAGCAGGGCTGTGCAACGCACTATTGACTCCCGGGTCGCATTCTGCAATTATCGGCGCATCGGGGGCGGTGTACGGTTTGCTTGCGGCTTATGGTTTACTCTTTCCGAATTCGCTTATCTATATTTGGGGACTGATACCATTACGAGCCAAATACCTGGTGATAATATTTGGTGGAATTGAGTTTGTAGCCACGCTTCGCCCCGGCGTATCGCCGGTGGCCCATCTGGTGCATTTAGGCGGTATGGTGATCGGAATAATCTATCTTCGTTGGGGTTCGATCCTTTTTTGGTTTAAGCGCCGGGCAAGAGATTGGGAACGTGACCGTGAGTATTCTGAACGAAAACGACAGTTTGAAACTGAAGATAAACTTCGTCGTGAAGTGGATGATCTGCTCGACAAGATCAATGAGGTCGGCTTGAATAACCTGACTAACTGGGAGCGGAAACGTCTTAAGGAAGCATCGGACTTGTTGAAAGAGCTCGAGAAATCAAACAGATCGATTTGACAGGATATTGTGTTGCGACAGGGTGTCTCACCCTGTCGCCTTAAATCCGAATAAGCCGGGCGAGCAGGCCTTGGAGGGCGGACACTCTCGTCCGCCCTTATCGTAACCAGATTAATAGTATCAATTAAGGGTAGTTGGATGCAATTATTCGCTCCACTAATGTTAGTCTTGTTGACGCTGATCTGGGGATTGACGTTTCCGGCAACAAAGGCGGCGTTGGAAACAATTACCCCTTGGCAATTCCTCGCCTTCAGGTTTATGATCGGCTCAATCTTGTTTGTACCGATACTGGTTTACAAGTCGATCAAGCGGGGGAACAGGTTATTAGATTCATTGAAAAATTTCGGTTTGGCAGGAGCTGGAGTCGGAGTGCTGTTGTTGACGGGTTTTGCGCTTCAGACTTCCGGGATGAAATACACATCTGCTTCAAGAAGTGGTTTCTTTACTGGTTTATTGACGTTGATGGTTCCGATTTTTGCCCTCACATTCAAGACAAGCAAAACTTCCTATATGGTGTGGTTAGCTCTGCCCATAGCTTTAATTGGCATTTATATGCTCTCGGATCCAAATCTCGGGGGTCTTAACAGAGGTGATTTGCTCACTATCGGTTGCGCGGTTGTTTTTGCGCTTCAAATGGTTTCCTTAGAAGCTGTCAATAACCGGCTAAAAAAAGAGAGTGACGAATCTAATTCCGATAACGCCACAGATGTTCTCGTTTTTGTCCAAATGCTGATAATTGGCGTCGGGTGTACTCTGCTTGCAGTGGTCGAAGGTAAACCAGTCATCTTGACTTCAGTCGGATGGTGGGCTATTGCATATACGGCTATTTTCGGGAGTGTAATCGCGGTCTGGTTGCAAACGAGGTATCAACCAAAAGTGCCGGTAGGCTACGCGGGAATGGTATTCACTCTCGAACCTCTTTGGGCGGCGTTTTTTGCCTGGGTTTTACTGGGTGATAGCTGGACAACTCGCGGGCTGATTGGAGCCGGGTGCGTTATCGTGGCTATGGCTATATCGAGTTTGGGGATACGGAATGGGCAGTAAAAAGAGCCACAACAGCGATGGACAAAGAGATTTATTCGGCGAACAACCTCAAGTTGAAAGCGAGCAACCTCCTTCGGTTCCGAGCAGGAAAAAGCCTGCCGCGCCCATTGAAACAAAAATTGAAATAAAATCTTCGCTTCAGACTCGAGCGGAACAATTTCACGAGCGCCTGAATAACCTGATCGGAGAACCAACCTCACTACGGATCACTGGAAATAGAACGAGCTTGATTTCGTTCAAACGGCAGTTGGGAACATTAAACATTCGATTGCATCTGGCGTTTCTTGAGGCTCCAGACAATGTCATTTCGGATTTGGTGAAATGGATTAAAACTCCGCGCAATGGGAGCCCCAATTCCGTCCGGCTGTTTGCCAAGAACATTCCCCATCCTCCGGTATCCGAATCAAATCGCCCGCATTATACTCGCACCGAAGCAAATGTTCATGACTTAAGAATTCTCTATGATAAAGTAAATGAGGCATTCTTTGGTGGAAAAATCGATGTGAAAATAACCTACGGCAGGGACAGTTCGCGGCAAAGAGTCAGGTCGCGCCGTTTGGGGTCGTATTCACACCGACGGAAACTGATCACCATTCATCCGCTTCTCGATGATCCGCAAGTCCCAGAGTTTATCATCACATTCACTATTTACCATGAAATGTTGCATGCGCTTCAAGGGGAAGGGCATAAACGACCGCACGACTCGGCGTTCCGAAAAACCGAAAAAAGTCACCCGGATTATGAAAAAGCCATGATTTGGAGACAAAAACACGATGAATTCCTTCGGGGCGGAGTCAAACGAATAGCCACCAAGGCAAAATAAAAGAGCGGCTCAGCCTTCCGGTGAGCCGCTCTTTCTTTCAAACTTTCGGACTTTCAAACGCTATTTCACCAGCGTTACTTTCATTTGCGAAACACGTCCCAGGCTCTCAAGGCGAAGTACGTAAATCCCGCTCGAAAGGTGGTCGCCATTCAACGACAACTGGTGACGGCCTGCCGTAAACATTCCGTCGGTAAGGTTCATCACTTCTCGACCTGATAAATCGAACAAACCAGCCTTAACTTTTCCCGCCTCAGACAGCGCAAAACTCGCCGTCAATGTTGAGTTGAAAGGATTCGGATAAGCCTCGGTTAACCCAAACTCAGTCGGCGTCGCAACAGCCTCGACTTCTATTACGGTCAATCCGTCCGTGGTGTAGGTCAACTCACCATCAATCAACCGTGCTGAAGTCTCGCGTTCTCCTTGGTCATCGCGAAGGCGGAGAGTCAATGCTTCACCCTCCTTCGCCCCGTCGATGGCAACAGTCGTCGGGTCGTCACCCCACGCCGCCACGCCAGCCATGCCCGATTCGAGAATTCCACAGCCGATCAGCACATTGTTTGCGTAAACGCCGACGTCTGTCCCGTCGATATGATCAGATTTGACAAGCAGGCTCATATTCCGACCTGTCACCGGATGTAGAGCGTAACGGCTCGGTTGGTCATATATAGAAGCAAATCTATGTCCACGCGATGCAACACCATCAAGACGTGTTCGATAGACAAGCTCTGCCGCCTCAGAGGTTTTGAGCTGGTAGCCGCGTCCCTCACGAAGATCGCCAAGATTGCTGTAACCATAATCCGGCAGATAGAAGTTCCCCGCGCCGTCCTTGGCGATTCGCAGGACATTCTCAATTCCCGACAACGCGATCATCGCATCGACTGCTCGACGGGGGTAGTACGATACTGCCTGCCAGCCGTTGTGCAATGCAATCGGATCGTCTGACATTACCGTCACACCCGGAACCCGTAACTCTGCCGGTTGCCTTAATTTCAGCCAGTAACCCTCGGCAACCTCCCAGCCGTTCAGGTTGCTGTATCCGTTCGATGGGGTGTAGAAATGTCCCTCATCGTCTTTTACCATAGTAAGTAGTCCGGCATCATCAAGCCCTTGCGTTAATACCGCAATATCATCTTCGTCGGGTTGAAGGTTTGTCGATACCAGATTCCAGCCCATTCCAAGCTGAAGGCGTCGCTCGCTGTGAACAGGACCCTCTACAACATCAAGACGGATCGGGAGGATTGTTGTGCTTCCAACGCCATCGTGGCTGATGAACAGCTCGCCTTCAAAGACAACAGCTGGCAGACCAGCCGCGTCCAGATGAAGGTCGAAATCTTGCGTTTCTCCAGCCTGGACAACGCCTTCGGTCGGATCAATCTGGAACCACTCCTTACGAGCGTCAAGCTGGTAAATATAGGTTCGATCGGCACCGCCAGCGGCAGGGACGTTGCTCGTGAACATCATCACCCAACTGTAAACGTCAAATGTGTTGCATATGAACGCACCGCCCGGAGAAGCTCCCTCACGCGGCACGATGTTGCGAACGCGCATTGTGTCGCCGTTGGCAGTGTTCATCTTGTGAACGACCATTTGGCCGGCGGCGGGGAAGTTTAGAATGTAAAGCGAGTAGCCATCAGGATCGTCGGGCCAGTAGGAGAGACCGTATATGCGTAAATTCTTTCTGTTTAGAGTCACCCCAATCGCCTCACCATCTCTGGTGTAACCGACGATGTTAGTGGTTGTGCCAGAGAGCCAGAGAACCTCCTGGTCTGAATCCCAGGCGATATTGCCCGTTGGATTGAATGGACCTTGGAATTGACGCTGGACATTGCCTTCACCGTCGAAGCCGAAGACACGTTGTTCGCCTGACCCCCAGATGAGTTCACCGTCGAATTCGAGATCTTTCATGCCATAGCGTGATTCGCCCGGCTGGACGAACGAACCGACCGGTTCGCCTTCGCGGTCAGTGACGTAAATCATGTTAGGATCGTCGCCGTTGGCGCCGGAGAGGTAGAAATTGGTGCCGTCGAAGGTGACGCCTTCGATGCGGTCGTCTTCGAGAACTTGACCGACGTTGTAGTCACGGCGGAGTTCCCAAGGAGCGGCGTTAGCGTCACCGATCAGGCGGCGCTCAACGGTGTAACCAAGTGGTCCGTTTCCGCCGTTGCTGAGAGTGAATTCAATGTGAGTGTCAGTATCGGGAGCCAGCTCCATTTCGATGCGCTCTTCGGAAAGGGCGCACTCAGAGTGCAAGAGAGCGACATTGAGTTCGGCGTCATCCTCTTGCAGATTCACATCCTCGGAAGTAGGAAGGTAGTCCGGGGCGGTAAAGGTAACTTGGTAAGCCCGGGGAGGAAGATTGGCAAGGTCGTAAAAGCCTTCTTCGTTCGAGGGACGTTCGTAAGTATAATAATAGAGCGAGGCGATCGCGCCTTCGATTGGATTACCGGTCGCGGCGTCAGTTACGGTGCCTTGTATTGAGGCTGACTGATCCCCAACGGTAAGGACTGCCGACATCCGAATGTTGTATTCCTCGTCATCAGGAAATTCGAGATCGATCCAGAATTCATTTAGTCCGTCAGACATCTCATCACTGTTGAAAGTGAACTCAAGTTCGGTTTCGCTATTAGCTTGAAGGTTACCTTCTTTGGGAGCCACGTTAAGCCAATAGACTTCGGTAACGCCGTCATCGATAACGTACCAGACCGCGACGTTCCACATTCCGTGCCACATATTTTCGCCGTCATGGGCGAGTTCGACATGTTGGAACTCGGATCTAACAGCGTAGTCCTGCACAGCCTCACAGCGCCATTCTTCGTCAACAAAAACCTGCCAGTGATGGTTAGCGGAAACTCCCCAGAGTTGTCCTTCAGGGTGAGCGTCAACCCATTCGATTCCCCATACATCGGTGTTGCCCATCGCCGCTCTGTAGGTGAACGAAGTGACTTCCTGATGGTCTTCGATGTTGATGACATGGATTCTTTGATCGGTGTTGCAGTTTATCAGGATGTGGCCATCCGCATCGGTCGCCATGCCTGAATGTTGGCTAAACCGCAGGTCAAAAGCCTCAACTCGATTTCCCTCTCTGTCGAAAACAGTGATTGTCGAACTTGCCCAAGTTGTCGTCCAGAGATTTTCGCCATCGAAAGCCAATGAGAGCGGGTTCCCAGCCGCGTTGAAGCGAGCGACTACTTCATCGTTTTCAGGGTCAATACCCCATATAAGGTTGGCTTGTCCATAAGATGACCCCCACATAATCTCACCGTCGAATGCCATTCCTCCGACATTATTGGCGGGAACATCCAAATGCCTGACTTCATCGCCCGGGTCGTCGCGCGCCGGGCCGCCTTGTCTATCGCCTCGATCTACCTTGCGAAATTTCACTTCGAAAGGTATTGCGCGTTCGGTTGCGTTGGCAAGTGTCAAGACTTGGGTTGATTGTTGTCCTTCATCTAAGGCTTCAGCGAAGCCGATCGGATCAGCGGTCACCTGAGCGTAACCATCTGTTTGCAGACAAGGAAGAGTGAACGACAAGAAGATTAGAAGCGCTAAGAAAGTAAGTTTCATGGGAACCTCAGTTGAGATGAATTCAAATTACTAATATCTATTGCAATGGATGAGCATTGTCGCTCAAGCCTGATGACGGGATTTTTGGGTTCAGACTGCAGAAATTTAACCAAACCGAATGAACAAAATGGGGCGAAATGAACATATATATACTAGTGTGTTGTCATGGGAATAATGATCGGTAGCGCAGCGATTTATCGCGCTCATATTGTGATTGGGACGATAGGCGCGATAAATCGCTGCGCTACCAGCACCCATCATTATTGGCGTGCCACGACACTATACTTTATACCAAATAAATCGATTGTTCAAATGGTGAATTCGGTCTAAAAAATTTGCAGTCCCACCGACATTAATGCGAATAAGGAGGAGAGTATCCAGACGGTATAATAAAATACATAAAGAAATTCAGAGAGTCAAGAGAATCGAAGATAAGTATTGGTACGTTAGGTTCGTCAGTGGCGATTTTTAGAGCCTTGTTTAGTTTGGCAGATGAAGCAGTTGGTGTTATATTTTGGTATGACCACTAAGTCCAAAATATTATCATATTTACTTTTTTCTGTCGGGTTGACACCTTCAAGTGTTACCGTCCGTTTATTAACGGCGGCAATAATCTGCGGGCTGACATCCTCAATCTCTTATAGCCAGAACCTTACACTACCTACCTACAGAGTTGAAATCGCTCCAGAGCATCTTCGACGACTGATTGCCGATCCCACACTTCCAGACTTTTTTCCGGCGGTAGTAACTTATCGCGATCGTGACTACAACGCCGAAGTCAAATTCCGGGGAGCTTCCGCGCTTCATTTGCCAAAGCACTCATGGCGGATTGAGTTTACTGACCTACACCCCCGGAGTTTTTCCTCGATCAATCTTGACGCGGAGTACTATGACAGATCATTAATCCGCGATCATTTATCAATGGAGCTTGGAAAGCGGCTGGGACTGCCCGTTCCGGACGAGAGATTTGTTTCGTTGATTGTCAATGATGTTTATTATGGTGTATATCTCGAAGTAGAGCCCATAAACAACCAGTTTTTCGCACGGAGAAACTTTGGAGTGGGTGAGATTTTTGCCAGCATTAGTCACATGGGCAGAGGTGCGCCATTTATCAATGACGATCAGTTTATTGCGGCGTATGAATTGCAGGAAGGCACGCGAGACGCCTATGATCGGCTGGGCATGTTTCTGACATTCATCCATAACGCTTCCATGGAGGAGCTATCAACTGAGTTTGGTGATTGGCTCGATTCGGATAATGTTCTTGAGTATTTCGCCTTGCAATATATGATTGGGAACTGGGATGGTTTTGCAAAAAACTATCATCTATTCAAAGGACAAGATGATCGTTATCTGTTTGTTCCATGGGATTGCGATGCATCTTTCGGTAATGACTGGGCTGGAAATTGGGCGAATGATTATACCCGTTTGTACTATGATTTATTGGCAGAGCAAGCTATTTTCCGACGCGCTTTGGAAATTGAAGGAAACCGGGAGAGATTTATCTCCCTTGTCAGGGAGGGTCGCGAGACTTGGTTCCCACAATTAGACTCTCTGGTTCAAGCTTTGCATGACGACATGAGAAATGACGCCTATCAGGATACCTTGAAGCGAGCTCTCAATCGTGAATTCGATGCCGAATTCGATAGTTTGAGAGGATATATATCAAACCGGGCTGAAGCCCTACAAAATATCGATCATATTTACGAGATCCCTGCCGAGCCTCAAACAACCGTTTCAGAAAATTACCTGTCAGATGCCGATCAATCGATAACAATTTCGATAAAAACAACTGATTCGCCACGATACGCATTTTTTCAAGTTATTGATTCTGTTGGTCAAGAGCGAGACTTTCAAGCCAATGATAATGGTGATAACGGCGATTCGACAGCAAACGATGGTGTGTTTACCCGAATTTTCAATCCGGGTGGGTTAACTTTTCCAGCGTATTATACGACGTGGTTATACTTCAATGAAACCGAAGCATACCCTTTCGATCGTTGCGGACTTTTTTTGCAACACCTCTTTCCACTCCAAGTACCAATGTTCCGGATTAACGCGGATCCTCCTGACAGAGGTGACGTCCTGATTGTCGGCGTCGATGAAGTGCTTGAATCGTCCAGTTTTCTAATTGGCTTATCAAACACTCGTGGGCGATCGGTTAATTTATCTGCTTGTTATTTGTCATTGAATAGTGGTTATCGTCGCACGATGCTCCCCATACTTCCGGACATTGCCGATGGCGATACCATTTGGATCACGAATCATCTTTCACTCATGCGAAGCGCGTTCCCGGAGCGAAAGATTGCCGGAGCAATGTATTGTCAGCCTTCCGTTGGTGATACAATCATCCTGAGCCGAACCGATTCTGGAATTATCTCAACTAATATTCTTCGTGAATTCAGACGGGTAGAGGATCCAGCCTCACGAGTTGTGATCAATGAAGTTAATTACAACAGCAGTAACGATTTCAATACTGGTGATTGGATCGAGATTACCGCAATTAACGATGATCAGGACTTGAGCGGTTGGAGAGTATCGGACGCTCGGTCCGATCATTTCTATATCATTCCACCGGGAACAAGGCTATCACCGGGTGAATATATTGTGATCGCTGAAGACCCTGAATTGTTTCGTTCGAACTTTGAAGGCGTGGATCGAGTTATAGGAGGCTTCAATTTCTCTTTTAGTAATAGTACCGACGACGTCAGGTTGCTGGATGCTACCCGAACACTGGTGGATTGGGTTCATTACGAACAAGGGAATTTATGGCCGGCTGAAGCTGATGGCAATGGTTCAACGCTTGAACTTATTAATCCCTCGCTCTCCAATTACGGCTGGCAGAATTGGGTGGCTTCGGAGGCTCCCAACGTTCACGGAACTCCAGGTCGTCAGAATCAAGCTTATGCAAACTATTCCAGTAACGATGAAGTTGGTCCGCCAATCCGTGTTGAGTTCGTAGGGGCTTTCCCTAATCCGTTTAACGGGAGTATTCGAATCGAAGTTCTTGCCGGAGGAAAATCACTTATATCGGTGAGTATATTTGATCTTTTAGGCAGGCAGATCACAAAATTGACAGGAAGGACGGACGAGCATGGTTCGCTCGCGCTCTTTTGGAAACCGTCGGTTAACATCCCGGCAGGTGTTTATTACGCTCGGTTCGATGGTAAAACGGAATCCGGCCCACTTACATTGCTTCATCTAAAATGACCCATAGATCTATTCGATTGAAATTGCTGTTTGGTCTCGGCATCGTTCTCAGCTTCACTTATCTGGCTCGGGCTCAATCGACTATCCCAGCCTTACGAACCTACCGAATTACCTGCGATTCTGCGCAATTTGCTTACATCATAAGCCACTATTGGGAAGACCGCTATCTTTCCTGTGTTTTTTCGAACGATTCAGGAGTTACTCTTGGCGCTGAAATCCGGATCAGAGGTGAATCGAGCAGAGAATACCCAAAGAAATCCTTCAAGATAAACTTTACCGCCATAAATCGTTATGAGAATCGCGACAAGATCAACTTGATATCGGAATGGACAGATCCATCGTTTGTGCGTGAATATCTTAGTTACGATTTGTTCAGTCGTGCCGGGTTGCTCGCACCGAAGGTCATATTTGTCAAACTCTTTATCAATGGACGGTATCATGGCCTGTACGCTGATGTCGAACAGATCGACGAACGATTTCTTGAAAAGCGCGGACTTGATACAAATGCCCCGCTCTACAAGGCGGCAGGCAATAAAACAACTCTTCTGCCCGGTGAAATTGAGGTCGGGTTATGGGAACGACAAAACGGAGAATTAACTAATTACACTGAACTTCATCGGCTGATAGATTGGCTTGCCGAAGTACCGGATGGCAGTTTTTTCGAAGGGCTGGGGAATCGATTCGACCGTATTAAATTAGCCCGATCAATTGCTGTAAATGCTTTAATAGGAAATACTTCAACATATTACCATAACTACTTCCTCGTCCGCTTCCGGGGTGAGGCAGGGCGGTGGGAGTACATCCCTTGGGACGTTGACCAGACGTTCAAATATTCCGGAGCATACAGCAATCCGCCGTACTGCCGGAGTGGGCATCAGAGCGTGGGAACCAATGAATTGATACGGCGGTGCTGGTTCGATCCACGAATGCGTCAGTCGATTCTTGACCAGCTTGAAGGGATAACGGATTCGCTTTTCACACAAGATTACTTTTCCCCTCTGGCTGACTCACTGCGAGTCCTCCTTCGGAGTGCAGTTGCATCTGATACCGCCAAACAATTTACGCTCAACGATTTTCTTATCTCGACTGAACTAATTCCCGGCGATGTGCAGGGCAGAGGTGCGAAATTGCGAGAACTGGTTCATTCACCGCCCAAACCATTCGACGTCATTCCTGCTGTAATCACTCCGAATGGAGTTATCTTCCAGTGGTCGCCGGCGACCTACTCTGACACAGATAAGGTCGATTACCTGTTACAAGTATCTCGTGAAATATTGTTTTCGACGCCTGAATGGGGAGTGTCAAACCTCTCCACAAATCATGCAACTCTGACCGATCTGCCAACTGGCAGGCTTTATTGGCGGGTGATAGCTCGTGACGAGACAGGCAGGTGGCTTGCTCCGCTTCATCAATTTTCCGTCCTTGATTTGACCGAATTTGACCGTAATGCCATCGAGGTTCCCTACTTGGTGACCGGTACTCAGCGCATACGCCCGGGGCAGGGAATTTATCAGGCAACACGGGATATAATTGTTGAGGAGGGTGGAGTCCTTGAAATTGAACGAGGCGTTCGCATCCAGTTCGCCGATTCGGCGCGGCTGATTGTCAGGGGCAAGTTAATAACAGTAGATGCGGTGGGAGATTCGGTCAAATTCGAACCAGTTGATCCATTGACAGGGTGGAGGGGAATTGAGATCGAAGGGAATGGAGGGGTAGAGTTAAGAATGTCTTCGTTGGTCGGTGGACCTGATTTCCCCGCATCCGGAACGATCACTATCAGGCACTCCGGATCACTCAAATTGGTGCGTTGTTCCATTTTCCATTCAACTGGTTGCGGGATAGACGCCTTATCCAACGATCCAACACAAGGCACCGTCCTTATCGAGATAGACAGTTCGGCAATTTATGCTGAAAGTGGAATTTATGCTCAAGAATCTAACATCAAGTTGAGTAATTCAACATTTGTTGGCGAACAGGGAGTCGTCCAGATCGACAGAGGAAACAAGTGCCTTACCAGATTTGAGAACTGCCGATTTTATGGCATGGATTGGAGTTTGGTGATGTCAGGTGCTCACGAGCCGTTCATATCGCGATGTTTGTTCGAAGAAGTCGGTCGTGCAATTCTCTCAAACAGTTCAACCGGAGCGGTTCGCCTTTCAAACTCGATTTTTATGCGATGTGAGGAGAGCGTTCAGAGTCAGGAGGAAGAGTTCTTCATTTGGAACTGCAATTTTATTGATGGTCAGATTGGAGTAACAGCTGTAAGTTCCGCATCGGTTACGATCTGCAATTCAGTATTTTGGCTTAACAACACGAACATTCGAGAAGCGCCGGGAAGCAGGATTTCAGCTCAGTATTGTCTCTCCGACCAGCCATTGTCCGGTAATAACAACATTCTTGACTCTCCCCAATTCGAAAAACCTTGGGACGGTGACTTTACACCGGAGCCAAACTCCCCCTTGATCGATGCTGGTCTATCTGACGGAGCTCCAACGACCGACTATTTTGGCAGACGGAGAGTCAACACTTCCGGTCAGAAGAACAAGGGAGCGGGGCGGTATCGCTATTACGACATCGGAGCGGTTGAATACCCGACCGGAGAAGCAACCCCGCCCACTATGGACGGGAGAATGATAACTATCTACCCAAACCCTGTCGATGAAGGTGCAGAGATCATCTTCGAGATCGAAATAGCTGGAAAGGCAAAGCTTGAACTTTTCGATATCACTGGCAGGCGAGTCGTGCGGCAAACTTACGACCAAATCGCATCCGGTCAGTACCGCGTTAGTGTCGATGAGCTACGAAATGGTCTGGAGTTATCGGCGGGAGTTTACATTTGCAGACTTGAACAACCGATAGGGGTATCACGCACGAAGATGGTTGTAGTGCGATAAATCTGTGTCGCAGGGTGTCCGCACCCTGCGACCAAGCAGTGACGGAGTGCGCAAGCTTGCTTGCGCTGGGGTTGCAGTGACGGAGTGCGCAAGCTTGCTTGCGCTGGGGTTGTAGTGACGGAGTGCGCAAGCTTGCTTGCGCGTTTGTCGCAGGGAATTCTGATGTGCTGTCACAAGGGCATCTGACACTACACTTGCGTGGAATTCCCTGCCTTATTTTCCCTTCTTCTCTTCCAGTACATAAACCTTTTCGCCCGGTCTAATCATGCCTCGGGCGCGAGCCTCCTCCTCAAGGGCGGCCTTGTCGCCTGCTTTAAGCGCATTCATCCGGGCACGCATCTGCTTGTTAAGGGTTGCAACCGTATCGATGCGTGCCTCAAGGCGCTCTACGCCTCGCTTGCGCATCATCGTCCGCCAGTAGCCATCTCCACCAAAAAGGAAAAGCCCGACCAGCGTCAAAATTCCGGCAACGGCAAGCCATCCTTTGATTTTGCGAAAAGAGATTCCGAATATACGCTTGTTTTTGCTGACAGACATTTATTTGGAAAATCCGTAAACTGCCGAATCGCCCAGTTCTTCTTCGATGCGGAGAAGTTGATTGTACTTGGCGACCCGGTCGGTCCGCGAAGCCGAGCCTGTCTTTATCTGCCCAACGCCCGTTGCGACTGCCAAATCGGCTATGTAGGTGTCCTCTGTCTCGCCGGAACGATGCGAGATTATCGCGGTGTAGCCATGTCTAAGGGCAAGTTGAACGGCGTCGATAGTCTCGGTTACTGTTCCGATCTGGTTCAATTTTATCAAGATAGAATTGGCAACGCCTTTCTTGAACCCTTCGCTCAACCGATCGACGTTCGTTACGAAAAGATCGTCACCAACCAGCTGAATCTTTGATCCCAATTTTTTGGTCATCAGTTTCCAGCCATCCCAGTCATCCTCGGCCATGCCGTCTTCGATGGAAATAATTGGATACCGATTGACGAGATCGACCCAGTAATCAACCATTTCGGACGAAGAGAGCTTCCTTCCTTCAGATTCAAGGAAATAACAGCCTTCATCTTTTAAGTAAAACTCACTCGCGGCAGGGTCAAGCGCAAGCGCGACTTCCTTTCCGGGTGTGTAGCCCGCCGCTTTGATAGCTTCGACCAACAGCTTCAGCGCCTCTTCATTGCTTTCAAGATCAGGGGCAAATCCGCCTTCATCGCCGACGGCCGTGGCGAGTTTTCGTGAAGTGAGCACTTTTTTTAGATGGTGGAAAACTTCGACTCCTGCTCGGAGTCCCTCGGAGTAGGTCGGCAGTCCGCGCGGTACAATCATGAACTCCTGAATGTCAACCTTATTGTCGGCGTGTTTCCCGCCATTCAAGACGTTCATCATGGGAACAGGCAATCGTTTGGCGAATGCCCCGCCGAGATAACGATAGAGTGGCATTCCGAGCGTTTCTGCCGCGGCGCGGCTGACCGCCATCGAGACGCCAAGAATCGCATTTGCGCCAAGAACATCTTTATTCTTGGTGCCATCGAGGCTTATCAACAGTGCGTCGATTTCAGCCTGATCATCGGCTTCCATGCCGTTAAGCTTAGGTGCGATCACAAGATTGACATTTTCAACGGCTTTGTGTACGCCTTTCCCAAGATATCGGTGCTTATCCCCGTCGCGAAGTTCGAGCGCTTCGTGTTCGCCCGTCGAAGCTCCTGAAGGAACGGCGGCACGCCCCATTGCGCCTCCTTGCAAGACAACCTCCACCTCAACCGTCGGATTTCCTCTTGAATCGAGGATTTCGCGAGCGAAAACATCCACTATACTCATCATTTCAACCTCCGAATTTAATATTGCTATCCATTATGAAATTGTAAGAAATCAGTTCTCATCTTCGTCTTCGTAACCCTCCTCATCATGACCAGGTAGTTCGCCAATCATAGTTTCGATGATGTCTCGACCACGGTCATAATCGGGCTCCAGAACAAAAACACTTGCTAAAGCACCCACATAATCGCCGGAAGTGGAGACTCCCATTGCAGAACCACCGAAAAAGGATTGGGAATAGGCCGGAATTCCTTCACGTGTAAGCAATTCGATTGCCATCCCTGCGTAAAGTGTCCCTGGAAACGAATAAAGTTCGATCCACTCAGCATCCTGATACTCTTCCGGAATAGCCGGTGGAAGCTCGGCCACAAGGTCAACGTCGCAATCAGTGCATATATCGATTCCCATTTCATACTCGAAACGGCATTTTGGACAGTAAGGCATTATTCTCTCTTTGTGTTCGTTCGATTTCAGTGTTAGATTTGCCCCAACTTCGGTAGATGCAGGAGCCATAACGGTTGATGGTATCATATTAATTACTCTAAGATGCTAAGGCAATAGGCAAGGCAGAATTGTTGCAAATTTATAGTAAAGTAAAGCCCCGACTCGAGTCGGGGCTTTTCTTAGCAGTTTGCGTATTCTGCCAGTTTACAGTTTTAATACTAAGTTGCATTCAATAGGATACTAATCCCTATAGTTTTCAGTACGACAGACATTTTTGTCTGTCACAAAATAACAGTACTTTAAACAATTATTGCATTCGGAAACAGACAAAAATGTCTGTTGTACTGAAAGCAACTTAGTATAAGTGCCTGCGAATCGCATTCACAGGCAAGGGCACTCAATTCACATGTCGAAGCGAATGCCGACTTGAAGATTGCCCAATTGGTAGGATGTTATCGATAAGTCAGGCGGGCGACTGAATAAATCCCATTGGGTTAATAAATAGAGCCCAACCGCTCCTGCTCCCAATCCCCACGATGTTTTATAGCTTTTGTTGTAACGGGAATAGTACTTGTTAATATCAGAGGCGCTCCTGGCCAGAGAATAATCCTCCCGTGCTTTAGCAGTGGCTTGAACTGAATAAACAAGACTGACCAATAAGATCGATTCACCGATAAGATACTTGTAGCCTCCCCGGTTACCCTCGTACAGATGACCCCAACCCGGAAATACCAGCGATCGGGTTACAGTCGATTGACTATAATAGTGATTCTTGATTACCAGAAATGTATCAACTCGTGAGGATGTCCGAAATGGCTCGCGAATTTGATTCAGATCGAGTTGTGGCAGAGTTGCCTCGCTATCCTGGATCGGCTTGAAGATTTTCCAAACAGGGGGGGGTAGATCCATCGAGTCGTAATGAAGATTCGGATTAAGAGAGAATGCAAGCCGGAATGCATCAACCGCGGCGATATCCCTTCCCTGCATGGCGTTACTGCAACCGAGAGTGAAGAAAATTTGAGCCTTGTTGGTTGTTGTGAGTGTTGTATCTGAAAGAGCTGTCTGGGCAAGCCGAGTCACTCCATCAAAATCGCCGGCAAGGTAAGCGTCCCAAGCGTCACCAGCAATGTCAGCCAATCCTGCACATGGAATGACAAGCGCTAAAAGTAATATTATTACGGGGGTTATTTTATAGTGTCTCTGACTTGGAGGGCGGAGTTTCAACCCGCCCTTAGGGCGGACAGGAATGTCCGCCATCCAAGAGCTTCTATGATCTGCACCCGTTAAAATATGATTGGTCTTCGATCTCATTTAAGAACTGTCAATCCTCCGGCGTGATGCGCAATACCTCCGGCGTCGAAGTAAATCACCTGGTAACTTCCATCAGGGTATCTTGAAACGTCTTCAGACCAAAAGTTGTTATGGTTTAAAGCTTGTCTGTCCATGATGATACGACCTGTTAAGTCGAGCAATTGCAGGCGATTGGCTGAATGGGGAATATAAATAGTGACAATTCCGTTCGTCGGATTGGGAAAAATTGATGACTGGAATTTGGTGGGGAGCATTGGGTCTATGCTTGGATCGACTTCGTTGGAATTCTTATAAACTTCGACAGACGAGAGAATAAAACCCATCTGATTGGGGTTCTGATTGCTCCCGCCAATTGCGAATACCCGACCTCGTAACGTCACAAGCGAAAACTGAGCTCGCGCCTCGATTAGTTGAGGTAATCGCGACCAGGTGAGTGAATCAGTTGCAAGCGCAAATACTTCAGACGAAACACCTGCG
The DNA here is from genome assembly GCA_964355675.1 of uncultured Caldithrix sp. Taxonomy (GTDB): domain Bacteria; phylum Electryoneota; class AABM5-125-24; order Hatepunaeales; family Hatepunaeaceae; genus CAMBDS01. The sequence goes on from CAYHEC010000021.1 coordinate 32,103, forward strand.
TGACCGATACCTCCGGCGGCTATCAACATTGTGTCACCCAGAAACGTCACGCCAAGTTCACCGCGAGGTTCGGGTAGATTGCTACGACGAGGCAATAGCTCCCATGATTCATTGCGAAGTACTTCGACACGGTTTGTGGGACCGAAAGACATGCCGCCAACCGCCCAACACATCCCGTTAAAAGCAAGTCCGAACCCAGCTGAGGGATGATTAAGACGTGGAGCGGCAATCCAGCGAACCGAATCGGGATTCCACCAATACCCGTCACGATGGTACTCTTGGCGGCCTGAAACCCCGCCTATTACAAGAATTCGCTCTCTGACAGATATTGAACCCATCGCCCAACGTGGGTTTGGCAGGCGGTGCGATCCAGAGTAGCGGCTATTGATCGGATCGAAGACGTAAACTTCAAGGTTTGGGCTTCCCCCGTTGGTAGTGCCGCCAAGTATATATATAAATTGACCGTTAACGACTGCTGTGGCTTGATATAGAGGAATGGGCAGAGGCTCGCCTTCAGTCCACTCGTCGTCGATGGGGTTATAAATTTCGACAGAACGGGATATTTCCAGATGACGACGAAAGGTCATTCCACCAAAGACGTATATCCGATTCCCAAAAACAACCGTGCAGTGCCCCATTCGTGGCGTCTTTAATGGCGCGACCTGTTCCCAGTTCCACTCAGCCTGTGCAGGAGCAGACGCCCCTGACAGGAAAAACAGCAGAAAGAGTCGGCTGATATATTTATTTAGAATTTTCATAATTCGATTTATTGCAACAGAGAGTGTCATTCTCCGTTATTTCGATCCCCGCCTGAAGAAGGTGTCGCAATCAGTGTGCCGTCTTCCAAATTAATCCTCAAATTAACTCGCTCACCTGGAGCCAGATCGACTGTTTCCGACCAAGTTTTGTAATCGGGGTGGGAGATAGTCAATTGGTGCCGGCCCGAAGCGAGCCAAACCGGGTCGCTTCTGGGTAAAAGGCCTACCGAATCACCGTCCACCCAAAGGTATCCCCAGGGAATCGCTGTAATGACTGACGCGACCGCATCGCGCCGAAGATCAAATGAAATGGTGTCGCGGCAAGCCGGTTCAACGACGAATTCCCTTGTCAACGACGGTAATTGTGGATGGGTAATCACCAGCGAATGCGTTCCCATAGCCAACTCCAATGGTTCCATAGGCGTCGCGCCGACTGACTTTCCATCGATAGAGACATTTCCCCATGGTTTTACCAACAGAACGACCGTGCCGGGCGTCGATACCGAAGGAAGACTGGCGATTTCGTCTTTTTGATTTACGCGACTCATTGCATGTAATTCTTCCTTATCCGGTGATCCAAGAGTTATCTCGGGCTCAATTGTTCGAGGAGGTAAATGCACTCGGTTGAAAATTTTCGCCTGAGGAGAAGCAAATTTCGTATTTTCCCCTGCCACCAACAATGCTATCAGTACCGCGATGGTAACAACTGCCAGAATTGTGATAAAATGATGTTCTTTTATCCGACCGACTTTTACGACGGAAACCGCTAAGATCTTTTCGTCGAGTGCTGAACCGTTTAGATAAGCAAGAGCGGCTTCGGCATTCTTGGGACGTTGGTCTGGAGCTTTGTTGGTTAACAGGTCGATCAAGGTCGCAAGAGCCGGATCGAGCCGGGGTCTGCCTGTCAATTTGGGTAATGTAGTATTTTGGACAAGATTAATCGAAGTCATCGGATCGGATGCTTGAAATGGATTGGATCCGGTCAATGCTTCGAGAAGGACCAGCCCCAAAGCGTAGAGGTCACTACGTTCATCGGGAGGCAAGCCTCGAAGTAGTTCGGGAGCCATATAAGCAGGCGATCCGACGATACCATCATGTCCAGTTAAAGTTGAAACGTGTCCAAGTCCCGCCAGTGAAAAATCAGTCAATCGTGCTTCGCTGTCATTGCCAAGCATGATATTGTCTGGCTTGATATCGCGATGGAGCAGATGAACTTTATGAACGGCAGACAATCCTTTCAGGAGCTCGATCGCAATTTTCTTCACTTCAGTTTGAGGTAATGGACCGCCTTTCAACCGTTCCGCAAGAGTACCACCGTCGATCCATTCGAGGGCAATGTATGGCAGTCCATCTTCCCAGCCAGAATCGAATATCTTCACCACGTTATGATCGGATACTTTAGCCGCGGCTTTTCCTTCACGACTGAATCGTTCGAGCAGTTCTGGGTCATTCTTCCATTGTGGATGAATGACCTTTAAAAGAACTTTCCGATCAAGGCCGCGCTGGATGGCTTCATAAGCAGTTGCGATCTGTCCTATGTGGATTGCCGCACCGATCTGATAGCGTTTTTCAAGCGGCAAAGGGCTGTCCCTCGAAATCACGTGGACCTGAAAAAATCGAAAACCTCTTGGAGGGCGGACTTTCAGTCCGCTCTAATCGGGTCCGACAGGTTTTCAACCCGTCAAGAGCGGACTGAAAGTCAGCCCTCCAAGAGTAAAGAATCGGCCAGGCGGACGCCCTCGTCCGCCCGTTTAGCAGGCGAATCCGGAGTGCGGACGGGGGCGTCCGCTTGGCTGAACACTCACTCACTTTCGTTCTCATCATCTCCACTATCCTCTTCGTCTTCACGCCATTTGGCCAGGCTTTTCTGCAAATACCTTCTACTGACGCCAAGCAACCGCGCGGCTTCGCTTCGATTACCCCCCGTCAAACGTAGTACGTTCAATGCGTGCTCCCGAACAGCGGTTTCGAGCAGGAGATCGCCTACGATTTCGGTTTGGCCAACAACGTCAGTTTCGAATATATCGAGCTCTTCTGGCTCGATAATATCACCGGCGGCAAGGACTGCCGCTCGAGCAAGAATATTTTCCATTTCCCTGACGTTGCCAGGCCAGGAGTATTTCTCAAGTTTCCTCAACCCGGACGCCGAGATGCGCCGAGGTGGCTGGCCTGTGCGAGCCGCTACTCGAGTCAGTATTGCCGCGGCAAGTAGAGGAACATCACCATCTCTCTTGCGGAGCGGAGGAAGATCGATGGTCAATACATTCAACCGGTAATAGAGATCTTCACGAAATCTGCCGGCCGCAATTTCGGTCTGCAACACCTTGTTCGTTGCCGAGAGTATCCGAACATCCGCATGACGAGGGTGCGGATCGCCTACTCGCTGATATTCCCCGTCTTGAAGAAATCGCAGGAGCTTTGCCTGGATCGTGACTGGAACGTCGGCGATCTCGTCGAGGAAGAGCGTACCTTTTTCAGAAAGATCAAGCAATCCTGGCTTGTCTGAAACTGCGCCAGTGAAAGCCCCCTTGCGATAACCGAATAATTCGCTCTCGAGCAGTTCGGCGGACAAGTTGCCGCAAAAAATCGCCCGCATCGGCATCTTCGTGCGGATACTATTGTGATGAAGCGCTCTGGCGACAAGCTCCTTACCGGTTCCAGACTCCCCTGTAATCAGCACGGGTAAATCGGCGGCGGCAATTCTATCCATCCGGTCGAATAGCCGCTTCATTGTTGGCGAGTTCCCTATAATACCAGGAAAACGCTGAATGCCTCCAACATCTTTGAGAGACCGACGCGCATCGTCAAGCTCGAGTGCCTTCCCTAGTGCCGAGCCGGCCAGCGCACCAAAAGCCGCCAATAACGGCAACTCATTTTCAGTTAATCTGCCAACTCCCCCTGCGTCAAGATAGAGAGCCCCAATTATGCTGTTGTTCGAGAGGAGTGGTATGCAACAGGTCGAGCGAATTCCTCGGATAATCAGTGAATCGGCGCCACCAAACCGCGGGTCACGCGAGGCGTTGCGGGAAATGATCGGACGACGTTCTTGAAGCGCAGTTTGGATGACCGAGGTTGAAGGGTCACCCGGAGCAATCGAACCGATTTCGATACCGCGAGAAACCGCCGGTTTAAGTTCGCCGTCAGGATTGCGAACGAGGATATAGCCACGCTCGGCTTGCCCGACTTCGACTGCTTTGTCAAGAAGTCGTCCCAGCAGGTTCTGGTAGTCTGATTCTTCAAAAATCGTGCGAGCGGCCTCGATCAGCAATTCTAACGCCGATTTACTCAGCTCGCCTGTGTCATTCGCCATTAAGTATCCAAAATTTGGATTCAGTCGAGTATGCCATATTACCAAGATCATCCTTGACTGATAGTGTCCAGATGTAAAAGCCTTGGTGACTACTCAGACTATCTTCGACCGTGTGACCAGCCGAATCGCTGGAGATCAAATACTTTCTGTAAACAGAAGATTTATCGTATGAAGGTACTGATACGAAGTCAATGTCGATACCGTATGTAAAAACATACTCGGCGTTATGTGCGTACCAGCTAAGTCGGGGATTAGGTGACGTCAAGGTATCGTTATCATTAGGGGAGTCGATTATCGGCGGCGCGTAAATTACGCGACTGAGGAATATCGGTTGAGATTGCGATACAAATCCCGCAAGATCAGAATAATGTATCAGGATAGGATGTCCGACAATGTGCTCAAGCACTCCGGTCGGAGTCTCATACTCCGGCAGGAGTGTACTCCAAGTTATTTCATCCCCAGTAAGCAGTAACTTCCCCAAACTCCCAAGATTGGTAGTCGCCCATACCGAATCCACTCCATCACTATCGGAGATTGCCGCGTCAAGCCGAAGCTCGATCAGATCAGGAGGGCTCCAGGAAGACTGGAAAATACTCGTAGCCTTTGCTGACACGATACCTATCCGGTCGCGGGGAGGAGGGGAAATTGTAACCGGATTGGAACCCAAAGATAAAAGACCTGGCTCCGACCGACTGAATATCGCCCATACAAGATCATCCGAAGAAGGGAGGTTTATAACAATAGACTGGCTGCTTCCGGCTGGCATGACGCCCGGTATCGATCCTGAATAGAGCATCGCAGTTTGAGGTGAACGGCCGTCCCAGCCAGGCGAATCGTGATAAAGCAAGTACGCGATCGCGCCCACAGGAGCCGTCCAGGTGAGAAGTGCTGTCGATTCCGTGATCTCCTCTACCGCAAGATCGGTGATAGCAATGGGAGGCTGTGCAGGCTTGTATCCCGTACTCCGAGGGTCGAAGGGATTGCTGTGTGGAGCCTCGCAGGCGACAATAAAAAGTGCCGTCAGTACCGAGAGTGGTAAATTGGATTTGAAGCGAGATATAACGATCTTGCCGAAATTCTCGAACACTGGGATCCTCAAGATGTCGATGATTCTAAAATATACCTGATTAAGTGTGAGACTGTCAAGCTGATGAACGAGAAGAGTGAGTCTAACTGTTTTAAGTGACCGTTCAATCTCGATATATTTTTCAAGACGATAAGCTGATGCGCCAAAAATGGAGTTTTCGAACTGATGTAAGTGTATTTTGATATAGGGTCGTTTTGAAGCTCTTTTAAGCATGGCAAAGTCGAGCTTCGCTTCAGTTACGTTCGAATCTTTCGTGCTTAGTTGGGCGGGAAGAGAGCTATTTCTGCCGATCCTTTAGACTTCTTCAACAGTCTAAATTTACTATCATAAACCTTATTATACGGAAATTCGTATGCCAATATACGATTTTATATGCCATACATGCGCAAATCGCTTCGACCTTCTGATTTCTTATGATTGGCGTGCCGCGGGAGCGGTCTGCCCTGATTGCGGTTCAAGTGACTTGGACAAAGCCGTATCGCGCGTCGGCGCGTTCTCAAGCGGTGGAAAAATGAGCATGGCTGAGAACGGACATGCTTGCGGAAGTTGCCATACTGGAGGTTGTTCGACCTGCCATTAGAGAAATAGGCGCTGTACACAGCTTCGCTGGAAAGATCGAAAATACTATTCCGGACTGCTGTCGCCGCTTTAGCCAAAAGCCCCAATAACTCAGAAGAGAACCTAAAGAATTATTAATCAGGAATTAATTACGTTGTCACATTCGCCTCCACCAAAGGGAATCTCACCCCAGCCCACACCTTCGGAGTGGATTCTCCCGGAACATATTGTTCCGCTTATTACTGAGTTGGAGATAAAGAGACGAACTGCACAAATTGCCCGACAATTCGCCGCCAAGCTAAACAACGATAAGTTGGTAGTTGTGGTGATTCTCAAGGGATCATTCATGTTTGCGTCAGATCTACTCCGCCGACTTTACGAATGCAATCTGACGCCACAAGTCGATTTTTTGCGCGCGGCAAGTTATGGGTATGGAGATATTACTACCGGCAAAGTATCTCTGCAACTCGATGTATCGCTTAATCTAACCGGATGCAATGTCTTGTTGGTCGATGATATCATCGATACTGGTCTTACACTCAGCTATCTGGTCACCCATATCATGCGAAAAGGAGCCGCAAAGGTCGAAACATGCGTACTTCTCGATAAACCTGCCCATCGCACGATACCGTTCACACCTGATTACGTTGGATTTGAAATTCCTGATCGATTTGTCGTCGGATACGGTCTCGATTATGCTGAAAAGCACCGCAGTCTTCCCTTCATCGTTTCACTTGAAAGACCGAGTGCTTAGGTGTCGATGAACAAAATGGGTTTAACTTCGACTCTGAATTCTCCGATAACAGTGGTAGTAGCCACTTCGCTTCAAAAGACCTTTCGTATGGACGGTTCTTCGGTCGAAGTGTTGAAGTGCGTCGATCTTGTTTTAGAGCCGGGGAGTTCCGCCGCGATCGTCGGTCCGTCAGGGGCGGGAAAGTCAACCCTCTTGCATATACTTGGTTTACTTGAAAAACCGACTGGTGGCGATTACTGGTTTGAAGGTAGGGATGTCTCGAAACTTTCAGAACACGAAAAAGCTGATTTGCGATTACGGAAGATTGGTTTTATATTTCAGTTCCATCATTTAATGCCCGAATTTACTGCCTTGGAAAATGTGATGATGCCAGGATTGATGTTGGGCAAGTCGAAATCAGAAACAAGATCCGGCGCCGAAATCTTTCTTGAACAGGTCGGTCTGAAGGATCGCGCCAATCATCGACCGGGTGAATTATCTGGCGGCGAACAACAAAGAGTCGCGCTTGCCCGCGCTTTGGTGAACAGCCCATCGTTGATTCTTGCCGATGAACCGACTGGAAACCTTGATGTTGAATCAGCGGCGATGACTGCGGCGCTGTTGAAAGAAATCTCCAAGCGAACCAATGCCGCGCTTGTTCTGGTTACTCACAACCACAAGCTTGCTCGAGAAATGGATACAATACTTTCGATGGAAGGGGGCAAATTGACTACGCTCACACCATCACTTGACATGATCGGATGAGATGAGTATTTTTACTTGTCAGGAGGACGGATATCCGTATCCGTCCCCGTTGTTTGCCGCAGGGTAGTCCTGTTCTCTGCCGTAGGGTGTCCTCACCCTACGGCTAAGTTACAAATAATCAATGATCGTTCGCAGGGTGAAGACACCCTTCTTCACCGATTTTAGAATTCTCGGACAGGTTCGGATATCCGTATCGGTCCCCGTTCACTCGAACAATTCGTGCTTAGGCGGACGGTCCCCAGAGCCGCGTCCTGCCGACCTGAACGAGTTTTTCGGCAGGCTTACCTTTACCTCAGATCACTTTACTTGGGTTTCCCGAGGATAATATGACCAATAAATTTTCGTTCAGAGTTCAACAAGTACTTCAATACTCCCGAGAAGAGGCGATTCGACTCGGTCACGACCAGATTGCCTCCGAACATCTCCTGCTCGGCATCTTGCGACTTGGCGATGGTATGGCGATCAGGATTATAAGCAACTTGGGTTGTGATCCCGACGAATTGCGTGAAGCGTTGGAAGAAACTTCCGGTTCCAATATCACTACCTTAAAAATCGGGAATCTGCCGTTTTCCAAACACGCTGAAAGAGTTATAAGGCTCTCGTACCTTGAAGTAAAAAATTATGGTAAAGAGATAATCGGCACTGAACACCTTCTGCTTTCGCTTGCCAAGGATAATGATGGATTGGCGAGTCAGATACTTGCCGGTTTTAATTTATCGTACGAGGCTATAAAATCAGAATTGGATAATATCTTGCGAGAAGCCAGCGCTCCATCTGAATCAGGGCGTCCTGTCGTGCAACATCAAGAAAAAAGCCGGACGCCGGTACTCGATCATTACAGCCGCGATTTGACCAAACTTGCCAATGATGGTGTGCTCGATCCGATAATAGGTCGAGACGAGGAAATAGAGAGAGTCGCACAAATTCTTTCCCGTCGGAAAAAGAATAATCCGGTTTTAATTGGCGATCCTGGAGTTGGTAAAACGGCCATTGTTGAGGGGCTTGCGCTTCGTATCCTCGAAAAGCGGGTCTCACCAATTTTGTTTAACAAACGTGTAGTTATGCTCGATTTAGGCGCTTTGGTTGCCGGAACGAAGTATCGTGGGCAATTCGAAGAGCGTATCAAGGCGATCATTAACGAACTTAATAAAAATCCAGAAGTAGTCATTTTCCTTGATGAGCTTCATACGATTGTTGGAGCCGGCTCGGCGTCGGGTTCCCTTGACGCGTCGAACATGTTCAAACCAGCTCTTGCCCGTGGCGAGCTTCAATGTATTGGCGCAACTACGCTCACAGAATATCGACAGCACATCGAAAAAGATGGCGCACTCGAACGGCGATTCCAGAAGGTTCTGGTCGATCCTCCAACCCCGGAGGAAACAATTCAGATATTGACCGGCCTCAAAGAGAAGTACGAACTTCATCACAACGTTCAATATACGCCCGAAGCCATCCGCGCGGCGGTAACACTGTCCGATCGCTACATCACCGACCGCTTCCTGCCTGATAAAGCCCTCGACGTTATCGATGAAACCGGATCACGCGCACGTCTGACACATATCACAGTTCCAGAGCATATACAGGAATTAGAGAGGGAATCCGAGCGTTTACGAAGGCGCAAAGAGGATCTGGTCAAAAAGCAGGAATATGAATTGGCGGCGCAGGTCAGGGATCGAAAACGACACCTTGATGAACAACTTACGTTTGAGCGTGAAGAGTGGGAAAAAGTGACCCGCGAAAGTCCGGTTGTGATTGGACCAGATCAGGTCGCTGAAGTTGTTGCGATGATGACCGGGATTCCCGTGACACGAGTTGTCGTCTCTGAGTCCCAACGTCTATTAAAAATCGAGAAAGTGCTTTCGAGTAAAATCATCGGACAGGATAAAGCGATTTCAGCTATTGCCAAGGCAATCCGTCGAAACCGAATTGGTTTAAATTCACGCAACCGTCCGATTGGATCCTTCATTTTTCTTGGACCTTCAGGCGTCGGCAAGACTGAAACGGCGAAGGTACTCGCAGAATTCTTATTCGAAGACTCGAAATCATTGATTCGAATAGATATGTCTGAATATATGGAGAAATTCAACGTCTCGCGCATGATCGGCGCGCCTCCCGGTTATGTCGGTTATGATGAGGGAGGTCAACTCTCTGAACGAGTCCGGCGGAAACCCTACTCCATCGTGCTGTTGGATGAGATTGAGAAAGCGCACTCAGACGTTTTCAACGTTCTTCTGCAAGTGCTCGATTCAGGTCAACTGACTGATGGCAACGGCAGAGTGGTCGATTTCAAGAATACTATCCTGATCATGACATCTAATCTTGGTAGCAGGGAAGCGTCGATGACGCCGCATGACTTCGGATTCGGAAACCGTGGGGGCAAACCAGCCAAGGAATTTGAAGCGATGTCGCAGAAAATGACCGGAATTATGAAAGATCTATTCAGACCCGAGTTTCTTAACCGGGTCGATGACGTAATTGTTTACCGTCATCTCAATCGTGAAAGTATCTTTACAATTCTCGATATTTATCTTGCTGATATCTCGCGCCATTTATTAGAGCAGGGAATTTTTCTAAAGGTTTCACCCGGCGTGAAGGAGCTCCTCGTAACCGCAGGATCATCGACCGAGACCGGGGCGAGGTCTCTACGCCGTACTGTCGAACGATTGATCGAAGATCCTCTTGCCGAAGAACTATTACGAGGCAGGCTCGGAGTCGGTAACACTGTTCGAGCCGCGTTGCGCCGTGGACAGGTGGTACTTTCGACAACACAAGCTGTCGAGGCGGGGGTAGCTTAAAAGCAAGCCGTCAACCCTCTGCGGTTGACGGCTGTTTTATTAATCAGGTCAATACTTTGAGAGCGGCTTTTCAAGCCGCTCTTGCCCGTACAGGTTGCGCTTTCAGACCGATTAGAGCGGCTTGATGGCAGTTGATTAAAGATCTTAACACACTTCCCGATGTGACTCGCGTAGGGGCCGGTTTACCGAGCCCGCTCGCGTAGGGTCGATTTCCAAATCGACCTCATACGATGGCGGGATTCCAATCCCGCCCTACCCGGTGCTTGATAAGATATTTCGTTTACAATCATTATGCCGCTCTCCAAACGCAACTATTATATACACCCCATAATAAGATGCCTCAACTAAACCACCTTAAACTATTGGAAACGTCATGCGAATATTTTTGACAGTCCTCGCGCTCATAGCCTCGTGCGCTTTGTTGGTTCCGATCCTGGACGTGGTTATTGCACAAGAGAGCGTTACCTATAGGGACACGACCCAGATCTATGATGTTCAGAAAATTATGTTGTATGAATCGTTGAAGAAAAACCCTCTCATTGCGGTAAATCTCGCTTCCATACTTCCAAGCGCGGGGCATGCGTATGCAGGGAATTGGGGAAGAGGTCTGCTCTTTGCGATTAGTGAAGCAGGGTGTGTTTATTACGCCCTTACTAAGGGGTGGAAGGATGTTATGGGGGATGTTTGGATTGCAGGTATAGATGGTGGCCATTGGGAACGAATGTCGATCGCGCGAAAGCCGACTACAGGTTTCTGGGTAGGTATGTTTGGAGCTTTAATTCTTGAAGGAGTTGCGATTGGCGATGCTGCTTTGGAAGTTGAAAGATACAACAAGGATTTGTATGACAAAATAAACCCTCGTTTTCATAATGTTCAAACAACCGAAAGAAAGCTCTTTGATCTGTCAATTTGGCCGGTAGAGCGCGGTGGAGAACTTTCTTTGACATACTATTGTGGGAATTAATTGATGACCAGAATAATTGTAATTATCACTCTAATCATACTTTTCAACGGCTGTGCAGTTACTCCCATTATCAAAGACATGGTGATTGATGTTTCCCCGCAAGACTTGCACTGTAGTAGCAAAACTCTTGACATCGAATCAGTACAAGGAGGATTAGAAAGTATCTATTTATTTGGAAGTACAAGAATTGATTCGATTTCGTTTGAAAAGGCGCTTGTGCGTTCACTTCGAAATGCCGCGCTGTTTTCCGCTAACGAAGCCGGAGTATCAAGTGACTATTCGCTCCGTGCGTTGATACTTAGGCAGGAGGCGCCCTATCGACCAGGCAAGAAGATCATACTTACTACTGTTACACTGACCGTTGGATACTATTTAATAGATTGCAGGTCCCATGAAGTCATATGGTCTAAACAAATCTACTCATCCGGTACTGCCAAAAATGTTTCCGCCTTAGCCCCTCTTCAGGTTGTTCCATTCAGAAAAGCGCATGAAAGTGCAGTAAGAGAGAATATCAAGCTCTTAATCAAAGAGCTCTCTGCTCTGAATCTCTAAACACTGATTGGAATCCTACATCATCCCAACCGCAATTTCCGCCACCTTTTCCGCCGCACCCTGACTTCCCAGCGCGAGTCTTACCTCGTCATAGCCAGCAATGATACTCTGTCTGGCTTCTGTTTCAGTCAAGACTCGCTTCAACTCAGTGACTAACCTATGAACCGAAAATTCCGACTGGATCAATTCCAGCACAACCTCTCGCCCGACAATGACGTTGACGAGAGCCACATTAGGAATCTTCACGAAGTTCTTGGCGATCTGATAATTGAGCGCTGAAGTCTTATAGACAACCACTTGCGGCACCCCCAATAATGCCGCTTCAAGGGTTGCTGTACCAGAACAGACCGCGGCGGCGTCAGCATTAATCAGCAGTTCCCGCGAATCGTCCCATATCGTAACGCCATCCTTTTCAATATCCTTCAATGCAGTCCACTCCCTTAATGCACTTGCCCGTCCAATTCCGATTCGCAAGTTCGGCATCGAATTTCTTAACGCGCGAGCCGCGTCTAACATCAGCGGTAAATGTTTCAGGGCGACCGATGGACGGCTTCCCGGAAGCAAAGCCAGCAGGGGGGAGTCACTCTTTTTCTCGATATTGCGATGCAGGTAAGGCGCGATCTCGTCTAACAATGGATGCCAGACGAAGTGTGCTTTGATCCCAAACTTTAGGAAGAACTCGACCTCGAACGCAAACACAACCGCGAGCTGATCGACGTATCGCTGCAAGAATTTGACCCGCCCCTGTCGCCAAGCCCAGAGCTGAGGAGCAACGTAGTAGAGGATTTTCGGAGGATGTGGAAGTGCTTTTAGACTGCGGGCGAGATTGAGGTTGAAGCCGGGGTAATCGACGAGAATAACAAGAGATACGCTTTCTTCTTCGACCCGGCTAAGTATTTGTCTTTTTAATCGAGCGAGTTTTGGGAGGATTTTCGGGATGCCGGTAAAACCCATCACGGCGAGATCGTTCACATCTGCCAGAAGATCGACGCCTTCCTGACGCATGAGCGCGCCTCCTGCCCCGAAGAAGTGAGTCTCAGGCAATCTTTGTTTGATCGCCGCGACTACCGGAGCCGCGTGAAGATCGCCGGATGTCTCTCCGGCGACTATCAGAATATTCACGGCAGTGCAGGCAGAAATAGTACTCGGAGTGCGAGGATTAACCAGGCAAATGCCAGCCCCATCAGGGTCGAGCGCTCCTCGCGCAGGGCTTCGCTTAACTTGAAAGGCGCTGGTTTACGGGAGCTTGAACCGGGCTTGAGTTTAGGCAATAGTCGCGGGACAGTTTCGCAGTAACGCTGATAGGCTTCACCGAAGATGTTCCGCAGAGTACCTTCTTCGAGAGAGATGATCATACCATACTGCCAGCCAAAATAGAGTACTATCAGAGCCGAGAGATAAGGCATGAACGCCCCGGACGCCAGCGCGAATCCAGTATAAAGGACCATATTGGCGACATAGAGAGGGTTGCGCACGTGCGCATAAGGTCCGCTGGACACAAGCTCTGGCGCCCCGACATTACGAGTCCTGGTCGCGCCTCCGGCATGCCTCAGCGCATTGATGCGTAGTGTTTCGCCCAGCAAGCAAAGCGCGGCTCCGATACCAAGCGTGATCATCGTCGGCTTGGCCCAGACGATGCTGATTATCAAAAACGGTATCGGTGTGTAACCGCGCAACCGAAAGACCATCTCACGAAGGTCCATGATGTCCCTCTTTTATTTTGACGAGGATCGCCTCAGCAAGTTCAAGTGCATCCAATCCATTACGTCCTGATACTAATGGCGCCGTTCCGTTCAAGACCGCATCCCGAAACGCTGAAAGTTCCATCCGCATCGCGTCGCCTTCGGGAGCATCGGGGAAACTGCGAAAGAGCCTCAACCGTCGTGGCCCCATTTCCATTTCACCGAGTATTTCGAGGCCCGGGATAGCATCACTGAAAGGAGTGCTCGCGAAACCGACTTCAGCGCCGACATATTCGCAAGTTCCTTTGCCAAGATCGAGGGCAATGTACTCGTGCTCACCGAACAACCGGAATTTGCGCATCCGCTTGAGGGAAATCCGGCTGGCGGTCACATTGGCGACCAGCCCGGTGGGAAACTCCAGACGGGCGTTGGCGATGTCGATTGAGGGAGTTATGACTCCGACGCCGCTGGCGTAAATGTGAACGGGCTTGCAACCGGCAAGAATCAGGAGTAAATCGAGGTCGTGGATCATCAGATCGTGGACGACGGCAACGTCTCCGCCGCGGGGATTCCATTGGGAAAGGCGATGGATTTCGACGAACCGGGGATGAATGTTAAGGTTCGCCAAGGCTCGGAAGGCGCGATTGAACCGTTCGATGTGCCCGACCTGGATAGGGATATTTTTCGCTTCGGCGGCTTCGACGAGAGCGCGCCCCTCAGCCGCAGTCGCACAAATTGGCTTCTCAATGAACAGCGGCTTTCCGGCGGCAATCACTGCCATACCGATCTTAAAATGCGAGGTGGTCGGCGATACCACAACCACTGCGTCGGATTTGGCGATCAGGTCATCGAGGTCTTTGGCGACCGGGACTTTGAAAGAAGTGACGGCAGTCTGCAACGCTTCATTGGAAGTATCCCAAACGGCTGATACAGTCACGTTTTCAAGGGTGGAAAGATGGTTAAGGTGTCGGCTTCCAAGATAACCGACGCCGACGAGACCGATACGGAGCATAAGAAACCCTAAATTATGAAAAAGAGAAGGGGGTCAAAAATCGATCACTTTAGTCACCGAGTCGCGGAAACGTCTGTCAGATAGTGGATACAGGCGTGATCGATTTGTGATCGTAACAAAAATCGATCACAATTATCAAGTAGGGGCGCATCGCGATGCGCCCCTACGGGCTACAATAGAAATAATATAACAGAAAAAGGGGTCGTTCACTGCGAACAACCCCTTTCTCAAACAGTTTAATGCGATTAACTTAGATATGTCCGCAACGCCTTCGACCGGGTCGGGTGGTTGAGCTTACGAATCGCCTTCTCCTTGATCTGGCGGACGCGCTCACGAGTCAGCCTCAGCATCTCGCCGATTTCCTCAAGCGTGCGCTGTTCGCCCTTCTTGTTGAACCGTCCGGCAATCCCAAAGTAGTACTCAAGAACCTCAGTCTCGCGCGGCGTCAAAGTTGCCAGCGCCCGTTTGATCTCAAGCTTGAGCGATTCCTCCATCAATTGCGCGTCGGGAGGCGGTTGCATGTCATTGTGGATAATGTCGAGCAGTCGGTTGTCTTCACCCTGGCTGAAGGGCGCGTCCATCGAGAGATGCCTGCCAGACATCTTCAGCGTGTCAGTGACCTCCCAGAGGTTCATCTTCAGCTCTTCGGCGATCTCCTCAGGCAAAGGTTCGCGCTCGAACTCTTGTTCAAGCACGTTATAGGCTTTGCCGATTTTGTTCAGCGCGCCGACGCGGTTAAGAGGAAGCCTTACCACGCGAGACTGTTCGGCGAGCGCCTGCAGAATTGATTGCCGGATCCACCAGACAGCGTATGAGATGAACTTAAAACCTCGCGTTTCGTCGAAGCGTTGAGCGGCCTTGATTAAACCGAGGTTTCCTTCATTAATCAGGTCACCGAGGGAAAGCCCTTGATTTTGGTATTGTTTGGCAACTGAGACGACGAAGCGGAGATTGGCTTTTACCAGTTTCTCAAGCGATTCCTGCTGTTCAATATGATTATGTTTGGGCGGCGCGCCGCCAATGACCTCAGGGTCCAGCTCAGGTTTGTAGTTGATGATGCGCGCCAGACGGATCTCTTCATCAGTTTGAAGCAAACCGACTTCGCCGATCTCCTGTAAATAGCGTTCAAGCGATTGATTTGTACGAATGTTGACTTTTTTGGCGATCTTGGTCATTTAGGTGGCCATCCATTTAGGGAATATCACTATATTATACGACTTATAATTACAACAATCAACTGAAAAAATTCAGTCTTGGAACAATTTCCCCAATGAGAACAAGAACGTGCAGACGGTTTGAGTTTGTTGAAAAGCCCCGGTGGTCGGTAGGACGGGGTTCCGTACCCGTCCACTTAAGCACGAGTTTTTCTTGCCGCAGGGTGTCCTCACCCTGCGGCAAAGATATGATTTACAATTATTTGTCGCAGGGTGAGGACACCCTGCGACACACATTCTCGTAACAAATGATTAATGAATTAGACTTCGCGCTTACCGCCTTGACGGCTCTGTTCGCGGTAATGGATCCGCTGGCAATGTTGCCGATATTTATCGCTGTGACCGTGAATCAGTCTCCTTCACAACAAAGGAGGACGGCGAAGTTATCGACGATTTATGCTTTTCTTATCCTTACTTTGTTCATCATCCTCGGTCATTTAATTCTTCACTTATTCAGCATTTCCATGGATGCATTTCGAGTCGCCGGAGGGATTCTTCTTCTAATGGTCGGACTTGAGATGGTACATTCTCGAGTATCTCTGGTCGCCCATCCCAATATAAAAGAGTATGCCGAAGCAGTTCGTGCTGAAGATGTCGCGCTGATGCCGCTCGCGATGCCCATGCTGAGCGGACCGGGAGCTATCACTACCGCTATGACAATTGTCGGAGATGGATTCAGCCCGTTGAGGATGATTATTTTGATCGGCGTGGCCGCGGTTGTATTATTTACAACTTACGTTCTCTTGAAATACGCCGATAAAATCGCTAATAAAATAGGTTCTAACGGAATAGGAATCCTGACCCGTCTGATGGGACTGTTATTGATCGCTTTCGCAGTGCAGATGGGTTTCGAAGGCGCGAAATCCTTGTTGAGGCAGTAATATTTACGAGGATAACAGACGCTCGCCAAGAAGAACAACTATTTAGAGCGGCTTGAAAAGCCGCTCTCCAAGACTTATTATAAAAAAAGCCGTCAATCTCAGTTGGATCGGCGGCTTTTTTAGATTTATTAGCTGATTCAATCGTTTAGCGCAAGGTCAATGAATTATCGTCCCAATATATCAACCCCAAGCCTGATAACGACAAAGTGACTCCTACCTTGTTTGCTTAAGGAGAAGTTGAGCGACGCCGAGGATATCGTCCTTCAGCTTGACAAGTGCTGTCGATGGATCATTTAAGTAATCGTCACGAGTCAGAACGATGTTTTTTGGTTCTCTCGATCCGGTGAGGTAATGAAAATGACTTAGCGGTTTTAAGCCAGCGGCGCGCACGATATCGTTACGCGTCATCTTTCCACCGGCTAATAATCGCTTGAAAATCAGTTCGGAAGTATAATAAAGACCCTCGACCCGCCGCCTGACGGTGTCGGCGTCCATCTTCTCGATAGGAAGCAATACGACAACTTTGTCGAAAAAAACTTCTGTTTTTTCTTTCCCTGCAGCAGATACAAAGCCATCGACCAGACTGCTGATCTTATTGACGACCTCGCCTCTTAAGTAGCGGAGTTCGTATTCGCGCATCTAATTCTCCCCAAGAGTTGCTTCGGCGATCCAATATTGGTCGCAGATTCATTTCTCGCTAATATAATGTAAGTTCTTCGTTCTGTCAACTCTTTGGTGCGAATTAAGTGGGGTGTCACTTCTTGAGGCTGATATGTAAACTCGTTCAAGCATTGCCCTCAATCCCAAAATGCACCTTGACAAGTGCCTAAGATAATCGTAAATTTTAAATTACAATTTCACCGTTTCAAATTCCTGGGGATGGCGGGCTAATTACCACCGCCATATTTGGATTTCCAATAAAGCTAAAGATTAACGAGGACGACCGATGACGACATTGCGAGTGATACCGGTATTAGTACTGCTGACACTTTTACCATTTCTGGCGTTCGGAGTACCCGGCGAGCTGGTAACCACAGCTCCCAGTATTGCACCTGCATCGGGTGGGATTAGCCTTCCCGCACGCGATGAGGGAGACGAAGACAGCGTTTATTATGAATACGGATTCGAAAATGGTCTCAACGGATGGACAACCGTTGACCTGACAAATCCCGGTCTGACCTGGCATTCGTCAGAAAATCATGCCATCGACGCGCGTAGCTTCTGGGTTGGGAAAGAAGAGCTTGGCGGCTACGGGAATCACTGGCTTCAGTATCTCGTCACTCCAGCCCTTAATCTTCAAGGCCGCCAGAACCTCCGCCTGACTTTCAATATGACCTGGGCTTGCGAAGATCCCCAAAACGGCGCTCCGGCCGACTCGGGCGAAACCGCTGGCTATGACGCTTGGGACGGATGCAATGTCTGGATTTCGACAAACAACGGTCAATCATGGACAGTTATTCAGCCAACTCGTCCTGCCTATAATTACCAAAGTCTCTTCAGTTTCGGATTTGAATGGGGTATGGGGCATGATATTCCGGGCTGGTGTGGTTTCTCTGATGGCGCTCAAGCTGTTGAGTTCGATCTGTCGCGTTACGCCCAAAACAACGTTAGAATTCGCTGGGCATTCTGTTCAGATCCTGCCTGGAATACTGTTGACGACGAAAATGCTATTGGTATGGTGGTCGATAATCTGGTCGTCAGGGACGGCAACGGTATAATCTGGCAGAACAATGGCGATGCTCTGGGCGACATGAGCAGAGATTTAGGTCCCACTGCGGGAGATCATTGGGAGTTGACCCAAGAAGACGCCAATACGGGGAGATTCAGCGCCCGTTGTCCTATTGGTGCAGATTTAACCAACGCGCTCGTTTCACCTGCAATAGAGATTCCTGACGGTGGCTGGTACACATATTTCGATTTCTGGGTTCGTGCAGATATGCGTCGCCCAGACTCCAACGGCGATAACGCTCTCGATGACTTCTTCGAAATAGAGGTCTCGACGGATGGACGCGCTTGGGAGCGGATTATTTACGATTACGGTCGTCAAGACCTAAACGGTGATCCTCTCCCGGAATGGGTCGATGAATTCCATTACTTTGGTCCAGATACTACCTTCAGAGCTGATTATCCTGAATGGAAGCGGAAGCTCAACCTGACGCAATTTGCCGGTCAGGAAATTTATTTGCGTTGGAATCTCCATACCGATACCGACGTCGATGGCAATCAAGGTTCAGGCCTCTATATCGACGATCCACGGATTATGATTTCCGAGCGTAAGCAGGACGATGTCGGCGTAGAGTGGGCACTCGTCAAATACCCGAATGCCATGGGATTCACTACCGGAGGCCGAGTCGCGGTTAAAAACCATGGAATGGCCGATCAACAGCGCGTTACCAAATATTATAAGATCGACAACGGCGCACCGGTCGCTATCGTTCCCTGGGAAGGTCTTACCGCAGATTCTACTAAGGAATACGGATTTTCGATCACTCCCAACCGCATTGCTTATGCCGACAGCGCTACGGTACTTGTCTATGTTAATGCCGCGGCTGATTCATCAAACGAGAACGACACCACTATCGTTGATAACGTGGTATTTTATCCCCCCAACATCTGGCGGCTTGGCTACGATGATCGTTCTTTCCGACTCCGGTCAGACTTCAATCGTGGCTCAGGCCCGGCGATACGATTCACACCGATTGAGGATGCCATTCGCGGCAATTTCGACCTGAAGGCGCTCCGGGTACGCTGGAACGGCGCTCAACGCGGAACTGCTGGAGTTACCACTCGATTGCATATTTACCGTGACGCACGAGGCGCAATCGGCGCTGAACTCTACAGCGCGGTCATCGATGTTACCGACCAGGACATTCTTCCGAATGTACATGTCATTGATCTGACTGCGGTGCAGGAACTTCAGCGGATATCAACTAATTTCTGGGTCTGGTTCGAAATACTCCGCGATGACCTTTACCCGCAGATCGTCGGCGACGAGATGGCTTTCGGAGCCGGTCACTACTTCAGCTATAATGGCCAGAACCTGACCGACGCCGACCGCGACTGGCAGGCTCATGCCGTCGTTATGCCGGCTGGATTCGGCGGGACGAACGAAATCACCGCCGGACGCACTTTATTGGATTTCGCGGAGGTGGCTGGAGGTTCCTCCAAACAGATGCGTGTCGCATTGTTTAACGGCGGTATCGGTGAAGTAACGATCAACTCAGTTGTAGCAAACGATGATCTTTTCGACGTTCAATTTGCCGGTCCTGTCACGCTCAAAATCGGCGACTTGGCACACGTTTATGTGACCTTCAACGCTGAAGACGCAACGCCTGTCTCTTCGTCGCTGACTATTCGTTCGACGGATGATTCTCCACCTCGCATTGTTCTGATTGCGAATGGTGGTGAATCAGTCAATCCTGAAGTAGTCTCCCCGATGACATTCGATCTCGGCAACGCCTATCCGAATCCCTTCAACTCAACAACGGTGATACCTTTCTCGCTTGCCTCGACTGTTAATGTCAAGCTTGCGGTGTACGACCTCTCCGGTCGTATGGTTGCGACATTGGTCGAAGGACGGGTCGAAGCCGGTTCTCACAGCGTTTCCTTCGAAGCGGGGAAATTAGCGACGGGCGTTTATCTCTATCGGCTCGACGCTGGTCCTTACAGCTCGATTCGTAAGGTGATCGTAGTTAAGTAGATCACTCGAAATACATGGAGGGCGGGATTAATCCCGCCCTCCATGAGACGACTTTTATAAATTGAATCGCAATGAACATCACTTTTCTGCATGACTCCGATGGCCAGTTAAGCATCGGCCAGCCAGCCCCTGCCTTCGATCTGCCAGACACAATTTCCGGCAGAACTATCTCGCTCGATCAATTCCGTAACAAAGCCAAGGCGGTTTGCGTAATATTCTCTTGCAACCATTGCCCCTGGGTGATCAAGTATGAGGAGAGAATGATCGAACTGGGGAAGGAATTTTCTTCGCAGGGTGTCAGCTTCGTGGTTATCTCATCGAACGACGTCGTAAAGTATCCCCAGGACGGGCCTGAACCGATGATGAAGCGCGCGGCTCAAAAAGGCTACCCATTCCCCTATCTGTACGATGAGACGCAGGAGGTCGCACGTATTTATGGGGCGCAAGTCACTCCGCATGTCTTCCTTTTCGATGGCGCATTCAACTTGCAGTATCGAGGCGCAATCGACGATAATCCAGATATGGAATCGCGTCCGACCAATGGTTATCTTCGTGTGGCGATTGAGATGATCCTGAAAGGCGGAGGGGATCAGATATCGCCCAATACCACGCGCGCGATAGGTTGTGGTGTTAAGTGGAAATGAGTGTTGCCGACAATAATTCTATCTGGTGTGGTTTTGTTCCTCTTGGAGTGTAGATTATCAGTCCGTTCTCAGGGGTGTTAAACACAAATCTGGGCGACTGAAAGTCCGGCCTCCAAGAGGAGTACTTCTTGATTAACGTCCCCAAATAATTATGAAGCGCACAATAATCTCAATCGATCACGTTCCATGCCACTTGACAGACAACTCCAAACTCCTTATATTTCTATAAGTATAATCTTGGAGCGGACGGGAGACGATTACCTTTCGCACGGAAAAAGTTGATGTGCAACACAGTATGGAGAAAGGTTTTGTCGTAACATCTATGTGGTGAATAGACTCTTTGAGTCTTAAGAACAACATGCAGCATTCTGATTCATCACTCTCGCAAATGTCAGAGTCAGGTTCTGAGTGCTTGCTTTTGGATTCTGGCGGGTCACCCCGTTCGGAAAATAATCAAGTGTTCGCATTCTCGTCTCAGGAGGAGAAATGAGTCCTTTATCGCGATTATGGAATCGTCTGTCCCGGTTAGTTAGCTCTGAAACCGGATGGAGCTACATAGAACTTGCCATTGTCGTTGGAATTGTCGGAGTGTTAGGATCAATTGCCGTCGTGAAAATATCCAACGATCGCGAGTCTGACGTAGCCTCCGCAGTGGGACAGATGTTTGTTGGCGATTTAGCACTGGCTCAAAATCTGGCAATGTCCACTAACAAAGGAGTCGTCTTTACCTTCACTCCCGGTACGGATGAATGCGACGAAAATGACGAAGAAGGCGGTGAAGAAGGAGCAGGTTGTGGCGATCCAAGCCATAGCCACGATTGCCGGGGCCAGGGCAACGGACACAACGAAGATGTTCGCGGTGAAGGAATGAATGGCAGAGGTCGTGGGCATGGCTATGGCTATGGACATGCTCATCATGGTTGCGGTCAGGGATGTGGTGGAGGTTCTGCTGGCGGTTATAGCATTCAATACGCTGATGGTACAGA
This sequence comes from uncultured Caldithrix sp., assembly GCA_964355675.1. GTDB lineage: Bacteria > Electryoneota > AABM5-125-24 > Hatepunaeales > Hatepunaeaceae > CAMBDS01. The sequence continues at coordinate 53,744 of CAYHEC010000021.1, forward strand.
GATCCCGTATCCGCTCGCCGCATCGGTCACAAATATTAATTCTCCGGTAACCATCAATCCTGCCGCCATGAGTTTTCGTTTCGATTCAGCGGGCAGGCTCATTGTATCTGATTATATCTGGGCTGACGGACAGTCGTCATTAAGGCTTGTTACAATAAACAATAAGGTTGGTATTCAAGTGACACGGGAAACGGGAAAAGCAACTTTGGTTAAACTCTGATTACCCTAAAGATCAACCTGGCGCAATATCGCACAAATTGAAATTTCCAAGATGGTTTTGACCGATTAGTGTTTTCTTGGATAACGTCTTCATAAGGCGCGGTCCAAGCATCGAGTTAACAACGAGTCAATTTACTCATCTCCTTTTCCATTACGGTATTGTTCCTATTTTCGAAATTAGAAATGAAAAACATTCCAGTCTTTTCAAAACACCTTTTGCGCTACGATCGAGGCGATTCGGGGTGGACCTACATAGAAATGATGATTACCGTCGGAATAGTCGGGATCATCGGTTCCGTCGCTGGCGTTAAATTAGCCAACACGCGTGATTCGGATGTTTCGTCCGCCGTAGCACAGATTTTCCTAGGTGATCTCGCTTTCGCCCAAAACCTCGCCATGTCCACAAACAAGGGTGTTGTGATGACATTCTCGAGTGGCTGTGATGATGGCGAATACGATAGGCATCATGGGCGAGGTCGTGGGCACGATGATGATCACGGCGGGGGCAACAACGATCACGATAACGACGATGGCGATGGCGATCATAATCACGGCCACGGAAATGACGATGACCATAACGATGATGATAATCCCGGTAATGGTAATAATGGCAACGGCAACGGAAATAACGGCAACGGTCACGGTAACGATGATGGAGATGATGATGATCATGGAAATAATGGGAATGGTCACGGGCAGGGTCAGGATGATGACGACGACCACGACAACGGTTACGGCAACGATAATAACGGGAACCATGGCCACCGCTGTCACGGTCGGGGTCACGGCAGGGGCTATGGGCACCACCACGATTGTGATGATGGGTGCGACAATACTTCTGGTGGTTATGTTCTGACATTTGCCGATGGATCACCGTTGCCTTACCCCGTTGCGGCTTCCATGACAACAGTAAGCGCACCTGTTACCTTGACTCCGGAAATCGTAAACTTTCGCTTCGATTCCGTAGGAAGGTTCATCGTCCCAGGTTATCAGTGGGAATCTGGTCAAACTTCCTTGATACTGATGACGATCAACAATAAAGTCGCTATTCAAGTAACCAGAGAAACTGGTAAAACGAAGGTAATTAACCTTTAACAAGAACTTTTCGGTGCGACGACTTCTTAGAAAAATCTCCCAATGGAGAAAATCCGATGCCAAGGGCTTCTCTATTGTCGAGCTTGTTATGGTGATCGTTCTGGCCGCCATTGCGTTTCCAGTAATGGTATCTATGTACACAAGCATATATACTAATGGGCACGACGGCGAATTGATGACTATCGCCAACAATTTGGCGATACAACAGATGGAAGTAATTATCGCCGACAAAGCCGGCTCTGGGGCAGGCTACGGATATAGCGCCATCACTTCTGCCAAATACTCCAGCGTCAATCCCCCTTCGCCATTCACGGCATTCACTCGTACTGTCACTGTCACCACTCTGAACATCGCCGGCAACGCTGCCCACCCCGCCAAGCAAATAGTTGTCCGTGTGCGACATTCTGCGATCCCTGATATTGTCCTCACCATGCTTCTAACCGATCACTCAGCGCTATGAAAATGATGCGAGCATTAATCCGCAGTGATACTGGCTTTACCATCATCGAGATTATCGTAGTTATGGTGCTGGTAGCTATCCTTGCCAGCATTTTCGCCGAGACGATCACCTCTTCCATGACAATCTACTCCGACCAAATACAAAGGAAAGATACTCACACCGACGTGAGGCGGTCGTTCGACTTCGTTACTCACAGCTTCCGCGAGTGGACCAGTTGGCAGGGCAGTCCCACAGGTACTTTGATCGATTTCTACCGTTATTCGCGCTTTCAGGACAACAACAGTAATATCTATTATGGCCCCCTCCGTGAAGCCTACTCAATTTCGCAGCAAGCGCTCAGGTACCAGAGGGATGATGGCGAGTGGGCGAATTACTACTCATTGGTTTCCACCGGGATTTCACCTTCTCCGGTATTGTTTACGACTTCAACGCTTGGTGGCAAGGTTCGTCTGGTTGTTAATATGACGGTGACCCAAAATGATATGCCATACAAAATGGCTGTGACGATTTTTCCACGCTCACAGGGAGGGTGAGAGTGTCTTTGATTAAGAGAATTCTCTCGAAAGCCAGGTCTGAGCGGGGGATTATTCTCATAACCGGCGTCATGATGCTCTCATTCCTTGGACTTTTTGGGTCGGTCATTTTATCGAGGATGATCACCGACTCCGACGCTTCAATGCGCCGCGTTGTCACTGCAAGAGCTTTTTACCTCGCCGACGCCGGTATCCAATGGGGGAGAAAAAGACTCGTCACGACAACAACGGCCGGAACCCTTGGCCCTATAACAATTGGTTCCGGGACAATTCAAGTTGAAATTACTCAGACTTCGATTAGGGTAGGCAATCAAAATAAAAATGTTTATCGATTAGAATCGACAGGGACTGTCGGGCAGTCGATCAGGGTGATCGAGGAGTTTCGGTATCGCGGTGGCGGCACCGACAAGCAATTTCTCCTGTGGCGTGAAGTGGTCGATGACGGATTCTAAGCTCCTTAAGTTGCATTCGGGATGATAGACATTTTTGTCTGTCACCAAATTGTCTATGAATTACAATATATTGTTTTAAAGACAGACTATTGTTTTAAAGACAGACAAGAATGTCTATCCTCCCAATTATGGACGTTTAATTTCCCATTGATTGTAACTTGTGATAATAAGGCGGATCGAAATAACCGCTTTTGTTGTTATTTATGCGACTATTTTGAATTCAATAGGAAAATGGTGAAGTTACTTGATATTCGCAAAAATCTCTATTATCTTTTTACCCGACAGACTTCAGGTCGTGAGGTAGAAAAGCGCCCGCAAGGTAGGAAGGTACTTCCTCCTTCGAATGCTGCCGTTCGATTGTTGGTCGGTCATCCGTAAAGAGACTGGATAAAGGTAGGGCGCGCCTTAATTACTCATCCGGCTCTACGGAATGTCCGTCGGGAACGAGTTCAAGGCAGGTATTGGCAGGAACGGCAACACTCCAAAAGTGTCCACCCGGTTGTCCCCCAGGCCACGAGACTCATACGACGAAATGATTTAGGAGTACGCACTATGAATCGCAGGCTTTATGTTGGCAATCTCGCCTATTCAGTCACCAGCGATCAGCTTAGAACACTCTTTGCCGACCACGGCGAGGTAGTGGAAGCAACAATGATTACAGACCGCGCAACGGGTCGTTCCAAGGGCTTCGGCTTTGTGGAAATGGCTACCGAAGATGGCGCACGCAAAGCTATCGAGGCGTTGAACGAGTTCAACGTCAGCGGTCGTAATTTGATGGTGAACGAAGCCAAAGAGCGTGAAGCTCAACCTCCCCGTCATGGCGGCGGTGGTGGCGGTGGCGGAAGACGCGACCGTTAAGGACCTTTTCATGCTGGTTGATTGTTTCGCCCTCGAAGAAATTCGAGGGCGAAACTCTTTTGAAATGTCCCTTCCACACTTCTGCCGACTCCCCGCAGTCGAGCCCGTCTGAGAATGTTGATTTCTTGCTACAGGGTGTCCTCACCCTGCGGCAAAGATACAATTTACAATTATTTGTCACAGGGTGAAGACACGCTGCGACACACATTCTCGTATTCTCAGAATGTCCCTCCCACACTTCTGCCGACTCCCCGTAGTCGGCAGTCTCCGAAATTGTTGAATCCAATTTATCCGCTATAAATTATCTTCAGGAACTTGCCCGCTCGGCGGGCGTTTTTATTATATTGGAATCTGAAAGTCTGAAATCTGAAAGTCTGAAAGTCTGAAAGTCGAAAAGTCTTAAAGTGGAATCTGAAATCCAAAATCCAAAATTTAAATTTTATTTCAAGGTACTTGCAACAGTACTGCTTGGCCTCAACCTCAACCTCAACCTTGCCCAAGCCGCCGCCAAGCTCCTTATTCCAATGGACTTGAGTCAACGCGACCATCTGAAAGCCTACGGCGTCGCCTTCTGGACAGTCAAGCAGGGAGGCAAAGCCGAGTGGCTGTTAAACTACAGAAGTGGGTCTTTTATGATGGACCCGTTCCCTCAGCTCGAACAGCTATGTCGTTTGCAGGGGGTTACTTACGAAATGATAAATGGCGCGCAAGTGTCCTCAACTTATGCAGAGATCGAGCAGAACAACATGGAAGTAGTGCCGTTGGAAAAGGCTCCCAAAATCGCAGTCTATGCACCGAAAGGAATCGACCCATGGGATGACGCGGTGCTGTTGGCGCTTACCTACGCCGATATACCCTACGACCAAGTTTATGATGATGATGTACTTGCCGGGAAACTCCATGAATACGATTGGCTCCACCTGCACCATGAAGATTTCACGGGGCAGATGGGGAAATTTTTGGGATCATACCAAAGTTCCGCCTGGTATCAGGCTCGTTGGGCTGAGGAACAAATTAGAGCGCAACAGCATGGATTTAAATCAGTTAGCGAGATGAAAAAAGCTGTCGCAAGAGACGTAAAAACATTCGTAGCGGATGGAGGTTTCTTATTTGCAATGTGTTCTGGAACAGACTCGTATGATGTTACACTTAGCGCTGAAGGGATTGATATTGTCGATGTGCCGTTTGATGGAACGCCTCCTGATCCAGATTGTCAGAGGAAACTTGATTACACCAAGTGTATAGCATTTCAAGACTTCAAGATTGTCACGAATCCCAAAGTATATGAATTCAGCGATATAGATATGACGCAACAGGCGGCAAAGAGGGCTGAAGGGGGAGATTATTTCACATTATTTGAATTTTCAGCTAAATACGATCCGGTTCCCACGATGTTGACTCAGAATCACACATCGGTGGTGAAGGGGTTCATGGGGCAGACGACCAGTTTTCGCAAGTCATTAGTAAAGCAATCTGTTATGATTATGGGTGAGTACGAGGGACTCGATGAGGTAAAATACTTGCATGGCAATGTCGGGCAGGGGATGTTCACTTTTTACGCTGGCCACGACCCTGAAGATTATCGCCACATGGTGGGAGATCCGCCCACTAACCTCGAGCTTCACAAGAACTCGCCGGGTTATCGACTGATATTGAATAATGTTTTGTTCCCGGCGGCAAAGAAGAAGAAGCTGAAGACGTGATTTTTCTACCGAACCTCGGCTTACAGATTTTCGAGGTTTTCGACGCATTTAACTTGACATTTAAAACTTAGAGTTCTATATTACTATCAATTTTCCGGTTTCCCTTAATTATATTTTGTCTGTTTGGGCTTGTTGAGTGCGTTTATTTTACCTTTTGGATTGTTAAATGTCCTTAATTACCAGTACTATCATTCTGGCTCTCCTCCTTGGCCAGAGTAATTATCAGGAGGAACTTAAAAAAGACGTCGTCATCTTTACGGACGGCAAGATGATCCTCGAAGGCTATGGCCTTGTGAAAGGCACGGCTGAAGACGGATCTCCAACATCTCTGCAAGTCAAGTACCACTCCGAAGCGCCTGCATCCGGGGTCATCAGCCGTGACAATTTTGTGACGATCTCGGCGATGGTCTATCTCCCTGTTTTTATCACAATCGGCGAATTCAAAGAAATTGTCGAACCCATCGGCAAGGTTGACTTTGAAGTTAACATCTATATGAATTCTTCCGGACTCCAAATAGAAGCAAAAAACAACCTCAACAACACCGCAAACAGATACACAACGACGTGGGCGGAAATGTATGAGGAGTAATTCCACCACAAGGAGTATCTCTTCATGATTAATGGCCTGTACTTCTGGGAAATATTCATGCTGATCGGAGGCGGGCTTTTGTGCTTGGTTTCGATTGGACTGCTTGTCGCTTCATTCATTAAACGACGTAATATGAAGGCGATTCTACCGTATTTAGCGGCGTCGATTGTGATGATAGGCTTCAGCAGTTTTAAGAAAATTCAGTATGAGAACGGAGTAATAGCTGTTGAGATGAATCAAAAAGCTGCGGCAAATAACCCGCAAGACCCAGAGATTCGAAAAGATCTGACACGCGAGTTAGCGGCAATAAGTGATCGACCAACTACTGATCCGAAAGTATTGCTTAGTATTGCTCAAGGACAGGCCGCGGTCGGAGATACAACCAGAGCCGAACACTTTTTGAATGCCGCCGCTTCAAGAGGTAGATTTACTACCGAAATGCAGGCATTCGGAAATAGAATTAGAAGGCATCCTCGATGAACTAACCTGTTCATAGCAGTTGGATGTCTTCCCCCCGTCATGATGGGAGTAGTTTACCTATCACTACTCCCGTCCTTAAACCAATTTCTCGATACTTTGTGATCTGTTCGTAAGCACAATTCTGTCAATCCGGTACAAAGGTAAAATACCGTAATTTAACAAAAAATGGAATCTCCAATGAAAAAAGTGGCACTTATTACGTTGCATGGAATGGGGAAAGTCAATCCCTCCTATTACTCCAAATTGGAAGAGGGCTTGAGAAAGAGATTGGACGAGAGGTGGTTGGATATTGCATTCTATCCTGTCCAATATGCTCCCTCCATGCAAAGTCCTCAAAACGATCTTTGGGACGCGATGGTCAGCGAACGGAAAAATGATCTCGACGCCACAAAGCTTCGACAGTTTTTTCTTTTCAGCTTCGGCGACGCGGCGGCACTCGAGTACAGCCAAAATATGGATAAGAAAACCTATATCGGTATGCAAGCCGAAATTCAGAAAGCGCTCGACCTTGCTTACCTTGATATGGGCAAGGACCCGACCAAGCCGGTTGTCATAATCGCTCATTCGCTGGGTTGCCAGTTCCTCTCGAACTATCTATGGGATGCAACTCACGGATCGAATATTTTCTCGCTCCCCCTCAACCCTGATTCAAGCTTGAACGAATTTCGTAAGCTGGTCACTCTCAAGAACTTGATCACCACAGGATGCAACATTCCGCTCTTTGTCGGCGGGTTGCCGATTCGAACATGTTTCGACAAACCGAACGCTGAGTTTAAGTGGGATAATTACTTCGACCCGGATGATGTACTTGGATGGCCGTTGAGGCAACTTGGTGCAACCTATCAATTTGTGGAAGACCACCCGATTAACTCTGGTGGATTATTCACGTCTTGGAATCCGTTCAGCCACTCGACGTACTGGTCGGACGGCAATGTGCTCGATCCATTGGAAGAGATACTCAGTAATCTGATTTCACGCCGTTAATCGATCAAAATACGCATTAAGCCTGCCCTTTACCAGATAGAGGGCAGGCTTTGTCGAGTTGGAAGCCCGATCTACGAGGGTACTGCAGGATTTTCAAACAATGCTATAAACGGTGAAATTTCGCCCGCAATCCTTATCAAACAGGGGATGTGAAGGGTGTGAGGGGTGCGGTAACTATCGTATGTGTCCAAAGATGTTGTCACCTGAATTTGTTTTTTTCAAAATATTCAATAATTTATTAGGAATCAGCTACAGGAAGGATTAGCTTGTAGTTCAGACAGACTTCAGCTCGTACGATAGAAAGCGCCCACAAGACTTTCAGCCCAAGGTCTAAAGCCTAAAGCCTAAAGCCTTTTTATGCTGCCGTTCGATATTTTAAAGGTCGGTCATCTGCGGAGGTCCGTAGCTTGGGGGTTGGGCGCCCCCGGACGCGTAACGGCTCCCGGAATGTCCGTCGATCCCACAGTTCATGGCGCCTCAGCACGATACGGTAGCACCCCCCAAAAGGTCCCCCCGATTGTTCCCAACGAGCCTGATCCCCAAGACGACGAAATTATAGAAGGAGAAATCTCATGGGTAACAGGCTTTATGTCGGTAACCTCGCATTCACAGTCACCAGCGAACAGCTTCGCTCTCTCTTTGCCGAACAGGGCGAAGTGGTCGAAGCCAATTGCATCACAGACCGTATGACCGGTCGTTCCAAGGGCTTCGGCTTCGTCGAAATGGCGAACGCTGAGGGTTCACGCAAAGCCATTGCGGCATTGAATGAGCACAATATGGACGGTCGCAACATCATGGTCAACGAAGCTCGCGAGCGCGAGACTTCCGCTCCCCGTTCGGGTGGCGGCGGTTACGGCGGCGGTGGTGGTGGTGGCAGAGGCGGCTACGGTGGCGGCGGACGCGACCGATAGTCGAAGATCTTGTGGGATGACCGGCTTAACACTGGTCGATCACTGATTACGAAGAAGCCAGCCCTTGCGGTTGGCTTCTTTGTTTTTGGCCGCGTAGGGCGGATTGTAATCCGCCACCATGATTAGTACGGCGAGGCTCCGTACCCGCTTCCTTATCTCTGTACCGGCGAATTTATTCGCCGTCTTTGCGAGCGCGGCGAAGCAATCCACCAAAGACTATCACCCCCTTGACTTTTACCGCTCGTCTTGCTAACTTGATTAAAATAATTGCGCAGTGAAGGGATCGAAGGTAATATGTATCGCCCGGTTCCGATGGACGAGTCGAGAGAATTTCATTACCAGTAAAGAGGAAAATAGAAAATGGAAAATGGAAATAGAACTTTGGAAAATCGGTTAAACAACTATACTGCCCGCTATGTTACGCTTGAGAGCGGTTACATGGGGCAACTTGTTGAGTGGCCGGAAGTCATGACAGAGGGGAAGACGCTCGAAGACTGCCGTGCCAGTTTGCGAGACGCTTTGCGCGAGATGATTCTCGCCTATCGGCAGTTGGAGCGTGAACTGCCTCGCGGGACCGCGGTCTATGAGACGATTGTCGCTGAGGTTGCTTAGTGTCGGTCAAGCGAATTGACGTTGTGCGATATTTTAACGACAATGGCTTTTATCTCTTGCGGGAGGGCGGCAATCATTCAATTTACACCAATGGGCTGAAGGTCATTCCCGTCAAACGCCATCGAGTTTTCGATAGAGTCGTAGCGAATGAACTCTGCAAACAGGCAGGATTGAAACCGATTTTCTGACAGAGAGTGCAAAGCCCCTGCCTGTTGCCTCATCATTCCGGCGTAAGCCGGAATCCACTGCCGACCCGCCGTGGTCGGTAGCACTTGTTTCTTCTGCCGACTCCCCGCAGTCGGCAGCACGTACTCGGTACGACAGACTTCAGTCTGTCACCTTATCCGCGTACGGCGAACGGAACGTGAATGCGCTTGCGCAGTCAATTTATTCGCCGTCTTTGCGAGCGCGCAAAGCAATCCACCAAAGACTATCACCCCCTTGACTTTTACCCCTCGACACGCTAACTTGATTCAACTCATTGCCGGGTGTAGGCTTTGAGCCTTTGGCGGGGGAGGATAGGCATTCGTGCCTGTCACCTTTGAGACAGTCCCCGCCTGTCACAGCTTCCACTGCCGACCCGCCGAGGTCGGCAGCACTTGTTTCTTCAGCCGACTCCCCGCAGTCGGTAGCACTTGTTTCTTCTGCCGACTCCCCGCAGTCGGCAGCACGTACTTGGTATGACAGACTTCAGTCTGTCACCTTATCCGCGTACGGCGAACGGAACGTGAATGCCCGTGCGCAGTTAATTCATTCGACCTCCTCGCGAGGAACGAGTGACAAAGAAAGCCCGGTACGGCGGGGCTCCGCACCCGCCTCCTTATCGCTGTACCGGCGAATTCATTCGCCGTCTTTGCGAGCGAGTTCAGAGTTCAAACTTAAGTTTGTCCCTGATTTCTCCCAACAGAAAACGAACGCAAGCTGACGCTTGAACTCGTGAACGCGCAACGCAAAGCCCTCGTCCGGAAGAACCGGACGGGGGCTTTGCTTTGATAGGAGAGATGCCTTGACCGATCAGTATCTGATGCTTACTGTCCAGTTAGTTCTCAATCATCAATCTCCAGCTCGAACCAACCGCAAACCGTAGGCACGGTCACTCGTAGCAGGGCCTGCATAGTTGCGTATAGCTGAACGACAGCCCATAGGTTGTAGATTAGCGAAAGACCCACCACGATTCACCCGGGCAGTACCGGAAGGCGTCATCCAAGCACTGCCATTCGCAGGAGCATTCGTGTAATCGTCGTGATACCAATCCTGACACCACTCCCAGACATTGCCTGGCATATCGAATAATCCCCAAGCGTTTGCCTGTTTACCGCCGACTGGGTGTGTGCTAGCGCTACTATTCCCAGAATACCACGCATAAGTGCCCATACCACTGTAGTTTGGGTCGTCACCCCAATAGAAACGAGTTGTTGTACCCGCCCGACAGGCATACTCCCACTCAGCCTCCGATGGTAAACGGAAGGTACCCCCGATAGTTGTGATAAAGCCTTGAATGTTATCCCAAGACAAGTTATACACGGGATAATTAGCACCTACACCGTACCCAGATGAGGGGTTTATCCCCATTGCTGCTTGCCACTGTCCTTGTGTAACCTCATATTGGCTTACCCAGAACCCTTGATCAAATGTCACTTGGTGAACTGGCCCTTCTGAAGCTTGACGATCTTGCTCATTGCTTGGCGATCCCATGTTGAAACGACCTGACGGTACCCAAGCCATTGCGATGTTGATACCGGTGTTTCCGAGGGGAAACTCGCGAACATCCCCCGCCTGATGCGCTGCCGTCAAAGCAATATTCGCCGTTGCCGTATTCCCTGCTGTAACAGCAATCTGCGCTGTATTAGTGGTGTAACCAGTCTTGGCAGCAGAGACTGTATAAGTTGCGGGAGCAACATTTGTTAGAGTATAGTTGCCTTGCGCATCTGTTGTTGTTGAGCTCGTAACCGGCTGTGTAGTGACACTTGCGCCAGCGACTGGATTGCTATTCGCCGAATCGGTGATTCGACCAGAAATCGTGCCGGTGGTAGGTGCGGCAGGATTATCATCTTTGGTACAGCCGATAATGACTGTGAGAAGAAACAGGGCGAGAAAGAAACGTTTCATTACGACTCCATTTTGGTTAGAAAATAAGACGGGATAGCCTGATTTCTGATTTTGATGGAGTAGTATTGTGAAAAAAAAATACAATGTCAATCAAAACAAGACCTATTTTGGCAAACGGGCTAATATACGTCTCGTATTCTGATAAATTTCTCAATAGGCACTTGATTCAATGCGCGGGTGAGCCCACTTTTGCGGAAATGAGGAGGCAGGTACGGAGCCCTGCCGTACCGGGATTATCTTAGATTGCTTCACTTCGTTCGCAAAGTCGCGCCTTTAGCGCAGGCGGACAACTGTCCGCCCCACCGCACCCGAAGACAAGCTGGAGCTTTGAACTTCGAGCTGAATACCGGCTTGCGCCGGTATGATGATGATGACTCAAGCACCTCGTATGGCTAAGATTCCAATCCCGCCGTAATGGGAGGTCGATTTGGAAATCGACCCTACGCGAAGCGGGCTCGGTAAACCGGCCCCTACGCGGGTACTATCAGGAATTGGGCTCGGTAAACCGGCCCCTACGCGAGCGGGCTCGGTAAACCGGCCCCTACGCGAGTACCATCAGGAAGTGGGCTCGGTATATCGACCCTACGCGAAGCGGGCTCGGTAAACCGGCCCCTACGCGGGTACCATCAGGAAGTGGGCTCGGTAAACCGGCCCCTACGCGAAAGGCAGCCGTCCCCCAAAGCCCAAAGCCCAATGCCCAAAGCCTTCCCCTCCCCAAATCTTAAATCCTAAATTTTAAATCTTAAATTCCCCCTTGCTTTCCTCACCTAATTGTCGTATATTGCCAACAGTATTCGAGTCCCTTAACCTTAGCCTTAGCCTTAGCCTTAGCCTTAGCCTTAGCCTTAGCCTTAGC
>CAYHEC010000022.1:0-64345 GCA_964355675.1 uncultured Caldithrix sp.
GTATTATTAAATCCTATAATAGGAATATTTCAAAGAACTCGTCCTCACCCTGCGATAAGAAATCAACATTAGGAGTCTGTCCGAGAATACGAGAATGTGTGTCGCAGGGTGTCCTCACCCTGCGATAAGAAATCAACATTCTGAATATCCGCACTAAAGGATCTCTCAAAATGAAATGCCCCCGTAAGATTACTCTGAATATACTCAACATAGAAAATATATCCCCGATTCAAACCCCAATCGTTTAACTTCAGTGGAGGAATGTATGAAACAGTATTTCACGTTACTCGCGGTTATCCTGTCGGTTCTCACACCGCTACTCCCATCTTTTGCAGACGGCATCCTGAACATCCCTGTCGAAGATGGAGTAGGCCAACTGATGCCGCTTGTCGGAGTTCATGTCTCGGTCGAAATACGTAATCAGGCGGCAATCACCACCGTCCGCAACACATTTCGAGTCGAAACCGAAGACACAACTGCCACAGTTTATAACTACCGCCTGCCGCCTACCGCAAGCGTGACTGGTTTCGGTATCTGGTGGGGTGACAGTCTGGCGAGGTTCGACCTCAGACCCGGCCAACAAGGTGGCCACGATACCAGCGGTTTTGGCGAGCAAAACTCCGACCTCAGGAACTCCCTCGGTAGCAATCCCTTCGTCATCGCTCTGCACACCACGCCTCCCGGTATTTTCATCACCGAACTCAGATATGTCCAGCTCCTCAGCTACAATTTCGGTGAAGTCCGTTATGACTATCCCCTCTTCACCGGTGAATATCTCCCCAATGATATCGATACCATTTCGATAACCGGAACTTACGAGTCTCAACGTGCGGTGCTGGAGGTTTCAGGAAACTACGATCAGCGCCTTCAAATCAATGCCGAAGATGATTATCGCGGTAATTTCACCCTTGCCATGGATAACACCCGTCCTGGCGAAGATCTGAGCCTGACCCTGAACTACAATCAGGAGGATATTGGCGCATGGATTATGACCCACCGCACTGATTCGACGCGATCCGGTTACTTCATGTTGATCATCGATCCGGGGATTGTCGATACTGCCGAAGCGGTCGCCAAGTATTTCACCTTTGTTATCGACCGTTCAGGAAGTATGAGCGGTTCAAAAATCGTTCAAGCTCGGCAGGCAGTCCTCCGTTGTCTCGACAATCTATTTCCTCGTGATTACTTTAGTATCATCGATTTCGATTCCGACGTCAGACACTTCCGCGATGAAATGGTTGCCGCCGATGAAGAGAATCTGCAATCGGCTCGAAATTACGTTTCCAGAATTGAACCTGGCAGTTCCACGAATATCTACGGAGCTTTGATGGATGCTGTCACCCAGGAGATGGATGAAGGAGCCGCAAATCAGATTGTTTTCACAACGGACGGCCTTGCTAACGTGGGTGTCTCAGGCGACCGCGATGTAATTATCCACGATGTCACCGAGGCTAATGACTTCGAAGCCCGTATCTTCTCGTTTGGGATCGGACATGATGTCGATGCCCGTTTTCTGACCGCACTCTCTGAAGTAAACTCCGGAGAAGCGATCATCTTTGACCCAAACGAAGCGCCCGTCAATGAGATCATCGATGATTTTTATACTCGTCAATCCCGGCCAGCGCTTGTCAATCCTGTTGTCGAATTCAGCGAAGGGTTCGAATCCGACAGCCTGTTTCCCCCCCGACTGCAGAATGTCGCGGCGGGAAACCAACTCTATCTGTGCGGACGGTATTCCTCGTTTGGAGACTTTGACATAAGCCTTTCCGGGCGAATGCTTACCGGAGATACTACTCTTAATTTCGACCAGCTTTCCTTCCCGGAGGATGAAGCTGGCAATGAGTTCGTGCCGCGACTTTGGGCAGTATCAGCAATTAATTACTATTTGAAGTGGATCGTCATCCACGGCGAAAACCAGGAAATCATCGACCGGATCATCGAACTTTCGCTTGAATTTGGTATTCTAACTCGCTATACAGGCTTCGTCGATCCAAATGAACCACCGCCACCACCTGATGATACCGGGGTTGTTGCCGTGCGCGAGCCTGATCTCACTCAATTCACCGCGCTCCCGACTCTTTCGGGAACCGAGCTTACCTGGACGATCACCGGCGTCTCCGGAGTGATAACCTACAATATCTACAAGGGCTCGTCACCCACCGGTCCCTGGGTCAAGCTGAATGATTCACCATTTTCTGAGCGCCGCTTCACTGACGAATCTGGCAGACCCAACGAAGTTACTTACTATCGTTTGGAGGCGATTTTCGACGAACAGAGCTGGCAATCCGAGCCATTGATGACCGGATCACTCCCAACCGAGATTACCCTCGGCGAATCCTATCCAAACCCTTTCAACAGCTTCACCACAATCCCTTATTCCCTCCCAAAAGCTTCTCGGATAAGGCTTTCAGTAAATGATATATCCTCGCGCGAGATCGCCGTTCTGGCAACGGGTACAGAACAAGCAGGAAATCATAACGTTATCTGGACTGCTGATAAGGTCGGTTCGGGGCTCTATTTTGTCCGGTTGGAGGTGGATAATATGACGATAACCCGGAAGGTTCTGATGGTGAAGTAACTTATTGTGAATCGAATAGTTTCAACGGGGACACTTGTCAGGAGGACGGATCTTCAGGAGGACGGATCTCCGTATCCGTCCCTCTAACCAGCCCGATTCGCGTAGGACAAGCGTCCCCGCATGTCAAAATCTTAAATCTTAAATCTTAAATCTTAAATCTTAAATCTTAAATCTTAAATAAATTGAGGGTCTTCCCAATGCAAACAACATCCCTCATCATACCGTTGAAAAACGGTATCCAGTCACTCCTCCTCGCGGCGGCTCTCGTTTTGGGGATGGGGGTAGGGGTGGCGTTGGCACAGCCTCGGATCGTAGTTGATCCCGACAGCCTCTTCCTCGAAGCCGAGCAACGGGGCGATTGGAACGGTAACGGTTTGCTTCTAAACATTAACGAATTCAATGTTTTCAATCGAGGGAATCAGAGATTGGTCGTTGATTCAATCTGCTATGATTGGGATGGCTTAATTTACTCTGATGATGGAATCTTTTCACTTAATGCCGGACAAAATCGAGATGTAGTCTTTGAAATGGTCGCCACTATGGATATTCCTGCTGGTGGAGTCGATTTTAACTTCTCTTTTTATATCTACTCAAACGATCCCGAAAATGCTTGCACTATAATCCCGGTTAATATGTTTGCCTGGCATGGTCAGAATTGGGGTCCATGGGCATACTCGCCAGCACAACATAGTGTAATACTTACTGGAATCGTGATAGATGGTCGGCCAGCGCCACGTGGCTATGTAGTAACATTTATTACTCACGATGACCAATGGGCAGGAGGCGGCACCTGGCTCGGTCATAACAGCGAGTTGGTTGCTTACGGTAACTTTCAATGGAATGAAGGCTTTTACGAGCAGGGCGAGCAGATTCGATTCCAGCTATACGATCCCCTTTCAAGGCGATCCTACGAACCGACAGTGAATTTGGCGAGAGGAAGCCTAAGGTTTGCTGAGGATGGAAACGCGACAGTTTCGCTCTTATTCGAGAGGCAGCCTTTTCACATTCTGACAATAACGGACGTCAGCTTCAACGATGAACCGGTGCCTAATGGTTGGTATGTAGTCGTTCGAACATGGCGAGGTGTTCAATGTACAAGTGGTTATTGGAGAAATGGAAGGCATTTAGAATTAGTGGTATATGGCGAAGTTGAGGAATACCCAGGCTACTTTCATCCCGGTGAACAGATGCACTTCTATCTTCGTGATTGGAGAAATCGCCTCGAATATCCTGCAATAGCCGTTATCGAGGATGGCAACTTAGAATTCGAGAATGGAGCATCAAGCGTTCTATCCCTTTACTATGATGACCAGCCTTTTCATACACTCAGAATCACCGCAGTTAGTATAGACGATAGCGCCGCCATCGGCGGCGTTCGCCTCGGTATTTTTACACCGGGTGGAGTCTTTGCCGGAGGATGGACATGGCCCGGGGAGCAATTGGATATTCTGGTTTGGGGAGCCAACGACGATCACCCAGACTTCTTTAATGAGGCGGACTCATTCGCATTTCGTATTTTTGACTCCCTTACCGGCAGAGAGATCGCCGCCGTTCCTGAAGTAGAAGAGGGACATCTCCAGTGGCATGAAGGTGGGTTGACAGTGCTGTCCCTTGCCGGTCATACTTACTATGAACACTGCATCCCCCTCCGCGAAGGCTGGAACCTGCTCTCCTCCGTCTGCCCTCCTGCCGATCCCGCCATGCCCACGGTGTGGGCGGACGTTGTCGGACGCGGAAACCTCTTCATGACCAAAAACCAGTCCGGGCAGTTTTATCGTCCGGGAGTATTCAACAACATGGCTCCGTGGGACGTGCATCAGGGCTACATGGCGAAGCTGAACGAAGCCGATACGCTGGTGATTGTGAATGTGCCGGTCGCAGAAGACACACCTATTCCCCTCCGGCAGGGCTGGAATATGGTGGCTTATTTCCCTGAGGCGGAGCTTGACGTGCGAGACGCGTTCGCTAATATCATCGATGACCTGATTATCGCCAAAAACATCAATGGGCAGTTCTACATTCCAGCGCGAGGCTTCACCAATATGAATTTGCTCGGGAGGGGGAATGGGTATCAGGTGTGTGTGAGGCAGGTGGTGGAGTTGGTGTATCCGGTGGGAGAGCGTTTTGCTTCCGTCACCGCCCCGTCTCGCTCTGCTTCCGTCACCCCCCCGTGGGTGACGGCGAATGGAAGAGTCTCCGCCGACGACAGGGCGTCGGCGGAAGAAGTGTTGCACTTCCAGCCGGTTGAGATGACTGGATCGAATATGAGCGTGCTTCTCACAGCTCTCATACCGGCGAAAGCCGGTATCCAGTCTGGTGAAATTGGGGCATTTACCGCTAATGGTCTCTGCGTAGGCAATTCTAAATTCGTAACTCTAAATTCTAAATTCCAGATCGGATTGACCGTCTGGGCAGACGATCCCACGACCCCGGAAATCGATGGGGCAGTGGAGGGGGAGGCTTTGGGCTTTAGGCTTTGGGATGGACAGAAAGAACTGAATGTGAAATTCAGAATGAAGAATGAAACACCCGTACAACAGGCGTTCATCACATCCGTACAACAGGCGTCCATCACACCCGTACAACAGGCGTCCCCGCCTGTTATGGCCAATAGACAGGCGGAGACGCCTGTCGTACGGTTTGCGATAGATGGATTTGCGGAGGCGACGCTCGACATAGGGACGCAAGGCCTTACGCCCCTACCCAGCGAATTCGCTCTTTACGGCGCTTTCCCCAACCCCTTCAATTCCACAACAACCATTACTTTCTCCTTATCTGCTCAATCCGTAAAATCCGTCGTAAAACTCTCAATCTACGACCTTTCCGGACGCCTTGTTTCCGATCTCGTCGATAGAAGGCTGGAGGCAGGTGAACATAAGGTTGTGTGGGACGCAGGAGGTTTGCCGGGGGGGATGTATCTGCTTCGACTTGCGTCTGATCAGACAAGCAGGACTGTGAAGATGGTTTATCTAAAATAGAATTTACGAGGAATTTTCAATGTTACGAGCAATCACGATAACGCTGGCAGTGTCCGGGTTCCTTTTGGGACAACTACGACAGCGCGCATCCACTTCGTACCAGCCGAGTACGATTCAATTCAGACCGCCATCGGCTCGTCTATAAATGGCGATACTGTGCTGATCTTGCCTGGAACGTACATCGAAAGAATCAACCTCCTTGGTAAAACATCGTTATTGGCAGTTTAATGCTGACGACTGGTAACGATGAGTACATCCAGAGGACGATCATCGACGGCGATTCGCTCGGCAGTGTAGTGACGATTCCGGCCGGATCGGACAACCGGACGGTAGTCAGTGGGTTGACGATTCAGAATGGGGGACGAACCCGGTATGACTGCGGAATTGTCTGTAATGGTTCCTCGCCAATTTTGGAGTATCTGATCGTAAGGAATTGCGGAGGTGGCAATAATGGCGCTGGCATTTACCAATCCGGAAATGGAGCAGAAGTCAGGTATTGCACGTTAACCGGAAATTTACGTGGAGTTTATTCTTCATGAGGTCGTCTATCAGGTCTAAATTTCATTAATAATCCCGGAACTGCCTTGAGCTGTTTTGGCAACACCGTAGTTGAGGACTGCTTCTTCGAAGGCAATGGACTCAGATCAGATATGGGGGGAGTTATTGAGTGTAATAGTGGCGCGACCCGTTTCTCAAGAATCATTGTTCAAAACAACCAAAGGATGGCAATTCGTGGCTCAAGTAAACATCTTTCCAAACCCTGCCAATCAATCAGTTACAATTTTCCTTAACTCTTCTTCATTTTTTCGAACTACTCTCACCATTTATGACCTTCAGGGAAGGCTTATCCAAACAAATCCATTGATTCCTGATCAATCCAATGTGCCTATTGAGCTTCAATCCTTTTCATCTGGCCAATATCTAATTCAGATAGAATCTGCAGAGCAAAAATCGGCTCAAACCTTGCAGATTATGAAATAAGGAGCCATAACAATGAAGAAGATAATGCTGATGCTAATGATGGCGGTGGGGGTTGGGATGGGGGAATCGGACGGCTTGACAAAGGCAGGATAAGATATTTGATTGTAAGGTAAAGGTTCATCAAAAGGAAAAGGAAGAGGAAGAAGTTAATGCTGATGCTGGCGCTGATGCTGGCGGGCCAAGCCTTCGCCGACACGACCTTTGTGTCGGGGGCGGTGTCGGGCGAATGGAGGAGGGTGGGGAGCTAATATTGTCGAGGACTCGATCTGGGTGCCGGAAGCACCTCACGAGGATAAACTATTTTGAGGAGGGGGGCAAAATAGTTGCTGAAATATTTGGAAAAGCTTGCATTATCGAAAAGACTCCTCTATATTGATTCCTGAGTACCCTCGCAGTCGAAACAAATGACGCGGGAGTTGACCAAGCGGAACCGAAGCACTAACTTAATCACAATGAAGATCATACAAACACATACACTTTTTAGATTCATCCTCATTCCGGCGAAAGCCGGAATCTGTCTGAGTTTGGTACTGATTTTGACAAGCCAAGCTTTCGCTGACACGACCTTTGTGTCGGGTGCGGTGTCGGGCGAATGGACGCGGGACGGGAATCCGTACATCGTGGAAGACTCGACCTGGGTTCCGGAAGGGGAATGGTTGACCCTGACAGCGGGGGTTGAGGCGTTCTTTAATGAAGGACAAGGGCTGTATGTGTTCGGGATAATGAATGCAGAAGGACGAGAAAGGGACTCCGTGCGGATCCGGGTAGCGGAAGGGGTTCGACATTGGAAGGGAGTGCGATTCTTTGGGAGGAATCGAACGCAATGGGGCTATGGATCAATTGTCTGCCCCGATGTAGCATTCGCGCTCGATCCAAGTTGCACATTTACATTTAATAACAGTTTGTTGGATGCCACCCGGCCAATTGCGGGCAATACCCGCACTGAAATTAGGTCAAGCAATCTGACGTTTATAAATTCTTTAATGAGGAGTGCCTCTGGTCATATCGCGACAGGAGGGCAGGTAATAGCCAACCATACAACTTTTGATTTTGGTTCCGACGAAGGCCTCGATCCTGGTTTTTGGACACCTGGAACACGGTATGTGTTAACATCTTGTACAGTAATTGGGGCTATCCATGCAGAAGAAGGTGTCGTTTACGCTGATAGCTGTAGATTTCTGAGAACCCCGCTAGGAAGGCCGACCGGAGTTGGAATCTCTAACGGTCGTATGACCGAAACTTATGTTGAAGGCGGTGTGGGAGCCGGTCGTATGGACAGCCGTGTCCCTGTTACTTTTCGCAATAATACCGTTGATCATTTAGGGATATCAGGCACAGTTAATGTCACCGAGTGCAATATCAGAGGACTGCTTACCATAGATTTCGGTGAAAGGGTTACAGTACAGAACTCAACAATCAATTTTGGACCATGGATTAGTAATTCCAACGTTGTTGCAATGGACAGCTGCTTATGTTTTAATAACGGTGGGCAACGAGATTTTATTTCAGTTGATGCAACATCGAGTCTAGCAGTTACACGCTCCCTATTAGACTGTTGGATTGCATTCGGTTCTTATGACGACATAGGCGAAGTAATATTCGACCATAATACCATTATTCCCTACATGGATACGACTCGAAGGTTCGAAGGCATCAGCGCACCGGCTGAAATAGTTTGGACTAACAACATTTTTATTCACCCTTTCGCTGTCCCCGAAAGCCAACTTTTCAGCTCCACCAACTTTTACAATGCAAAATTCAATTGCATTTATGGCTTCGAATACGCTGGTAGTGAGGACAATAATGCCAATTACATTTATTTTCCAATTGAAGATATTGATTCAACAAATGTAATCGCTGATCCTCACCTCGTTTGGGAGGAATTCGATCCCTATCTCGCCGAAGACTCACCCTGCATTGATGCAGGTGATCCGAACGCGTTGCCTGATCCGGATAGGACGCGCACCGATATAGGAGTAAATTTCTTCAATCAGAATAATGCTGTAATTGAGCCATCAATTCAATTTCATCCGGAAAACCTTGTCGTCGGATGTTTTCCTAATCCATTCAATAACAGCCTTTCAATTGCAATTTCAAGCGCCAAATCTGCCCCGAAGTCGATAACGTTAATCGACAGATTGGGTAGAACTGTATATTATAGTGAGCTCACGCCCTCCAGCTTGCCAATTCTATCTATCACTTTCAATACCGGTTCACTTCCTTCGGGAACCTACTTCATTGCCGTCAAATCTGCCCGTTCATTAAGCTCGGTTCAAGTAAACTGTCTCAAATAGCTTCATCCAAATAATGGTTTTCAAACCAATCACAACAATCCAAGAAAAGGAATCCTTCAAATGAAGATCACAACTCTCTTCACTCTCTGCCTCGCACTGACAATTTCACTTCTTACTTCGAACATCAGCAGCGCCTTGACACAAATCAATCAGGCTTGGATCGACAAGACAGATCCATTCCAAAACCGGTCTGGTTCTGCAGGCCTCGATCTCAAAATTGACAGCGTGTATGTACTTACGTCCAACATCGAGGTTGTCAACAATCAGGTTTGTAACGTCAGGCAGGGAGCTTCGCTCGACTGCGATGGTTATCACGTTGAAGTTTATTCTGCCATAGTTCGGATGAATCACTCCGAAATAGACGGCAACAATCCTGCCAATCCGCCAGTTATCTGGGATTATGAGTACATTTTCTGTGCCGATGTGGGGAATTTGCAAATCCTGAATACTAATTTCGGGAAACCCGCTGAAGATGATCGCGCTTATGGTCGCGTCGCAATTGCAGACTGTGCTTTCTATCGCATTCTTAATTGCGATTTTCAATTTGAACAACCTGAAGATAATAACGAATGGGCATTGGCTCTTGTCGTTAACGAAGATTTCCAGGAAAATTTATCCGGTGCTGTGACAGGATGTAACTTTACAGTTTACGAAGGAGGTTATTTTGCAAGAGGGCGCGCATTGGGCGTTACGGGATTTCACACAGAATCACAAGTACTTGTAATCAACAATAATGCGATAACAAGTTCAGACGTTGGATTAGACTTATTTAATCTAACTGGCACTAGCGCCAACGAGGATCAATCACCAATAAGAGTATTTAATAACAATATATCCGGTATAGACGGTCATGGTTTGGGCATAAATATCTGGGATACCGTACTGCAGAAATCGTTACTTGTTAGAAACAACCTCATTCATAATTGTGATACTGGTATGCAAATATTCGCAACTTGGGACGGAGGTTGTTTCCCATTGATTTATAATAACTCAGTTTATAGTTACATTAAGTATGGTATTTCCTGCACATTTCTTGATCAAATCGAGAATAAATATGATGGATTGCGCATAAGGAACAATATAATATTTGAAGGGCTGGGGCAGGAAGAACCATTGATATCCTCGATCGCTATTTACATGACATCAGTAGAAGGCGCCGAATTAAATCAATTAGACCTGGCAAACAACATCATTGACAATGCTGATTATGGTATAATTATTAACATGCTTGACGGTGAAATCGAGAGTTTCGAGCAAGAAAAAATTGATTATAATGGATTCAAAGGAATTAGTGATGACAGGTTAATTCTGAGAAAAGTCGGAAACCAATATTCGAACATATCCGTGGAAGCAATGGGCGACCATTGCGTTTATCACGATCCTGATGGTGCAGGCGATGATGAACGATTTCACGGTCAGTACATTATGCTTGCGGAGGAATCAGGGCTTTGTCCGTGGGGCATAGCATCTCCAAACTTTCATATTCTCCTTGATAATATTCCTGGGTGGTGGGATAGAAATGATGATTTGGCGAATAAAGGAAACTCGGGAGAAAATGACGAATGGCTCGATCCAAACTGGGGAATCTGGCAAATGCGAGCTATTAATGGCGTTCCCGAAGTTATCCCCGGATTACTTCCCGATTTGGGTATTTTCGGGGGGCCTTATTCGAGATTTAACATCGACGACAACTTCAACCCTCAAGATGACCAAATATATTACACTGATGGAGGCTTTTATGGCTCGGATATGCCAATGGAGTACTATGAAAATTGGGTTACCATCGGGGTGCCAATAATTGTTCCTGGGTTGGGGAATACCTGGACAGTAGCTGCAGGAACGGTTATTAACTTTCCCACCGGCGTAGAAATAGCCGGAGAGATTCAAGTGAACGGCGGTACCAACAATTTAGATGTTGGCTTCCTGTTCACCAATGGCGGTTACCTCAACTTCACATCTTCTACTGATGTCTCTAACAGCTATCTAAATTACCTTCATGTTTACAACGCCTCCTACGGTCTCTACCTTTCCGGCGTGACGTCCTCTGGCAGTGACCGCCTCGAGGTCTCCAACTGCACCTTCGACTCCTGCGGCGTCGGCGTCTATGCCAACAACTCACGCCTGCACCTGCTCAACACCACTATCACCGGCTCCACAGGCATCTCCGGCTCCCCCCCCGTCGAGGGCAACGGCGTCTATCTGGTCAACTGCGCCGCCGGTAAAGTCGTCATCGACAGTTGCTCTATCACGGGCAACGCCTCCAGCGCCACGGTCTCAGGCTCCGGAGTGTACCTCTCCTCCTCCTCCCCAGAGATCACCAGCACTCTGATCGAACACAACGCGGGCGGCGGGATCTACTGCTACAGCTCAACCCCCGACCTGAATACGTACTATTCAAGCAACGATCACCCCAACAGCATACACTCAAACGGCGCTTCAACCCAAAGCGGCTCGGATGGCGCTGAAATTTACCTGACCAACAGCTCCTACCCCGACGTCGGCTACAATAACATCTGGGATTACAATAGCCAACCGATTGGCTACATGATCTACAAGGAGCCGTCGTCGAACGCCAGCAGTCTCACCGCCAAGTTCAACTGGTGGGGCGCGACACCAACGAATAGTTTCTTTTATTGGGGAAGCGGCAGTTCGATTATCTACTCGTCCTATTATTCCTCCCAGCTTTCCAGCGCCGAGCTTTACGCCGCGGCAATGGAACACTGGGACGCGGGCGAGTTTGCCGAGTGCGCCGACATCCTTGAAAACTGTGTCTTCGATACCGGTTCGATTGGGATAAATTCGATTCATTATCTTGCGGGGTGTGTGGGGGAGACTGTGGATGGAGACAGGCAGGGACGCCTGTCGTACCAAGGGTTGCGTGAGTTCCTTCAAGGCGTAGCTTCTGATCAGCAGGACGAAGACGTAGCGAAAGTTGCGCAACGCTTTGCGACCGACTGCCTGACCGAAGAGGGAGAGTATGAGGCGGCGATGGAGGAATACGACAATGCGATAACTAACGCCGGTTGCCTTGAAGACTCCGTGAGTGCGGTAATCGACTGGCTGTCGGTTTATGAGCTTGCCAACGGGCACGTGATCAACGCGGCTGGTAAGAGTGTTCCGGAGATGATGGGGGAGACGTTTGCGGCGCTAAATCGCAAAGATAATTCAAAGCTTGTGCCGGAGGAATTCTCTATTGAGTCGGCCTACCCAAATCCGTTCAATGCGACGATGCGAATAGAATTCGGGCTCGATAAATCGGCCCCTACCCAGCTACGAGTTTACGATTTGCAGGGGCGTTTGGTCGAAGTGCTGGTCAATGGCCGCCTCCCTGCTGGCAAGCATTCGGTGGTGTGGAACGGAGCCGATCTCCCGGCGGGAGTCTATCTGTTAAGGCTGGAGTCATCCGGAACGACAAGTGTGGTTAAGGCGGCTATTATCAAGTAAATCATATGGTCGCAATAATGTAAGAGAGAATTTATTGATGGGGGCTCGAAGTCGTTAGAGGGAAGTCTTGTCCGCCCTCCATCTGATTCAATTATGTTTGTTTTGTTCGGAACGACTGAATCCGACGCCGGGCTGGAAGGGAACAGGGTCGGAAGAGTTGCTTTGAAGTCGTCTCCTCTCACCCAATGACCTACCCACCCCCCCCAAAGATTGCCAAACAGCCTTCAGGAGATAGGGATAGCGAATGACTCGCGCAAGCATTAAGAGTTCGTGAATGCAGATTTCCGGAATTGCGCGGAAGAGATCGTAAAATTCGTCATTTCGAATGATCATCCAGAGCCGGTTGCGGTGGGTGTAATAACGAGAGAAGCGACTGCCAATCGGTGAACCTCCACGCCGATGAAACCCCTCAGCCGCTGGAATCGTCCATGCTTGCCAGCCACGCCTCCAAGCTCGCCAGGCAAGGTCGGCATCCTCGTAATAACAGAAAAAGCGCTCTGGAAAAATCTCGCCGTCGATGGCGATATCGTCCAGCATTTTCCGCTTCAGCAACACGGCCGCGGCGCAGATACCAAACACCCGTACGGGAGTAACTGGCAAGACTGCGTTACCTTCTCCGAACCCACTGTCCCGGACACGGCGACTTTTGTAGATTTCAATTCCAGTAGAATCGATCAGTGTGCGGTCAGGTAATCCACCACCCGAACTCCAGAGTACCCCCCCGAGCGCTCCGGCGGCAGGATTATCGGCGGCAAAATTGAGCAGGCACTCAATCCAACCAGTTTCCAGCCTCGCATCGGGATTCAACAGCACCACCCAAGCGCTGTCAGTAGAACGGATTCCGATATTATTGCCTTTGGCAAACCCTTCATTGGTGGCAAGGCGAATTAACTTGATTTGAGGGTACCTTGAACTAATCAAATCGGGGGTTCCATCACTGGAGGCGTTATCGACTACAATGATTTCGGTTGGCTTAGCGCTTTGATTTAACAGGCTGTCGAGGCACTCAGCAATATCTTGCTTTGAATTCCAAGTCACTACAACGGCCGAAACTGTTCCCTCTATCATTTCGTGCCAAGTCTCCACAATATGCCGTTGATGGCTGTCTTGAGTCTGCCAACCGTCGAGCGCCACTCTCCATTAACCTTTTGTCCGGCTCGCCAAGTCATCAAAATTCCAACGAAAGCCGTTAGAGCAACTTGAGCAATCGCAGTTCCTGTTGTACCAAAGAAATATGCCGCCGTTGGTAGCAATAGTGCGAGAAGTCCCAGGGCAAGACTTGACGTTACAACCGTAACACTCGCCGCACCAATACCATAGAGTATCGCAGTGGTGATGTAAAACAGCCCTTCGAAGGGAGCCGCAATCAGCAGTATTCTGAACAGTGGGATGGATTTTTCATAGGCTTCGGGCATAACATATCGATAAAAAGGCGCCGCCAATACCCACCCCACCCCAATTGCCATCCCCATTCCAGCCACCATATAAGCCACTGTTTTTTCGTAAAGCGCTCGTACATCAGCCATTCTATTTTCGGCGGCGAGCTTCGATGCATAGGGAATTACCAGCAGACCAACCGTTGAGACAAGCGCCGCTACTACCGAGTAAATCCGCTTGGCTCCACCATAAATTCCGACTATTTCTGAATTATAGATTGCCCCGAGGAGAATCAAATCTGCCCCGGCGAGAAGGCTTGACGAGAAACCCAAGCCCAATGTGTAAATCCCATATCTGAACAATTCTGCTAATGCCGGTCGATCCAAACGTAAAGTGATTCTAATCCCTCTTGGCCAAACGATTACCGCTAATAGGCTCGATAGTAGAGCAGAGCTGAATATGATGACGAATATTTCGGTGATTGCGCCTGATCCCATCAGCCAGAACCAAATAAACCCCGCCGAAGTACCGCCCCAATAGACTAGCTCAATCCAAAAGAGCCGAGCGGTCTGGTAAAGAGTTTGTTGAACACAGAATCCCCAGTCACGCACCCAAAATACCAGCGGTATGGCTCCAGCGATAATCAGGTCTTGTGGTTCGAGGCGGAAGATTCGCTCACCGATCGGCGCAAAAAGAACGAGTAGTAAAAAAATGATTCCTTGAACGGCTCCCGCCCCCCAAAAGCCGATGATTGAGAAAGTCTCGAATCGTCCCGGTTCAGCGGCAAACTTGATCATTGGGTTAAGGATCAACGACTTGGTGAAGAGCGAGATCTGAATCGCAATCGCGAAGATAAGGGTGTAGCGACCAAATTCAGCGAGCGACAACTTCGGCATCACCGTCAGAATAAAAACGAGCCCGGTGAGGGGGGGAAGGATTCGTGCCGCAACTGCCCAGGAGAGACGGCCAATATGGTGCTTCAGATTCAGTTCAAAGCTCCGCCGGGTGTGGTAAGGGGCTCCCGTTTTGAAGGCAATTTACCCAAACGGGCGCTGGGATATAAAAGTCGTGTCAATTCAGTGGTTAGCGTCCGTTCGTCCAGATCCCGCCCGATGAATTCTCCACTAACCGAGATTGAGATTGCTCCGCTCTCTTCCGAGACTACAACCGCGACGGCATCGACTTCTTCGGTGATCCCAAGCGCGGCGCGGTGCCTCGTGCCAAGGGTTTTGTCGGTCTGAGGCTGGATGGTAAGTGGCAGGATACACTTGGCGGCGACGATGGTGTCACCGATGACGATGACCGCTCCGTCATGGAGAGGGGTTCGCGGCTGGAAAAGCGTGACGAGCAATTCCCAGGAAATCTCCGACTGGATAGCGATTCCTGTTTCGACGATACCTCGAATTCCCGTTTTGCGCTGGAAGACGATCAGTCCTCCGAAGCGGCGCTTGGAGAGTTCGAGCGATGCTCGCACGACTTCGCTGACGGCTCGCTGACCGGCGGTGCGGAAGAAGGTGCGCAAGAAGCCGATCTGGCCAAGCTGGATCAGCATCCGCCGTAGTTCGGGCTGGAACAGAATGACGAACGCGATCACCCAGACTGCGCCGACCGACTGGATTAGCCACGTCATTCCGCTCATCCCGATGAGTTGGGCTACTGTCCCGGCGATCATCAACAGGAGCAATCCGGCAAACATCTGAGTCGCTCGTGTTCCGCGCATGATCCGGTAGATCTGGTAGAAGACGAGGGTGACGGCGAAGATGTCGAGGATATCGATGACGCCGACGGGCAGAAAGCCGATGTGGAAAAGTTCCAAAGTAATTAAGAGTTAATAATTAAGAATTAATAATTGGGGTACGACAGACTTCAGTCTGTCATTGATTTGTTTTCATCTTCGGAAATTTCTTTAGCGCTTCTTCAAAGTCCTTCTCCACTTTGGAAGGCTGTTCAAGCTGTTTCAGATGAAATTTCTCATATTCGATTTCCGCCTTATGCAGAGCCTCATCGTGAGAGATCGTCCCGGCATGTGCCAAAATCTCCCTATCTCCCAAACGAAGAAAATCGTCCAATTTGGCTATCCAGTCGGACATATACATCGGTTTGCGGTTCAAGGCTTGAAGCTCGGCGAATTCCAGATAGGCGTTGACGATCCGATTCAGCGCATTCAATTCTTCGGGCTGAAGATAATTCTTGGCAATGGCTGCCTCGCCCTTGGCCGGCTTGCTCCCTTCCCAATTCGTCATCCCCATATTCGGCCTGGCGCCATCCGCCCGACGATAGACAACCTCAGCCGCAGTCTGCCCGTGAGCCGCCCAGTGCATCTTGTTCTGAATCTGCTTGAAAAACGAGCGAGTAGCCTCAGCGCCGGAATCATAGTCGATGCTCGTCGCGTAAATATCGAGTACTTTCTTCCAAAAAATCCTCTCTGACGACCGAATATCGCGAATACGAGCGAGCAGTTCATCGAAGTAATTCCCGCCTCCCCCCCGCTTTAATCGCTCGTCGTCCAGAGCAAAGCCTTTGACGATATACTCCCGCAATCGCTGAGTCGCCCAGATGCGAAACTGAGTGCCGCGGAGCGAATTCACCCGGTAACCGACTGAGATGATGACGTCGAGGTTGTAGTGTTCGATTTCGCGAGCAACTTCGCGGCCGCCCTCAAATCGAACTATCCGGAATTTCCGGATAGTTGCCTCGCGGCTCAGCTCCGCCTCGTCGTAGATATTCACGAGGTGCTCGTTGATAGTCCGCACGTCCTTCAGGAACAGCTCCGCCATCTGGGCTTGAGACAGCCAGACGGTCTCGTTCTCCAGACGGACTTCGAGGCGTGTCGCACCATCACCTGCCTGATAGAGCAACAATTGCGATGTCGGTTCGTGGTTCGTCAGTTTGGTCATTCCAGAATTTCAATGTTCAGAGTTCAAACTTCAGTTTGTATGGCGTTCAGAGTTCACCGCTTCAGCGTGTCCGGAAATCCCAATCCCACGCTAAAGCTGTGAACTCTAAACTCCTATCAAGGACTGGGGAAGTCTGCGGCGACACGGAAGCCGAACATGTTGCCAGAATTAGACGGATAGGGTTTACTACGAAAGGCCGACCGACAGTACTTTCCGTAATTGAGCCAGGAATTGCCCCGCACAACGTGTTTTTGATCAACACCAACAACCCAAGCACTACCATCAGATGGTGCACCGTTGTAGCTGTCGTGATACCTATCCTCACAATACTCCCAAAGATTACCTGTCATATCGCACAAACCCCAAGCGTTCGGAGTCTTCTGACCAACAGGATGTGTTGTGGAAATGCTGTTGTTCCAATACCACGCGTAAGTCCCTATTTGGCTATAGCTCGGATCGTCTCCCCAGAAGAATCGCGTCGTCGTCCCCGCTCGGCAGGCATACTCCCACTCGGCCTCTGACGGTAAACGAAATAGACCACCCAACGTTTGCTCAAACACCTGAATGTTATTCCAAGGCACATAATACACAGGGAAATTCGATCCCACACCATAATTTGACGCAGGATTACTTCCCATCACCGCCTGCCATTGAGCCTGCGTTATCTCATACTTGCCCATCCAAAAGCCCTGCGCAAACGTCACTTGATGGCGGGGATCCTCATTACTCTCCGAATCCTGCTCCCCCGACATGCGACCCATCATGAATGATCCCGCAGGTATCCAGCACATGCGGATCGTCGTATTACCCATCGGAAAATCGCGCTCCTCGCCGGCGTGACTACCTTGGGAAACTGACAGGGCAATATCTGCTGTCACCGTATTTCCAGCCGTGACTACTACCTCGACCGAATCTTCGGTATAGCCCGCCTTCGATGCACTGACCGTGTAACTTGCGGGAGGAACGTCAAAAAGGGTGTAACGCCCTTGTCCATCAGTCGTTGTGCTGGTAGTCGCTGGTTGAGTCGTAATCGTAGCGCCGACAATCGGGTTCCCGCTCGAAGCAGCGGTCACCATGCCGGAAATTATGCCCGCCCTTGGAACTCCAACCTTGACCGTCACACTGCTACTTGCAGTCTCAGCTCCATCACTGACCGTCACTTGAACAGTGTAACTCCCTACCGTATTTGGAGCCTGCCAGACGACGCTCGCTGAAGCGGCTCCATTCGGGAAAGTGCCCTGAGGGCATGACCACGAATAGGTTAACGTGTTGCTGTCCGCATCCGTTGCCACACAGCTTACCGTTGTGCTACCGGAAAGTCCGACTGAATCCGGCGACGCGGTGACGCTGGTGATTGACGGAGCGTGGTTTGTTGGTGTAGTCGGGGTCTCGTCTTTGGAACAGCCAAGCGTCAGGACAAGCCCGACAAGCAGAAGAATGGCGAACGATCTCACTGGAATTTCTCCCTATTTTTTTTAGGTATGGTTCATACTTCAGTTTGTCCGCTCACGCTAAAGCAGTGAACTCTAAACCCGGCACAATGCCGAAAGAAACGCGTAGGGGCGATTTGGAAATCGCCCTTTCCAAATCGTCCAATCAATCGGGCGGATTGGAATCCGCCCCTACGCGGCAAGGGCTTTGCCGCAGAGTGAGGACACGCTGTCGCGTTCCAAACGCCATAAAGATTTCTTCCCCTACCTCAACAGAGCCAACTTTACTGTCTTTGCTTCCGTACCCGTCTCAAGCTTTGCCCAATAAATGCCAGCTGGCAGGCGTCCCGCATCGACGACGAGATGGTTGACTCCTCTATCAAAAAGATCTGCTTTTGTTTTTAAAATTTGATTCCCTTTCAGGTCATATAAACCCAATTGGACTTCTGCTCTTTTCGGGAGATTAAACGCAATTATAGTATTTGAGTTAAATGGATTTGGGTAAACAGATGATATTGTGATACTTGAAGGTAATAGCTCTTGATTTTCTTCTTCGACGCCTACCCAGTTTATTAATAATGGAATCACAACGTCCTGATACTCGGGGTCGTTCGACAGAATATGCAAATCGACAGCCTCCTGTCCATTGCCTGGTTGGCGACGGGCAAAGCTGATAACTGCTTCGTCCCTTGCGCCAGCGGGAACGCTGTTTGAATCCGGAGTGACGCTGATCCACTCTTCCTCGTCTTCTCCCAAATACTCTACAGTGGATCTCCATCTTAAATCGGAACCTCCAATGTTGTCAATCAGAAGCGACAGTTCGTCACCCGGTTGAGGGTTTTCCAATTCAAATCCTCCACCCGGATCGACGATAATTGCAGGCGGCCAAAGGGCATCGGCAAAGAGTCCGATAGTCAGTTCCTCCGCCTCCCAGTTATTTGAGATAATGGTAACCGTATCCACAGACTCTCCATCTTCATCGGCAAAGAATTCGATCATTACCGTCTCTGTGCTGTCAGGTTGAATAGACATCTGGCCGGCATCGACTGAGTAGTAAATTCCATTGAAGTCAAAGCTCTCTATAACCAGATCGCCGCTACCGGTGTTGGTTAGAAATATTGGAATTTGATAACGGTATCCGACGAAAATGTCGAAGAACTCGCTATTAAAATTGACTCGTCGGGGGAACCCCGCAGTCTGAGACCATCTGGCCTCTATCATTGGAACAGCACCGAAGATCAGCGTTATAGGGGCGGATAAATTGCCCATATTCGTAACAAAGGAAATCATCGCCTGATATATGCCGTCTGGACGTTCGCCGGGATCGATGTAACAGTCTATATCTTGAGCCTCTCCATGGTTTATCTCGCCTTCGTTATTAGCTACTTGGAGCCAATAACCTTCGTGCCAGCCGTCATCGACGATGGAGTAACCCTCCTGATCGAAGGAACCGATTATTAAGTTTCTGCCATCGTGACAGATACCATCGCGAGGGTTGGAGTTCCTTACTTCCGGGATGGCAAAGGTCTGAACCAGACCGGTTACTTGCATCTGCTCGATATCGACTTCCATCTGCCACAACCTGTCGCCGTCACTGCACCAAAGTTCCCCGCCGGGATGTTCATCGACCCAGAGGATATTGGAGATAGGAGCGCCTTCGGTAAAATCCTCATAATTCCTTATTCTTCCGACAACCCGCCCCCATCTGATGACGACGATAGCTTCATTAGCGTCCAGCGTGAAAAGGCATTCATTCGAGATCGAACCGGCTATTGCGAGTGGTTGGAGTCCATCGATAATCCATTGTGTATTGTTGATATTCCTGATGTTTCCACCTGCTATCCACATAGGCAGAATGTAATTCTGCCCATCAATCAACGCCGCGGCTCCTTCTATGTGCTTACCCATCGCTCTGATCGCAAATTCTGGTTGTTGCCACTGGCGGATCACACGATAATTTCTGTCAACTTCGAGCGTGGCACATCTGATAGGTCTGTCGTTTGAGATGACAAGGAGGTTATCGTTCTCCCACCAAATCGGCATAATTACGGGCTTCAATTCATTTGCGCCAACTTCTCCCCAGCGGAAAGTACCGAGAAGCTCACCACCGTCATGTCGAGCGGGAAGGATGCTGTCCGGTCCGGAAACCGTATCGACCTCGCATTGCCAGCGGAGAATCTCGTTTCGATTATTGATCATCTCAAGAGTGAAGGGGCGTCTCTCGGGCTCGAGCATTCGAAATTGGAACTCTGCTGGATTGAGTTCCTGCCCACTCGAAGCAATAACAATTGTCAGTGTAATCAGGAGTGAGCTCGCAAGGATCTTCTTCGACTGCATCTTGATCACCTATTTTAGTGTTGTGTCAATCGTCAAGTTTCGTTTGGTTCAGTCGCTACATCGAAGGGCGAATGAATTCGCCCGTACCGTTACATGCGGTTCCACAGGGCGAATGAATTTGCCCGTACCGACAAACTGGCTCTATCCTACCATCAAGATGGTAGTAGGACGGCGAAGTATCGCCGTCATCACGCCACTCCCTGATACAACGCCGCTCGATATCTTGGCGTCGGAATTTCCTTGCCATCCTCGCGGGCGACTTCCAGCCATGCCTTCATAGCCACCTGAACCTCCGCGAGGGCTTCGTCTCGCGTGTGACCAAAAGCCGAGCAGTATTCAAGATCTGGAACATCAGCGATATACCCCCCATCTTCTTCGCTGTAAAAGATATTGATCCAGTAGTCTTTCATTTCACTCCTCCAATTGTAGTTCGTATTTCTCAACTAATTTTTGAAATTGCTTCACTTGATTTGAGATTGCGTCACCATTTTCGGGTTGCAAATTCAAGTTTCCGGGGAGATCGCTTCGGACATAGATATGATGACTTCCCGTTATCCGTCTAAGTCGGAATCCGAACCCCTCGACAAGATGTTGGAAGTCACTGAATCGGATGTTGTTGGTATCCCCTCGTGAAATCCTTTTTAGTAAATCCTTGCGGTTCATTCCTCGCACTCCTCGATCAAACCATAAAGGGCTCAAAGAAAAACTTGGTGAACTTTGTGTTCTTGGTGGTGATATTTCACTCCCACGTCATAACCAGCGGCGTCAAGGGATGCAGGAGGTCGGGGTTCTCCGGTCTGATGCGCACCGCATAGCCATGTCTGCCAGACGCCCGCGTCGGAAGAGTTCCCTCAAAAACCGCTCTGCCGTCAGATGACCCGGTGTATTTCATCCTCACGGGTACGCCCTCGCACATCGTTTGTTCGTTACCGTTACAGATTACTCCGTAAAGCACCTCTACTGCAACCTCATCCGGCGATATATCGCCGAGACTGACTCTTGCCCGGACAGGAAATTCCTCGCCCGAAAGTACTTCGTGGTCGGCGTCGAGTTCCTCAGAGACAATCGAGACAGCCTTCCACTGCTGACCTATTCGCACACGCCATTCGGCAATCTGCTTCGCTTTTTCAAGGTTGTTCCGAGCCAGATTTTGCCCGTACTTATGAGCGGGGAGATAAAGTTTTTGCGTGTACTCCTGAACTTGACGTCCGGTGTTGAATTGCGCGCCCAATATTTTCATCGAGTTTTTCATCATCTTAATCCAGCGACGCGGCATCTCGGTGCGGTCACGGTCCCAATAGAGCGGGATAACTTCGTGCTCTAATAGATGGTAAAGCGCGTGTGATTCAACCAGATCCTGCTCGTCGGTATTCAAATACGTCTCGCCTGACCCAATCGCCCAGCCGACGTCGGGGGTGTATGCTTCCGCCCACCAGCCGTCGAGCGTTGAGACGTTCAACGCACCGTTCGCCGCGGCTTTCATGCCTGAAGTGCCCGAAGCCTCAAGAGGCCTTCGCGGATTGTTGAGCCAGATATCGACGCCCTGCACCATGTACTGGGCGACATTGATGTCGTAGTTTTCAAGGAAGACGAACTTATCTCTTACCGAAGGATCGGACCCGAAATGAATGAGTTTCCGGATCATCTCCTTGCCTTGATTATCCGCCGGGTGCGCCTTGCCCGCCATGATAATCTGCACTGGTTTTACTGTTCCGTCAAGGATTGCTTTCAGTCTTTCGACGTCGCTTATCATCAGATCGGCGCGTTTGTAACCAGCAAACCGGCGGGCGAAACCGATGGTCAAGGCATTGGAGGAAAGAACTTCCTCGGCGGCTTTGAGCTCGGATGACCCGGCTCCGCGGTTTCTCAACTGCTCGCGCATCCGTTTACGGGCAAAGAAAATCAGCCTTTCTTTACGAATCTGGTGAATTCGCCACAGTTCGCCATCGGGGATGGCGTCGATGCGATCCCAGTGTTTCCGTGACCAATTTTCATCAAGGAATTGAGGTCCGATGTAACGGATAAAAAGTTCTTCCATGTCGTGGCTGATCCAACTGCGGGTATGAATGCCGTTGGTGACGTGCCCAATCGGAATTTCGAAATCCGGCAAGCCGGGCCAGATGTTCCGCCACATCTTTCGCGAAACTTCCCCGTGCAGCGCCGATACACCGTTGCAGTTGGCGGCAAGTTTCAGTGCGAGAACCGTCATCGAGAAATTCGGGCTAAATCCGGGCTCCTCCTGCCCCAGATTTTGAAAATTTTCGTAGGAAAGTCCGAGATCGTTTGCCATCGGTTCGAGGTACTTACGTACCAAGCCGAGGTCAAACATTTCATTCCCGGCAGGAACCGGGGTGTGGGTCGTGAACACGTTCGAAGCCCAAACCAATTCTCGCGCCTGATCGAATGTGAGACCATGACATTGAATCAACTGACGAAGTCTTTCCAGTGCCAGAAAGGCCGAATGACCTTCGTTCATGTGATAGACTGTGGGAGAAAAACCTACCTTTTCCAATGCTCTGATTCCGCCAATCCCCAACAGTACTTCCTGTCTGAGCCTGTTTTCGCGGTCACCGCCATAGAGTTGGGCGGTCAATTGTCGTAGATGAGGCGGATTCTCCGGGACATTGGCGTCGAGGAGGTAGAGGTAAGTTCTTCCAACAGCCACACGCCAAATTCTTGCGACTAAAGGTTCGCCAGCCAGATCGACCGTCACGGTAAGACTGTGGTGTTGATCGTCCTTCATAAGAGTAACCGGCATATTGTACCAGTCATTAACCGGGTAGCGTTCGCCCTGCCAGCCATCGGAATTCAGGTACTGCTCAAAATAGCCCTGCTGATACAAAAGTCCGACGCCGACCAATGGAACTCCAAGATCGCTGGATGACTTCAGGTGATCTCCGGCGAGGATTCCCAAACCGCCTGAATAGATGGGAAGCCCGACGCCAAGTCCGAATTCCATAGAGAAATAGGCGATCTTTATATCGCTGGCATCGGAATGCGTTTCATGATACCAGGTTTTGCTTGCGAGGTATTCTTGGAGCTGGGCATAGACCCGGTTAAGATTGGCAACGATGCTGTCATCCTGCGAAGCTTCATCAAGGAACTTCTGCGACAGACTGCCGAGCATCGAGGCGAGGTTCTGCCGGTGATGCTCCCATGCCTGTGGGTCGAGTCTAAGGAAAAGCTGTGCGGCTGGCCAATTCCATGTGAACCATGTGTTCATGGCGATTTCCCGAAGGGGTCTCAGAGAAGGAGGCAGTTTCGGGATAACGTTGAAGGATTTCACTTTCATTCGGATGTCCGTGATATATTTATATTACGTGATTTATTGTCTTTAGACTGTCACGTGAGGGTGCGCGACAGCACCAATCGCGTACATGGAGGGCGGGATTAATCCCGCCCTCCAAGAGCCGGAGCCCCGCCGAGGGCGAGATTAATCCCGGCCTCCAAGAGCCGGAGCCCCGCCGAGGGCGAGATTAATCCCGGCCTCCAAGGCATCAGATCGACTCACCCTGCCCGTGGCGCCCAGTAGCGTTTCACACCTCGTAACCAGAGGAGTAAGCCTGGAAACGAGGCGTAGTTCATCGCGGCAAAAT
The DNA here is from genome assembly GCA_964355675.1 of uncultured Caldithrix sp. Classification (GTDB taxonomy): domain Bacteria; phylum Electryoneota; class AABM5-125-24; order Hatepunaeales; family Hatepunaeaceae; genus CAMBDS01. The sequence goes on from CAYHEC010000022.1 coordinate 23,913, forward strand.
ACCAGGCATGAGAAAAGATACCCCAACTTCTGCCCCAAATCGAGCCAATCATACCGATCAGGGAGGCTCCGATACCTCCGATAACTGTGGCTGAAACAGCGAGATAAACTGTTCCATGACTGGCAAGCAGAGCGCTGGTGATTGCCAGAATAATCCAAATTAAAGGCGCTAACCAACGAAGCACTTTATAGGAGATCACGACATAGAGAGCGAGAAGGCCTCCCCTTGCTCCTAATTTGATAGCTCGCCCCGCGGCATTCAGGTTATAGGCGGTCATTCTGACTCGGCGGCGATATTCTTCCTTCATCGTGCCGCCGATTTCTTCGTAACCGACCGCGTCTGCGACAAACAGAGATCTATAACCCTGTGAGATCGCCTCCAGCGGGAGGATGATGTCATCCTCCATAGGCTTGGAACCAATCGGTTTGAAGCACGAGCGGCGAAGCGAATAAAATCCCCCAAATGCGCCTACCAGTAATCCTATATGGCTAAGCCGTTTTTTTAAATTTACCTCGAATGAACGATAGATAACCTCTTCACGGAGTAGCGTGGCGCGATGGGGCAGTTCGACCGTCTGATACCCGCTCGCCGCGCCCACACGGGGGTCCGAATAGACGTTAGCGAGCCGTTTGAGGGCTTCGGGGGCAAGTATGACGTTGGCGTCGGTCACGACAACAACCTCGCCTCTCGCACTTGGGATAAGCTCGTCAAGCGCGCCTAACTTGCCGTGTCGCTCTTTGAAATCAATCAATGTCACGCCTTTCGATACGTAGGCGTGGACTATCTCCACAGTTCGGTCAGTAGAAACATCTGAAGCTACAATAATTTCCAGTTTTTCAGCAGGATAACCTTGCCTTAGGACGCTATCAAGCTTTTCAGCGATAATCATTTCTTCGTTATGAGCAGGAATGATCACTGTCAGCGAGGGGAGGGATTCTCGCTCCTTGTTAAGGATGTCTCGCTTGAACAATGCGATGAAGCGTACTGAAAGCCAAAAACCGAAAAAATTATGGAAAATCAGCGCCGCTGAGCACCAGAAGAGTATGAATAATACGGAGGGCATATTACAGCGTACTTCTCTTGGAGGGCGGACACTCTTGTCCGCTCTTGGGACAAGACACGTTTAACTTTAGGGTGGACAGGAGTGAGTCTGTCCGATAATGCAAATAAAACTTAGGTACTCTCATACCGACGAAAGTCGGTATCCATGTATAACATTGATATTTAAGGCAATAGTTGATACCGGCTTTCGCCGGTATGAGAGCATTCCAAGCGTTTTCGACATTATCAGACAGACTCAGGAATGTCCGCCCTCCAAGAGACAATCGATAGTCTTCTGCAATTATTAATGTAGTATCCACCGGGCTACCGAATCTCTTTGAGTATCCGAGAAGCTTCCAAACCCCAACGGTCGTCGCCATAGTCTCGTGCCATCGTCGTCAAAATACGTCGTGCTTCGTCTTTTTCGCCGGACTTCAGCTTGAGCTTCGCCCCTTCTATCTGGCCGCGCGCCACCCACTCAGCCTGACCGGTAAAGAGGTACTTAATTCGCAGAAAAGCCTCAGCCGCTTTTAATGGCTGGTCGAGCTTGACCAATGCTTCGCCAACGACGAATTGTGCTTCAGCGCCAATGGCGTCTGTTCGCTCCGATGCCGCTTTAAGCGAAGTCTGATAACCTTCCTCGTAACGCTTTTGGTCAATAAGACAGCGAGCAATTTCGATTGAGGCTCGAACCCGGATGTCGCCGGAACCAGACGAAACAATGGGGCTAAGCAATTTCAAGGCGGACTCAGGGTCACCCTTAGCGCGGCGGATCGTCGCTACTTTCAGAGTAGCTTCAGATGCGATATCGCTTGAGGCGTAGTCTCTTTCGACGGCGATAAACTGGGCCAGGGCTCCAGTTGTGTCGCCTCCAGCAAGGCGAGTCAAACCGATCTGAAACAGGCTTGTCGGGGCAAACGACGACTTCCGGTCGTGTTTAACTACTTCTTCCCAAGCGTTCAACGCGGCTGAGGTATCCTTTTGTTCAAGATGAGCGCGACCTTTCCAATAGAGAGCCGCCGGAGCAAGATCGCTGTTTGGATGACGATCGACAAGACGCTGGTAGGCGTCGGCGGCGCGAACCATGTCTCCTGAATTGTAGAGAATGTCTCCTACTCTAAGGGCAAGATCATCAGCAAGCTGGCTGTTCGGATTGGTAGCGGCGAACTGGTCGGCGACGCGAAGCGCTCGTTCGACGTCTCCGATCTGCATGGCACACCATTGCAACCCGCTGATGGCGTCGCCGGCAAGCGGAGAATCAGGATACAGCTCGATTAATGATTGGTAGCTCTGCGCCGCTTCAACGAATTGTTTCAGATTATAAAAAGCATCTGCTTTTCCATAGGCGGCTTGTGAAGCGTAGGTTGATTGCGGATTGGCGGCGAGAAATGAAGCGTAGGCGTCGGCGGCTTCTTTAAACCTTCCACCCTTGAAAAGACTCCACCCGACCATATACCCGGCGTCATCGGCAAGTTCATTTGCAGGATACTTTTCAGCGAAGAGACGGAAAGATTCAGCCGCAGGATTATATTTATCGGCCTTCAGTTGGCAGACAGCTATCTGATAAATAGCGCGGAGTTGTTCGGAATTGCCTTCTGCTTTACGAGCGAAGGCGCGGTAGGCATCCTCGGCGCCAGAATAATCTTTTGCGCTGAAACGACTGTCGGCGGCGCGAAGTTCGGCGTCGAGCGCGTAGCGGTGTTGGGAGTGGAGTTTAGCAAACTCCGTAAAGGCAATTCCCGCACTGCGATAGTCTCCGGCTCGAAATAGCGACCAAGCCCGGCCATAACGGGCTTCAGGGATTATTGGATTTTTCGGATATTTTTCGATCAATAATCGGTACGCACTCTCAGCGGCCTGATACTGTTCAGCGGCATATCTCGCCTCCGCCAGCCAAAACCAACCATCGACGGCTCGAACTCCGCCCGGGTACTTTTCAAGCAGTTGCTCGAGCGTTTTGACAGCTTCCACCGGATTAGAACCCTTGAGAAGATAGTACCCTAAGAAGAACAGCAATTCTTCCTCATCTTCTGGCGATGGATCGCTCGCAAGCCCTTTCTTACAGGCTTTGAGTACATCGGTATCTCCACCGATTGCTTCACCAACCATGGCATAGAACCGCCAGGCAGTGGCTTTATAGCGATTCTCGAGTGGCGATTCCAGAGCTTTGGTCAACGGATCGAGTGCTTCGCGTGCTTTGCCCTGTCTGATCGAAAGCCTGCCGATCTCGATTCCAGCGCGTCCAGCAACGACAGTCCCCGGATATTTTGCGAGCGCCTGCTTCCACAGGTCCATTGCTTTCTCTGACGAACCAGCGCGACTCCGCGCCGTACCGGCTTCGATTAAAGCGTCACCGGCAAGATTGGTTTTTGGAAAGAGACGGACAACCGCTTCGTAATTACTTGCGGCTTCATTCCACTTTTCCTGTTTGGCTTTTAACCAACCCAGCGCAAAGAGTGCCTGAGGAGCGGGATCGGTAGTAGAATCTGCGGCGAGTGCGGTTTTGTAATATGCTTCAGCATCGACTAAGGAGTTACTGGCGAAAGCTATTTCACCGAGTATGAATTTACTGCGTCTAAACACAGAACTGTCGCTTGTCTGAATGGTGGCAGACTCCAGAATAGTTTTGGCTTTGTCGAAAGAACCATTGGCGTAAAGCAGGTTTCCAGCCCGATACCTCGCCGAAGCGGCGGGAGCGGCGTTGGGGTATTCGCGCCAAGTTGTTTCATAAGCCGAGAGCGCGGCGACAGTATCTTTTTTCAGCTCACGAAAGAATCCAACTTTATAAACCGCCCAAGCGGCTTGCGGGTGACGAGGCTGGGTAGTCAGAAGTAGTTTGAAGGTTGCCTCGGCAGAGGCAGTGTCACCGGAGGAACTTTGCGCCTCGCCGAGCCAATAGACAGCCTCGGCAAGAAGCGAAGATTCTTTTCGTTTTTCGGTAAACGCCTTCAGTTGTCGCGTGGCTTCAGCGCTATTGCCTGACTCAAGGAGTGCTTGTCCAATCCTCAAGGCGGCTTCATCGGCGAGTTCGTCGAAGGGAAATCTGGCGAGTAGTTTTTGGAACTCATCTTCGGCGGCTTTAAACCTGCCAAGCTGAAACTGGCACTCACCGAGCAGATAAATTGCCTGTGGTGTGCGAACAGCATCCGGGTATTTCAGCAGGAAATCGGAGAAACGGGATGCCGCCGATTGGAATAGTCCGTCACGGTACATACCCACGGCGACAGAAAAATCCCGGTCTGCGAGCGTCGGGCTGGTGCTTGTCTGCGCAATTACAGAGGGAACATGCGCCAGTGCAACTGTGATCAGTACTAAAATGAGTGAAAGTTTGGACAGTCTCAACGATTGTTTGCCGATATTTATGTTTTGATAGTTGGCGAGATATTTCCAGGCAAAATAGTCTGTCCGAGAATAGGATTGAATGCCCTGATACGCCCACTGCCGACCCGCCGTGGTCGGCAGATGTTATGCATATTCAATCTCTTGTACTGCCGACCGCGGCGGGTCGGCAGTGGATTTCTGATAATTTTGGCATTCTCGGACAGACTCAAAAGAGAGTAATTCAATAAGTAACACTCAATATATCCTCTCCAGTCGAACAATGTCAAGCAAACTAAGATTATTGGATAATTATTGCGGATAGAGGCATATCGATCTCTGTAGTAAGGTGCTGTCACGTGACCTCACATGACAACTAATACAAATTGCCAGTCTTCTGTTCATTCATTTGGCTAACAGCCTCTTTATTGATATATTACCTATCCCATGTTTACAAGTAACACCCCTTGACAGCACCTTCGGTTCCCATATCAGACGATTGGAGCGTTGAAAAACGACTGTTAGGGCTATTCAAGCCCTACCGCAGACAACTCAGCCTTGCCTTGCTCGGCACGCTCTACTTCGGTCTAACCAACTCGGCGCTCGCCCTGATCATCGCCGCGATGATGGAGTTATTCGCTGGAGCAAGCTCTGCTGTGCTCTCGCATACAACGCTAAATCTTCATCTTCACCGATCATTCCTCGGCATCGACGTCTATAACGTCACTTTGAACGGAGCAGATGCGGCACGTTCATTTGTTTTCCTGCTGGCGATAGTTGCTGTCGGTCTGGTTCTGCTGAAAGACGTTGTATTTTTCGCCAAAGAATATACACTCTGGAAAGTCACCAACGGCGCTCTCGCCAAGCTGAAAACCACACTGTTTGACCGGATAGTCCGGCTTCCGCTCGCCTACTCCGACCGCGAGAGATCGGGTGATGTGATTGCTCGCGTCACTTATGACGTGACCCAGCTCGAAGGGGCGATTCGTTCCAGCATCAATATAACAAAATCGATGCTCTACACTGTGATCTACCTCGGCGGAATGTTTGCGATGAACTGGTCTTTGACGCTCGTTGCAATGGCAATTTTCCCACTTTCAGCGGTTCTAATCAAATCTTTCGGTGGAAGGATGCGCAAGGCGGCGCGGAACTTGTCGTTGAATGTCGCCGATTATACCGCCTTTATCACTGAAGCCACCGGTGGCGCACGGGCGATCAAGGCATTCGGGCAGGAGGAGAACCAAAGCAAGTCTTTCAATGAAAAGCTGAAAGATAATTATCGCTGGGCAATGAAAAGCGCCAAGTACGCCGCGATTAATTCTCCGGCACAAGAGACGATCTCGACGCTTGGCTCTTTCGCACTGGTAGTTTATTGTGGTCTGCGCATCATCAACGGTACGATCACTGTGGGTGATCTCACTGGTTTTATCGTGCTTCTCTCTAATGCCTACAAACCGATCAAAGACCTTGGCGAGTTGACAGGAACGACCCAACGGGCGGTGGCGTCATCACGTCGGATCTTCGAAATCCTCGATGAACCGGATGAGGGTGAAACCATCGGATCTGGGACTCTGACGCCGGAAATCAAGGGACGATTGGAATTTCAGGATGTCAAGTTCTCCTACACCGGCGGCGAGCGAGTACTGAATGGGATTAACCTGGCTGTAGAGACCGGTGAAACTCTGGCGTTGGTGGGACCTTCTGGCGGAGGCAAATCGACCGTTATGAGCCTGATCCCACGGTTTTATCCCTTGCATGAAGGACGGATTGAACTCGATGGCATAAATACTGCCGAATACGATTTGGCATATCTCAGACGGGCGATTGCTTACGTTCCTCAGGAAACGATCCTCTTCTCCGGGACAATTGAGCAAAATATCCTCTTTGGCAGGCAGGAAGCAAGCCACGACGAAGTTATCGTCGCCGCTCGAGCCGCCAATGCGCTTGAATTTATCGAACGATTGCCGGGTGGTATGCAAAGCGAGGTGGGGGAGCGCGGCGTGCAACTTTCAGGAGGCCAGCGCCAAAGAATCGCTATCGCGCGAGCCATTTTGCGCGATCCGAAAATCCTGTTGTTGGACGAAGCCACATCTGCTCTCGACACCGAATCCGAGCGTCTGGTGCAGGAAGCTCTCGACCGACTCCGTAAGAACAGAACCACCATTGTCATCGCTCACCGCCTCTCGACAATTCAGAATGCCGACAAAATTGCGGTTGTTGTCGATGGAAGGATTGCCGAGTGCGGATCTCATACGGAATTGCACGCTCTTCGCGGAGTGTATCGGCGGTTGTGCGATCAGCAAATGAGTATGGGGTGACAAGCCGGGTACTGGCGATTTAAATCGCCGTCTAATAACAGGGCGAATAAATTCGCCCGTACCGGTTCACAGACTAAACAGGAAACCAATTCTTGCGAATGATTTCATGCGAGCACTAATTGCTGTCGGACATGCCGGCATCTATGCCGGTGGAGCGCACCAAGCCCTCTACTGCATCATGGGTTTACAGCGAGCCGGCGTTGAAGTTGCCGCTGTCTGGGGACCCGACGCCGCAGGAGATTCCGAGGGACTGGCTCGCCTTCGCTCGGTTTGCCCAAACGTCTTCGTGATGGATATTCATCGTAACCCGACTTGGCAGAGCCTCCGTGAATTCCGGCGCATCTTGACCAATTTCGATCCCGATGTCGTTGAGATTTTTAAATCGAGCGCACAATACCATGCCCTCTTCGGCGGGATAGGATTAAATCGCTTCGGTTTACTTTTCTACCGGGGAATAAGCCGTCAAATGGACTATTTTCAGGAACTGAAGTACCGTCTGAACCGTGTCGATATTGTAGTGCCGAATTGCCGGGCGCTTGAGGAAATTATTTTACGCTCCGGACGGATCACCCCTGAGAAAGTACAACTCATTTACGACGAAATCGACCCGGCGTGCAGTGACCCGAATGCAGTGAACGCGTCAGGTCTGCGTGAAGAGCTTGGCATTCCAGAAGACGCTCTGCTCATCACCCATCTTGGCAACTATTCTGTGTGGAGAGGGCAGGACGTCACCTTGAGGGCGGTGAAAATTCTGAAAGACCGGGGGCTTGACTTTCGGATGCTTTTTTGTGGGAGCGGGACAGAAAATCTTAAGCCGCTGGTTGATGAGCTTTCACTTAATGCCCGGGTGACACTTTCGCCCTACCGACGCGATCCTGAGCGCGTACTGAAGATCAGCGACGTCTTGGTCAACTCCTCAATTGCCAACGAGAGCCTCTCAGGAGCCCTGCTTAACTCCCAGGCGATGGGAATACCGGCCGTCGCCAGCCGTATGCCGGGTTTCGATGAATCAGTGGGGGACGGGGAGACGGGGATACTCGTGCCGGTGAAAGACCACACGGCTCTCGCTGATGGTATTGCGAGCTTCCTGACGATGCCAAGTGCTGTCCGCCTCGAATGGGGGAGGCGCGCACATGACAGAGCGATGGGGCATTTCTCTTCTGAAGCTCGCGCTCGTCGTCGGTTGGAGGTCTATAAGTTGGCTATCGATCGCAGATCTTAAAGCAAGTGGCATTTTCCATTCGGACTATCCTGCTCCTGACTATTTCGAACCTTTTTATGACTGTCGCCTGGTATGGTCATCTTAAATTCAAGAGTTATCCGCTTTGGCAGGTTATTCTGGCAAGCTGGCTGATTGCATTCCTGGAATACTGCTTCCAAGTGCCGGCGAACCGTTACGGTCATGGGCAATTTACCGCCGCTCAATTAAAGACTATTCAGGAAATTATTACACTTGTAGTGTTCGCGGTCTTCTCGGTGCTGTATCTTAAAGAGGCGTTTCGTTGGAATCATGCTGTTGGCTTTGCATTGATCGCCGCAGGAGCGTTTTTCGTCTTTCAAAAAGTATGATACATTCTATGTCTCTTGGAGAGCGGCTTTTCAAGCCGCTCTTGAGTCTGTCCGAGAATAAGAAGGTGTGTGTCGCAGGGTGTCCACACCCTGCGACAAATAATTGTAATTTTGCAACTTTGCCTCAGGGTGAGGACACCCTGAGGCAGGAATTCCACATTCTCGGACAGGCTCTCTGGTCGGGCTGGAAGCCCGACCTACGCGAACCAGAGCGGACTGAAAGTCCGCCCTCCAGGAGGAGTAAATAATTCAAAAACAAGTAAAGGAAATAGTTAATGAAGAAGTTTCGTTGTTTGGCTTGTGGCTACGAAGCGTACGCCGAAGAGCCGCCCGATATCTGCCCGGTTTGCGGAGCCCCGAAGGATATGTTCGAGGAGGTGGAGGAGGATTAGTTATCTCGCCATCGAATGATTTGGAATCAGTTGAATCAGCGTTTCCGGAAGAGTTCACGTCGGATGAAGCCCGGTTGCCCGTTGAGCAAGCTGTAATTCCGCCTTTGGAGGTTGCTGTGGCAACTGTATCTTTGAAGCTATTGAAACTCGGATTTTCACTTGCGAGTTCGAACCAACGTGTTCTCATGCTCGACTATGACGGCACGCTCGCACCGTTTCGGGTCGATAGGCATGAGGCGGTTCCCTACCCTGGCATTACCGAGATAATCGCCGAGATAATCGCGGCGGGCGACAGAGTGGTTATCATTTCAGGGCGGCTGGCAAGTGAAGTAGCCGGACTCATCGGCCTCACCACACTGCCGGAAATCTGGGGATGTCATGGCTGGGAATTGCTTAAACAGGGTGAATTGAAACGCCTGCCGCTGTTGCCCAAACAGCAGGAGAGAATCTTTAAGGCGGGTTACATCCTTAAGAATGAAGGGTATCAATCCCGGCTTGAGTATAAACACGGTAGTCTGGCGTTGCACTGGCGGGGCGCATCGGAGGAAGAGAAGGCGGCGATTCTCATCGCGGGATTAAGAGCCATGGAACCGGCAACGGGAAGTTATATAAAACTCCACCGTTTCGATGGCGGATTAGAGTTGCGCGCCACGGGAAGAGACAAGGGAATTGTTGTTAACGAGATTCTCGATGGAATTGATCCCAGCCTGCCTGTCGCCTATTTAGGAGATGATCTTACCGACGAAGACGCTTTTCAAGCCATAAAAACGAGAGGTTTAGGCATACTTGTCAGACCAGAATCGCGTAAAACCGCGGCGTCAGTCTGGCTCAAACCACCCGAAGAGCTGATTGAATTTCTTGATCTGTGGCTAAGATCGATACGGCTGGAGAGGTAGCGCTGAGGAATAGTTGTATTGACAAGTTAGGTTGTAATACAGAGTCACCCTGAACGTAGTAAAAGGTCTCTGTTTATAAGTCCATAAAACAGAGATGCTTCACTTCGTTCAGCATGAATCCTGTATGTGTGACAACCTTGCTTATCTATACAAATAGTAATTAGAGGGTGTTAACCCAGTAGCGATATTCTTAGGAAGTGAAATGTCCCCTCATAGACAAAGTGAACGCCCGAAATATAAGCCTCGAGTCGAACGACTGGTCGCTGTTTCAAACCGTTTGCCTATTGCCGTTCAGCGCAAAGGCGGTGGGTGGCAGGTTCAGCCCGGCTCGGGGGGGTTGATTACGGCTATCACTCCGGTTCTTAAAAATCGCGGTGGCCTTTGGATTGGCTGGTCGGGAACAACTGAGGAAGTAGATTGGGGCGAAGAGCTCGATCTTGCTTCGAAGAAGTCCGGGTATCGGATTCATCCCGTCACACTTACTCCTGATGAGCTCGAAAACTTCTATTTCGGTTTTGCAAATGAAGTGATCTGGCCGTTGTTTCATGATCTGACAACGCGTTGCAATTTTAATCCTCAATATTGGTATTATTATCTGCAAGTCAACGATAAATATGCCGAAACTATTGGTAAATACAGCCTTTCAAGCGATTACGTCTGGGTGCAAGACTACCACTTGATTGCTGTGGCACAGATGCTTAGAAAGCGGCGAATCTCACGGCGGACCGGATTTTTTCTGCACATACCCTTCCCATCGCCCGATGTCTTTATGCGCCTACCCTGGAGGGCGGAGTTGTTGCGCGCTCTGCTCGAATATGACCTGATCGGGTTTCAGACGATACGCGACCGTCGAAATTTTATTCACTGCCTTCAATACATTTCGCCCAATCTGAAGACCATCGGCAGGGGAGACGTCGTTTCTATCGAAGTCGATGGGCGTACTGTACGGGTGGGAGCCTTCCCAATCTCGATTGATTATGAACATTTTTCAGCCGCGTCAGCGACTTTGGCTGTTCAGACCAAACTCCACTGGCTCCGTGAGGCAATGCTTGGAAGCCAGATCATTCTCGGAGTTGATAGACTCGATTACACCAAAGGGCTCCCCGAAAGACTCCGTTCTTTCCGACTTGCCCTTGAACGTCATCCTGACTTGCGTCGTCGGTTAACTCTTGTGCAAGTTCTCGTACCAAGTCGGACAGATGTGCCGGAATATCAGCAGTTAAAAAATGAAGTCGAACGATTAGTAGGTGAAATCAACGGCCAGTTCACCAATGGTGGGTGGGCTCCAGTTCTATACATGTTCCGCAATCTCGACAGCGACGAGTTACTCGCCTACTACCGCGCCGCCCAGATCGCCCTCGTCACTCCGATCAAAGATGGCATGAATCTTGTCGCCAAGGAGTACTGCGCGTGCAACCTTGAGGAGGAGGGCGTCCTGATCCTTTCAGAGTTTGCCGGAGCGGCGTCACAACTTCAAAAAAATGCGTTGCTGGTCAACCCGCACGACATCGAAGGCGTTGCCGAAGCCATCTATCGGGCTTTCACAATGGATCCGGAAGAGAAGCAAGTTAGAATGAAACGAATGCGTGAATCGATCAAAAAGAACAATATTTTCTATTGGGTCGATTCCTATCTTGCCGCCGCTTTCTCGAAGAAGCTCGACGACTTTCCCGCTGAGGAGGAGTATGTTCCCGATTTCCGTCTGGAAAGAGAACAAGACGGTTGACAATTGCGAGATTTTGGTGTATAATGGTTTTATGACAGGTCGAGATGCCCTGTCCTACTTATAAATAGAACGGCAATCCAAGCGCCGTTCGATCAATGCAAAGGGGTGGTGGTCAACTTAGACTGCCTGAGATAACACCCTTGAACCTGATCCGGATAATACCGGCGTAGGAATTGCGAGTTAGATATTCAACAGACCGCTTCCTTTAGGAGCGGTTTTTTTATGGGAAATAATTATGAAATATTTTAGGACTTACGCGCTTGGCGCGTTGCTTGTAGTGATGATCGCTTGCAGTATAGCGAATGGCGCGACGCTTCGCGGTCAAGTGGTTGACTCCGAAACAGGCAATCCTGTAGCCGACGCCAACGTAGTGGTCAAAGAAAAAGCACTCGGAGTTGCAACCGGTCTTGACGGTAAATTCTTGATCGAAGGTGTTGAAGTTAACCAGAAATATACTTTGACGATCACTCACATCAAGTATCGACTGGTAGAACGCTCCCTTAACGGGGACGAGCCTTCCGTAAAAGTCGAGCTGACTCCTGCCGGAATCGAGCAAGGCGAGGTTGTTATCTGGGCGGCAAAAAGCGGTGCAACGCCAATACCCGGGGCAACGACGAGTCTTTCGGATGAAACGGTCAAGAATAGCAACACTGTATCAGAGCCACCTTTTCTGGCGATGAAAATTCCCAATGCGACCTTTTTTAATTGGGGGGGGCATACGCTTGGGGCAACTCATATTCGTCTTCGAGGCTTCGATTCAAATCGATTGAGCATCACAGTGAACGGGATTCCCGTCAATGACCCGGAAGACCATAATGTCTATTGGCAAGACACTCCCGACTTTCTCTCCAATACTCATGACGTTCAAGTCGAACGGGGTGTATCATCCTTTCTGACGGCTCCTTCCGGCATTGGCGGCGGTATGAACCTATCCACCTCCGACGCTGTTGCGACCCGCCAAACCGAGTTGGGTCTCTTCTATGGTGACTATAACACCCGCCGCCGGACGTTTCTGTATCGTTCGGGGTTAGTGGACGAGAAGTATAACTTCACCGGTCGTTTCAGTCGCGCCTCTTCAGACGGCTATCGCGACCACTCTGCCGTCGATGAGTGGTCTTACTTCCTTGCCGCGACACGCTTCGAAGAAAATGCCGTTCATACGCTGAATGTTTACGGTGGTCAGGAAGTAAGCGACCTCTCCTACACAGCCATCGCTCAGTCGATCATCGACACTAACCGAACCTGGACGCCGGAAGCAAACCACGACGTCGGTTGGGACGGTGAACGGGATGACTTTCAACAGCCACATTACATTCTGCGCTCGAAGTGGCGGCTTGACCAGGCAATTGAGGTCGAAGAGGCTCTATATTGGATCGAGGGCTCGGGATACTATGAGCAGTTTCGGGTGGGCGGAGACCTTAAGGAATATGGATTGAAATATCTTGACATCGACCATGATGGAGTTATCGATACAGTTCAAGCAGACGCTACCGACCTTATCCGACGTAAGCAAGTCGATAAAACAGAATTTGGTTGGCTCCCAAAAATCAACTGGAAGGTCTCGCCCGAAACAGAGATCAATGCTGGGATTGAATTAAGGCTTTACACATCGGATCACACCAATCGTGTCATGTGGGCAAGAAATATTTCCGACGGGGTACCGCCTCAACACGCCTACAATACGTGGGACATGACCAAGAACTATCTTGGGTTTTCAGCAAATGTGAGCCATAAGTTGAGCCCTGATCTGACTATCAATGGCGGTGCAGAGATTCGACAGATTACCCAAAAAGTCGATCAAGACCGGATGGGTATATACCGGGGATACAGTTTCGAGCGAACATGGACATTCGTTAATCCCCGAGCCGGGTTCAATTACGATCTAAACAAGCAAACCACTTTCTATGCTTCATTAGCAATTGGGGGAAGAGAGCCGTTCGAAGCTCAAGAGCTGAATCCAGACAATCCCAAAGATACGGTGAAGGTCGTCGATGTAGAACGGATGACCGATCTCGAAGTCGGCGTCAGGCATCGGATGGGTACGATTGAACTCGGGGCTAACTTCTACGCAATGTTCTTCACCAATGAGATTACCTATACCGGACGCTGGGATGCAACCACCGAAGAGCTCCAGTACGCCAATGCACCCACATCAAGGCACTTAGGCTTCGAGCTTGACGCCGCCTGGACAACGCCTATTGAAGGACTTAAGGTCTCAGGCGATATCGGTTTGGATCACTCGACTTTTGGCGACTTCAACTACAAGTATATCGACGACATTCTAATGGATTGGTCTCCCCTTGAGCGATCTGCCGATGTCGAAGGGAATCCGATCCCGATGACTCCAAATTATGTCTTTAATATCCGCGGAGGATATGAAACCGGTGGACTAAACGGCGAGCTGTCGATCCACTCTGTAGGAAGACAGTACCTCGATCCGTTGGGAGATGAGCAGTGGTCGCTTGAGCCGTATTCTCTGTTGAACGCGACTCTGGGCTATCGTTTTCAAGCTCACGGGCTTGGCTTCAAGGTTTCGGTGAACGCTCTCAATTTGCTGGACACGGAGTACAATGGATTCGGCTGGACGGAAACCGTCTGGCCCAACTCGGATTCTGCTGGAAATCCACAACCGCCGTTGACGGAGTTGTATATTCCCAAGTTCATTCCGGCGATGGGACGGATGATAATCGGTGGGTTGACGATCGAGTTGTGAGGGAAGTTGAAATTGCCGCAGGGTGTCACACCCTGCGGCATGGCAAATGGCTTGGGACAGGGTGAGGACACCCTGTCCCAACTCAACGAAGCGTGTAGCCCGTCCAGCTTTGCTGGGCGGGTTTCATTTAGAGACAAAACTGCCGACCGTGGCGGGTCGGCAGTGGAAATTCCTTGCACTGAGCACTTCCTACAACATTCCTCTTAACATCTTGATCCTCGCTTCCATCGGGGGATGGGTGCTCATCAGCGCTGACGAGCGCATCTTGAACTTCCTGAACGGATTGGCGATGTAGAGATGCTGGGTGGCTTTGGAAGCCCCAATCAGCATGTCAGCGGCTTCGTAGCCGTCTATCCTTTCGAGCGCCGAGGCTAATCCACCCGGGTTGCGGGTCAGCTCAACAGCCGAGGCGTCAGCGAGGAACTCTCGTTTTCTTGACACTGCCATCTGCAACAACATAGCGAAGATCGGTGCGAGGATGATGAAGGCCAGTGCGAGTATCGCCAGCGCCCCGCCGCCGCCTTTGCTATCGCTGTCCCGGCTTCGCCTGCCACCACCCCACCACAGACCTCTGCCGAAAATGTCTCCGATCAGCACCACTGCTCCGACAATTGCCGCGACAAGCATCATGTAGCGGATGTCGAAATTGCGAATATGGCTCATCTCATGAGCAATAACGCCTTGCATTTCTTCACGATTCAACTTTTCTATCAGCCCCCGAGTGAGGGCGATAGAGGCGTGTTCGGGGTCGCGGCCCGTAGCGAAGGCATTAGGTACTGGAGATTCGACAATGAACACTTGTGGCATTGGAAGTCCGGCGGCAATGGCCATCTCTTCGACGAGATTGACAATCTGACGGTCGTTGACATTGACAGCAGGAAGCGCTGACGATACCCCCAACACAGCCTTGTCCCCACTCGTGAATGCCCAGATGATGACTCCGGCGCCGACGATTGCCCCGACGCCTAATCCTATATCCGGGTACCCGTAGTAGTATCCGAACGCCCAACATAGCCCTAATAGCAGACCAAAGCAGATTACTAAGAGAAAAGCAGAGTCTCGTTTATTCGACGCAATTTCGGCGGCGAAGTCACGGCGCTGAGGTATGATCTCACCCGTTTCATCCCGGCGAATCGAGACTGTTTGGGAAGCAAGCGAGGCGACTCCGGATGCGGCAATAAATGGCAAGCCGCAGAGATTGCAACGGTTCGCGCCAGGGCGGTTCTCATAGCCGCAGGAAGGGCAGGGGGACGCTGGATTATTTGGGGTTGAAGGCAAGTCTTCTACTATTAAATTCCAGGTAATTTTGGATGCTTCTCTCGCTCCCGAATAATCCGCTTTGCGTCTTTCAGCGTACCGCTCGTGTCGGGCAGCTTGGGACGCTTGCCTTCAAAGAAATCCTTAATAGTGAAGATTTGGAGAACCGGATAACTGGCTTGACCGCCGGGGAGTTTCCAGAAACCGAACTCAGCGGCAATCGAAAGCATCCCTTTGGTTGGTTCTTCAAGTGCAATCAGAACGCCCAGCGGAGCCTTATCCCGATCCATTACCTGCTTCAGGTTGCGGATGTCCTTCGGTTGGTAACCTCCGCTCTTGACTTCGACGATGATGCGGTGATGAGTCCCCTCGTAATCTTTGAAAAAGAGAAGCCCATCGATACCGGTGTCACCGCCCCCGGTGCTCTTGAACGGCTGGGCTCCGATGAGCGAACCTGCCCAACTTTCAAATTGAAATCGTTTATTGGATATTGCCAACTGAATCGCGTCTTCGACCGAGCGAGGAACACCAGTTTCAAGGTATTTAATCCCCGGATACTGGTCACTCAACCGTTTCTTTACCAAGCCTATAGCGTAATAGGTGACATCGATTCCAATCCACTTACGCCCTAATTTCTCTGCGGCGATGACAGCCGTTCCACATCCACAGAACGGATCAAGGACAACTGCACCCGGATCGGAGGATGCCTGAATGATTCTCTCCAAGAGTGCGACAGGTTTTTGAGTGGGATAGCCTAACGCTTCTTTAGAAGGAACCGGACGTATATCTGTCCAAATGTCTTGGAGTTTCACACCCTGCATTTCATCAAGATAGCGAATGTATCGAACACCTCCTGTCTTCATATAATGCAAACGTCCATCATCATCAAGTCTCTCCATCTCATCCTTAGCGTAAATCCAACAACGGTTTGGACCAGGTTTGTACCCTTTCCATTCATAAATCTGTCCTTTTGAAGCGCGCTGCATGGGAGCTGTTATATTATCAAGTCCATACCTTCTACCGTTCTCATCTATAAGTCCATAAAAATCTTTCAAATAAGATTCATCGTATGCAGTATAAAGTTGGTTCCAGACGCTCTTAGGAGAATTGGCATAGAAAAAAATCGTGTCATGGATTGCCCCGCATTTCTTCTGGACGTTCCCATGCGAGCTTGTTCGTTTCCAGATGATCTCGTTGCGAAAGTTCTCTATTCCGAAGATCTGATCGAGGACTATCTTGAGATAATGACTGGCTGTCGGATCGCAATGTAGGTAGAGCGAACCACTCTCTTTCAAGACCCTTCGAAGTTCGACAAGCCGGATCGCCATCATCGTCAAATATGCCATCAAGTCGGAGAGTTTCATGAACGACTTGAAGGCTTGCATCGTCGTTTTCAACTGCAACGGAACCTGAGGCATCGACATCAAGTCGTCGAAGGCTTGGGCTGTCTCTTGCGACCAAGTCCAAGTGTCCTCAAAGGCTTCGATCTGGGACGCTGCCTGCTTGCCAGTTTTGTCCTTGAAGATGATGTTATAGGCTCGCCTGCTGTTGAACGGTGGATCCAAATAGATCAGATCGACCGACTCATCAGGTAGGTTATTTCTCAATACGTCGAGATTATCGCCGTAGTAAAGTTCGTTCATGGAACTTGTTCTCTTTTCCAAATTCAATTCTCTTGAGTCCTGAGCCTTGAGCCTTGAGCCTTGAGCCTTGAGCCAAGCCTGCTATCTCAACCTCACCTTCACCGGTTCTTTTTCCACCTCGGCGACTTCGTAATAGGCTTCTTGTTTGAAGTTGAGCATTCCGGCGATGATGTTCGAGGGGAAGACTTCAATCGCGTTGTTGAGCCGCATTGCGGAGTCATTATAGTACTGTCGTGCAAAGGCGATCTTGTTTTCAGTGCTGGTCAGCTCTTCCTGAAGAGCCATCACATTCTGGTTAGCTTTCAGGTCTGGATAGGCTTCCATGACCGCGAAGAGGCTCTTCAGCGCCCCGGTAAGCTGGTTCTCTGCGGCGGCGACAGCGGCAGTACCTTGCGCGCCGAGGGCGGTTCCACGAGCCTTGATGACCTTTTCGAGCGTTTCCTGCTCGTAAGCCATGTAGTCCTTGACAACCTCGACCAAATTCGGGATCAGGTCGTGGCGGCGTTTGAGCTGTACGTCGATCTGTGCCCAGGCATTGCGGACGGCGTTGCGAATTTTAATTAAGCCGTTGTAAAGACCTATGATCCAGAAGACTATGATCGCCGCGATGGTGAGCGCGATGATAAATACCATTGAAAAACCCCCTTTTGAGTTGAAAGTTTGATACTGCAAGATAATAAACTTTTAAGAGAATGGAAAGATAGGTGAAGGACAAAACTCTTGCATTTGTTTCATTTCTACTGCACATTAAGGCACAATAGATAGAATTCGTCAGGGTATCGGCGACTATAGTCGCCGTCCTTTTTAATATAATCTAAACTAGCGACTAATGGCAGTTGACTAAATAACTTAACAAACGCGACAACCTCATGGGGGGCGGACACTCTTGTCCGCCCTCTGAAAAGTAAAATTTACCACAGGGCGGACAAGAGTGAGTTCGTTGATTTATTCAAAATTCACTTAGATCTGTTCAGGCGGACGTCCTCGTCCGCCCGAACTTAGTGCTTGTTTGTCGGCGGACGAGGACGTCCGCCTGAACAAAATCAGTATCTTCTCGAATAAATCAACGAACTCAAGAGTGTCCGCCCTCCATGAGGTGGCTTGAGCGTTAAAATAATAGATCAACTGCTATGAGTCGCCGCTACCAAACCTTTTATGTCCACATTTTCCATCGAAACTCGGTCGCTGAGACGCGTCTTCAATCTCGACCGGATGGCGCGAAAAAGAGGTGAGAAACAGCTCGTCGCGCTCGAAGACATCAGCCTGCAGGTCCGCCCCGGCGAACTGTTCGGCTTGCTTGGCCCTAACGGAGCCGGTAAGACGACTACCATTCGTATTCTCTGTACGTTGCTCTCACCAACCTCTGGTCAGGCCCTGATTGAGGGACTTGACGTAGAGAAAGACGTTTGGCGGGTGCGCCGGATTATCAACTCCGTCTCCGGCGGCGATAGCTGTGGCTATGGGGTGCTGACTTCACGTGAAAACCTCAGGCTCTTCACGGAGCTTTACGGTATTCCCTGGAAGGTCGCCGCGCCACGCGTCGATGAGATGCTGAAGGTTGTTGGCCTCGATAAGTTCGACGGCGTCCGCACTAACAAACTCTCGACCGGCTGGCGTCAAAGACTCAATTTTGCGCGAGGCTTCACAACCGACCCAAAGGTACTCTTCCTTGATGAACCGACTGTCGGTCTGGACGTGACTTCGGCGCTGAATGTGAGGCGTTTTGTGAAAACGTGGATGGCTGAGCACACCGACTCGACGATTCTGCTGACGACGCACTACATGGCTGAAGCCGACGAGATGTGCGACCGTCTGGCGATCATCGATCATGGAAAGGTGCAGGCTTGCGATACTCCGGCAAATCTCAAGCGAATGGTTCAGAAGGAGACCGCCCTCGAGTTGACGCTTGACGGAACACAACCGGCTCCAGATGACTGGAAATTGCTTCCCGGTGTCGTGAGGTTGTCGCATACCGTCGATGCTGTTGCCCAAACAACCAGCGTTCATGCGTTGCTTGCAACACCTGATGCGTCGGGCGAACTTATTCGTGCAGTTGCATCAGGCGGAAGAAGGCTGGTTGATTTAAGGACGGTTCAACCGACCTTGGAAGATGTCTTCCTGAAACTTACCGGAAGAAGGTTGGGAGAAGAAGAAAAAGAGGAAAGCTGAGAAAGGGCGATGGCAAGCATCGCCCGTACGGGCGAACCTCGCGTTCGCCCCTTGTCCAAGGTGACAGGCGTCCTCGCCTGTTTCAGTGCTAAAGCTCTGAACTCTGTCGTCTCCCCGTATCTTTCAACTTTCAACTTTCAACTTTCAACCAAACTCTCGCAATTCCTTCCCAAATTCCGTATCTTATTCGGTCAATCATTACCGCCTATCCAAAGCGGATTTCCTCGTATCACAACGTAAATTCAATGAACATCCAGACCGAAATTACACCCGACCGCGACGTCACTCTAACGATAGAAATTCCCGCCGAAGAGCCCACCGCCAAGCTAATGGAGGCTTTCCAGCTTTTCCAGCGCCGCGCCAACATCCCCGGCTTCCGTCCCGGCAAAGCTCCAATGGACATGATCCGCAAGCGCTACGGCAAGGATATCATCGGCGAAACCATCGATGATCTCACCCGCGACGCATTGAACAAAGCGCTTGAACAAGAGAAGCTTGACCCAGCGGGAAGAATATTGATCGATCATCAAGAATTTGGCGAAAGCAAGCCGCTAAGGTTTACCGCCAAATTCCCTTTGCGTCCGGAACCGCATCTTACTGTCCATAAAGGGCTCCGCCTCTTGATCAGCGGCGCTGATGTCTCAGACAGTGATGTCGATGGACAAATCGAAGCGCTCCGCCAGAGGCACGCTCATCTGCAATCAATCGACACACCCGCCCCCGCAAGCGCTGTTTTGACAGTCAAGGTGCATGAGGTTCATCCTTCGGGGCTCGAGTTGATCGGCAGGAAGGTTGAGGAGAAGCAGATCGAGATTGGTGCGGATACTCTTGGCGCGGGTTCAGACGAGCAATTGATCGGGATCAAAGCGGGCGAGACACGAGTAATCCGCGTACGAAGCGATATTTCGGGTGTGATTGGCGCACCGACTTCGGGGACAATAATAACTCCTCAGGAAGCGGCCGTGCAGAATGGACAGCGTGAGGCATTTACCTCGTATTCTGTCGAAGCTCTCCGCGTCGAAGTGCCTCATATCCATGAGCTTGACGATGAGTTTGCCCAGCACATAGTCCCCGGACTGAAAACAGTTGAAGATTTGAAGAATTATACTCGGTCGATGCTGATGAGTTATGTCGCAATGGGAACTCAGCGGCAGTTAGAATCGGCGATTGTGCAAAGGATGGTAGAGGACAATCCCTTTCCGGTTCCGAGAATGATAATCGAGGGGACATTGACCGATATTGCCACTGAGATGAAGCTCAAGGGCGACGATGTGAAGAAATTCATTGAGGAGCACCTCCACGAAGCCGAGCGCGACTACCGCTGGGTGTTACTCCGCGACGAGGTTGCGACGGCCGAGATCATCGAGGTTTCCGACGAGGAGTTTGAGTTGGAACTTCAGCGGATGGCTGAGATGTCCGGCGAGACTTTGGCGGCGGTAAAGATGCGCTATGCCGGTGAGGATAAGATGGATCGGCTGAGGGGGCGGCTCTTCGAGCAGAGAGTCCTGCAATTCCTTGCCGAGAACGCTGAGATCGAACGACGGAAGATGGATATGAGGGAATTTCTCAGGATGGCGGAGGGGTAGCATGAATCAACTTTATTACGGCGATTGTCTGGACGTTTTGCAGGAGTCTATTGCGGATGAAAGCATTGACCTTGTCTATATAGATCCGCCCTTCAACTCGAAGAGGAATTACAACGTGCTCTTCGAGTCGATCGATCTTAAGGACACAAAGGCGCAGAAAGAGGCGTTTGCGGATACGTGGAGCAATGTTTCTTATCTGGATCAGTTGGCAATCCTCCAAGGTCTGGATCGTGAACTCTGGCTCTTTTTGAAGAACTTGGATTCAATCTCGATCTCCAAGAGTTCGGTATCCTATTTGACTACGATGGCACTTCGCATTCATCATATAAGAAAGAAATTAAGGAAATCTGGATCGTTCTACTTGCATTGCGATCCGACGATGAGTCACTACTTAAAAATCGTGTGCGATATAATATTTGGTGAGAAGAACTACTTGAACGAAATCGCATGGTGCTATCGTGAGCGAGGAATTGCCAAAACTCACTACAATAGAAAACACGATGTGATACTGTTTTATGTTAAAAAGAACGGTTTACATACTTTCAACTATGAACAAATTCTTGGACAGTATTCGGATGTAAGCATCAAGAAATTCAAATATACAGATGACAAGGGTATAAAATATCGACTCAGGTACCGAGATGGAAGAAGTGACCCGCCAACTGAAACCGAGGATACATACCGTCAATACCTTGAGGAAGGCGCTGGTCCTTTACCGTTGGATTGGTTGGAGCTCCCATTCCTAAATCAAGTAGCCGCAGAGAGATTAGGTTACCCGACACAAAAGCCCGAAACACTTCTTGAAAGATTTATCAAAGCCTCCTCCAACGAAGGCGACACAGTTGCCGATTTTTTCTGTGGCTGTGGAACGGCGGTTGCTGTTGCTGAGCGCCTCAATCGAAAATGGATCGGAGTAGATATTTCTCATCTTGCAATCAGGTTAATTTATAATCGTGTTACGGAACAACATAAGATTAATCCTGATCGTTCTCGCGAGGTCAGAGATAATATTTCAATATTGGGATTTCCAAGAGATATTGCTTCCGCACGTGAATTAGCACGTGGCGCTAGAGGCGGAAGAATTGTATTTCAGGATTGGGTTATCGAGTTTATGCTCGGCGGAGTATCGAAAGACTCACACAAAGGTTATGATGGTTATATCACTATTGGAAGAAGTTTAACTGAAAAAGATACAATCCTGATTGAAGTCAAAAGCGGTGCGACAAATCTTGAAGATCTTCGTGAGTTAATTTATGCTGCCGATAGGGAAAGCGCCGAAATGGCAATGCTGGTCTGTTTTAATGAATATGTTACTGATGGGATGAGAAGGGCTGCGTTACAAACCGGTTACTACGACCAACCTTCATATGGAACAAAATATCCACGAATCCAAATACTGACCATTGAAGATTTATTAGAAGGGAAAACAGTATTGCACCCTAATCCAGCGATGTTCAATGTCACTTTTAAAAAAGCCTACAAGTAAAGAAAT
Organism: uncultured Caldithrix sp.; assembly: GCA_964355675.1. Taxonomy (GTDB): domain Bacteria; phylum Electryoneota; class AABM5-125-24; order Hatepunaeales; family Hatepunaeaceae; genus CAMBDS01. The sequence continues at coordinate 46,033 of CAYHEC010000022.1, forward strand.
TTGGTATTACACCCAAAATCAAATCAATTCCAAACTCTAAATTCCAAATCCAATGAACCTAATCCCAATGGTCGTCGAGCAGACCGGTCGAGGCGAACGAGCCTACGACATCTACTCACGGCTTCTCAAAGAACGCATCATCTTCCTCGCCGGGCCGATTGACGACAACGTGGCGAGCTTGATCATCGCCCAGCTCATCTTCCTCGAAGCGGAAGATCCTGACAAGGACATCTCGATCTACATCAACAGCCCCGGCGGTCTTGTCACGAGCGGCATGGCGATCTACGACACCATGCAGTACATCAAGCCCGACGTCGCCACCATCGCCATCGGGCACGCCGCTTCGATGGCGGCGCTCCTGCTCGCCGCTGGAACTAAGGGCAAGCGCTCGTCGTTGCCGAACTCCAAGGTGATCATCCATCAGCCGATGGGTGGTATGCAGGGTCAAGCGTCCGATATCGACATCCACGCCCGTGAGATCCTTAAAACCCGCGACAAGCTGAACAAGATCCTCGCTGACGCTTGTGGTCAACCGCTTGCCAAAGTCGCCAAGGATACCGACCGCGACTATATCATGACTGCTGAGGAGGCGAAAGCTTATGGCCTTATCGATAAAGTGATTGCTCACCGTGCCGATACGAATGGCAGCAAAGCGGCGTCGAAGGCGGTTGAAAAGATTGGCAAGAAGAAGTAAATTGAATCGTGCGTGTCTTCGACTGAATTCACACGAATACGGTTCATAGCTACAATATATAGTAGTAATCGATAATTGACCCTACAATTGATGTCACGTGACACCAAAGGTTATAATGTCCTCTACACTCGAATCGACGCCCCCAACGCCGGAACGCTGTTCGTTCTGCGGCCGACCAATAGACCTGACCAAAGTCATGGTGCGTGGACCCAAAGCTACAATCTGCGATGTCTGCGTTGCTAACGCTACGCAGGTCGTTAAGCTCGCCGTCGCTCAAAAACGCACCCTGAAACGCGGCATTCCCAAGCCACGTGAAATCTTCGGCAAACTATCCGAGTACGTCATCGGGCAGGACGAAGCCAAGCGGCGCATCTCGGTGGCAGTCTATAACCACTACAAGAGGATCACCAGCGCCTCAATAGAAGGTGAAGTCGAGCTCGATAAATCGAATATCCTGATGATCGGCCCAACCGGAACCGGCAAAACACTGATCGCCCAGACATTGGCGCGCTTCCTCGAAGTCCCGTTCGCCATCGCCGACGCCACTACCATCACCGAGGCTGGCTATGTCGGCGAAGACGTCGAAAACGTCCTCGTCAGGCTGTATCACGCCGCTGACGGCGACATCGCCCAAGCCGAGATTGGCATCATCTACATCGACGAGATAGACAAAATCGCCCGCAAGGACGCATCGACTTCGATTACCCGCGATGTTTCCGGCGAAGGCGTCCAACAGGCGTTGCTGAAAATCCTTGAAGGAACCGTCGCCAGCATCCCTCCCGAAGGAGGTCGCAAACACCCCGAACAGCGTCTGCTCGCCATTAACACAAAGAACGTGCTCTTCATCTGTGGCGGCGCGTTTGAAGGAATCGATGGCATTATCTCCCGCAGGACTGGGAAAGGAGCAATGGGTTTTGGAGCTGAGGTTCGCGGCAAACGAAAGATGGGATTTTATGATCTGATTTCACAAGTCGAACCGGAGGACTTGCTCCGCTACGGTCTTATCCCCGAGCTAATTGGCAGACTGCCGGTCGTTGCGCCGCTTGACAGGCTTTCCCGTGAAGCCATGTTGTCAGTGTTGACGGATCCGAAGAATGCTCTGACTAAACAATACGCGAAATTGTTCGAGATGGAAGGAGTCAAACTATCCTTCCAACCTGACGCACTGGATGCCGTTGTCGAGCTTGCCCTGAAACGGGATACCGGCGCACGGGCGCTTAGGTCGGTGACTGAATCGGTGATGAATGACCTTATGTTCGATTTGCCCGACCTCGAAGGAATTGAAGAAGTTGTAATTACAAAGGAAGTAGTACAAAAAACAGGTAAACCTGAGATGATCGAGTCGAAAGCAAAGAGGAAGAGCGCGTAAGGAAGTGGGTAAGTGGGCAAGTGCTGTCACGTGCGCTCCCTTGACAGCGCGCCAATTCAAGCGGAGAGCTGAAGTTTGCTTACGCATCCCGCGTCGGTCAAGTTATCAATATCCTCCCTCCGCCATCGTCCTGAACGGAATTCCTGAATGCGGCCTCCTCTTCTACCGGTAACTTTAGCTTTAACGTCACTTTCTCGAAGTACTTTCCTTCAGAAATCTCTCCTCCGAGAGATTTGACTGTTCTTTCCACCCAGCCAATCATATCGTAAGGGCAGACTACCGTCAGCTCGATAGTCGGGATGACGACTTCCGTTTCCACCAATTTCAACGCCTCGGCGGCACAACCACCATAAGCCCGTATCAATCCTCCCTTGCCAAGTTTAGTTCCGCCAAACCACCGGGTCACTACTACAAGCACATTCATCATGCCAGCTCCGCGGATAGCGTCCAAAATGGGCCTGCCGGCAGTACCGGAAGGCTCGCCTGCGTCTGAGGATCGTTCGACAGGGGCGGTCATCTCGTCAACGCGGAATGCCCAGCAATGATGGGTAGCGTCATGGTGCAACCGGGATCGTCCCGCGAGAAGGTCGAAGGAGTCAGCCTCTGACTTAGCCGGAACTACCCAGCCGAGGAACTTCGATCCTTTTTCGTTAAGACGGTATTCCGCCTGGCTCACCGGAATCAAGACTTTTGGCGTCGAAAATTTGATCATTACTCAATTTACAGTATTGTTACGTGTCCTCATGTGGTAGTTAAGATGAGTTTGTTGCAAAAAATCAAATAAATGTGCCATTTTGCTTGGTAGAACGGGACTGTGCCTTGCATTCATACCGGCGCAAGCCGGTATCTACTCTTCGGAACAGGATGGATTCTTAGCTTTCGCCGGAATCAGAGACGCATAAGCGGACAGGTACAAAGTGCTTGTTGCCCAAATCCCAAATTATAAAAATCGTGCTGTGTAGCCCGCACAGCTTTGCTGGGCGGGCAGGATTTAAGCACAAATTTTGAGTCCCGCCCAGCAAAGCTGTGCGGGCTACACGCTTGTGGAGTCTGGGCAACAGCCCCCAGAGCCCCGTCTTACCGACCCCAGTGACTTTTTCAATAGAAAAAAAATTATTTTAACGGAGCCGATATTTATCGCCTGATAAAAAGGACATTTTTAAAAATCACTGCAAAATTTGAATATCGAATCGAATTTTGCAGAGCGAATGAATAATTTGCAGTAAATTAGAATTTCGTCTAACAATTTATATGTGTTATTATAGCAATATGTTATTTTTATTCCAATATAGTAACCAACAAAATCTGTGCTAAATAGTTCTTGACAAACTGCATTGCATGCATTATATTCTGCAAAGTTAGGCTATTGACCAGTCGGAGGCGGTTTTACGCCGTTTTCCGGCAACCCTTTATCTCCCACTATAAATACAAACTTCATTCCCCATGACTTGTAAGTGAGGAGTTCAGCCAGTTTTCGGTCGATATCGCATTTATTCCTAATACACCGCTTAAATTTCGACCGATAGAGTTAACCAAAACAAAAACCAGGAGTTCGGAGAGATGCCCAAAAGCAAATTATTTTCTTTCATTGCATTGTTCACAGCAATTGCTTTGACAACCAACGGGGTGGTCGCAAAGCCTGTCAAGATGACGACTAACAGTGAACCAACCGTTGTGCAGTTGACCTCGGCTTATCGCACACAAGCCGAGCCATTTAGAGACCAGAATGACGATATGACACTTCGCTGGATGTACTCATCCGACGGCGGAGAAACTTGGGATGCGATGGTGGACGCCGGTATTACAGGCATGATCGACACCACCGGAGGTGAAGAGCACGCCGCTTGGAATGCAGCCGCCGAAGGCTATGGCGCTGTTGTCGATGGTAGCAACAACATTCACTTTGCGGTAGTGTTGAATGCATTTCTAAGCGGGAACTTGAATCCTTTGAACCGTCGTAACGGTATTTACGACGTCAAGAGCAGTGCCGATGGCCAGACGGTTTCCTACAACCTGATAGCCGAAGAAGCCCAAGGCATGAATTTTATTTGGTCTGACTGCGGCATAAACGCACAAGGTCATATTTTTGTCATTTGGGTTAATGCTGTCGAAGCCACCGCCTCAATCTTCGCCTCGAAGTCAATCAATGGCGGAGCGGCTTGGTCAGCTCCATTCCAGATTGCCTCAGGCATCAATATCGGTGCTGGCGGTGCCGCTGAAGTACCTTATGCTCACATGACCACCGCCGTTGGCGCAGAAAACTTCTACGTCCTCTACGAAACAGCCGGCGCGGCTGGAGAAGGATGGCCGCAGACAGTTTTGACCGTTCCAACGTCTTTGTCAGGCGCAGTGACATCCACCGTAACGGGTGTTGTCGCCGGAAATTACCTGAGCTATTATACTGGCGCAGTAAATCCGATCGCGATGGATCCGAATACCAATGACGTCTATTTCTGCGTCCGGAGCTTCCCGAATCTGCAGAACACAACTGTTGCTCTTCAGACAGGTCCCGGCGAATGGTCAGCTACTAACATCTTCGGCGCTCAGCGCTATCCTTCCGTAGGGTTGGATTTCGCCAACGAGACGCCATGGATTTTTAGCAACAGAGGCGTTGGCAACCCCCACCGCAACTGGTACGCCTTCGATGAGGGTGGCTACAACGGAGGTCTTTGGACTGACACGACTATGCTCGATTCAATTGCATACGACGGAGTTCGTTCGCTTCTTTATACCAACCAGGGCGTTTGGACTACCTCCGGTCGCCTCGTAGTTGGCGAAAACGTTTGGGGACAGTTCACCCCCGAAGGCATGCAGGTCAATTACTCCGATGACGGTGGCGAAAGTTGGGCTGGTCCTCAAAAGCTTTGGTCGATTTTCGACGAAGGAGATGCTTTGTCAGGAGGCTTCACCAGTCAGAATCATCTTTTAACCGGAGCTGAGAATTACGTCTTTATTGCTCTCAGTGGTAAAGTCGGCGCGACTGACTTCCAAGGTCCGGATATTGGCGAGGCGGCTCTTGCGAACTTCCATAACGAAGCGCCCTTCTCGGTCACTTGTGCGTTAGATGACCTGAATGGTATCGGTTACGCCGATTGTAACTGGTACTGGACTGGCGATGCGGCAAGACCGGATTCACTGCAGGTCGGCTGGGAATATGCCGAAACCGACACGTCCTGGGATCTTGACGCACTTCTTAACGGAACCTACCGCTTCACTATGCCAAACGACACCATGCAGGGCCATGCTCTTGCTAACGGCGATTCAGTTTGGTTCTTCATTTTCTCACAGGACCAGCTTGCCAATTCGGCGCAAGGCTGGGAAAACCTGTTGATCGTCGGTCGTGATTATCAAGGCGTTTGGGAACCTGTTCTTATTCCGAACAAGACCGAACTTGGACAAAACTACCCGAATCCGTTCAACAACTCAACGGTTATTCCGTTCGCTTTGAATAATTCGCAGGACATAAAGGTTCAAGTTTGGGACACCAATGGCCGCCTGATTTCGACACTGTTCGATGGCAGGATGCGTGCCGGTAACCATGAGATCGCTTGGACCACTGATGGTCTTGCCTCCGGAATCTATATCTATACTCTGGAGACCAGAACCGAGCGATTCACCGGTAAGATGAGTCTTCTTCACTAATATAGCTCTGGGTCAAGCAGGGTGGACAAATGGTCCGCTCTGCCCAAGACCTGAGGGACTATGCACACACCGGACAGCAGGGCGGACAACAGTCCGCCCTGCCTACCTTGTTGCGTTTTCCCTAAAAAAGAGCCCGTTACTTGGGTCTGCGCTGGCTAATGGTTGCAATCACCCTCGCGCGGAAGTACCCCCGTGCGTTGCAGATTCGGAGAGGAGGTTCCTTGAATCCTTTGTATAAGTTCAAAAAACAAACTTTTCTGACAGTATTGGGAACAGCATTTCTGTTCTTGATCGTAGGAGAGTCCTTGGCAGGTGTCACCGGGAAATTGACAGGGGCTATCAAAGATAGTAAATCCGGTGAGCCTATATCGGGCGTAAACATCGTCTTGCTTGGCACTGATCTTGGCGCCGCAACCACGCTTGATGGCGATTATATCGTTCTTAATGTCGTTCCAGGCAAGTATTCGGTATCTGCAAGCGCCGTCGGTTATGTGAGAGTTGTCAAACAGGAGGTTCTTGTTTATGCCGACCTTACGACAAATTTATCCTTCTCGCTTGAACCGACCATCATTCAGGGCCAGGAAGTTGTCGTCAGGGCGGAACGGAAAGTCATCCGTCCCGACGTAACCGCCTCCACTCGGATAGCAACCGGGGATGAACTCTATAATCTACCTGTTGCAAATTTCGTTGGCGCTGTAGCGAATATCGGTGGCGCAGTCGGTAATGGCAACAACATTCATATACGTGGTGGTCGGCGGGGCGAAGTCGCCTATCTGATCGACGGTATGGAAGTGAAAGACCCCATCAGCAACTTGCGAATGCTTTCCATCGGCAATCCAGCTGTTGCCGAAATGATAGCATTGACCGGTGGGTTCGATGCTGAGTACGGAAACGCCCAATCAGCAGTTGTCAATATTGTCACTCGGGAAGGTTCAAAGGAATTTCACGGGAAATTCAAATACGTCTTCGACGATATTAACTCCCGCCCCGACTCCAAATACGAACAACATATCAATTCCGAATTTTCCGGTACTAATCTCGGTCCGACTGATACGACCCTATGGTCCCCGCCAGTAGCTTACCAAAATTACGACTACCTCGAAGGTTCACTGGGTGGCCCGGAACCGATCACATCTATTTTACTGCCTTCACTTGGCATTAAGATACCCGGGTACATGACCTTCTTTATCTCTACTGATATGACTGGTCGCAATACATCATCCAACGGAATTCGCATCAACTCCTCCGAATGGTACCGCCACGACATGTCCGGTGGAATGGGTCTTGATGCCAACCGTGAACAGACGTTCTACAACAGTAGCTACCAACTCACCTATCAGCTCAGCCCGACCATGAAGTTAAAAGCGGCTTATCGCTTCAACAAAACCTGGTCGAATATCTTCCTCTTCCGCCAATCGCGTTTCTTCCCTTACGACTTCACCCAGGAAGAGATCAACGGCGCTTTCCAGCAGGAGACAGGAAACGACACCTCCTTTACCTATGTCACCGGTGAAGATGACGACGGCGACGGAAGAGTCGATGAGGAAGCTCTCAACGACAAAGACGACGATCTAGATGGACGGATTGACGAAGATCTTCAGCTTTACGAATACAACGCACCCGATCACCTTCCGACCCGCTTCATCGATGACGATCAGTTCCTCGTAACTTGGAACCATACTCTATCGAAAAACACCTACTACAACATCAAATTGTCTCGCTATATGGCTTCCCGTATATATCAAGGCGCCAACAAGAAAGCGTCTGAATATGGTGAGTATGCCGAGAAATTTACCGATCTGCCTGGCTCAGATGGGAAAATGAATGGGAATTACGATGTTGGCGAACCGTTTGTCGATAAGGACGGCGACGGTATATGGGACCAAGGGAATCAAGACAACTCGTATGCCTCGTATCATGGATTTCTGGTAGGGGGGGACGGGACGGAAGACGACGTCGGTCAGCCGGTTCCCTACTGGCTCGAAGAGAAATCTTACGTATATGGACTCAAGGCACAGGTTACGAGCCAGATGCATAAGAACCACCTGGTCCGTGGCGGAATCGACTTTAACTACTTCGATCTCTTCAATAATTCGCTTCCGTACCCAACAATCGATAATAACGGGCAGGGAATTTACACTGATATTTATCACGTGTATCCAGCGGATGGAGCGTTGTACGCCTCAGACAAAATGGAATTCAATGATATTACATTGAGTGTTGGAGCCAGGCTTGACTTCTACATGCCGGGTAACCAAGTCCAGCATGTGATGGCTTTCGACTCGTCTAATGCTAATTGGAATCCTAATTACGTTCCATTCGACAAGCCTGAGAAAATCAAGACGCAGTTTTCTCCCCGTATTGGGGCTTCGTTCTCGATTACTGAAAACGCTTACCTTCATGCACACTACGGTCACTTCTACCAGCGGCCTAAATGGGATAACCTTTTTACGGCAGTCAATCAGGTTCAGTCCGGCGGAACGCCGCTCATTGGCAACCCCGATCTGGATCCGGAGAAAACAGTTTCATTCGAAGTCGGCCTCGCTTGGAATCCCTACCGGGATTACCTGATCGATATGACCGGATTCTTGAAGGATGTGAAGAATTGGATCAATGCCCGGGAAGGGAAGTACTGGTATCCGGAAAAGTTCGGTCAGACGCTTATCGGGCAGAACTTTGCGATCTACGATAATCAGGACTACGCCTTCGCGCGAGGCATCGAGTTCAATCTTTCAAAAGAATATGGCTCTAATATGTCGGGTCGCATCACCTATACGTTGAGTTGGGTAAATGCAAAAAACTCGTACGACATCGGAACTCAAGGCATCCGGGGGAACTACACTGAACCACCGCAAGCCCTCCCAGCTGGATGGGATCAACGCCATTCGATTGTTCTCAGCTACGGTTTGAATTATGGCGAAAAGGAGCCGCTGTTTGGGATCGAAGGTATGCCGGGTGACTGGAATCTCGATTTGCTCTGGAACATCCGAAGCGGACTGCCCTACTCGCCGACCGACGCCTCCGGAACGCTCATCGAAGGGCAGTACATGTCGAAGCGCACCGCTTGGACCAACTCCGCCGACCTTAACGTCAGCAAGGGATTTTCCATCGGTAATTACCAGACAACCCTTTCCCTACAGGTTTACAACATCATGGACGAGACCAACCTGCTTAACGTCGATGACAACTATGGTCGTGCAGGCGCACCCAATTCCTACGACGACTACAGCGGACAGGCTGGCTGGGTAAATGATACGGCTTCGCCGAATAACAGCCAGAATCGTTACGCGGGACCCAATCCGGATGCGTTCGACAATCCTCGCCTCATCCGGCTTGGTCTCGGTTTTGAATTTTAAGGGAAGGGAGAACACAAATGAAATACTTTAGCTTCAGTAAGGCGGACGTCCCTGCCCGCCAGCGGCGCTGTCGCAAGGTGTCCTCACCTTGCGACGGATCAGATTGTCGCAGGGTGAGGACACCCTTCGACAGCTCCCTTCTGTTTGCCTCAACGATCATCATTTTAACGGCATTCATAACCGTTCCGCTTTTGGCGCGTCAACGCGAAGCTGGCCCGGTGAGAACTAAAGATCCCGGATATCAAATCGACGTCGGTAAAAAATCACTGATGGTCCACGACGTCGGAAACGTCCGCATGACTCTCTCCAACTGGGGCGAGCAAGGCAATCCCGACGCTACACCGGGTTATTATGGTTTCGAGTTTCCCGGCGGTTCGGAGAACGACTTTCTGTTCAGCTCCGGAATCTGGGTCGGCGCGATTGTCAACGGCCAGAAGCTCGTCAGCACCGGTACAGACGGCGATAACGGTACCAACGAGTTCGCCCCGACACTGCCAATCGGCCAATATCCCAGCGGCTACCTTTCGTTATCGAAACAAAGTGCCTCCATAGCCGGACGGCCCTATGTCATGGGAGCCAAGGAGATCGATGACGACGGCGACTGGAATCGCAATGGCTTAGACGACCTCGATGGGAATGGAAGTCCCTCGACAAATTGGGATGGTGGCAAAGGCATTATCGGTAAGGATGATGACGGCGACGGCGGCGAACCCGACGAAGAATATGCCGACGGTATCGACAACGATAACGATGGCTTAATCGATGAAGATACCGACGATACGGGCGATGACAATGGTGACGGGAACTGCAACTACGATCCCGAAACCCATATCGACGAAGATCCGGCTGGCGACATATCGAATGACTTTATCGACAACGACTTCAATGGTCTGGTCGATATGGACGATCCCGACGCCGACGGTGACGCCGTTCCCGGCAGTCTCGATGACGACGGCGACGGACAGTTCGACGAAGATGGCGTGGCGCGAGGGACTCAGGAGTACTTCACTGTTTATGACGACCGTGACAGGAGTCAGGTTCAATCTCCCGACAACGATGGCCATACTCCTCTCAATCTCATGGTTTTGCAAAAAACTTATGCCTGGGGCGAGGCTTATGCAGGGGAGTTCATTCTCGTTGATCTGATTGTTCGTAACGTAGGGCAGTTGCCGTTGACGGAGGTTTACCTCGGGCTATTTGCCGATCCTGACGTGGCCGCAAAAGGTGAATCGGGAGATCCAGCCTCGCTCGACGACTGGAACCTCTATGACGAAGAAAATCTGATGATGATCCAGGGTGACGACACGACGGACGCCGACGGTTTTGGGCCAGGGTTGTTCGCGATGAAGGTGGTTCGGACGCCTGCGCCGCTCGACAGTTTGAATATCGCCTTCAAGAACTTCAATCGTTCGACCGGCGGTGATCCGGCGACGAATGGAGAAAAGTACAACATGATCTCGGCTCCTCCGGCCGAAAACAGTCCTTCGACAGCTACGCAGGACGACTGGCGATTCCTTATGGGCTTCGGGCCAAAGTCAGGCGGCTGGCTGTTGTTGCCTGGTGATGAATTGCCGGTTACGGTGGCGTTCATTGCAGGGAAGAATTTAGCAGAAGTGAGAAAGAATGCGCAATGGGCTCAGCGGATTTACGACAATGACTTTCGTGGGCCTGCGGCTCCTGATCAGCCGGTGTTCTGGGCTGAACCATCACCCGAGCGGATTCGGATTTTTTGGAAGGACAATTCCGAGGCGTCGATCGATCCGATCTCCCAGCTTGCCGACTTCGAGGGTTATCAGTTGCAGAGATCCTCGGATGCGAACCGGTGGTCAACACTGGCGCAATGGGACGTCATCGACGCGTTTCCATATCCTGAATTCGAGCGAGAGAACTTCAATCTGGGAATGCCTTACGATACGGCGCGTATTGCCGCGACCAATCCTGAATTGTTTGCTAATAGTGGTTGGATGTGGTCGGTAAGTGCCTCTGGCGACTCGTCTCGCATTTATTGGTATGATGATAACAATGTTATTCCCGGATGGACCTACCATTACATCGTTCGGGCTTTCGATCAAGGTATTCCGGGAGCCGGTACGCTGATTACCCCAATCGGTCGTAACGCATTAACGGTCAGGGCTGGAGATACCGAGGGAACTCCGGGAACGTCAGCCGGTGGCAATCTGGTCGATGGAGTTTATGTTGTCCCCAATCCTTACAAGGGCGGACATATCCAGGAAAAGGGGGGTGCAGTCAACGAAGCGAATACGAAGATCTACCCGCGCCAACTCTTTTTCTATGGGCTTCCGAGAAACTCCCGAGCCGATATCGACATTTACACTCTTTCTGGTGACCACATCATCACATTACCTTACGAGCCGGGACAAGAACTTAGCAACCAGTTAATGTGGGATATGCGGAACCAATACAAACAAGAGATCGTCAGCGGTGTCTATTACTACATAGTCAAAGCCGGCGGACAACAGAAGATCGATAAATTTGTCGTATTGAAGTGAGGAGAAGAAAAGTGCAAAAGTGCGAAAGTACGAAAGTGCGAAAGTGCGAAGGCAGCGGCGAATTTATTCGCCGGTACAGCCTCCTTCAGACAGTGGCACTACTGACAATATTGACCGGGCTTACCGGGTGTATTGATGACCGGAAAGCGCCACTGCAGACTAATGATCCGTCTTATGAGGCAACCATCCCAATCTTCGACCGTAAAGCGGCTTCGGGAGCCGAGCTGTCTGGTGGCTTCACTCTGGGTGACACAATCACCGACGCTCGGCTGATCATTAACGCTTTTCTCTGGCCTGACGCCGAACTCAATGCCTACACACGCGTCGGGACGGAACTCGACTCCATTTCGCAAAGGCTGTTGAGTCTTGAGGGTGGGATACTTAACTTGTCGCTAAAGGCAGTCAAGACTCATGCTGACACGGTAGCCATCGACAGCTTGACAGCATTAAAGGCATCGACCCTGGTTGAGGAAACTGTGCGTCAGTTTACCCGGGATACTCTCGACACGAAGTTGGATAACCGATTCAAAGTTTCTATCTGGCTCGATAACGACGTTGTAGAACTTTACCCGCGGGCAATTTTTCTTGACTCGTCATCAGCCGGATCTTGGCTTGGCGGTGAGACCGTCGTGTGGGGACAAAACTTCTTCACTGCCCCTGCGCTGGACACCAGCGGTATGCGGGGAAGGCGAATGACGCTCAGCCTCAAGAGATTCTTCACAGCAGACCCAAGCTACCGTCATAGTCAGAAACCAGCAAGGCCTTCCGACCCGGATGCACTGCCTGAGCTATATCCAATTTCAGACTGGTTGACTCGGTTGACGCCCGGCAACCACACCCTCCATGTTCGCTTCGGCGAAGCAGGGGTAAGGTCAGAGGTCAGCGTCAACCTGTACGTCATTTACAAACATGCGGGGTGACGATGAAAACCTGTTTATTATCTAACGATTGTCGCAAGGTGTCACCACCCTGCGACAGGGTTTCTCAAACGGTTCGGACGAATTTATTCGCTCTCCATACATGGCGATTGAAATCGTCGCTACCTGCCCTAATCGCGGTTGCGCTGACGATCTTTGTAGGATCGTTATCCAATACGCCATTACTTGCACGTGAAGTTCAAAAAGTCGGTACTGCCAGTCTGACCACGCTGAAAATATCCACCAGCGTTCGCGCCATCGGTATGGGAGATGCTTATGTTGCTACCGCCGATGATATCAGTTCGATCTTCTGGAATCCGGCAGGCTTGATCCATATCGCGGGAAGCTCTGCGGCGTTCACACAAATCAATATGCCCGCGGATGTTCAATTCAATACAGCCGCATTCGCCAAGAATTTCGGACAATTAGGAGTTTTTGGTGTACATCTGCTGGCGATGAATACCGGCGATATGGTTGTACGGACGATTCAACGCCCCCAAGGCACCGGCGAGAAGTTTATCGCCTACGATGTTATCGGCGGAGTCTCTTGGGCACAGCGTCTCACCGACCGCTTCATCTTTGGAGCAAATCTCCGTGTAGCCGTTTCAGGATTAGAAAAGGAAACATTCACCGGTGCTCTGGCTGATATTGGTGCGCTCTATGAGACAAATCTGCGCACTTTGAAACTCGGGTTTTCCGTCCAGAACTTCGGTCCCGACGTCAAGTACTCTGGTAATTACACCGATTTTCTCGATCAAGGCCGTCGCAACCGCATAACGCCTCAAGAAGCAAGCTACAGCGGAGCCCCTCCTCCAACGATTTATCGCATCGGAGTTTCAGCGAATTTCTTTGAGTTTACTACATTGACTCATTCACCTGACTTCGACGGGATAATAGCATTCGAGATGAGTCATCCCAACGACAATCGAGAACGACTCAACCTTGGAGCTGAATTCTGGTATCGAGGAATGCTGGCTATTCGTGGAGGCTACAAGTTTCGTATCAGCAATAGTTTCGGCTATGATGAAGAGCGTTTCACCAGCGGTTTCGGCTTGAAAATTCCTATTGACGATCAGAAAGTTGCAACGCTCGATTACGCCTATCTTGGCTTTGGCAAGTTTGCAGAGGCGGCTGACGGCTTCATGGAGTCGCCACACCGCTTCTCATTTGGTATAAACTTTTAACCGACGCGAGGAGATAAAAATGAAAACACTCCGTAGAGGCGAATCAATTCGCCTGTACCGTACCGGCGAATTTATTCGCCGCCACAGACTTCTCGCGGCTAGTTTGATTTTGCCTCTGATTTGGGGTTGCCAGCCATCCGATCCCGGATCACCCCTCGTCAATCAAGCTCCAGATACCCGCATTGTCGTTGCTCCTGTTGCTGGCGACTCAAGCGATCACTATGTCTCGCCCGAGGTGATTTTCAATGTGCAATGGTTCGGAAACGATCCAGACGGTCAGGTGGCGGGCTATTATCTTCAAGTGGACGGCGGATCCTGGATTTGGACGACAAAGACCGATTCTGCGATGGCATTCGAATCATCGACGCCCGACCCAAACCATCCCGGCAAAACCCTACCCTCACCTCACACCATTACAGTCAAAGCAAAGGATGATGAGGGATTGGAAGACGCTACTCCCGCACAACGATCGTTCAGCGCCACTAATTATATCCCTTTCATTAGGGAATTTGTGGCTGATTTCCAGGATGATGCAACCGTCGGTCAGGGGATCTCGTTCTCGATCAACTGGGGCGATTCCAATTCATCTGGAGCTTATTTCAGGCTATGGATCGATGGAGCTCCCGTCACTGACTGGGACTCCCGCTCAGCCTTCCAATTCTGTAAAACCTCCGATCCCGCGATACTGAACACCGTTGACTCGGGTGCAGTCAAACCGGTCGATATCAGTCTCCTTCGCGCCGGAGGCAGGACACTAATGGTCAAGGTGAAGGACTGGGGTGGCGCGATTAGTGATTCGGTCACCAGGTCGATAACCATTGATACCACGAAAAACCCGACGATCACCGCCGTTGCGCCAACGTATGAAGGTGCTGCTTATTATCCTGATGGATCGGTTTTTTACGAAGACGGAGCGACCACTCATTTTGAAGTGACCGCAACTGCGGTAGATTATTTTGGAGGTGTTCAAGCTTTCCGTAACCGATTGATGCCAGTTGGCGGTAATGCAGAATGGTCATCTTGGGGAGCCGGATCGTACGATGTTCTAAATCTTCCCTCTGGTGCATATCGCTTTGAAACCGTCTGCCGCGACTGGAGCGGCAGAGAAAGTGCCGTGACAGGCTACGAATTCGAGATATATCGCCCGAATTTCCGCGACGATGGAGCGACACGAGTGCTTATCGTTGACGAAACCCGTGACGGTAATGGCGGGCGAGGCTCGCCGGACGATAACCAATCCGACAGTCTGTGGCGATCAATTTTCGATTACGATACTACCAATCGTGTCACGCCAAACGGCTGGCTGATTACGGAACTCGACTACACAAATCGTGTCGCTGGTCCGAATAAATACATCTCTGCCAAAGATGTTTTCGATAAGGACTTGATCATCTGGCATGCTGACGACAAAGCAAACCTCGATCTGAAAGCAGGAGCCTATAATCTTCGGTTATTGAGCGAGTATCTCGATGCTGGGGGAAGGCTGTTTCTCTGCGGCTGGGATGTAATCTCGAACTTCAATTCTTCTGATGTTGACTCGGTGACCTTTAGCTCTAACGCTGGTTTTGGTCAGCGCTATCTACGTATTTCCGGAGGCAAGCGGTCATCAGAAAGAGTTTTTTCGAGCGCGTTGGGCAGTGCCGGTTATGGTGACTTGCGGATTGACCCTGCCAAGGTGCCAAACTCATGGTCAGGAACTCTTGACCGTTGTTGGGTGCTCTTTCCAGCTCACCGGACCGAAGCGATTGCTGTTTGGGGACCGGAACACGCTTTCTCGGGACTTGGTGTGGCGATGAAGAATTTCTCGCCGCTGAACCCGTGGCGCACCATTATTTGCGGCTTCCCGATCTACTTTTTAAGAATTGATGATTCCAAGCCTTTTGTGGTGAAAGCCGCTACTGAGTTACTGGCGCCATAAGGGGTGATGGATGGTTGAAATAGTAGGGGCGCATAAATAGCGCCCCTACTATTGTTAAATTAAAATCTTTCCGTGTATAAATTTTATGTGGGGTTATTAATTAATTTACAAATCCTGATTGATTTCTCTCCTAAGTATTGAGAGAAAAAATCTTTAGCTCACAACGGGGGACTTCCGCATGCCGGATAGTCACTCTGTGGTGGGTTTTGTCGTTTTGGGATGACGTGTCATTGTTGATAATAATGGTGTAGATTATTGGTGACTTTCATTGGAGGGCGAGTATTCTTGTCCGCCCTGAGATTTATTTTTTTTCACACCAAAAATAAGTTCCGGTTCGATGAAATTGACTTGACAAACCACCAACAGGTGGCTATATTGGAAATGGTCGTCCGACGATGACCGGTACGGAAGCTAATTGCCTATTTCGAGTGTGTCAACTTTATCTATTGATTATGCTGATATTAATAACAACGAATCGAACTTCCTCCAGTATCGCTGGAGTTTAGGACTGCAAAACCCTCGCCGGGGCTTGAAAGCCACCCGGACGAGGGTTCTCTGTTTTTTTGATAAACCACTGTCAGCCCGCCGCGGCTGACAGCTTACAAACGAGTTCGGGCTCGCCAAACATCTCTTCCCGGAGACGGCGAGCCCGACACAGGATGAAGGGAATAGGACTCACCTTCGCCTCTAATTTACAAAATTGAGTCCAAATTTGCAAATGGAGGAAGTAATGAAAAAGTTCGCAGTACTAATGGTTACGCTCTGTCTCGTAGTCGGGATGAACGGGTTTGCGATTGGGCAAACGCTGATATCGTTCGACCTATACGACCCGCTAGATTTTACGTACGTCGAACAACCCGACCTTGATCCTGCCTTTGTGCATTTTACCGCCTATCTGGATGGTGATCCTGTTTGGGGAGATGAGTCTGAGGCAGCGAGTGGTTCGCTTTACTGGAAGTACGTTCCTGGGAACATTGTGTTCGATGAGTGGGATGTATTTATTGACCCGGCTCCTGGCTGGCTCGAATTTCCGGGCGAATTAAATCCCAGCAACCGTAGGGGAAACGCAAACGCTTATTTCCAATGGCTTATCGATGACACACGGTAAAAGTATAGAAATCTAACGATTACTGGCGGGGAGATTTTAACGATCTCCCCGCTCGATCCAATGAGTAATTAATAAATCCAGGGAATTGTAATGAAACGGATTATTCCTCTATTACTTGGTTTACTACCCGCTCTCATCGCCATCGCTCAGCCACAAGACGAGTGGGCGCGCTATTATCAACCGCCATGGGCACCACTGGACACGATCGGCACACTGAATGACGTGGTCTTTACAACGGAAGGTGGATTTGCCATGACAGGCGCTGGAAAAGATTCCAGCGGAAATAGCGTCATGTGGCTCCTTATAACCGACGCTGAAGGCCAAGTGACCCATCAGAGTTTTCATCCGCAGAATATGAACAGACCACGCGGTAAGGGGCTATCTATCATTCAAGACGAACAGGGTGGTTACGTCATGGGTGGCGTTTTACATTATCAAGACGGCGGCGAACGAGTCGAGGAGTTTACGGTTATCAGAACGAATAGAGACGGCGAACTCCTTTGGTCACGCAGACCGTTCCTTGGAGAAGGTGGAGGTGTTTGCTATGCTGTCATAGAACTGAAATCAGGGAATTTCCTCGCCTGTGGAGCTGGTCCAAATGCGATTGTCTTGAACCCCGGTGGCGAGACGGTTTGGGCACAAACTTATGCTGATGAATTTCACGGGGGGTGTTTTAGGGCTGTAAGAGAGATCGACGGAGGAGCTCTTCTGGCGGGCTTTTCTATAGGGGATTCCATCACTGCCACCGTCTTCAAGATCGATGAAGAGGGTAATATGGTCGAACATTTCGACTATGGCACCGGCGCGCTTTACGGCATGTCGTCATGTCCGGGTGGATTTGCGGCTTCAGGGAGTGGTGGACGAGGTACATTGATGATTGCATTGCGAATCGATGGAGACGGCAACCAGATATGGCGACACGATTTTGAATTGCGGACGGGTGCGAACTGTGTAGCGCCTATGCCGGATGGAGGAATCATCTTCTGTGGTTCATTACAATACGGCCATCATCTAATCCGACTCGATCGTGGTGGAAACATAATGTGGCGAAAAGACCACCAACTCAATCGTCAAGTTGCCAGCCCGGGCTGGATGTCAGTTATCACGGACCATCAAGGTTTTGCCTATGCAGTCGGATGGAGCAACTCTTCTAAAGGCGTTTTGGTTAAGGTACAACCCGATGTATCTCCACCTGAAATCGTCCGATGGTTGCCTCACGACTTGGAGTTGGCAATACTGCAGGAGGATTCAGTGCGTTTCCGGGTCTCCGCCACAGACGTTCAGAATGATAGGCTTTACTATTACTGGTTGCTCGAAGAAGATACCATCTCAGCCAACCCATTGAGTGACTCCATATTTACAGTGACGTTTTCGAGCCTTGGCTACCTTACTGTCAAATGCATCGTTTCAGATGGAGAGCTGTCCGATTCAGTTACCTGGCACGTTACCGTCACCGACCTCTACATCCAATCCTTCACCCCCGACACGCTGAACCTCACCCTCCGACGCGGCGCATCCGTTGACTTTACGATCGATTCCGTAGCCGCCGTCGGCGGTAACGACGACGTGCAGTATCTCTGGACAAAGACCAATCTTGATAATCAACAGTCCGAAG
>CAYHEC010000023.1:0-51566 GCA_964355675.1 uncultured Caldithrix sp.
TCAAATCTCTACTCGAACGAATAAATCAACGAACTCTGAAAGTCCGCCCTCCAAGTACTACCATTCTACTTCCGACCGCGGCGGGTCGGAAGTAGAGACCTGAACAACGCTACCAACGTTTTATCACTGCCGCAACTCCTACGCCAATAATCAGCAACAGAGAGATTAGACTCGTCCAAAGTCCTGCGTAGAAAAGCTTTGGATGGAATTCGAACACTACTTTATGATCTCCCGCCGGGAGGGCAACTCCGCGCAAAACGCCGTCGGCGCGCAAAATTTCACCTTTTACGCCATCGATGGTAACCGTCCAGCCTGAGGGGTAGTACTCGTCAGCAAGCACGAGAATCTTTGGCGACTGTAATGATGCTTCGATGACGACCTTTTCGGGTTCGTAGGAAGTAATTTGCGCAGTGCTTAGCTTGGGATGCTCGAGCCTTGATGAATTAGCCACAGCCATTGAATCGTCAGGTTTGACAACGAAAGCATCTTTTTTGTCATCAGATTGAGGCTCTATCGAAGGATTTCTGTCAAGAAACACCATCTTAGAAGGCTCCCATGTTCTCGTGACCATTTGAGACATGCTGGGACTTCCATCGGGCAATGCCCAAGTCGGATTATATGTTCCACGAATCATTGTGTTGATTGTTTCATCCAGACTGGCGCGGACTTGATACTCGCCCACCAACCTCGCTCGCGACAGACAGCCGGGATTGCGATACATAAACGGGCCTGCTCCGGGGCGATTCTCGCGAGGCATTAATTCTAAATGCCAGAGATTCGCCGGTCTGACGGCAGTCCCCCGACCCTGTTTCTGTAACTCTTCAAAAAGGTAGTCGAGAGGCATAGTCAGTATAATATACTTCACATTGAGGACATCCAACACCTTTGGATTATGAAATGCGCAGTCCCACGTCTCAAGGCCGGCGGCGGTCATCAATTTCTGATAGGCTCCCGGCTTGGCGCCGAAATAGCCTCCAACTGACTCAATGCCGAAGTAACTCCACCAGTTAGCTGGTTTATAGCGATTATCAAGCGGGGCGATGCGGTATTTTTCGGTCTCTTTTTGAAGCCTTTTAACGACGCCTTCGGGCTGAAAAAGAGCATCGACGGAGGACGGTGGTGTAAATGATACCAGCCGGGCATTGATGGGCCAGAGATCAATCAGAAACGCAACGAGAAACACTCCGCTCAAAGCCGCCGCAGGGATTTTTTTCTTACTCGCGGCCCAAACCAATCCGAGGAGGATCGCGAGCATGAACGATACGCGGACAAGATCGGGCTGAGCCAGTTGGCGCGCCGCATCAAGCAGTTCCGGCGTGGTGCCGGGACGAACGAATCCGGCGATGGCGGCGTAAACCGTCTTGACAAAGCCATCGGACATGGTCAGAATTCCTCGCAAAACCATAATACCAGCAATCCAGGCAATGACCTTGATATAGGTTTTAGAGAGAGTGCCTTCGCTGATTCTTTTAATCAGCGCTTCGAGACCTACGCCTGCGAGCAGAGCCATCGGTAATAACAACAGCACCTGTCCCATGACCGGCGCGCGGAATTTGTTGAACATCGGCAGGATGTGGTAGAACGGGCTGTATAATATGGGCAGATACTTTCCCCACGACAACACCCAAGCGGCGAGGGCAAGCGTCAGAGCGAATCCCCAGACTTTTCGTGGAGTTAAGGTCATGGCAAGAATCGCCAACAGCAATACCACCACTCCGAAGTACATTGGGTTGTGTGTGAAGGGGGTGCCGTCGGGCGTTCCGACCGTTCCCCAATAGGATTCGTTGCCGAATCCAAAGAAATAAGGTTGCACGAAGGTGAGCGATTCAAGCGGATGAAAGCTCCAGCCGGTGGCGTAGTCCCACGAGACGCCTCCTCCGGTGGAGACAGCTTCGCCACCGCCTAAGCCGCCTCTGGTTGAGAAACGGGCGTAGTCGAGTACCGAAAGCCAGAGAACTGCCGATAACATCAGGGATAAAATCATTGCTCCAGTGAACCAGCCGACGAATTTTCCCCATGCCGGTACAGTGATGGCTTGGTTTGCGGCGACTGAAATTGCTGGTACGGGGACACTTTCCTTCTTTTGCAGGAATGCCATTACTCCCCAGTAAACGAGGTAGAGTCCCATCAGCATTGCTCCATAGGCGGCAACCTGCGGATGCAGGGCAAGAATCTGCACTGCAAAAGCGGCTCCCAGCGCCGCCATTCTTCCCACTGAGGGTTTGGCGCGCAGACGTTCAAGCAGGAGCCAGATCAAGGGCAACCATGTCATCGCCATTAATTTCGATCCGTGCCCGACATCGGAGAGAACGATTAACTGCGGCGAAAATCCGTAAGCCGCACCAGTCAGCCACGAAGCCAGCCGTCCGCAACCGTAATGTCTTGCGAGCAGGTAGGCAAGGAAAGCCGCAATCAAGTAATGGAAAAGCCAGATGCGGTAGTTGCCGCCGCCGAAAATATGGCTAAAAAAACGAATCAGGTATTCAGGAGGATAGACGAAAAGGGCGTATTGAAGGCTGGCAAACATCGGTAAGCCAGATAACATAGTTGGATTCCAGAGGGGGAAATGCCCCGACGAAATGGCTTCTTCGCCCATTTTGTACATTCCTGCCGCGGCGACCATATCGGCGGCTGGCGAGAGGTTTTTTCCCTGGAAAACTACAGGAGCAAAAAAAATCGCGATTAACAGATAAAGGGCGGCCAAAGGGACGAGGGCGCCGCGATGGTTGCTCCAGAATTGTTCGAGCAGTCCGGCTGATGCTGGAAGATTGTCAGTTTTGGGCGGCTGGGCAACTGAGTTGTCGGATCGCTTCGGTTTTGCCATGGTAATTTATCCCTCTTTAGTCTTTAATTCCTGGAGGGCGGGATTAATCCCGCCCTCCGAGCACAATAGGGCTAATCAGTTATTTGTCCAAGCGGACGCCCTCGTCCGCCTGGACCTTCAATTTCTGCCACCCGCGCACGGCGGCAGAAGAGACAAGAACTCTCTTGAAGGCTCAAATATAATATTTATCGAAAATATAGCAGACGGATGTTGAGAATGCAAAATACTTCAGGATCGTTATCGATTGTCTGCAAGGTATTTGTCCTGAATTGATATCGAAGTGAAGCGTCATCGAATGTTTCCTGAATCAAGCGTGATCGATGGGATTCTGAAAAATATTTATCCCGTTCGCTTGTTTCATAATTTGCGAAAAGGGCTCCAAGCATTGTATATTGTGAGTTGCGAATAGTAAAAAAGAGAAGGAAGTTCGCCCATGCCGAAAAGTGAATTCTGGGATAAACTGAAGACCCGGCTGATCGAGGTCTCGAATGCAGCGGCCGATTTTACTGAGGAGCAGGCTGTTGTTGGGAAGCTGAAGTTCGATATACTGAACTTGAACCGAAAAATTGACCGTCACAAGCACGACATCGGAAATATCGTGCTCGAAATAAGTCAATCAGACGAGCCTTACAATCCGCTGGAAGACGGCGAGATTATTAAGAATATCGCGGGGATACATGATCTTGAAGCTCGAATTGATTATAAGAAGGCCGAAATAGCTCGGGAAATCGAGGAGATTCGCAGTCGGCGCAAAGGCGTTGCCAAACCGGCTCCAACCGTCCCATCACCGTCAGCAAAACCAGCGCCGAATTCAGCTCCTAAAGCGGCGCCTAAGAAGGCATCTTCACCCTTAAAGAAGCCTGTTGCGACCGCAGTGAAGAAAACGGTGGCTAACGAAACGACTGCAAGACCAGTAAAAAAAACGAAAAGTTCTGCGTGAAAGATCGTGCTCAATTTACTGCCAGATTCGACCTGCCTCAAATTTAACGGGAACCATCCCGCCCAATTGAACGTCTTTCTTACATAGACCGACCCGCACGGTGGTTAAACCGAGGCGGGTCAGGTTCTTTAGGGTTAAGAAGGAAATTCAAGTTACTAACAGGTTTATTAGATGTTTCCAATAAATGGAAGACCTCGGCGGTTGTTTGCGATGATCAGTTTTGCGGCAGTGTGTGTTTCGGCTGGATTCATGCTTGCAACCGGTTGGGAAATGCCTGCGCAACTCGGCGCACGGCCAAATTTACTGCCGGCTTCGACCACGAGTGTCGTCGATTCCAACACACCTCTCGTGGATGACCAAGGCAGAAGTCCTTTTGTCAGGGTAGCCGAAACGGTTATGCCGGTGGTAGTCAATATCACTGCAGAGAAAAAGATGACGAATCATCCGCAAATACCGATGGACATGTTCGATTTAGGACCTTTTTTCGGCGAACCACCACAGAATCGTAATCAACCGCCCCAATCCCGGATGCCTCACGTTACCTCGGGAGGATCAGGAATGATACTGAGTCAGGACGGGTTGATTTTAACCAATAATCACGTCGTTTCCGACGCTGATGAAATAAAAGTCAAGTTTTCCGACAAAACAGAGCTACCGGCAAAATTGATCGGCGCCGATCCCGAAACCGACGTGGCTTTGCTCAAGGTCAATAAACACTTTCCTGCCGAACTTGTCGCCAAGCTGGGGAATTCTGACAACATACATATTGGCGACTGGGCGATAGCCGTTGGCAATCCGTTCGGGCTTGACTGGACAGTCACCGTCGGCGTCATCAGCGCTCGTGGTCGTTCAAATCTACGCATTGGTGGCGATGAAGGTCCATCGTATCAAGATTTTATTCAGACGGACGCTTCGATCAACTTCGGTAATTCTGGTGGACCTCTCGTCAATATCCGAGGCGAAGTCATTGGAATCAACACCGCGATCAACGCCCAGGGCCAAGGGATTGGCTTCGCCATTCCGATCAATCTTGCCAGTAAAGTTTCTCAACAGTTATTGGCAAGCGGGGAAGTTAAGCGCGGCTATCTTGGCGTTGTGCCGGGCGAACTTGAGGAAGTGAAGCGGGAAGCGCTTGGACTGGACGAATCGGTTAAGGGGGTATTCGTTGAGTCTATCCAAGCTGACACGCCTGCGGACAAAGGCGGTCTTGAAGGCGGCGACGTAATCGTAGAGATGGATGGCAATCGGGTAGAGTCCGTTTCCGATTTTCGTTTTCGTGTTGCCGATCATCCGCCGGACAGCAAGCTTAGCATGATAGTATTGCGCGACGGTAAACGGAAAGAGCTTGATTTTACGCTTGCCGACCGCAAGGAGTACATGAAGAAATCGGGTGAAGGTCCTCGCATAAAGAGTGAAGAACTTTGGCTGGGCATTCAGGTTGTGCCAACGGACGGCGTGCATGGGCAGAGAATGGGAATTCAGGATGAAGATGGAGTTCTTGTTGTGTCGGTTGCGCCTGATTCTCCGGCGGAGGGATTGATCGAAACCGGTGACGTCATCGTCGAGATCGGCGGGGTGGAGATTGCTGGCGTCGAGGATTTCAAGGCAGTCTCGGAAAAGCTGAAGGATCGGAAGAAAGCCATTCCGTTCTGGGTGATGCGGCAGGGCAGAAGGACATTTGTGCCGATCAGGCCGTGATACGGACACGCTAAAGCTGTGAACTCTAAACGATAAGTCGAAAGCCGTCAACTCTTGAGTAGTTGACGGCTTTGTTTTTTGATATATTGATTATGAAGGTTAAGGCTGAGGTTGAGGTTGAGCGGTGGCGTCAGATGCCATCATCTGACATAGGATATTGATAAATATTTTATTTAGCTGTCACGTGAGGCACATGACAGCACTTTAAAACAAAGTAACAAAATTGCGCCAAACTGATTTTCTCGTCATCGGGTCCGGCATTGCCGGGCTCTCATTCGCGTTGAAGGTTGCTTCGCGCGGATCGGTCATCCTCGTCACTAAGAAACAGGATACCGAGTCGAACACCAACTACGCCCAGGGCGGAATCGCCGTTGTGCTCGGCGGAGTTGACTCGTTCGACCAGCACATCGCCGATACACTTCGCACAGGAGCCGGTCTTTCCCGCCGTAAAGCCGTCGAGCTGATGGTACGAGAGGGACCTCGCCGCATTGAGGATCTGATTGGGCAAGGAGTTGAGTTCTCCTACCAATACAAAGATGGCAAACGAGTGCTTGCACTCGGACGCGAAGGCGGACACACTCAGAGCCGTATCGTTCACCGCGCTGACCATACTGGGGCTGAGGTCGAAAAAAGTCTCATCCGCCGTTGTCAGGAACATCCCAATATCCAGATCGAGGAACACTCGGCGGCTGTCGATCTCTTGATCGAGCAGGATAAACGCTGTAGGGGCGCTTATATCCTCACTCCGACGCGTGAGCTTGAGATGATTTTCGCATCCGTGACTTTGCTTGCTACCGGAGGCTGTGGCGAGGTCTATCTTCATACGACCAATCCTCCAATAGCTACCGGTGATGGCTTGGCGTTGGCTTGGCGCGCAGGCGCCAAGATCGCCAACCTCGAGTTCATGCAGTTTCACCCGACCGCGTTTTACCAGAGCAGTATCAGCGAAGGGACGTCGTTTCTTATCAGTGAGGCAGTGCGTGGATTTGGCGGCGTACTCCGCAGGCAGGACGGAACGGCGTTTATGGCTCAGTACCACCCGATGCTCGATCTGGCTCCGCGGGACATAGTTGCAAGAGCAATCGACCGTGAGATGAAAACGCGCGGGGATGACTTTGTGTACCTCGACGTTACCGCCAGACGACCTGATGAGACTCGCGAACGTTTTCCGTCGATATATAAACGTTGTTTACAGAACGGCATCGACATTACCACCGAGTGGATCCCGGTCGTACCGGCGGCGCATTACATGTGCGGTGGGGTCGTCACCGACCTGAAGGGTCGAACGAGCATTCCGGGACTTTATGCCGCGGGGGAGGTGGCTTGTTCGGGAGTGCATGGCGCGAACCGACTGGCGTCGAATTCGCTCCTTGAGGCGGTAGTATTTTCGCACCATGCCGCCGAGACGGCGGTGGAGGAGCTGTTAAACACGAAGGGACGAAGGGACGAAGAATTCAGTTCCACATTTGCTGTCAACACAGATATGGCGACGGAGGAGGAACTTGTGTTGATCTCCCATGACCGGTTTCATATTCGGAAACTGATGTGGGATTATGTTGGCATTGTTCGTTCGACTTTGCGGCTTGAGCGTGCCCGGCGGCGGGTTGACCTGATCCGCGAGGAGATCGAGGATCTTGCCAGTCGCTCGCGACTGACGGAGGGCGTGATTGAGCTAAGGAATATCGCTCTGGTGGCGTCGCTGATTATTCGGATGGCGCTACATAGGAAAGAATCGCGAGGCTTGCATTTTACGACGGATTATCCGGAAATGCTCCCGGGGAAGGCGAAGGATACGGTGATGAGGAAGAGAATTAATAATTAATAATTAATAATTAAGATTTTAGAAGGCAGAATGAGGAACGCGCCAAAGGCGCGTCATTCCCGCGCAGGCGGGAATCCAGATTAAATTGGCATGGGTCTTCGAGATCGAATACGAGCTTTTACTTCTTCAAAACTGACTGGTTCTTCATGCTCTCGGGAATCGGCGACTAAATTGTCGTATTCATCTTCAGTCAAGACGAGTCCGGCTGGTAACGCCTCGCCATCAGCAATGCGATCTGCAAGATGAGCGTGGATAGCTTCGCAAATGTTCTTATATGCTTGGCCTCGTGTCTTTCCGTTCGAATAGCAGCCCTGCAATGCCGAGCACTCAACGAAAAAGCCGCCGTCTTCGCTGGGTTCAATAATGACTTTGAGGTTATAGATTTTCAATTTCGCAACTCGTTAGGAATTTTGATTGACGGAATCTAATGTGATTTAAGATACTGAATCTGGGGTTGGAAAGCAAGATCGGCAGATTGGGTAGTCAGTGGGGCGGATATCCTGAGTTCGTTGAAGTATTCGATAGAATGCCGAGAGTGTCCAGGCGGACGCCTTCGTCCGCCGAGCATTCAAGCACAAAATAAGCGCGGACGAGGGCGTCCGCGTGGACAAGTCAGCGCAAATTTTGAATATTTCAATGAACTCATCCTATCCGCCTCATGCCCGCGTAGGCGGGCATCCATCTGGGGATTGCCAGACAATTAAAGTGGTATTGTCGTTAATGATTGGTTTTATTGGAATTTGTGCACGGCTTTGGCATGGATAATTGTAGTTCTCGAAATATAGAGTCCAAACAAGAATACCGTGTACCTTTGATCGGCGTAAACGTTGATTAATTCACTTCCCTCGATTTTCTTGGCGTTTTGTATCGCGTCCATGTAAGCGGAATGATAACCACGATTGAGTCCAGTTGGGATAATCCAGAGTAAATAACCGACTGTTGCTTCGCCTTTTACGTCACCGACTACTTCGAATCTATCCGGGTGTGTCAAATACTCTTCATTCACCAAAGGAGGAGTCAGTGGCGTAGTCACAGAACAACCGGCGAAAGAGAAACTCATCAGTAAAAGAGCTAAAATCGGGAAAACAGAGCGATTCATTTACAAACTCCTCTTCACGGCTAATATTTGATTGCCGGAATTCGTGAAAGCTCCTGTCGGAGCGTTGCTTGCTTAGGATGGAATCAAAATATATTCTATTATAATGAAAGTCAATAGAAATAATCTCATAATCTATCTCGTCATCGCCGTCGCCCTGCTGACCCGACTTGCCTACTTCTTCCAGTACGCCGGGACGCCGTTCTATGCCGTGCCGATGTGGGATGCGGGCGAGTACCACGACATGGCTATTGCTTTGTCGAAAGGGTCGCTCCACCCGTCATTTGCCTTCAGGCCGCCGCTTTACCCGATCCTGCTTGGCGTCGTCTATATGATCTTCGGCGTGGGACCGCTTGTGCCGAGCTTGCTCCAGATCGCCGGAGGCGTCTATGCCTGCGTGCTCGTCCAAAGGATTGCGACGAGGCTATTCGGTGAGTGGGCAGGACTTGGAGCCGGTCTGGCGGCGGCGCTGTCGGGGATGATGGTCTTCTTCGATCTTGAACTGATGCCGACGAGTCTGGAAGTGATTTTGATGCTGTTGTTGCTCAATGAACTAATTGGATTTGCCGATAATAAAAGCAAGTGCGAAAGTGCGAAAGTGCGAAAGTGCGAAGGGGGGGGTGTTCTTGCCGGAGTGTGGTTCGCGCTGGCGGTGCTGGCAAGGCCGGTGATACTGCCGCTTCTCGTGCCTTTCCTTATGTGGGGGTGGTGGGTGAAAGCAGGCTGGCAGAAACTTACCGCTTTTGCCCTTGTTGGTCTGAGTTCACTGCTCTTTATGTTACTGCTGAACCTCTCAGCCGGTAACGGAGCGATGCTGACTCCGGCGCAAGGCGGCGTCAATTTCTACATCGGCAACCGCCCCGGGGCTGATGGATTTACCGCAACGCTTCCCAACGTAGGTTCGGGCTGGGGGTGGGATACTATTACGAAGCTCGCCGAGAAGGACGAAGGCAGGTCGCTTACGCCCAAGGAGGTTGACAGTTATTATTGGAAGTTGGGGCGGCAAGCAATTGCTTCTGACCCGATGGGCTGGTTAAAATTGCAGATGCGAAAGGGCCAGCTCATCTGGAACCACCTTGAGATCTCTAACGACCGCGATATTTATTATCATGCTCATCGCTATCCGATCATCGGCTGGTTGCTGTGGATCGGGCTTCCATTGTTCCTGCCTTTCGCGGCATTATGTTTGTGGGTTTTTGTGGACGACCGAAGGGTCATGCTCTTAACAGCTACATTTGTATTCTATTCAGCAACCGTGACCCTCTTTTTCGTAAATGGACGCTTTCGTCATCCGCTGACTCCGGTGTTTCTCGTGCTGGCGGCGGGCGGAGTGAAATGGATCGTCGAAAGAATTCGGCGGAAGGACTTTAGGTTCAACAGGTATAATGGCGGAGCCGTTCTGTATTTCCTAATCGGAGCTGTTTCGCCATTCATAGTTGATCCCGGCATCGATCCGAAGCGCTGGGATTACGGTTATTTTACCGAAGCGACCGCCCTTGAAAAAATGGGACAGGTCGATCAGGCGGAGGTTCTTTATAAGAAAGCGCTGGAAGCGAATCCTCGAGCGCCTTTTGTGAACTTTAATCTCGGCGACATCGAAAGAAGCAAATCTCATCTTGAAAAAGCGGCAGAGTATTACTATAATGAGTTGGCAATCCAGCCATCCTACGGGAAGGCGTGGAATAATCTTGGACTGATGGCACAAGCCTCTGGCAATAATGATCGTGCGTTGGAGTGTTTCGAAGAAGCCATTCGTGTTCGACCTGACCTTGCCGAAGCAGTGATAAATGCTTCGACGGCATGGCAGAAAAAAGGAGTAGAGGCTCGCAAGGACGGCGATGATAACCTGGCACGGCAGGCGTTCGAGCGGGCTGAGGAACTCAGGAAAGTTACTATTACGCCCCGCCGTTAATCGGCGCGACAATTGCACTACAGCAGTTGAACGAGTTTTGTTGCGGGGAACGGTCACAATTGAGAGCGGACATGCGCAAATATTTCACTCGCGTTAACAGGAATTGCATTGGAACGATGATGAGTCTCACTACTCAAAATGTAGCGAAAGCATTATTGTCCGAAGAATTATTGTCAGCAAGTTGAGATGGTTTGCAAACGAATAAATTGTGGTATTACTTTTGCGCATATTAGTTCACCTATAATGCCTGCAATGAGTGATGAAAATCACTCGGATTTGCCAATGCGAAAGAACGGTTTGACGAACACTTGCATTGACAAAAAAAGGCATTATATTATGTGCCTATGTCACCGAATAACGGTGCGGGAATGCAAGAGCGAAGTAAGCAGGAGGTGAAGCAATGCTTCCCAAATTCAAGCGGCAGGATAGCGGTTTTACGCTGATCGAAGTGTTGGTGGTGGTTGTAATCGTTGCGATTTTGGCTGCCATCTCGGTACCGATTTACATTCAGTACGTGCAGGGTGCTCGCGCCTCGGACGCTCAGGCGACCATTGGTGCAATCTACAATGCCGTCAAGATGTTCCGTCAAGACTTTGGCGAGGATCCTTCTTCGGTAGAGTTATTGCAGGAGCTCGAGTATCTGGAAATCGACGAAGGAACTCTTCGTCAATGGTCGTTCTCGTTGATCGGTCAAGACCCGGTCACACAGATTGAAGCTGTCTCGACGTCAGAAATGAAGGGCGGCGCCGGTCATGTGGTGCTGTTCGACGTACAGACTGGTCGTTTCACAGGATATGGTCTGCCGACGGACGAGGATATTTAACGTTCGCCGTTCGCGCTGATCTCAAAGTAACACAACGTTAGGCGGATAGTGGAATCCATTCCAAAACTTCTGGAATATACGGTCAATCAGGGGGCCTCTGACCTCCATATATCGACCGGATCTATTCCAATGATTCGGGTACACGGGCGGATGCGCAAATTGAACATCCCAGCCCCGACGGCAGATGAAGTGTTTGATTCGATTCAGACATTTTTGACACCCGAGCAACTCGAGCGTCTCGATGAGATGAAAGAAATCGACCTATCGCAGAAACTCGAAGGGTTAGCCCGTTTCCGCGTCAACGTCTATTCACAGATCAACGGGTACGGCGTTGCGTTCCGAACAATACCTTCTTCAATCCGAGGCTTCGAAGAGCTCGGGATGCCGGAGGTCCTTAAGGATTTGGCACTTCGTGATCGAGGGCTGATACTGTTTACCGGCCCGACAGGTTGTGGCAAATCAACTTCTCTTGCCGCGTGCATTGATTACATCAATGAGTACAAGGAAATGCACGTCATCACGATCGAAGATCCGATCGAGTATTATCATTCAAGCAGGAACTGTCTGATCAATCAGCGTGAGCTCGGCGCGAACACACATTCGTTCGCGAACGCGCTCCGTTCCGCTTTGCGTGAAGACCCGGACGTGATTTTGGTCGGAGAGATGCGCGACCTTGAAACAATTTCTCTGGCTCTGACTGCCGCAGAAACCGGTCACTTGGTTTTTGCAACCCTTCACACATCATCAGCCGCTAAGACGATTGACCGAATTATCGACATTTTTCCAGCATCGCAAAAGACGCAAGTCCGCTCGATGCTGGCAGAATCTCTCGAAGCGGTTATCGCTCAGAAGCTGTTGCCGAAGAAGGGCGGAGTCGGTCGGGTAATTGGTTGCGAGGTGATGGTCGCCAATGTAGCGGTAAGAAATCTTATTCGTGAGGATAAGATCTATCAGATTCCATCGGTCATCCAGTCTGGTGGAAAGCAAGGTATGCAGTCGTTGGATCAAGACCTGCAACGACTGTTACACAAAGGTATGATTGACCGTGAGACCGCTGCGCTGGTGGCGGAGAATCCGAAGCTGTTCGAAGTAGATCTGAACCAGTAGCTGTCTTCGGGCAACCGTCCGTGCTTAAGGTCATGAATTCGTTATTAAGGCTAAGAAAGAATGCTTCAAGGAGGCAAAGATGAGAAACTTGAATTCTAAGTGGCGAGATGATGCTGGCGGCATCGACTTCATCCAGATCGTCATCGGTCTGATGATCGTTGCGATTGCTTCAATTGGCGCCTTCCAGGCGCTCAACTACGGCAATGAAAAGATGAACCAGCAAATGCGCTACCGTAAGGCGATATCCGTCGCCCGTTCCTATGTCGAGTACTGGCAGGGTCGCATCCATACTGACTTCGAACCTACCGACCCACGCTTGGTTGCCGGGAATTTCGATCAGGTGGTTGACCCTACGGAACTCGATCTGGGTGACCCAACAACCGACGCCGACGACGTCATGTGCTATGTCAGATATGGTCGTCTCGACCCGGTTGATCTTGCGGAAACTGGTGTTGGTGTAGATTATTGGCGCATCAATGTCAAGGTGACATGGTGGGAGCCCGATCAACCGCATAACACCGATCCACAAATGGTGAAATTTAGCGGGACGATGGTCTCGGCGGGGCTCTAATGGAACGCCGAGTTGAAACAACAGTGATACGGCGAAGAAAACGTGAAGTTAGCGAGGTGAAACTATGAATGCGCTAAGCTTAAAGTATCGTCGTGATGATGGATGGACGTTTATCGAAGCGACCATCTCGATTGTCATCATGGCGATCATGGTACTGGGTCTGACGATAGTTCTGCTGGCATTTCGAGAACAGCTCGACAGGAGCTGGGCAGTGAGAGTGATGGATCAGTACGGGAATGACGTCATCGAGCAATTGACGCATGAACTACGCAATGCAACGGATGTTACAGTGCGTGGAGCCGCGGGCAATACGAGTAGAATCGATGTCACCTATCTCGATCCGGTCCGGCATAATCTCTTTCTCCAGTCGCATTGGCGAGCTGATCTTAGAAATATTCGCATCACGCACGGCAATAATGAATTGATCGATCCTTCGTTTCCGCCCCAGCAATTGGGAAGAGGCGAATCATACGAGATCACTCAATTCACATTAGTGCAGTATGCTGCCGATTCTCCCAACCAATGGGAGAGGCAGGACCGGACTCGGAGAAAACAATCTTTTCTGGAGGCGGCCTACGATATACGATTCAAGCTCCGTTATAACCGCAACGCTATCGACGTTGGCGAACGGGATTGGAAAGTAGAGAAGGAATACTTCAATCGAGTTTACATCCGGAACAAGAACCTGATTGTTAAGAAGGGGATCACCGACTGAAAACCAGGTGAGCCAAATGAATAGGAAAGCTAATATGAACTCTCAGATTATGGAGGATGAAGTGAAACGAAAAGATGTCCTCGTGCGCGACGAAGGCAATATCCTCATCATGTCGGTTGTAATCGTAGCCTTGCTCGTCGCCACCGGAATGAGCTATATGAAATGGGCATCGGATGAAAAGTGGGATTCAGAATACGAACGAGCCACAATCCAAGCCTACTTTGTTGCCCAGACCGGACTCATTGAAAGAGGTCTGACATTCCTTAGAACCCGTGAACCAGCCGACCTTCCGCAAGGAATGGTTCAGTTGTTGCCCGGGACTGTGGATAGGGTCGGAATACATTTCAACAATATGGTGCGCAGAGCACCTGGCGCGGAAGGTAATGTCTTCCAGCGAACCGACAGTTACGATCTCTATTCGACCGGACAGGTCACGTTTATCAATCACGAGATGGGTAACAACGGACCTAAATTCATACCGGTTGAAAGAGTTGCTACGATGCGGGCAAGACTAAGGTCTTTTGCGAACTATATGTATCTCACTGATGTGGAGGTCACGGAGTATAATGAGATCATCTGGTTCTGGACGCCCGATACACTTTATGGACGAACCCATTCGAATGATTTTATCGGACTGAAGTACTCACCACAGTTCTATGGACCTGTCTCGACATCCAAAGGTGAGTTTCGTTACTTCCAGCCGGGTAATATCCATTTCGAATATCCCCCGGTTTTCAATGCGCCGCCAGTCAATTTCCCGCGTACAGCCAAAACAGTCAGGGCTAATGCAAGCCCCTTTGTAACGGACGGTCACGGGCGATTGATGACTTGGATCAGACTCGAAGGCGACGCAGGAATACGTATTTTCCAATATCCTCTGGGCAGTGTACGTTCGGAGAGTCTTTACATGTCGCAAGGACCTCCAAACTGGCAGGCGATATTTGTCGATGGACAGTGCGAGATTGAGGGCACCTTAACAGGCCAGCTCACAATTGGTTCTTCCGGAGACATGTGGTTGATCGATGATGTTCGATATACAAGGTCAAACCAATTTACCGGAGATTTCAGCGAAGATGATCCTACTGTCGGAATTCTCGGGTTAGTATCTGAAAGCGATATCATCATCAAAGACAATTACAAGAACGGTAAAGAGAACGGAATAAACGTGGCCGCTGGTGATTGGGGCCGACATTCCATCGTTATTACGGCTGGAATGGTCGCCCTCGGCAGTTCGTTTACTTTCGAACATCAGAACGATGATTGGGAAGCTTATCAAGGACCTGACCCGGATGAGCGAGGCTGGATCTACCTTAAAGGTGCAGTCACGCAACAACGGCGCGGTTATGTACACCGCTCCAACAACTCCGGAACCGGGTATGGGAAAGCTTATCGGTATGATTTCCGATTTGACCGTCGTCCGCCGCCATACTACATGGAGGCTCTCGACGAAAATGGACATGGTCTGTTCGACATTATCTCTTGGGGCGAGCAGACCCCAGTGTTGCACTGATCGTCCAAGTATCTTTACGGTAGAAAGTCTGGCAGCTCCCGCACCTTGTGTGGGAGCTGCTTGGAAAATTCGTTGATCGCCGAAATTGATTTGTTCAAAGCACATGGATCTTCCTCCGAGTATCCAAGCGCATCTCTGGCATTCAATTGAAGCAATCGAAACGGATTTAGTGTCCCCCGGGGGGGAAAGCCCTTGTTCAACATCGGTGGTGCTATGTTCGGTATGGGGAGTAACCTGCGCGTCGGGCTTGATATTGGAACCCACAGCATTAAAGTTGCGGTGGTGGAAAAGGTTGGGCCGCGCTTTCGCTTAGTAAAGTGGAAGTGTCACGAACTCTACACTGGGGGCGAACGGTATGATCCGGAAGGCCCCAAGAAATCTATTGCAGTCCCTGCACTTGCCAAAATATTTGGCGAACTGGGACTCGCTCCTAAGAAAGTCAAACATCTTGCGTCGTGCATCGGTGGGCTACAGGTCTCTGCCAAAGAGATTTCCAGTATGATGCAGACCGAGCAGGAAATGGCTTCAAGTCTTCTCCTCGAAGCTCGAAAGCATATTCCTCTCGACGGCAGTGAAACGGTTGTTGACTACCAGATAATGGGTGATGACGTCAAAGAGACCGACAAGGTCCGCGTCTTACTGGTTGCCACGACTCGCAAACTGTATGAAGGTCATCAAGACTATCTGCGTGAAATCGAATTGAAACCCGGTATCATCGATATCGAACCGCTTGCCGTTCTCAATTCGTATATCATCCACTCACAATTGCCTGACGAAGGCGTAATAATTTTCCTGCATCTCGGTGCGAAAAGGACGATGATCGGCGTATTTGGACGTCGTGACACCTTTTTCACACGTGATCTCCCTGTCGGTGGTCAACACTTTACTGATGAGTTGATGCGCATATACGGGTTGGATTACGGCGAAGCAGAAGAAGTTAAGCGTACATCGGGAATGTCTCCTAACCTTGAGAAAAAACTTGGCGAAGGCGCTGGTCTTGGTATGAGTGACCGCACAACCTTTGAGAAGTTGGGTGATGAGATCAACCGCTCCCTGCGCTATTATGTCAAGGAATCAGGGCAATCAGTGTTTACGCACTTTGTGCTGACAGGCGGCGGAGCTGGGCTGATCGGCTTGGACAGCTACCTCTCGAACAAGTTCAACCTGCCCATCGAGTTGTACAACCCATTCAATCAACTCGACAGCCGCGTTCCAATCGACACACCCAATCCTTACCAAATGGCTCCCGCCATCGGGCTGGCAATTAGAGGGGATCTCTAATGATCACGCAATTTACTATCAACCTCAATAAAGGTGAAGATACCGCTGAACGTGAGGTTCGCTGGCGTAAACGCCGCGAAGTCATCACAATGACGGTATTGATCCTCGCCGTTCTGGTAGTGGGTTACATGAACTACATTCAGAATCAAATGTCTCAGCAAATCATCACTACAAAGATGAAAACAAAAGCTGATATCACCAGACAACTTGATTCGCTGAAGAAGACGGGTAAAAACATTTCCAAAGAAGACGTTCTTGCGCTTGCGAAGCTTGAGAAAGAACGCGTACTTTGGACGAAGAAATTCCTTTCGCTGGGCGAACTTCTTCCCGAGGAAATGGCTATCACCTATCTTGAATACAAAAATAATACGCTGTTGATGAGATTCATCACCACGATAAAGAAAGATGAGAAGGAATTCGATAAGGTAAAAGGCTTGATCGATCTCCTGCGGGCGTCGCCCCTCTTTTTCCGAGATTTTGCTGATATGCGTCTCAAGGAACAGCATCAAACGGATATCGAAGAACAAACGATACTCTCTTTTTCTGTACTCGCTTCTATTGAACGCGGCGGAGAAGGCAGAGAGAAACGCTCGAAGGGTGGAAACCTTGCCCGCGCCATGGGCGGCGGGAATTAACGTCACTATAAAGCAAGTAGGAAATACGACAGATGAAGCGTAACCTGGTCCTCCTTCTCCTGCTGGCATTATTCGGCGGCGGCGCATGGGTTTACCATAAATTCGTCTTTGCTGAATACCCCACGCAAATCAGGCAGTATGATCGCGACATTTCTCTACTCGACGAGAAGTTGATTAGCGCTCAAATTATTCACAGTCAGATGGACCTTACCGCAAATCTGATTGAAAAGAATCTCGCTCTTTCAAAAACTGATTCGCTGGCAGAAGATGCATCATTGCCCTTTCTCGAGTACATCACAGGCATTCTGAACCAAATCGGTATCAAGCTTATGAAGCTTGAACCGGCTAAGAAGTCAGCTCGCCTCGATTATGTACGAACACCCTATTCTCTGAACGTCGAAGCGACCTACGAAGAACTCGGCAAATTTATCAACCAACTCGAGAAATCAGAACGGTTGATCACAGTAGAGCAATTCGAGATCGATAATGCAGTCCGGAAATCCGGTTCGATGGCAGAGAAGGGGGATTATAAAAAACACGAGATGATCCTCCGCATCTCAACGTTAACCCTCATTAAACAGCGCTAAGGCGAGGAGACAAGAATAATGAAAGGGCGAGACAAGCTCTTCTTCAACCTGCTTACCTTCCTGTTGGTGGTGGTTATCGGTTTGATCGGATACCGCACCAAAGAAGTCGATAAGCAAATCAAAAAATGGCAGGGGGATATTAAACGCCGTCAGGAACGTGGCGTTGAGGATCCAGCCTTGAAAGAGGCGGTTGATCGCCTCGAAAACGACCTCCGGACTCGCCTTGCCGAGGAATTCGTTCTTGAACCAGACCCACTTGATCTGTCGAATGTAATCAAGACCAGAAAGTTTCTTGAATCGATTGGCAAATCAGGCGGGGCAGAATCTGATACAAGAATGAGACTGGCTTGCACAGTCACGGGTGTAAATGGACCGTCAGCTATCGTCACCTACAAAGGTGAGAACAGAGTCCTGCTTGAAGGCGATGCATTCGCTGGCTATCGCGTAGAGTCGATCGGTATAAACCGACTCGTTTTAGTCCGTTCGGGTGAGCGCATCTCACTTAACACTGAGAAAGCTCCAGACACTAAAGCGCTTGAAGAAAGGCTTTACGGGCCAGAAGGCATGAAAATGCCGGTCGTTGAAGTCAAAAAAATCGAAGTCGGTAATTCTTAACCGCAAATAGTTAGTCGTTGCAAGATTTGCAACGACGCCAAAGGATATTCTAATAACAACTCAAGGGTGAGGAACGCTAATGGGCGGAACGTTACCGGGTCCGAAATTTTTATCGGCAATACTGGCTTTATTCTTTGTCGCGATTCCCTGTATCGCTCAGCAAGGAACTGCACCGGATGCTGGTCAAAAGACAAGCGCCATGACAGAGACCGCCCCAGGGCTTAGGACAGTCGTTAGTATCGACGCGGAAGATGCCTATCTTCCAGTAGTCCTTTCAATATTGGCCGCTAAAAGTGGGTTCAATATTGTTACAGGTCCTGGTGTCTCTAAAGAAGAACGAATCTCAATTCACTTGAAAGAAACGCCCATCGAAGAGGCGATGAATCTGGTGGTAAGAGCGGCTGGTCTTTCATACGAAATCGTCGGCAATTCTTTTCTGGTTGCCAAAGCCGCGATGCTGAAAGAGCAAGTAGGTCTTAATTCCTACATACTCAACCTTCAGTACGCTGATGCAACAGAAGTAAAAGAAATGCTTGTCAACTTTAGCGCTGAAGTTCAGGTTGATAAGAGCGGCAATAAGTTGATGATTATTACTACTCCGAAGATTATCACTGATATCGAACGAGTCGTAAAAAACATCGATCAACCCGCACTTCAAATTACACTGTCAGCACGGCTTATCGAAGTGGGCGTTGAGGATGAAGAGAAACTCGGCATTAACTGGTCGAAACTCTCTACGAAAACTGGAGAATTCCTTTATGAAGGGAATATTCAGCCTTCTGGAGCCTCAGCGGGTAGCGGTTCGCAACTTCAACCCTTCGAACAGCTGAACGATCTGAACGACATTGGTAAGACATTCTGGCGCAGTCAGCCGATTTATGAGCTTGCTCTTGATTGGCTTCTGAAAAACAGCCGCGCAGAAGTCCTAACCAATACCAAAGTTACGACGATGAACTCTCGGACTGCAACAATCGAATTGCAGGATATTATTCCTTACGTTACCAGCGCCGGTGGCGTTGGTGGGCAAGTGACTGTAAAAGAAGCCGAAGTTGGGATCAAACTTGCGATAACACCTCAAGTAAACACCGACGGATTTATTACTGTAAATATAAAGCCGGAAGTAAGTTCCCTTTTCGAGTTTATCGGCCCCGATCAGACAATTCCACGTATCGTCAGACGGTCCGCTGACTTGACAGTACGAGTGAAAAATCATCAATCGATCGTCGTCGGTGGTCTAATGGGAATCACTTCTACGAAGTCAGTTCACAAAGTGCCCTTCTTCGGTGATATTCCCTTTATTGGCGGACTCTTCCGCTATACTGTTACTTTGCTGAAGAAGACTGACCTCATTATCGAAGTAACGCCGCACATACTGGTCGATGAGTACACATACATCGGTAAATCAAGCGGTGTTATGGATACTGAAGAACGGTATAAGAACGATCTGAATGTTGACTCAGACGCTCAAAAAGAGTCTGAGGAGAACAAGAAGTAAAGACGATTTCGATGCCGGATACTGACCGGCTGAGGAAAATGGAATTCCATTCGCCCTTAAAGAACGGCTTCAGTCGTCTGGTACGTCTGATTCTCCTGATAAGTTCTTTGGCATACGGACAGACCAAGCCGATTGCCGTAGGTGAACTACCCGGTGAATCAAAGATTAAACGGTCGAATATTTCCCCTTCCGGCGCTACAATAGCGCTGGAAGGGGCGATTGACCCTGCAACTTACGTTCTTGGTCCGGGCGACAGGCTTGAGATTGCTATCTGGGGCGGTATCGAAAATCGCCAGGAAGTAATGGTTGCGCCAGACGGAATGATTTCACAAGATGGAGTTGGCAATATCAAAGTTGCCGGACTCACGATTGTCGCCGCAGAAAAGCTGACAAAGGAAACATCGAAATCATTCTACCCCCGCGCTAACATAACACTCCGACTGATCGGAGTAAGAATGATGAAAGCGGGTATCAGCGGCGCTGTCGAAGTTCCGGGAGTTTATGAGGTCAGCGCTATCGACAGGCTCACCAGCCTGATTGAGAAAGCCGGTGATTTAAAGTTACCTGACCGAACTGAACAATTTGATCCCAGTATAGAGCCTAACTATAAAGAGATGACTCCGGCGGAACAACGTCGGGCTCGAGAAGAAGCCAAGCTTGCACGTGAAGCGCGACCGGAAGCTTCTCTTAGACACATAACAATAGTTTCCATGGATGGAAAGGTTCGCCGCGTAGATCTTCAGCGCTATTTTACTACAGGCGATCCTCAGTATAATCCGATTTTGCACGATGGCGATGCTGTCGATGTGCCGCTGGTAACGCGCCAAACAGGCGTTATCAATATTTTTGGAGCGGTAAAAAGTCCCGGCGAATTCGAGTTTCTTGAAGGCGATAACCTTTGGAATATTATAGAGTTATCGCAGGGTTTCAGAACCGACGCCCACACAGAAGATATTTTAATAGTCAGATTTAACGGGAATAACCCCTCCCGGATAGAGCTTCACGTTGATTTGAGCGAGAATAGCTCAGAAAATCTCGAATTGCAAGCTGACGACAGAATATTTGTTCGCAAGAAAACCGACTATCGACAAAAGTATCAGGTGACGGTAAAGGGTGAAGTTAAGTATCCCGGAACCTACTCAATCGACAATGATAAGACTAAACTCACCGATATAATCTCGGAATGCGGCGGCCTGACCGATAGAGCGAATTTATACAGTGCTCGAGTGATACGTCTGTCATTGATCGATGCTGAAGACCCTGAATATGAACGATTAAAAGCACTTTCGGTCGCAGAC
Organism: uncultured Caldithrix sp.; assembly: GCA_964355675.1. Classification (GTDB taxonomy): domain Bacteria; phylum Electryoneota; class AABM5-125-24; order Hatepunaeales; family Hatepunaeaceae; genus CAMBDS01. The sequence continues at coordinate 20,930 of CAYHEC010000023.1, forward strand.
ATGACCGAGATGGAATATGAATATTTTAAGATACGTTCTCGCGAGGAAGCTCCACCAGTAGTTGTTAATTTCGAAAAACTGATTCGTCAAGGCGATATTTCGCAAGACATTGCTCTTCAAGATAAAGATGAAATTGAGGTTCCGACTCTAAGCCCCACTGTTAAGGTTGCGGGGCAGGTGAACAACCCGGGTCTTATACGTTACATACCCGGTGAAAATTATTACTATTACATCCAAAAAGCCGGTGGCTACTCTTGGAATGCCCGCAAAGGAATGCAACGCTTAATCAAAGCGCATAGCGGGACTTGGATGAAACCAAAAAAATCGACGCCCATTGAGATTGGCGATACCGTATTTGTACCTGAGAAACAAGAAGTTGACTGGTGGGAGCTTACAAAAGATCTCCTGTTAGTCGCTTCACAAGTTGCAACGGTGCTGATAATGATAAAATCGCTGTAGGAAAAGCACCCAAATAATGTCCGTCAGGTAGGGAACTCTTGGCGGAAAAGGTGTTAGTAAAGATGTTATGGGCAATTAGTAAAATCATGGAGGAAACGGAAATGAAGAAGTTTATGGTATTGAGCCTGGCGGTACTGTCTCTGTTGACGCTCGGCGTGATGGTCGGGTGCGATAATAAGACGACAAACAACCCTGGTTCAGGCGGGAATAATGGCGAGATCGCCTACATCGAGTTGCGATCCACTCACGTTCTGATTCGCGGTTTTCAAGGCGAGATTCGTAATGAAACGATTACAGCCATTGGCCGCAACGCACAAGGTGTAGGTCTTTCGGGAAAGAAGATCGAATTCGCCATCGTGAACCCGTTGTCATGGAAGGGCGGAGTCGCCAAGTTGGCCACTGATACCACGTCCGACAATAATGGACAGGTTAGGGCCACTTATTCGGTAGTAATCGAACAGTCCGGGGACGTCGTTATCGAAGCCCGAAACGGCTCCGTAACAAGCAAACTAACGATTACAATTGAAGTTCCAAATGATGTTCTCGGACCGATTAGCGTCGAAGCCGCAGATCCATCACTTGGAGTTCCACCGAATGCAACGCGTACTACGCCGATAACTGCTCGTATTCTTGACCGCGCTGGAAACGCCCTTCAAGGGATGCAGGTTCGTTTCAGTGTTCTGCCGAGCGGTATGGGCATCATGAGTAGTGACACGGGCACTACAGATTTTAACGGGGCAGTTGTTCGGAACTTTACCTCGATTGTGAACAGGTACGGAACTGCAACAGTTACCGCTCGAGTCGGTGATAGCACCGGTACTACGACCGTTCAGGTCAGACCGGTTGCCGCTCCGGCAAATGTTTCTATTTCGACCCCGAGTCCGACAATCAAGGTTGCTCCCGGAGCAAATGGAATTGTCTGGCTCTACGTTACAGTGACCGATTCAAATCATGTCGGCGTTCCCGGTGTGCATGTCGATGTCGCGATTCATGCCGAAGACGGAACTGCTGGGTTTGGGGCTGTTAGCGCGTTCGATACTACCGATGCTAACGGTTTGGACTCAACATTCTTCACGACACTTGGGATGTTCGGTCGAGAGACCGTTGAAGTAACCGTTGTTCCAAGTCCAGAAGAAGATCCGATCACTAATTCGCTCCTGTTGAACGTGGAAAGGCTGAATAACGACATCGGCTCATTGACTTTGCGCGCTTTCCCGATTTATATGATCATTCCAGCTGACTCTTCCGGTAAGGCTGAGTTACGGGCTCAGGTCCGGGATGCTGAAAATGTTGGGATTGCCAACGTTCAAGTCAGATTTGTGACCGATTTGGGCGCGCTGTCCAAAATTACAGTCACTGACTCGAGCGGTGTCGCTACTGCAGAATTCAGAAGCAATTACGAGGAAGGGACGGCGCACATCACTGCCTCGATTCCCGGAACTCAGTACGACGCGACAACTCAGATTGTCGTCCAAAAGACATCAGAAATCGGTGGACTTCTCGAGATCTCCACAGATAGAACTGAAATCTTTGCCGATGGCGGTCTTACTTTCGCCCGTATTCGTGCATTGCTGAAAGATGGAGAAGGTCAAGCGCTCTCAGATAGACCTTTAGTCTTTACATCGACACACGGTGCGATCACCTCACCGATAAACACCAACGCACTTGGTATCGTTGACACAATCTTCACCAATCTCGGTATCCCCTCATTAGACCTTAATGGGAATGTTGTACCGGCGAAGATTTACGTTAAGTACGATCCCCTGAACCTGATTGACTCTTGTGAAGTGACGATCAGTCCGCGCAACCCAGTTAGCTCGATATCGCTTACTACCACTAAAAATCAAATGGCGGCGGCAAGCGGAGACACAGCTACAATTCGAGCTACTGCCGTGCTTGTCAACGGCGCATTCGCAACTCCCGGAACACTAGTCCAGTTTGAGGTTACAGGCGCTGGCGGTACGTTTAATCCGCAGGCGGTTCCTATTGGCGCGTTCGGCGTCGCTGAAACCCGCTATACTGCTGGAAACTTCGTAGGTGTGGCAGTTTTGGCGGCATTTGTTATCAACGACAACGATACGGCGGTTTACAGTAACGAAGTGAATATTACTTTGTTGCCTGGCCCACCTAACAACGTTCGTGTTACAGCCAATCCAAACGAATTGCTGACAAACGACCCGAACGTGTACTCTGATATTACCGCAATCGTGACCGATACAGCAGGTAATGCGGTTGAGCAAGGCATACTTGTACGCTTTGCCACGACTATGGGAGACGTTACGTCTTCTTCAGTCACGGGCGCGAATGGTATCGCTTTGGCAAGGTTGACTCCCGGAGTCAGCTCTGGCGTGGCGGAAATAACCGCTACTGTGACTCTGCCCGGTGGCATTACGGTTGTGGGATTGACCACAGTTACATTCGTTGCCGGAAGGCCTAATGTAATCCAGATCGCGGCCAATCCACTGCAAATAGCGGTGAAGGAGACAGGCGGTAACGAAACGACAACTTTGACGGCAACCGTGTTAGATCCTAACGGTAATAACATCGGACGTTCAACGAATGTTGTTTACAGACTACTGAATCAACCACCTCCACCAGAAGGTTGCTCCTTCTCTAATGGAACACAAACCGATTCAGCAAGAACTGCCAACGGTATATCGGTAATGTCTCTTAACTCAGGATTCCAGGTCGGTGGCGTTCTTGTCAAAGCCTACACATGGAAAGATCCTGACAGCACAGGCGGACCGTGGCGCAGAGACACAGTATCTGTTATTCTTTCGACAGTACAGGTAGTAGCCGGTCCTCCCGCCGCTATCGACATCGACGTTAACGATAACGGTGATGACGCAGGCGGTGGTACTTGGCAAATCCCGGTATCTGCACGCGTTTACGACTCTCACCTGAACCCCGTTGCCAATAACATTCCGGTCGGTTTCACTGTCATCCCGGATGATATTGCGACCATCGACCCAGGTTTCACCGGCAACGATATCGGATCGGGAGCCACAAACGGTTTGGCATACGCATTTCTTTACTATCACAGCGTTAAGACGTTCGAACCATTCACCATTCAAGCCGAAGTACAGGTTGCCAATGGACAGATTACTGCCCAGCGTCAACACAAACTGCCGCTTCAAGATGGTACATTGGAATTGAATGTCGATCCCGCTAACTGGATGTTTGATCGAGGCCGCCCCGATGACACCTGCCTTGTAAGATGCTGGGTCGTTCTGCAAGACGGTCACCAAATCAACATCAATAACGGTCCAATTCTCTTCAGCACTGATCGCGCTCGTATGTTTTGGCGCAATCAGGTCGGTGGTCGTTATACACAGTTCTTCCCTGAAGCCGCACGGAAATACACCGGCGTAGTCAATCAGAACCATAACGAACAACCCGGAGTTGCAACCGTTTACCTTCGTGGCAAGATGGACGACTTCTACCTCGACGACTTCACACTCGAAGTTACTGTTCATATCGAAGCAGGCGTCGAAGGTTATGATGTGACAGCCGATCCCGGCTTCCTCTTCTGTACTCGTCACTAAGATTTCGTTGATCGGATGAAGAAGGGTGCGGCGTCGTCCGCGACGCCGCACCCTTATTTCTTTGAGTTCGTTCGATGACAAGGATGCCTTTAATCCTGACGGTCGGTTTTACAGGCAAAACTCATTGTATAATAAAGTACCACAACCGCCTAATTGAGCCCTCAAAATTAAGTAATGGAAGCTATAAAGCACCTCCCCCCCTTCTCCAAACTCGGCGATATTCTTGTCGCAGATGGAGTAATATCACAAGAACAGCTTAAGAAGACACTCGCCGAACAGCAATACTCCGGCGAGCGCTTGGGATCGCTTCTTATCAGACTTGGCTTTACTGTCGAAGAAAATGTCTATCGCGGTCTGTCGCGGCAAATGGATATCGAGTTTCTTGACAATGACCAAGTTCTTGAAGCTCCTGAAGAGGTCGTGAAAATTATTCCCGAAGCATTTGCCCGTGAAAACACACTGATTGCTAATAGATTAGTGGACGGACAAATAGTTGTGGCAATGGTTGATCCTGATGATATTATCTCAATCGATAATCTTCAAAAGCTCGCCGGGAAGAAAGTAATCCCTGTACTCGCCACGCCTTCCGGAATAAAGTCCGCAATCGAGCAACTCTATATTCGCATTCGTAAAGCGAGCGATGTAAAAGACGTCATCGGCGATTTGCAGATATTTGCCGAGTCGGAGACCGACGAAGAGGGTATGGTCGATATGACCAAGGCCGATTCGACGGTAGAGGACGCGCCCATTGTTAAGCTTGTCAATATGATCATCGCCGATGGTCTTAAAGAGCGTGCTACCGACATTCATATCGAATATCAGGATGAATTTGTTTCGGTTCGGTATCGCATCGACGGCGTGCTTCAAGAAGTCATGACGCCGCCACATTCTTCGCACCCCGGCATTATTTCCCGTATAAAGATTATTTCTCGTCTAAATATTGCCGAAAAACGCCTGCCGCAGGACGGCCGGTTTTCGATCAAAGCCGCTGACCGCGAAGTTGACGTGCGTGTGTCGATTTTGCCAACGGTAAACGGCGAAAAGATAGTCATGCGTCTTCTTGACAAGACTTCTTTTAGTCGTTCGCTGTCTCAGCTTGGTATGGAATCAGATTTCTTCCGTATTTTCAAGCGCAACATTGTTCAGCCTTACGGGATGGTCATTGTTTCCGGACCGACCGGATCTGGAAAATCAACGACCCTCTATGCAAGTTTGAGCGAAATCAAATCGCCCGATGACAATATAACCACCGTAGAAGACCCGGTGGAATATCATTCCAGCGGTATTAATCAGGTTCAAGTCAAGCCTAAAATCGGGTTGACGTTCTCAGCGGCGCTTCGATCGATCCTTCGTCAGGACCCCGACAAACTTCTGATCGGTGAAATCCGCGACGGTGAAACAGCCGATATTGCCGTCAAGTTTTCGCTTACCGGTCATATTGTCTTCACAACACTGCACGCCAACGACGCGCCATCAACGATCACGCGTCTAATCGACATCGGAGTACCCCCGTTTTTGGTGGGAAGCTGTTTACTATTGGTGATGGCTCAACGTCTGGTGCGAAAAATCTGCACCAAATGCAAAACCGAGTATATCCCGGACGAGTTTGAGATGGCGGCGCTGGCGATGACCGAATCTGAAAAAGAGCGCTGGAAGGATATGAAGTTCTATCGCGGCAAAGGTTGTGTTCATTGCCGCAACACAGGCTACTACGACCGGAACGGAATTTTCGAACTGCTCGAAGTGAAGGGCCCGATCAAGCGCCTGATATTCGACAGCGCGAACCAGGAAGAGATTCGTGAAGAAGCGGTTCGCCGTGGCATGGTCTCGCTACGCGAAGCAGCCTTCCGCAAAATCGCCGCAGGAACCACCACCGTCAGGGAAGTCCTTCGCGTGACGGTACAAGAATATGATGATTGATACTAAAGTAAGCGGGTAACAAGGTAAGTCTATGCCCAATTTCCAATACGTAGTCACTGACGCCAAAGGGATCAGGCGCGAAGATAGAATTCGCGCCGGAAACCTCGATACCGCAATGCAATCCCTCACCAAGAAGGGATTCAAAGTTATATCGCTACGCGAAGTTCGCACGGCGATGGGGGAATCGGCTCTGCCGCCTGTCTATGAACAGGTGCAGATATCGCTTGAGCGGATGAAACAACATGTTCCGCTCAACGCTCTTGTATTTTTCACCCGTCAGCTTTCGACCATGTTCTCGGCAGGTCTGACGATTGAGAAGTCCATCGGCAACCTGATGATCGAGGAAAAAAATCCCCGTTTCCGAAAAGTGCTCGCCAAAGTCGCCAATGACCTGAAAAAAGGTATGGCGCTTTCAGAGGCTCTTAGTCTTAATCCGGGAGTTTTCGACGGTCTCTACGTCGCCCTTGTTCATGCCGGCGAAATTTCCGGTTCGCTCCATGTTATTCTTGAAGAACTTTCGGATTATCTCGAGCAAATGGAAGATACGCGACGGAAGGTCATCTCCGCACTTACTTACCCGGTGATCGTGCTCGTCTTCATGGGTTTGATTGTTTCCGGACTGCTCGTTTTCGTAGTGCCTCAGTTTGCTGAGATTTACGCTAAATTTGGCGCACGCCTTCCTGGCCCTACACGGGCTTTGGTCGCCGTATCTCAAGGCATTTCTCGAAACTTCTTTCCTGTTCTTCTGCTGTCAATCGCCGCGATAGTGGCGGCATGGGTTTCGTCGATGACCGAAAAAGGCGGCATGATCTTCGATACGATTAAGCTCCATCTTCCCGTATTCGGAATGCTTGTCGAAAACTCATTGATGAATAAGTTCGCCAAGACCTTCGGCATCCTCCTTGCCTCAGGCGTCCCAGTTCTTGAATCACTATCACACGTACAAAAGGTTGTTGGAAACCGCGTGCTGGTAAAAGCGCTCGAGACTGCCAAAATGCTCATCAAGGACGGTTTTGCCATATCAGTTGCCATGAAAAAAGTGGATGTATTTCCGCCGACACTAGTTCAGTTGATTGCTACTGGCGAAGAAACCGGTGAAATGGATAAACTGCTTGACAAAGCGGCATACTTCTACGCAAAACAGGTTGACGCCATTGTCAGCCGCTTAACTTCGCTGATCGAACCGATCATGATTATGGTACTCGGTGGCGTGGTAGTCTCGATTATTGTGACGATCTACCTGCCGATCTTCAAACTCGGAATGGCGCTCCAGCGCGGTCTGTAGAGGCAGGTGACTGAAATCTCTATTCTTAGATGTCGCGAGAGGCACGATTTGCGTGCCTCTCGTTGCTCTGAAAAGCGTAGGGGAACTGAAAAGTCGCTTAAGCGCTCAAACTTCTCGATTAATTCATAGCCGTAGTGTACCTTGTAAATGACTCACTACTCGCCGCTTTGGCCTGAATACCTGGCGATCACCGTTCTGGGAACTATCATCGGCAGTTTCCTGAACGTGATCGTTTATCGTTTGCCGAAGGGTGAATCACTTGCTTTTCCCAGCTCGCATTGTCCTGAGTGCAATCGCCCGATCAGGCCTTGGGAAAATATTCCGATTATTAGCTTTCTACTTTTGCGTGGCAAATGTGCCGGATGCAAGATTCCGATCTCCTGGCGCTACCCGGCCATCGAAATGCTTACAGGGTTATTATTCGCGCTTATTCTCTGGAAAACCGGTTGGAGCTGGGATTTATTAATTTATCTTTACATGTCTGCTGTGTTGGTAGCCTTATCTGCAATTGATATGGCGACGATGAGATTGCCAAATGTATTGACCTTGGCAGGATCGATTGGAGCGATTGGCCTGACACTCGTTTTTCGCACAGACTTTTGGTTGCAAATGGTTCTGGGTGGTCTGGTTGGATTTGGGTTGCTTTACCTGATGGGATTGATAGGCAGTCTTCTGTTCCATAAGGAAACGCTGGGATTGGGCGACGTTAAACTCGCCGGAATGATCGGATTGTTCCTCGGCCCGGCTCATACCTCGGGAATGTACATCATTGGTATATTCTTAGGCGGTATTGTTGGAGGCGGGTTAATAATGGTCGGAGGAAAAAAATGGGGCGAAAAAATCCCGTTTGGTCCCTATCTCGCGGCGGGAGCTCTCGTCTCACTTGTGTGGGGGGAAAATCTATGGCGCTGGTATATCGGTTTGGCATTTCGCTAAACGGGCTTGACAAACAGCGGAAAAAATTGTAATTTAGTTGTACTCATCAATAAGTAAACGGATTCTAAGCGGCGGAGATGATTTCAACAGCCAAATGCTTGGAAAACCGTTATCGGCACAGGCCGATACGAACTGTTTAGGAGGTCAAATGCATCGTAAGTCGTGGGGTTTCGGACTATCTATTTTACTTGCAATATGCACGGTGGCGTCTGCACGCCCCAAGGATCCGTTGCCGTCATTTATGATCGCTGGAAAAAGCGACATGAAAGCAGTAAAAATTATCGGACTGGATGTCGAAAATCAATACAATGGAGAAATTACTCCCGATATGTCCGACTACCGTGGCTGGGATCGGACTCCCAACCGAGATCCCCTCGGTGAGGAAATTGTAATCGGCTCGACCTGGTACGATTATCAGCACAACGGTTCTATCGGCAAAATGATTGCCAAGGACGTCGATGGTGGTATCCATTTCGTCTGGATGAAAGGATACGACGCACAACAGGCGACACGTCATGTCGTCTGGAACTTTCTTGAAAACGATCAACTTCTCTACGATCCCGACGATGTTCCCGTTGTCGATAATGGTTCTCGTTCAGGATATACAAATCTGGCATTACTGCCCTCTGACCAACGCACCATGGTTTTTTACCATGTGATTGGACCTCCAGATCACGCTGGTGATTATGTTGGGACCGCGCAAGGCTACGATTTCGATCGTGGATTTGGCGCTTTCAATTCAAGCTATCCCAACCCATGGCCTAATACACAGTTGATTTGGCCTCACGGAACAGTTTCCAGAAACAACTTCACACATCTCCTCTCGACTGAGAATGGCGATTTTCCTGCTGGCGCCGGTCAGCTCTGGCAGAGAGTTTCCTACTGGCGCGGCGAGCCTGACCGCGGTTTCGAGAATTGGGGCTGGAACGATCCCGCGATCGATATCGATACATCAGGTACAATAAGCGCAGTCGCGGCTTCTTCCGTGACTTCGAACAGAGTCGTTCTGGCGACTTTTCACAACCGCGTCGGAAGCAACCTTGGCGCGTGGGATGCGGCTCCCGGGTGGTGGCAGAAGAACAACGATATCCAATATATCGTTTCCCAAGACGGTCGTAATTTCGACTTCCAGCGTGGCATGAAGTCTTTGACGAAAATCATACCTCCGCGTCCGGAATTGGCCGAATTCGACATGAACGAAGCCTACGGCGATACCTTCCGTCCATATTGTGATATGGATATTCAGTTCGACCCGTGGGGCGACGACAATCTCTATGCAGTCTTCCCGACCGCAATGTTCCAAGAAGAGCCTGTTGAGGATGATGACCCGGAACCAGCAGACGGCGCAACAGCCGAGCACTGTATTCTTTGGTTCTGGTCTGAGCATGGTGGGCAAGACGGACAAGATACCATCACCATGGTTTACGATGCCTACTACTTCAATCGAACCGATAATGGCGGAACATGGCACTCGCGTGCCGGCGCTTGGAGAATGAACGCCGACCGTGGTTCCATTGCCTTCGATCCTGATCGCGAAGGAACGATCTATATTACGTGGGTCAGTTTCCCCAAGATTCAAGAGCTCAATCCTGATTACGACCCGAATGATCCTAACAGCGAGCCCTTCCTTTATGACTTTCCGGCGCAGGATACCTCTGCTTTAGGCTACAAGGCCGCCGAAATCATGATCTCGGTATCTACCGACTATGGTATCACCTGGCGTGAGCCGGTCAACGCTACCGAAACTTTCTGGGAAGGTAACGCGGCGCCGGAGCCGGGTCAGATGGCAAGCGAGGCATGGCAGTCAGTAGCTACTGCCGCGGATGGTTTCCTGCACTTGGCGTATGTCCGCGATACAGAAGCCGGCGGTACCATCCAGACTCCGTCTGAAGGTCCGGCGACAAATTCTCCATGGATCTATCAAAAGATTGATATCAATGATATTCCACTAAACGATCCGGTTGTGCTTCCATCGGAAGATTTCACTTTCCATAACAACCTTGATTTCCGTCCACAGATCGATGATGTGCTCCGAAATCCGGGCGCTCCGACGCCGGGGAATCAAGTTATGGTGACTGCCGCCATTGTAGGCGGTGGCGATCATGCAGTTGATAATGCCTCGATTATTTACCGTGTCAACGGTGAGAACGAGCGTGAAATTGCTATGGCGACGGTCGATGGCGACGTCTGGGGCGCGACAATTCCTGCGCAAGCCGCTGGTTCGACTGTCTGGTATCGCATTCGTGGGGTTAATGATGTAGGCCTTCCCGCCATCGCGCCACAAGCCAATTGGTGGTGGGGCTATGTCGTTCGCAATAATGGCGAACTCGTCATCCGCGATCTTCAGGAACGTCCCGATGATTGGGAAACTGATTACTCGTTCTATCGGGGTTATGAAGTTACCGTCACCGGCGTAGTAACAACTCCATCTACCTTCAATGAAGTCTATGGCGCGTATGCCATCCAGGATGGAGCCGCGGCGTGGTCGGGAATCTTTGTCCGCGGCGTCCAGCAGAATCTTAATCTTGGTGACCGTGTAACAGTTACCGGTACGGTATTCGAACGGGATATGCAGAATCCGACCAAGTGGGAATTTGAAACCTACATTCAAGCTTCTTCGGTAGAGGTTATTGCTCAGGGGCAAGCTCTTCCTGCCACGCTACGCCTTGCCGGAATAAGCGACCTGCTCTACTCCAATGGCGTCGAAGCTTTGGAAGGATGTCTGGTTGAACTTCGAAATCCTTTCGAAGTCGATTCGTTGAATAATCCGGTCATACGTCCCGAGAACCGCACTTATTGGCCTATCACCGATAGCGACCATACTGCCACCGGATATTTCACCAGCATCGGGTTGACCGCCAACGATATTACTACAATGGGTCTTCGTGATTTCGCCCGCGGAACAGAGATCTCCGGCATGAAAGGCGTTCTTTGTGAGAACAATGGTCGTTATGCAATCGCAATGCGAAATCCAAATGACCTCGGTCTGGCGGACGTCGATAAAGGGAATAATCCGACTCCGTTCCACTTCGCTTTGAATCAGGCTTACCCGAATCCGTTCAATGGTTTGACGACACTAAGCTTTTCACTGCCACGCATGGCATTTGCGACGCTTGGAGTCTATGATCTGAACGGTCGTGAGGTTGCCCGTGTTGCAGAAGGTCGTTTCCAGGCAGGTCAGCACCTGTTAACCATCGATGCTTCCGAACTCGCAACCGGACTCTATGTTATCCAGCTTGAATCGAACGGTAGGACTGCCAGCCAGAAGATTGTTCTGGTTAAGTAGCCGATCATTCGTTGATTGAATTGAGGGCCGCGGTCGCGCCGGTTACGACCGGTGAGGATCGCGGCCTCTCTCGTACATGTAGTCCGTAGAGACACTCGCGTAGGTTAACCGTCCCGGTTGACTACACGTAGGTTGGTATTCCATCACGACACATCGCGACGGGAATGACGCCCGCCCTACGCGATGCAAGACAAGCGAGACGCTTATCCTACGCGGATGAGATGAACTTCCAGGAGCCTTTATGTACTACCACCTTCTACCTCCGATTGCCATCACGGTTATTGGGCTGATTTCAGCAGGAACTGCCGTTTTTTTCTCATGGAATCGAGGTCGCGAGAGATTGAACAAAGCGAGTCTGGTCCTTCTGTTGTTTGAAATTGCGTTGTTATATCCTGTCGCCAATCTTAACTCCGGCGTTGTCGCTAATGCCAGCGTGACTGAAATTCTGAATGCCTTGTGTACGCTCGCAAACTTAATCGTTCTTTTTGCATCGACAGTATTGTAATTCCATTTAGATACAAATCAAAAGGCACTTTCCAAATATATGCGTTTTATAGATGAAATCGTAATTTACGTTAAATCGGGCAAGGGCGGCGCGGGCTCATCAAGCTTTTATCGAGCTCCCTTTGTTCCAAAGGGCGGTCCTGATGGCGGAGATGGCGGTCGTGGCGGTGACGTCATTTTCCAAGCCTCCGCTCAACTTACCACACTCGAGGATTTTACTCTCAACAGCCGAATCGCCGCAACTGATGGAAAAAATGGGTTAGGTGGGCGCAAAAGCGGCAAAGCGGGAAAAGATGTAATTTTATATGTTCCCCCGGGCACGTTGTTGTTCAATGAAGAGAATGGTGAACTTCTTGCTGACTTGGAAAATGCGGGTGAAAGACTAATTGTAGCCAAAGGAGGTCGGGGAGGTCGCGGTAATGTCCACTTCGTTTCATCGACTAACAGGACTCCCCGAAGGGTTGACCCGGGTGGCGAAGCAGTGACCTTAAAACTTAGGCTTGAATTAAAACTTCTTGCTGATGTTGGACTTGTCGGCAAGCCCAATGCCGGAAAATCGACGCTTCTGGCGGCTCTCTCCGATGCAACTCCCAAGATCGCCGCCTATCCATTCAGCACTCTTGAGCCCTCGCTTGGCGTTGTTAAGGTTGGAGATTACGGACGGTTTATTCTGGCGGATATTCCCGGTTTGATCGAGGGAGCACATACCGGGCGTGGCCTTGGTCATCGATTTCTCCGTCATATTGAACGGACAAGACTTATTGTCGTTCTGATAGAAACGCCCGAACAAAATTATACCAAAGCTCGTGACGATTTGCTGAATGAGTTGCACAGCTACTCCGAAAGCTTGTCGAAACTTCCTAAGCTCTTCGTGCGTTCCAAGTCTGACCTGACAAAACCCAAGGATAATCGCTCGCGTCTTAAATTTGATTTAATCATCTCTGCCGCAACCGGGGAGGGATTAAAAGAGCTGGTCGAGACCATCTCCAATTCCCTCCAGAAACCGTCCCCAGCTGGCAGTGAATAAACCGCGTATCGACATCGATCGCGCCGGCAGAATTGCTCTGATAGCGCTCAAATCCTCGTCCGGTATCGGTAACCGACGAGCGCTTGAGCTTGTTAACACCTTCGGCTCTCCACAAGCCGTCCTTGCCGCCCCGGCAGGAGAAATTTCGACGGTGCTTAATCAGCCGCTCGAAGTCGGCCGAAGTGTGGTTCGAACTGGTCGGGCGCTCGATAAGGCAGTCAAGATAATGGAAGCCGCCGAGAAAGCCGGTGCAAAGGTGGTGACCCTTTGGGATACTGAATATCCCTCGCGGCTTAAGGGTATATCTGACCCGCCGGTCATTCTTTTTGTTAAAGGCGAGACGTCACCGCTTTATGACTTTTGTGTCGCAGTGGTTGGAACGCGAGTGCCCACTGATAACGGCCAGAGAATTGCCTTCAGGATGGGCGTGGAACTTGCGCAAGCCGGTGTGACAGTAGTTAGTGGGATGGCGTTAGGAATTGACTCAGTTGCCCATGAGGGTGCATTGGCAGGCGGCGGTCGTACTATCGCGGTGCTTGGAACTGGCGTCGATAAGGTTTATCCACCCTCCAACAAACGACTCTACGAGAAAATTTCTGTTCAAGGCGCGATCATGACCGAGTACCTTCCCGGTACCGGTCCGGAGCCTCACAATTTTCCTCCCCGCAACCGGATTATTTCCGGAATAAGCCTCGGATCGGTCATTGTCGAGGCCGGGGTCAAAAGCGGAGCGCTTATCACCGCCAAATGCGCTCTCGAACAAGGAAGGGAATTGTTCGCGGTTCCCGGTATGGCTGGACAGCCGCGCTCGGCAGGCGTCCATCGATTGATAAAGGATGGAGCCGCTCACCTTGTTGAGACCGCGGCGGAAATCATTGAGCATCTAAAATCGCAATTAGCTCCCGTGCTGAACGTTGCCGCATCTTTGGCTTTGCCGAGCATGCAGGAAAACGAATTGAAAATCTACAATTTGCTCGAATCAAGCTCCAAATTAGTTGATGAATTGATCCAAAAAAGCGGAATGAATGCCATCGAAGTAAACCGACTGATCACCTCAATGCAGATGAAAGGCTTAATCAAGCGTTACCCCGGGGCAAGAGTTGGGCGAACATGATCCTGAGTCAAAATAATGTCACCATGAACGTGAGTCGCAAGATACTTCTAACAATAGTAATGATGGTTTCAATCTGGTTAGGCGCGAAGCTGTATATGACGATTGGGGCGATTCTCATGCGGCAAGCCCCAAGCTGGCTAATGAAGGAAACAATTAAACCTTGAAACCGACTCGCGCAGTACTTCTCGCCATGGTGATTGGGGTCGCAATCTGGGTTGGTATAAGGCTCTTCGCATCCAGCGATTCGATTATCACCCAAGCACAAAAAATAGCCGCTGTCATGTCGTTGGTAGAAAGTGTCTATGTTGAGAACCCCAATTCCAACCGCTTGACCGAAGGGGCCATCGAGGGAATGTTGAAGAGACTCGATCCCCATTCTGTCTATATTCCCGCCGTTGAGCAAAGAGAATTATCAGAGCGCGACCTCGGCGAATTTCAGGGTATAGGAATATCTTTTGTTATTCAGAATGAGCTGATTACGGTTATCGCTCCGGTGGTTGGTTCACCTTCAGACCGAATCGGCATCAGAGCCGGAGATCGCATCATCGAAATCGACAGCATTAGCGCTTTTGGAATTTCTGAAGATGAAGTTTTTAAAAGACTGCGCGGAAAGAGAGGCACGCGTGTCAATCTAAAAATTATCAGAGAAGGTCTAAATGAACCGATAGATTTTACTGTTATACGCGATGATATTCCGATCTACTCCGTATTTACAAGCTTTATGATCGATGATTCGACGGGCTATATTTTACTGAACCAGTTTTCTGCCACGACCTCCTCTGAATTGGAACAAGCTCTGCACAAACTGGAATCTGCCGGTATGAAACGACTGCTTTTTGATCTGAGGAATAACGGCGGTGGGAGACTAAATGAAGCGGTTGCGACAGCAGATATGTTTTTGCCAGCTGGCTATATAATCGTTTCCCGCCGTGGACGCAACCACGAAGACGACTCGACTTATCGTTCGACAGACCCTAATACGCACCCGATGTGGGATTTGATCGTTCTGGTCAATGGAGGGAGTGCTTCAGCCTCAGAGATAATCGCCGCCGCGGTGCAGGATCTCGATAGAGGCCTGATTGTCGGTCAGCAGACCTTTGGTAAAGGACTTGTCCAGAACACTTATCCATTGAGGGATGGTTCGGTGATACGTCTTTCGACCGCCCACTGGTACGCTCCATCCGGAAGGTTAGTTCAGATCCCTTATGACAAGGGCCGCGAAGAGTATTATGCTGTCAGTTACACCGATCAGGGTATCGATGCTGTTGAAAAAGATCGCTTTCCATTTAAGACGCTCAGCGGTCGAACTGTGTATGGAACAATGGGGGTTATCCCGGATTCGGTTGTTGAGGACACAAAGATAACCCTTGCCACCGCGCAAATTATTGGTGCGCAAGTTGTATTCGATCTAAGCTCCAAGCTGGCTCATGAATCTGGCTATTCTTCAGCAGATAAGTTCGAAGATTTTCGAAAGAAATATTTCGTTAGCGAAACCAATGTTAATCGATTGATCGCTATGTCTAATGAAAAAGGACGGGAGTATTCAATGGAAGCCCTTGCCAAAGACGCTGTTTATCTGAAATCGTTATTAAAGGCGGAAATGGCGCAGTTGATTTGGAATGATCGGGTAAATTATTACAAAGTACTTATTGAGGAAGATTCTGTAACCAAAACAGCGTTAAAACTGTTTCCAATCGCACAAATAACGGCTCAACATTGGCAACAAAATTGAGTTTACAGGACGATAACCGCGAAAGAATCCTATTTGAGTCGGTTTAAAAAAGCCTCAAGGATCGGTATGACGGGGCTCCGTACCCGTCCAAACCAGCACGAATTATTCGAATGAACGGGTACGGAGCCCCGTTCTACCGGGCAAATAGCAATTTGCAGACATCTATAAATGACTCATTTTATTTGATCCGAGTGGAGGAATGACAGGCGTTTAACGCGGCTGATATAGGCGATGGAAATGATTGACCAATTCGCCCAAGGCGGGATTATTGTCTGGTTCATACTGATTTGCTTCTTATTCGGAACTTGGTTTGCAGTTGAGCGTTTTTGGACGCTAAGTCATGCCCGCATCGACGTCAGGAAATTTCTGGTCGAACTAAAAGACGCCCTTGATAAAGGCGGTGTATCGTTTGCTATCGAGGTCTGTACCAAAACCCCCGGACCACTGGCGAACGTGCTTCATGCTGGTCTGCTTCGAGGGGGCAACGGTATCGATCAGGTGAAGCGAGCGATCGAGACAGCCGGATACATTGAGACAGGCATCCTTGAAAACAACCTGACCTGGCTCGTTTCTATTTTTTCTATTACGCCTATTTTGGGTTTTTTAGGCACTCTGATTGGCATGATAAACGCATTCGATCTGATCGCGAGAGCGAACGATTTAGCTCCCGCTATCATCGCGGGAAGTGTAGCAGAAACGCTGTTTACAACTGCCTTGGGATTGGGAGTTGCGATTCCAATTAAGTTGGCGCACAGATATTGTGTTTGGCGAATCGATGTGATAGTTGCCGACATGGAAGAGTCAGCCGGTGATTTCGTGAACGCATTGGTTGAGCGGAAGATCATTTAACGATAAAGAACTTTTTTAGGCGTCAAGTACGCTATGAGTTTGTTGAAAAAGTCTGCTTGAGGCCAAGCGGACGCTCTCGTCCGCTCCCGCCTAAGTACACACAGATGGCGCACGGAGGCGTACGCCTGGCCGATTCCATAAGATTTGGCGACTTGTTCAACACACTTAAATATAAATTCAGGGAATAATGACCTTTAGAGAGCTTCTGAAGTGCGTGCCAATACTAATTGTGTTCGCGCTTCTAACAAACGCGTCCGCATTGGCAGAAGGTGATTTTGATCCAGTGCGGGACATTTTGGTGGCGACCTCAATCGAACCTTCACCGACCCCGGTCGGAGGGAGTGGGCAATTAACTGTTCAGATTGCTCTGCCGCCAAACACTCATATTACGTCTGTCGAGAACGGATTCTTCTTCGTTACTCCTGACAGCATTCAGGGAGTGGAGTGGGGTCTTGCTTCGTTTCCGACTGGAACAACCTTAGATGGCGAGACGGTTTACAAGGGGAAGATCGATGTCGTGCTTCCGTTCACCATCGCCTCAAGTTTGAAAGATGGCGACCGAATCGACTTTAATGGATTGCTGGGCTACCAGACGTGCACTGAGGTTGAGCCGGTTTACTGCACACCTCCGATCGAAAGGTCATTCACTGCGTCGATAACTGTTGGTGGGAATGCAGTCACATCCCCCCCATCAGACGACGCCGCGACAGGAGGTCTATCCCTTGAAGAACGTGCCAAAAGGGCGTTAAATTCCGGGTCGGCAGTGGCAATGCTCTGGATTTTTATCGGTGGGGTTCTGCTCAGCTTCACTCCTTGTGTCTATCCTATTATTCCGATTACGATAGCATTTATCGGCGGCAGAGCTGGGGGAAGCCGATTGAAAGGCTTTACACTCTCTTTGGTATTCGTGTTGGGACTTGGATTAGTCTATGCGACGCTTGGATTAGTCGCGGCGGTGAGCGGCGGTGTATTTGGGTTAAGCACACAAAATCCTTTAGTGATTGGGTTTGTGGCAGTTGTATTTCTGGTCATGGGAAACGGGATGATGGGAGCGTTTGAGTTAAGTCTTCCGTCAGCGCTTCAGACAGCGCTCAATTCAAAGAAGAGATCTGGCTATTTAGGCGCGCTTTTCGTCGGTGCAACCACTGGCCTGGTTGCAGTACCTTGTGTGGGTCCCGTGTTGGTGGCTTTGCTAAGTTGGGTAGCTACAACTGGTAAGGTTGTCATTGGGATGGTATATCTATTTGTATTTGCAAGTGGTTTAGGATTGTTATTTGTGGTTATCGGTACGATAGCCGGAGCTTTGATAGCGCTTCCAAAAGCTGGTGGCTGGATGGAAAAGGTGAAACACTTTTTCGGTTTTGTATTGATCGCAACAGCCTACTATTATGCATATCCCCTTGTACCGAAAGATTGGTTTGTGCTGGCCGTCGGGTTTGGCTTCCTTGCCACTGCGGGGGTTTTTGGAGCCTTCACTCGGCAAGCCGAGGGAGCTGAATTCGTCGCAAGAACCACCAAGGCGATAGCGACTTTCTTGCTCATTGCCGGAGTGTTTTACACCTGGCTCGGCTTGGCAAAGCTCCAAGGTCTAACCTCGGCAATGACCGGCGGAATGATAGCGACGGCTCCCGCTTCGCAACAAGATGGGCATATTGCGTCCGGCGTCAACTGGCTTCATATCAGTCCGGATGAAGGGTTTGCTCAGGCTAAAGCGTCCGGAAAACCGATGATGATCGACTTCTGGGCGGAATGGTGTGTGGCGTGCAAGGAGCTCGATCACAAGACATTCAGCGATCCATCGGTATCACCCATCATAAACGACAAGTTTATCGCTGTAAAGGTCGATGGCACAAAAATCACTCCGGAACTGAAAGCAGTCTGGGCGCGTTATGGAGTCAAGGGTCTTCCGACAGTAGTATTCTTCACGCCTGACGGAGTAGAAATCGAGCGATTTGAGGCTTTTCGCACCGTCGAACAGGTCATGCCGGTGCTTGACAGGGTTTTGAGGAGTGCAAAATGAAGAACACAGAATTTTAAACTGATTGCTGGGTGACCATTCAGTCATGCTTTGAATATCTGTGGTTCGATAGACTCCTGTATCAATAGAAGAAACGGAGATTAAATGTCCGGATTAGTGAAGATTGGCGACGATAAATTCGACGCCGAGGTCGTTCATAGCGATTGTCTCGCACTGGTGGATTTCGGTGCGACCTGGTGCGGTCCTTGCAAAAAACTTCACCCGATAATGAAAGAGCTTGCCCACGAATACGTCGGGAAGATCAAGGTTTTCGAGGTTGACGTTGGCGATAGTCCACAAACTGCAATGAAATACGGCGTCACGAGTGTCCCGCAATTGCTATTCTTCAAAGATGGCAAGGTTAAAGAGACTATCGTGGGGCTGTTACCAAAATCAAAAATTGAAGAAAAAATCGAGCGGCATTTGAGCTGAATTTCAGGCTCATACTTTTCAACCCCTGCGGGCTGAGAACTATGGATCTGGATTATCTTCAAGAGTGTGTTAACCAAGTAGTGATTCTCTTGGAGGGCGGACTTCAGTCCGCCCTTACGGCGGGTTAAAACCTGCCCTCCAAGAATCACTAAACCACTATCTGTTAATACTCTCGTCTCAAAATGTTGCCAGTTTAAGAAAGGATTGTAATGAAGAAGGTTGTTTTCGGAACGCTCAGCGTTCTTATAGCAGGGCTGTCGTTCCTTTATTGGACAGGTCCTGCATCGGCTCAGAAATTGATCCCATCGACGTCTGGCGGAACGAAGGCGGCGGAATTTTCGCTGATCGACCTTGACGGGAAGACAGTGAAGCTTTCGGACTACAAAGGCAAGGTTGTCATTCTCGACTTCTGGGCGACCTGGTGTCCGCCCTGCGTCAAGGAGATCCCGCATTTCAACGAATTGAATAAGAAATACAGCTCGAAAGGACTGGTAGTTTTGGGCGTTTCGGTCGATAAGGACGGCGCCGCCGCGGTTCTGAAGTTTAAGAAGAAGAGCGCTATTGACTACCGCGTTGCTTTGGTCAACGACGCGACATACAAGGCATACCAGAACTATCTCCCCAAGGACGAGCAGGGCGGCATTCCGTTTACGTTCATCATCGACAAGCAGGGAGTTATTCGGGAACACTATGTCGGTTATCGTTCGATGGAGGTGTTTGAAGGCGCGATCAAGGATCTTTTGTAACCTCGAACCAGTATTTTGGATGAAACCGTAGGGGTGCAAGGCAATGCGCCCCTGCCTCATTTTTGGTGCGGCTTGAGCAGAACGGACGAGCCGCCTCGACGAAGTTGGTGTTGGTGAAGTAAAGGGGGAGGGGGTCAAAAATCGATCACTGAGTCACAGACCGGCGTATTTTGTTGCGCTGCAATGAGAAACTCTGTGATCGATTTGTGATCGGACTGGTAATCTTGTGAGATCGATCACAGCAAGCTTAGTACTGAATACTAACGAATACTGCGGATACCTTTCTCGGTCACAACGAGGAATCGCTTGAGAACCGCTTCATCGCAGGTCTCAAGGAGACGGCGCAGCACATCAATCTTTGAGGCAGGAGTTTCAACCTGTAATCTAAGGAAGATCACTCCCTTATGGCTAAGTCGTTGCCGGTAAACCATTTCGCCGAAATCCTTGTCATTGGTGATGAGTATCCAGTTTTCGCCGGATGCTTTGCGGAGCACCGTATCATCATCCAAGCCGCGAGCTTGCGCATAGACCGAATAGACCTCGTGCCCTTGGGATTCAAGCCACAGGGCGACTTGCGGCCCGGTGCATTCATCGACGAGGAAACGCAAATTTAGCTCGCCAACGGGACAAAGTCGCTGGTCTCCAGCATCTCAGCGGCGAAGCGGATGCAGGCGTGGATGTCATCGACTTGGAGACCGGAGTATTCGCTTAGGATTTCCTGAGTCGTCATCCCACTGGACAGCAGACCCAGAATGAACTGGACAGTCAAGCGCGTCCCGCGAATGACGGGTTTGCCAGTCATCACGCCGGGATTGATGATGATGCGGTCAAGTATATCGTTAGAGGTTATTGAGTTCATTGAATAGCGCCCGTATAATGGTTCCTTAGGCAATAAGATACGAAGAAAAATTTGAGAGGGCAAGGGACAGGTATCGGCGACTTCAGTCGCCGTCTGTCAGGAGGACGGGTCTCCGCACCCGTCCGTAGGGGCGCAAGGCTTTGCGCCCGCTCGCGCCGATAGGCGCGTCTTTCCCGCGCAGGCGGGAATCTTTACAAAGTCGTCAACTCTCGGAGGTTGACTGCTTGTGACCTGCTTAACTAAAAGGAAATCAAATGCCAACATTTACAATAACATTAAGAAAACCGTTTATAGTCGTTGACGCTGCGGAATATCAAGAGATGCAAGACCGTCTGGAGCGTCTTGAAATTCTCACTAGTACAAGTCTGAAAAAGGATGTTGCCGCCGCCCGGAAAGCATTCAAAGAAGGAAAGACAACTCCATTCGAAAAAGTGATGGCGGATCTTCTTGAAAATTGAGCTTTCACCAAGAGCAAAACGCAATTTACAAAAGTTGCGGAAGGATCAATCTCTGCTCAAGAGACTTCATAAAGCCATACTTGAACTTATGATCGAACCCGACAAGGGCAAAGACCTTGAAGGGAATTTTGCGGGCATCCTATCTCGATCGCGTGGGAGATTGGCGAGTCCTTTACGAAATCCATCTTGAAGAGCAATCCATTGTGATCATTCGAATCGGACATCGAAAGGAAGTCTATCGGTAGAACGGGCGTCACGCCCGTTGGTCGCGTAGGGGCCGGTTTACCGAGCCCGTTGGGTGGGGTCGAGCCTCCCTACTTGCCGGTACGACAAAAGAGCCTGCCCCGGACTTGATCCGGGGTTTTAACCTGTCACCTTATCGAAGGGGCGCAAGGCATTGCGCTCTCACGTAAAAAGGTACACATTCGCAAGTACTATTAATTACGAATCTTACTATTGTTTCCTTCTTAATCAGTTCAACTTTCTGCAATAACTCCACTTTGAACAGTATGTAATAGGCTGTCTAATGATAAAATACCTTGAAGAGCCATAGCTTGAGTTGCATTTTTGACATCTCCATGCATTAGCGGATGGCGCTGCAACGCTTCATCTATTTCTGTCGCCGAGTTGTAAGGTTTGAAAAAGATATTTTTCAAATGATCTATAAATTTCTCCGAACTCATGAACGCGATTATGGAATCTTCTGAATAGGGTCTTTTTTCACGCGCACTGTCTGCCAACTTCATCTCCCTCGGACTATGACCATCTGTTCGTTTCGTAAACTCACGTAAAATACCATTTACTTGCGATACCGCAACTTGAGCTACTGAATAATAATTACCTCTATTATAGCTATCAATTAATTCACTAAGGGGTTGGTATCTTGCCTTAAAAAGCGGACTTGTCATCCAATTATCGAACATTTTCTGATTCAAATCGTTATCTACAAAATCGGTGATATAGTCAATTCCTTCTTGCTTTTTACCATTGTTGTATGAGTTGACAAGTTGTAACCATGGCTGAGGCAAGATAGCCAAGGCAGGCCACCATCCATCTGCACTTAGCTCGCTTTCGACTCGTTTATCAATGCTTAACCACTTCTTTACTGCATCGATAATAAAATATTGGGCATTTATCCCATCTATTCTTCCAGATTTTCTCTCGCCAATTTCGCCTTTCTCTCCATAATCAGGACATTCAAACCATATATGATATTTAAATCTATCCCAATAGATCAGGATATATCCGTCTCCTTTTTTTACGTGCGGAACGATAGCTCGGTCAACGTGTTTGACATCTCCCCAAAAAATCGGATCGCCTTTCTTAGGCTTAATATCGATGCGTTTGAATGAGCAAGTTACTTGAATTGGAGCCTCCGCATTAAAGAATACTTTTGAATCGCCATCTTGAGGCATCACAATGAGTGCCTGAATTACTTTGTCAGGAGCAACACTTCGCCTTTTTCTGTCCTCATATTCAGGCGTAATCCATGTCTGCTCTGCTTGGCGAACAAGTATCTTGAATAACTCCTCGTCCTGATGAATGTGACCAGATATTTGAACCCAACCGTAATGTCCAGCAGGGATATTGTGGACATTGATGCCAAGTATGTGCGGAGGTTTGGTAGGCATTAACATAGCCTGTAATTACATATCATTGGAAGCAAGTTTATTAGAAATAGTGCCGCCGAATACAGAGCAATGACTATTGCCACAACGTCTACTACTCGGAAGAGGCTATTTGCAATCTTCTGATAATTATTGTCTGAATGTAATCTAACACTCACCCATTCTTCGCTGTCGGAATTTTGTTTCCTGCTATTCAAATGTCTTTTATTTACATATGGCTCACTCAATGTCCAATGCCCCTCATTTCCGCGAGGGGTAATCATTTGCAGGTCTTCTTCTAATTTGGCGCGAACAGTCAATGCTTCCAGAAATCTCTGAAAGAGTCTCTCGGATCCTTTCTTGCCAAGATATGAAATGTAAATTGTTACAATTTGAGCCAATATTAATGGCACAAACAGCTTGATCGTAAAATAGTAAATGCCGAATGCTGATCCAGCCAAAAGGGCCATAATTATCCGTAAATAAAACTGTAACCGGATCTGGTGTTCGCTTAAGAAATATCTTTCCTCTGAAAGAGTATTCTCATAAAGCCTGAATATGTCATCTTCTTTCATTGTCGCTACCACTTTTGTTGAATTTTCTATTTCTTGTTTGATCAGTTTAATTGTGTTCGGCGGGTGAAGCAATCTCTGTACTGCACTTCACAATAAACTAAGCACTGCAAACATTCCCGCCCCGAGGACCAGCCAGAATATTGTTGTTCCCGCACCCGAAACAATCGAAACGATCCCCATAACCAAGCCAGCGACAGCGGGTCCCTTTCCCGTAAGGGTTGGATTTGCTCTGATCGTTCTTATTGCCTTTGAATAAAATACGATTGCCAGAATCCCGAGTATAATACTAACAAACGGCAGCCAACTTGTAAAAATCCCAATTATACCCAACACCATTGCGGCAATGGCACCTTCAGCAGAACCTGAACTGCCTGGCATCGACGGAGAAGGTCTCTTGTATTCAACATTATCAGGAGGAATTTGACTGCGTATAAGTATTTTTCGCGCCATTTCTTCGTCTAATCTGACGCCCTTTTCAAATTCAAAGTACTCGTCCTGCGTTACAATTATTTTTTGACCATCCGAGAGCTTAACATTACATGCAAAGCTATCGACGTCGATTGCATGGTTCACATAATCAGCTAATTGCGGGCAGTAATTCCTTAATGAGGATAAAAGAATTCTTAAAGTACTTTCCTTGTATTCGAGGACGGGTTTTGTAACCGATTCCATTTAGTAACTCCTTTTTATTATGCTTGAAGATTGAGTCGTCTGGTGTTGTACTTTGATTCTTAATGCTTTCAAGTTAATGCGAGCTTGTTTAGATGTCAAGTATTTGAAGCGTTTCCTCGAACTATTTTTGCTCCTGACTCAAGATTCTTTCATTTGTTCAGGTTGCACCCAGTCTGGATTCCCGTCTTCACAGGAATGACGCGCTGTTGGTGCGGACGGGCGCAATGCCTTGCGCCCCAACCGGCAACGGGCACGACGCCCGTTCTACCGAAGCTCCTTCCTATCTTCGCCTTTCAGCTTTCGTTCGACCTTTTTCACGTCCTTATCCGGCGGCAGGTTTTCCGGCTTGATCCCTTGTTTGGTGAGCAAGCCTCTCCCCCTTGCCTATTTCGATCATCTTGTTGACGTCAACAAAATGATCCGACACCGCATGTCCAGCATTACCACAGGCTTCCTGAGCCTTTTCGACTACCTTGAGGAAATTTCTCCACTCAGAATAGTCCAGAAGCTTTTGGTAATCCCGTGCATACCAGAACTCAACGTCGTCTTCGCGGTGAACTTTCTCCTCGAAGCCTTTGACGAGGGTTTTGATGAGGTCGTGTTTCATTATTGATCCAATTCAGTAAAGACGGCGAATGAATTGACTGCACAAGCTTGTCCCGTTCCGGTCGCCGATACCTGGATAAAGAGGCGGGTACGGAGCCCCGCCGTACCGACCGCCGGAGACGGCGGTGCTACCGAAACCCCTTCCCATCTTCGCCTTTCAGCTTGCGTTCGACCTTTTTCACGTCCTCTTCCGGCGGCAGGTTTTCCGGCTTGATCCCTTGTTTGGTAAGCAGCTCTCACGCCCTTGCCTTTTCCCGCCTGACTTCGTATCTTGTAGTTGAATCCCAAATAAAAGGAAACCCAAATGTCCCCGATAAAAGAAGCGGCTATAGCGGCTATTCGCGGTTTGCCGGAAGACAACAATCTGGAGCGCATTCTCGAAGACATTATCTATCACGCGAAGATTGCGAGCGGCTTGGAAGACGCCAAAGCCGGGCGGACATACTCGCTTGAGGAAATCAAAGCCGAATTTCTGACGCAAGAGTGAAAGTTCGTTTTTCTGAGCAAGCGCGTTCCGACCTGAAAGAGGTATTCGATTACATTGCGAATGACTCCAGAAGACACGCCCAAGAGACTCGAGCCAACTTGATCGTTCGCGCTGAGGAGCTGGCACAATTTCCCTTTTCTGGACGAATCAACGAGAAGTTCAACGATCCAAATCTCCGGGAAGTAATTTCAGAGAATTATCGGCTTGCATATCATATCGAAGGTCAAATAATTGTAATCCTGACAGTTCAGCATACAGCGATGAGTCAGGAGTAAATCGTTGTGAGGACGAACCGGCTTGCTCCTGTATAATGATTGCTCCGTTCCTCGCAAAGACGGCGAATAAATTCGCCGGTACCGGCGAGACGTCGGTGCTGCCAAACGTGCGAGACGCCCGTTCTACCGACAATTCCAATCTATACCAATTTCCACCCCAAGTCAATAGGAAACAGAAATGGCGTCAGACGAGACATCTGACGCCACTCCAAAGAGTCGGGCAGTGGGGCGGATAGCTATCCGCCCCACTAAAACTGTCTTACGGCATTTCCTTCGGTTCCTCGCCCAACTCTTCCGATGCGCGGGGGTGAGTCTCTTTCCACTCGTGCTTGGACATCCGACCCGTCAGCCACGTCCAGCTCATCGGGTACTCCTTGGGGAGAATTATCACGAAGAAGAAGTGCCAGATCACAATCGCCGAGACCGCCAGAATCGCCTCGTAGTAGTGGATCGTCTCGCAGACCCTCACCACCCACGCCGGCAACCAACTTGTGGCAATCCCTGGGAACCACAGCACCACCCCCGTCACCCCCATCACCACCGTCCCCCATATCAACGCCCAGTACTCCGCCTTCTGAGTGTAGTCGTACATTCCGAAGCGCGGCGGCTCCTTCTTCAGCCCGAAGTAGTAAAGCATATTCCCGATTACTTCGCCGATGTCGCTGAACTTCGGGAAGATTGCCACCAACAGTTTCTTACCCCTTCGGGTGAACAGCAGGAACCATATATGGTAGAACGATGACAACACCAGCGCTATTGCCAGCGCACGGTGCGTGAAGCGGCGGACTTCCTCGTTCATTCCCGCATAGGCAAGCAGGTTCGCCCACCACGTATCGGGAAACCTCAGCGCGAAGCCGGTTATGCCGAGACCGATGAAAGATACAGCGAGGATAATATGTTGCATGATTTCGTCAAATGTCATCCGCTGGTATGCCGGTTCAGAGAGATGTTTCTTACGGTGCTGTCTTAAAGCGTGAATGAAGATGAGCAGGTTATGCAGAAACATTCCGCCCAGAACAAGTATAATCAGCCAGATATAGATCAGCCGTACCCAGTCGTGCACCATCATTTTGCCTCGGGCAAGGATGTGAGAGTAGCTTGCGGCAAACTCGGCATTGGTGTTTTCGTGGCACTTTGCGCATGTGGCGACGACGTTCTGCTTGTTTATCGACGAAGCGGGATCCAAAGCCGATCTGACGTTATGAGTGGTGTGACAATCGACGCAGATAGCCACTGCCTTCCCCCCTCGTTTAATTGCCCAACCGTGGTAGCTGTCTTCGTAGCTCTCGATGACTTCCGTTGGTAAGCCGTATCTGGCCGCCATTGCCGGGTCCTGATGGCACTTGCCGCAAGTCTCACGCGCCATATTGGACGGATTGGTTGCCGCCTTGGGATTATTGACATTGAGGATAAGGTGTTCGTCGTGGCAATCGGTGCAAGACGGGCTGTCCTTGATACCAAGCGTGACAGCTTGGCCGTGGATTGAACCGATGAACTCTTTCGACACTGCTGTATGACATTTTCCACAGGTCTGGGCGAGATTTTGGCGGTTGATGGAGCTTGTCGGATCGCCAGCGCCTTTCAGTTCATGTACGCCGTGACAGTCGGTGCAGACAGCTCCATGATCGTGGCCTTCGGTGTTTCCATGTACAGATTCGCTGTAACTGGGAAGGCTGATGGGAAGTCGGACGTACTCCGCTGTGACGATACTTTGATTACCATGACACTTGCCGCAGGTTTGGGGGATATTTTCCCGACTGACGCGACTTTGGGGATCACTCGGATGAGTGACGTGATGTCCGGTGTGACAATCGGCGCAGGTTGCGGCGGTTCGGTTGCCATGGAGCCGGGCGAGCCGGTGAACGCTTGACCGGTAATCATTTTCAACAGTAGTATGGCAGGCTCCGCAACTGAAAGTCTCGGACTCGGCGGCGTCGGTAACCTGATGGGTGCGGTGACAAGAGAGGCAGTTCATTTTTCCCTGTTCTAAGAGGGGTTCGTGAACTGTGTTGACGAACTGACTCCGATAACCCGTGTGGCATTGTTCACACGAGGCGATAGTGCCCTTGTCGAGGTGCGGCTTATGTGTTGCATGGACGTCGTGGCATGAGGCACAGGACATCGCGGCAGTTGCGTCTTTGTGAACGCCGGTTTCAATCTGCTTCATCGACCCCACGTGACACTTTTCGCAGAGCCTGTTTACCGCACCAACAGAAGGTGGAAGCGCCGCAGAGTGAGTCGGGTGGCAGCTTGTGCAACCGGGTGAGTTTTTGCCTTCTTTAGCGGCAATTGCATGGACAGAGCCGTCAAATCGTCCCGTCTCAGTAGCGTGGCAACGACGGCAGGAGTTTTCGGCTGAACGGATGTCCAATCGCTCGATTCCGTGCGGATTCGATTCTGCTCCGTGACATGAATAGCAATTGGGAGCGTTGTTTGTACCTTTGGTGAGCGCTTTACCATGAAAACCGCTTAAAAAAGTGCGATCAGCCTCACCATGACATGAGGCGCAACTTACTTTTTGATAACTCTTAAAATGGGGTGCGTCATCGAAGTTGGCAGGCTGAACATGGCAATCAATACAGGCGAGCTCCGCATGGACACTTTTGCCAAAAACGACAGGAGAGACCGCGGCGGATGCTCCAGCGGAATTGGTCAGTGATGGGTCTTCATGGCAAATGAGGCATTCCTCATTGGACATCGTGGCATAAGCGGTAGAAAATGTTATGGAGAGTGCTGTAACAATATACGGTATATACTGATAAAGCCTATGTGAAATAGTACGCATTGTTTTCCATGGTTCCACTGTGATATTTGTACTAATTGCGGGCAAAGGTTATGCCACTAACTTATTGAACAGGAATGGTTGCAAAACGAGTATATTAGGATTAAATTTCGCAAATAACACTCACATCTGAGTATATTTGCACACAGTGTTTCTTCGGGAGTGATGAAGCTTGGTGTGGTAAATAACAGCCAAGTGTCGCAGGGTGGGGACACCCTGCGACAATAAGAGTTTGTTGAAGTATTCGATAGAATGCCGAGAATGTCCAGGCGGACGCCCTCGTCCGCCGAGCATTCAAGCACAAAACAAGCGCGGACGAGGGCGTCCGCGTGGACAAGTCGATACAAATTGAGAATATTTCAACGAACTCAATAAAACCAGTCACTGTCTGAAGGTGGGGACACCCTGCGACAATAAAACCAGTCACTGTCTGAGGGTGAGGACACCCTGCGACAATAAAATAAGGGTTCAAAATGAACGAAAATTCAACTTCTTCGGACAAACGTCCCAATATTACAATAAAATACATCTTCAGCCACACTACAGATATGCTTGGGACTCGCCAGTTTTACTCTGAGTTGATTGGACTGAAAGAGACGGCATTCAGTTTAGAAGGGGGTTTCATCTGTTTCCAATGCGATGGCTTCGAGTTGATGTTCTTCGCCAAAGAACAACATTCTCCGACTATCCCGACCGAATGGGCTTCCCAGCCCGGATATGAAGGGGGTTCGCTCGAAATTACCTCGTGGGCGATAGATGTTCCTGAGAAAGAATATGTATCGGTTGTCAAGAGATTGAAGGAATCAGAGACAAGGTTATTCAAAGATGCTCCCGAATGGCGTCAGCATAGCTATTGGGGGTTCACGGTCATGGATCCCAATGGTGTGACAGTCGAAGTGTTTACGATTCCCAAAGAAAAGCCGATCCAGATTGAGTGGATCGATACTTGAAGTCGAAAATCGAAATAACCGATCTTTCGACTGAAGGGCAGGGAATTGGCAGGACCGACCTTGGACGAGTAGTGGCGACTCCGGGCACATATCCCGGTGATATCGCTCTGGTCGAAACCTACGCAATTTCCAAAGGGTTGCTTCGCGGTAAATTGATCGAGTTGATCAAGGCTTCATCGGGAAGATGCACCCATCCCTGCCCACATTACAGCGAAGGTTGTCCCGCATCGCGGCTCGGCGCATACTCGTACGAGGCGGCATTGAGTTGGAAGCAAAAGAACCTGCAACAGACGATTCGTCGTATGGGTGGGGTAGATATCGAAGTCCCGCCGGTTGTTGCTTCTTCCCGGCAATGGGGTTATCGTGAGCGGATCGATTTAGGGATCGACGTCTTCAAAGGGATATTCAGGATCGGGTATCAAAGCGAAAGCGGATTAATCCCAATTCTTGATTGTCAGCTCGCCGAAAAAACGGTTCGTGAGGCAGTGAATTCATTTGCGGAACGTGCGTACCAGACCGGGGAAGCGAGGGCGGACCAAAATCAAAACGAAGAGAATGGGATGGTCGGAAGAATTCTCTTTCGAGGTAACCGAACAGGCGGCATTGTTATCGTACTGT
This sequence comes from uncultured Caldithrix sp., assembly GCA_964355675.1. Classification (GTDB taxonomy): domain Bacteria; phylum Electryoneota; class AABM5-125-24; order Hatepunaeales; family Hatepunaeaceae; genus CAMBDS01. The sequence continues at coordinate 50,671 of CAYHEC010000023.1, forward strand.
TCCTGAATAGAGATCGCGAGAACCTCGCTTCATTTTTTGAAAATATTTTGATGAGTATGGGCTTAACCGGCTGGGAAATCAGGATTGTGGATTCGCTTTCGGAGCGAGCTTACCGGTCGAATATACTGCGTTGGCATGGGAATAGTTCAGTCACGATCAAATTGGCCGGAAGCTCGGCAACCACTTCGCCGCTATCATTTTCACAAGTTAACCGAGTTGTTGCTGAGTTAATTGTTGCCGAGGTACTGACGCACATCGATCCGCTCTCGAAAGTTCTTGATCTATTCGGAGGGTGGGGAATGTTCGGTTTGTCGGCGGCAGACAAAGGGGCAGAAGTACTGGTCGTTGATTCGAACGGAGACTCACTTAAAGCCGGGGGAATGCTCGCCAAAGCCTTAGGGCTTGACGTTCGATTCGAGCGGGGGGATTTGGATTCAGCTTCAGGTTGGGCGAATTTGCCGCGAAATGTTGATGTTTGCATCGTCGATCCGCCACGCAAGGGGTTGACGATTCCAGCGATAGAGTGGTTGAATTTATTCGGAGCGGAACGATTGGTCTATGTTTCCTGCCATCCGGCGGCATTATCGAGGGATAGCAAGGCGCTAAGCAATTACCGTCTTGACGCGGTTAAGCCCTTCGATATGTTTCTGCAAACGCCGGACTTGGAAATTGTGGCGGTTTTGCATCGATTGAAGTAAGATAGGTTTCGTTCGGAGTGCTTTCATGGGAATAATAATCGGTAGTGCGGCGATTTTTCGCGCCAATCGTTTCGCTCTCAAAATTAGAGCCATAAATTGCTCTCAATATGAGCGCGAAAAATTAATCTCAAAATTAGCGCGATAAATTAATCTCAAAATTAGCGCGATAAATTAATCTCAAAATTAGCGCGATAAATT
>CAYHEC010000023.1:51666-60124 GCA_964355675.1 uncultured Caldithrix sp.
AATCTCAAAATTAGCGCGATAAATCGCTGCGCTACCAGCACCCAACATTATTGCCTTGACAGAACACTGGCAATTAATAGTAATCGGTATAAGATGAAAGCATCAGACACCACATTGAATTTAGGCTGTGGGAAGGAGAGAAAAACGTAAATCCGTCGGTACGATTATTGCGCGTTGGAGTTACTACGTTAGTAATCATGCCTTTGCCGAGTTATCATGACCATTGTTTGGAAACCATTTATCGTGGCTTTGACACTGGTGTTTCCGCTTGTTTCCTGCCAAAGCCAGGGACCTTTGTCCGCAACGCCTCCCCGTCCGGTGACCGTGCAGATCACTGTATCCTCCCGCGCAACTTTTGCGCAACAGGGTGATTTCCGCGTCGCCGCGTTCGACGCGCCGAATACGACGTTCAAGGTTGGAGCGGGAGCGACGGTCGAGACGACGTTCAAAGCGATCTTCAGCGACGCGGAAGGGGTGGGGATAAGCAAGTTGCCGGTCAGGGTAGGCTTGCGCACCGACGGCGAGCCGGAGATGATCTTCGGGAGCGTTTCAGCTCCGGCAACGACAAACGAGACGGGCGAGATTACCATCCGCTTCAACTCAGGCGGAAAGTTTGGTAGGGTGAATGTGTTCGTTGAAACAGAATTACCGGGAATGAGCGAACCGGTCGATTCGAGCCTCTATCTCAACATTGAGCGATTGACGAACGACATCGGCAGTTTGACTGTGTTAGCTTTCTCGAATTTCTATCACCCAATTCCTGATACTATAGTAGTATCAATCATAAGAGCACAAGTCAAAGACGCTAACAATGTTGGGATGCCCAATATTGTCGTCAATATTGTCACTGACATGGGGTCAATCTCCCATGTCACACAGACAGACTCGACCGGGGTTGCTACAGCTGAATGGCGTAACGATTATGAGGAAGGGACAGCACATATAAGCGTGTCGATACCGGGGACACCATTCGAAGCGACGACGCAGATAGTCGTTATGATTGACGATTTTGACGGCGGCCGTTTGGAGATCTCCACAGACCGGAGCGAGATTTTTGCAGACGGTGGGCTTACAACTGCTCGTATCAGAGCTTTGCTGAAGGACGGAGATAATCAAGCTCTTGCGGGAAAATGGCTGATATTTACCTCAACTCATGGTGCGATCAGTTCGCCGATTGAGACAAATGCTTATGGTTATGTCGATACGATTTTCACAGACGTTGGGATACCTTCTTATGATCCGAATGGGAATGTTGTTCCGGCGAAGATTTATGTTAAGTACCCGCCGCTGAACCTGATCGACTCGTGCGAGGTGACGATCAGCCCGCGCAATCCGGTTAACCAGATATCACTTACGACCTCAAAAAATCAAATGGTGGCCGTAAGCGGAGATACCGCTACGATTCGAGCTACTGCCATGCTTGCCGACGGTGCGTTTGCAACGCCGGGGACTCTGGTTCAGTTCGAGGTTACAGGCGCGGGGGGGTACTTTCTATCCGCAGGCGGTTCCTGTTGCCGCGTTCGGCGTCGCTGAGACTCGCTACATCGTCTGGAAATATGTTGGCACCGCAGTGTTGCGAGCGTTTGTGAGAAACGATAACGATGAAGCTGTTTACAGCAACGAGGTTGAGATAACTATTCTTCCTGGCCCAGCTAAAAGGGTTCGTGTTACAGCTACTCCAAGCGAGTTGCTGATAAACGACCCGAACGTGTTCTCGGTTATAATGGTTAATGTGACCGATACCGCTGGCAATGCAGTTGAGCAAGGCACACTCGTCCGATTTGAAACGACGCTCGGATCTATCATCCCCACTATCTTAACCGGAGCGAATGGCATCGCATTAGCGAGACTTTACCCCAACGGGCAGGTCGGGGTAGCTGAAATTAGAGCGTCTGTGACGCTTCCCGGGGGAGAAACGATCGTGGGACTCGCCACTGTCACCTTCATAGGCGGGATGGCAAACTCAATCCGCATCAGCGCCAATCCGGAGACGATCTCGGCGGCGGAGACCGGAGGCGTGACCAACTCCGAGATTCGCGCAATGATTTTCGATGGCAATGGCGTCCCGATCACTTATATCGCAATGGTAGTGTTCGAACTGCCAGACGAATCGGAAGTGCCGGACGGATGCTCATGGCCCAACCGCCAGCAGATCGACTCGGCAAGAACGGGCAACAGCATGGCGGTGATAAGCCTCAACGCGGGACTGCGGAACGGGCCGGTGTTCGTCAGGGCTTATACGTGGAGGGACCTGGCGCGAACCGACACCGTGAGGGCGCAGGGGTATTTTGTGACGGTGGAGGGGGGCGCTGACCGCGAGCCTCCCCATCTAGAGATCGGCTTCAATCCCGATGGCGACGACGCCGGAGGCGGGACGTGGCAGATTCCGGTCTGGGCAAGAGTGACCGACGCAGGGGGTAACCCGTGGCGGGACAACATCCCGGTCGGCTTCACGGTGATCCCCGACGACGCGGCGAGCATCGACCCCGGTCATACCGGTAACGACATCGGGCTGGGATCGGCCAACGGAGTGGCGTGGAGCTGGCTCTATTATCACAGCGTCAATTCGATGGACAGCGTCACCATCCGGGCAGAGGTGGAGGTCGAAGACGGGCAGGTGACAGAGGATATGAGGATCCGGCTACCACTTCAGGACGCCACGCTGGAGCTGAATGTCGATCCGCAGAATTGGCAGTTTGACAGGGAGAGGCCGGATGATACGTGCTCAATTCGCATTTGGACAATAGTGCAGGATGGACATCAGATCAACATTAACGGAGTGCCGATTCATTTTAGAACTGATCGGGGAAGATTCTACACACGTGAAAGTGTCGAAGATCCTTATATCGACTGCGGTCGTGAGGCAATTGTGGCGAATCCTCAAGGCTCGGCAACGGTCTATCTCCGCGGAAGGATCGGTGATTTTTTCTGGGAAGACGAATTTGGCAGAGAGGTGACCGTCCACATCGAAGCGTGGATTGAGGGATCAGATGTTCAAGCCGATCCGGGATTTATTTTCTTCACAAGGCATTAGGAGAAGTGGGAAAGTGGGAAAGTGGGAAAGTGGGAAAGTGGGAAAGTGGGGGTAGCCCGGCCAGCTTTGCTGGGCGGGGGGGGTAGTAAGACAGCAGATTAAGCGGATTAAGCAGATGTGGGCTTTGGGCTTAGGGTTTGGGCTTTGGGAGGAAGTGGTTTAACACAGAGATCACAGAGAAGATCCGGGAGGAAAACAGACGACCGCGCTTGCGGAAAGTGGGCAAGTGCTGCCGACTGCGGGGAGTCGCCAGAAGGGTCTTGGCGGCTACAATCGACGTTTGGCGCTATGTCAATTCAAAACTGGAACTATTTAACAATAAACAACAACCAATCGCATGGAGAATGAAATGAAGAAAATGACAGCGCTGATGCTGTTGAGTCTGATCGTCATGATCGGCTGTGAGTCGGACAATCCGGCATCCAATGAACCTATTCCTGAGACAGGATACTGGCTCTATTTTGTTCAGTCGCACTATTCCTTATCCGGGATCGTCGGCGATACAGTCAGCGTCGATTTGACGTTGCATGTGTTCAAAGGCGATAGAAACAAAAATAACGCGGATCGCGTTCCGGCTTCGAATGTTACGGCTTTTATCGGATTTAATACAGGAATGGGAGGATCGGTTGCGTGGAGCGACACGGTAACAACGAACGCTGAAGGAATAGCAGAAGTGACATTATCATTTGTAGTGAAGAAAGGGTCAGAGGAAATCGATATTGTGGCTGAGGTCGTAAAATACCGTACCAGCGGCTACCTCGTGCTAAATGGTTATTCTCGGCCGACGCGAATGATAATCACTGCGCCGACTCATAAGCTGATCGCCGCTCAAGGCATGGTAGCAAGAATGACCATCAACGGACTTGTGGTCGATTCATCGGGAGTCGGCGTTCCAGATATGGTTCTAAGCGGCAGATTGGAGCGCGCCGGCGGACCACCTTCTTATGGCGGGATTGCCTTCTCCTATTCGACCAACAGCGCTGGAAATTTTGTGATTTACTACAACTCGACCGGTGGGTTTGGCGTCGAGAATATAGTTATGACAGGAGAAATTCCCGACGTTCCTGGAACGAGGCTTACGGAGAGCTTTCGCATCGAGGTAGTCGCTCTCGAAGCTCAAGTAGGCAGGTTAAGCCTTTATGGACTGCCGGAGCAAGTTATTTTGCCGGACGGAGGCGAAGCGGTGCTGGTGCTGAACGCGCTGGCGCTGGACCGGAATGACATTCCGCTGTCGGGAGTGACAGTCAATTTCGAGAGTACGGTCGGAGTGATCCAGAGCGATGCGGTGACGGACTCGGTAGGCTTTGCTCATGTAGTCTGGCACACGGGGCTTGAAGCCGACACAGCGACAATTTCGGCACATATTCCGGGAACCGACTTCGAAGCCGCCGGTTCGGTTGCTATCAAGACCCAGCCGGATGTAACCGATCCGGTGGCGAGGATATCGCTGTTCTCGAATCAACAGACAGTGATAGCTGGAAGTGAGTTTGGGATAGTCCTGCAGGCGTTTGTCCAAACCGAGTCGCACCGTTTTGCCGAATCCGGTACGATCGTGGGTTTTGAAATTCTGGATGGCGGAGGCCGTCTGGCTGTTGACTGGTCGGTCGTAGGCGAGTCTGGCGAAGCGACGGTTGTCTTCATTGCTGGTGAAGAGTTGGGCGTGACTCGCATCCGGGCGTTCGTCGAAGTCGGGGGGGGTGATCGGGTAGAAAGCAACGACCTCTCGATCAGGGCGATTGCGGGTGAGGCGGAGAATATGGAATTCAGGGTCGAATCTGATTTGATTTCCCTGCATGAATCGACAGAAATATTGGTTTGGACAACAGATTCCTATGACAACCCGGTATCAGGAGAAATAATTACTCTTGCTTCAACTCTGGGATTTATAACTCCTGGTGTAGTAACGGGTGAAACGGGCCGGGGGACCGCGATTTTTAGGGCTGGAGCGTCGTCGGGTTTGGCGGAAATTACAATGACCTGGCAAGGACGAGAGTACAACACATCTGTGTGGATTCGAGCGGGTGCGCCAGAGACCATCGAAGTTAGGGCGATGCCGTTCGAACACCGCGATGAAGATGATGCAGTTGTCTCACATGTAACTGCTACCGTGAAGGATGCGAGTGGGACAGGCATCGGTGCGAGCATGGTTGTCTTCGAACTGCTCAATCAGCCAGCCGCTCCCGAAGGCGCTCACTTTGCCAATGGCGAACCGGTAGATTCAGCCAGAACGGCAAACGGTATTGCGATCATCGATGTTTTCCAAGGGGCAAATGGAGGTGTGGTGCTACTGAAAGCTTATACCTGGCGCGACCCGGAAACACGCCGCGATACAATTTCAGCAGTAGTGAGCATTGTTTCGTTGCCGGGGCCGCCTGTTTCGATGGAGCTTGACTACGATCAGCGCGGTAGCGACGGCGGTGGCGGGCTGTGGATATTGAACGTTTCGGCACGGGTTTTCGATTCGCAACTCAATCCGGTTCGAGACGGCGTGCCGGTGACGTTCACGGTAGTACCAGCCGACGTCGCATCCATCACCAATGGGGAGACCGTTGGCGGTGTTGCTCAAGTTTTTCTTTCCTATCATAGCATCCGAACTTTTGATCCCGTCACAGTCAACGCTGTGATCCAAGTTGAGCAGGGGCAGATTTCTGCGTCGAGGGAGACTTCATTACCGCTCCAGCGCGGATTTCTGACTCTAAACGCCGATCCGGCGAACTGGATGTTCGACCGTGGCAGGCCGGACGACACATGTCTGGTGAGGGTCTGGGCGATTTTGCGCGATGGGCACGACCAAACGATCAACAACGCGCCGATCATCTTCACCACTGATAGAGCGCGGTTCTTCTGGCGTAATCAGGTTGGCGGTCGTTATGTCCAGTTCTTTCCGGAAGCGGCGCGGAAATATACCGGCGTCCAGAATGCAAACCATAACGAGCCACCTGGAGTCGCGACGGTATATCTGCGCGGCAAGATGGCCGATTTCTACCTTGATGATTTTACCCTTGAAACAGGCGCTCATATCGAGGCTCGCGTCGAAGGATTGGACGTTGTCGCTGATCCGGTGACGGTCAGGATAACGAGACATTAAAGAAGTGGGCAAGTGGGAAAGTGGGAAAGTGCGAAAGTGAGAAAGTGCGAAAGTGAGAAGTTGCGTGTAGCCCGTCCAGCTTTGCTGGGCGGGGAGAGGGACACGCCGCTGGCAGACGAGGGCGTCTGCCAGCGAAACCGACGACTTGGCTGTCACACGGGACGTGTGACAGCACTGCAAGCTGTCAACCCCGGAGGGTTGACAGCTTGCAGTGCAACCATTTGCCAAGGGTTGACAGCTTGCGCACAAGCAATTGGCCATGGATGGCAGTTCGACATACAAAGAAACACGACGATTAGAATGAGATCGAATATGAAGGCGTTAAGAATGAATGGCTTCTTTAATATCTATCCTCGAGACCTTCTGACCACACTCGGTCTATTGCTGGCGGTGGGGAGTTGTGCGAAGGTCAGCGCTCAACCGATCACCTGCTACAGCTATTTCACCGACCGCGAGACAACCGTGCTGGGCGAAATTCTGCCCTTCGACTGGGTGGCGGGAGATATCGTCAGCGGAACGATCCGAAGCAACGATTCGCTCTCGTTTGAGGGAAGAGATTATTCCGTCAACCGTGTAATATCGTCACGGGGAATAAATCGCGGGAATTGTAACTTCGCGCATGAGCCTGCTGAAAATGAAGACCAGATCGCCTTGCCGATGTGGTACGGTCATCTATGGGAGTTGGGATGGCGTTATTATTACGATTCTTACAATAGGTATAAGTACATAGTTCGCGGACGCGCGAACGGTCAGGTACAGGTATATCTTTATTTTCGAGGGGAAGAAATTCACTATGAGTCGTTCCGAATAACCGATGATCCTACCGTGATGCTATTCCAAGGCGACGTCGATGTCGAAGGCGTCTTCGATGGATCTCTGACAATCTCATCCTACCGGGACATCGGTTTGATAGGTGATGTTCGGTATGCTGAAGCAGACTCGTTGAACGGTGAGTTCAATTGGCGAACTGCCCGTAGCTATCTTGGCTTAGTCGCTCACGGGAATATCATCATCCGCAATACCATCACCAACGGAAGGGAGAATGGCTTTGGAGAAGAACCCGACAGCCGCAACCGGCACTCGATAGTGATCAATGGTTCGCTAATGGCTTTGGGAGGGTCATTCACCTTCGAAAACCAGAATGACGATAGTGACGAATACCATGGACCTTCTCCGGACGAGCGAGGGACGATCTATTTCAAAGGCAGTCTTGCCCAGCGCCAGCGCGGCTATCTGCATCGCGACAATAACGACGGGACGGGCTACAGGATCGAAGCCCGCGCCGACCCAAGGCTGGAATATTGGGGTCCTCCCGGATTCAACCGGCGAGATTACCCGGAACAACTTGAGGGCAACTATGACCGGCTGGTGCTTGAAGGGAGGGAATACACGATCGGCGGTGCATATGTCCGGACTTTGATTGTCGAGGCGGGAGCCACCATCGTGTTGGATCACGAATATCAGACGCTAACAGTATATGATTCGCTCCTTATTAACGGCGAAGAGCGCTACCCTGTACGCATAAGAACGAGAGCAGGGGCGGGAGTATTCAGGGTGGCTGGCTTCGCTTCGATTAATCATGCAATCATCGAACCAGATGTTGTGGTTGATTTTGAAAGTAGCGATATGACCATCAGGAACAGCCACTTCGATGTGGCTCCGGCACTGTCAGGAACGATTCGTATCGACAGTTGCAGTTTTGAGTCTCGTGCAGATCTACAATTGGCAGGGTTGGTCGATGTCAGCCGTTCGACCTTTAAGGATTGCGGATTGGTAATCTCAGGAAGAAACTCCCGACTAAGGCTCGATCATGTGACCATTGCCGGAGGAAATGGGTACGGAGTCGATGTCAAAACGGGAGCGAGCGCTGAGGTGGTCAACTCTGTTGTCGCCTTCAAGCGCAATGGCGTCCGGGTTGACGACCGGTCTGAGGTGTCGATACGTTACTGCGACGTCTATGGATCGCTGTTCGACAATTTCATTGACTGCCAGCCGGGTGTGGGGACGATCTCGGATGACCCGCGGTTTGTGGATTTGCGAAGCGGAGAATTGGGGCTGACGACAGGCTCGCCGTGCATCGACGCGGGGGACCCGGCTTCGCCGCGAGACCTGGACGGGACGAGGGCGGATATTGGGGCGTTTTGGTTGGATCGAGGGCTTGATGCTGATGGTGATGCTGATGCTAATGCCAAAATGAAGGGGGGTGTGCTCTCGGCGAGTCCGAATCCGTTTAATTCGACGACGGTGATAAGGTTCAAGGACGGATATGGAGATCCGTCTTCCTTGAGGATTTACGATTTGGCGGGGAGGGAAGTTCATTCTTCCGCCACCCCCCT
>CAYHEC010000024.1:0-54451 GCA_964355675.1 uncultured Caldithrix sp.
AAAGAGTTTGTTGATTTATTCGCTTGAGACGCCAATTCGGACAAGATTCTCTTGGAGGGGGGGCTTCAGCCCGCCCTTGTTTGTGCTTGATCGTCCTTTAGGGGGGGCTGAAGCCCCCCCTCCAAGAGGATCAAATCTCTACTCGAACGAATAAATCAACGAACTCAGAAAGTCCGCCCTCTATGAACACATTATTAAATTTTTAAGAAGTAAATTAGCTTTTCCTCGCGTAACATATCAGGCCTTAGACCAGTCTAAGATGGTAAGTAACACCAAAGGAAACTTCCATGAAAAACCTCTCTATCATCGTCATTTTTTCACTTGTGCTTTCGCAACCGATTTCAACGCTGGCACAAATTCACCCTTCCTGGCTGACCCTTCCACAGAATTCCGTCGCTTCGACCGACGACGCTCTCGCACTGTTAGTCAATCCCGCTGGTCTTGGTATCGAAGGCGGTGGCTCATGCTATTTTCTTGCCCCTTATCAAGCTGATGGACATTTCGAGGATTGGGGAATTGTTGCAGGCGAAGGATTCGGTTTTGCCGCTGAAGCGCTTCGTTCCGGTCCGGGAGGAACCCGCCGCCGTTATACTTGGGGTCTTGGATTTGGCGAAGACGATTTTTATTACGGCTTCAATTATAGCTGGACAACTGGTATCAACCGCCAGAACACTTGGGACTTTGGAATCCTCGAACGACCGTGGTCATTCCTTTCGGTTGGCGCCGTAGCTCGAGGAATAAATCACCCTCGCCTGAACGGACAAAAACTACCAATTGGCTGGGATTTAGGAATCGGTGTAAGACCACTTGAGATTTTCAGCACGAAGTGGGCAAAACCATCTGACCGAGTAACTTTTACACTCGATGCAAAACTGCGCCGTTTCGAGGAAGCAGTCGGACAACCATCACAGAAATATTTTGAGGAAATCGACTACACCTATGGTATTCAATCGGATATTATACCAGGTATAACGGGTCACTTAACCTTCTCCCCCGAAATCAAAGGCGTGATGGCTCATGATGGTCAGCTTTCGGCGGGGCTTTCGTTTAACTTTGGCGAAATAGAACTGGGTTCATTCCAAAGATCGGGCAACGGCTCAGGCTCAGCTTATCTCGCCTCAAAGGACATCCACCGGGAGACTTGGCTGAAACCGATTAAAAAACGGGTGATCATCATCGACAGAAATGACGAAGATGAGGAATCGGAAGAGGAAGATTCGATTTAGACAATAGTTGGGCAAAAACATTCGTAGCACTTACTTAGGGTCTGCTGAGAAATAAAGCGTGACGCATACCTCTCATACCGGCGAAAGCCGGTATCCAGTTAAAATTTGTATATTTGAGAAATGCATGGATACCGGCTTTCGCCGGTATGAGAGCGACCTTTTTGCGTTGATTTTCTCAATTTGATAATAGGTTTGCCCATCAATACGCGGATAATCTTGTGAATATCGATAACAGAAACTCAGTACTTCTGGCACTAATTTCTCTAATTGCTTTTACGACGGTTTTGTTCGGATTCGCCCGAATAGATACCGGTGAAGCTTCTGAACAAACCTTTGCGGAAGAAAAACAAGAGCTCGTCGAGACGGCACAACTTTGGTACATTCGTCCGGTCGCCAAAGGCGGTGGCGGCATGTCGTTCGACAATCTCGACTTTCAGCGCCTCAGTTATAGTGACTATCCGCGATCTCTGGGCTGTGAAGGCAGAAGAGGGCACTATCGGATAGCGAACCGTCAATCGAACTATTTCGTCCTCTCATCGATAGCTCTTGCTGGCAGTGCGGTGAAGTTCGATACGATTCGGTTTGACACTCTGCCTTGAATCGAATAAAGAGTATTGATTATACTGCAATTTCTTGGAGAGCGGCTTTTTAAGCCGCTCTATCCATTGAAGAGCGACGTTAGAAGAGCGGCTTGAAATGCCGCTCTCCAAGAATTACTTTAGAGGAATAGAATGATCTGGAACGCGGCCCATATTCACCTGATGATTAATCATCTGCCAATCTTTGCACCAGTGCTGGCAATACCCCTACTCTTGTTGGCTTATTGGAAGCGTGAGGAGAAGGCGATTATTATCGGCGCTGTTTTACTCCTTGTGTTTGGTGCAGTCGGCGGAATAGTCTCAACACTGAGTGGAGAGGAGGCGGAGCAATATGTCGAAGGCGAGCCGGGTGTCTCAATGAAAGCGCTCTCCATCCACGAGGAACGGGCTGAGGTTGCCGCTGTTACGCTCGACATAGTTGCCATACTTGCACTTGCGGCATTGCTGGCAATGTGGAAACGTCCGGGGATGTTAAAACCTGAATACTGGATCACACTGTTGCTTGTCGGAGCTTTTGTAGCATCCGCCATGGCGGGATTTGCCGCGCTTAAGGGTGGCGAGATCCGTCATCCGGAGATCCGACCCCCGGAGAGTGCAGAATTCCTTCAAGTAAATCATTCAGACATCAAGTCGGCTGATGTGCTCATGGAGGAGCAGAACGTTGAAGATGCTGATGAAAATGATGATGATTGAAGAAAATGGGTGGTAAGCTGTCAACCCCAGAGGGTTGACAGCTTACCACCCGATGACTTTCCAAGCTTCTAAATTCTCTACCGATTTCTGCCACTATTTTGTACTTACCCTTCGTACCACATTTCTTTTCTATAAATATTACTAAATTTTGGTGTAAGAGTTTAGAATATTGCCTTGGAGGGCGGGATTAATCCCGCCCTCCAAGACCCCGCAAGAATAAACTTACATTAAAGCAATAAATTATCAAGGAGTTAAAGTATGATTGTCGGAGTCTTGAAAGAGACATTTCCCGGTGAAACAAGGGTGGCACTCGTTCCTGATGGGGTGTCGATTCTCGCTAAATTGGGACTGGATGTTGTTGTCGAATCCCATGCCGGGACGTTAGCGGGGCATATCGATGATGCATTCGTGGCTAAAGGAGCAAAAATCGTCGCTTCGCGAGTGGAAATACTGAAGAGTGCTGACCTTCTTCTTTATGTTCGAACACTTGGCGCTAATCCAGATGCTGGTCAAAACGATCTTAAATCTTATCACGCCGGGCAAATCATCATAGGCTCTGCTGATCCGCTTGGCAGTCCCGACTCTGCCGGACGCATTGCCCTGACCGGGGCGTCATTGTTTGCGCTCGAATTGATCCCCCGCATCACTCGCGGCCAAGCTATGGACGTACTCTCCTCGATGGCAACCATCGCCGGTTACAAAGCTGTTCTGCTCGCCGCGTTGCATTCAGCGCGCATGTTTCCGATGTTCATGACCGCGGCAGGGACAATCTCTCCCGCCAAGGTACTTGTCATCGGCGCAGGTGTTGCTGGTTTGCAGGCGATTGCCACCGCCCGACGTCTGGGGGCAGTAGTAAAGGGTTACGACGTCCGCCCGGCTGTCAAAGAGCAGGTTGAATCACTGGGTGCCAAATTTGTCGAGATGGAATTGGAGACTGCCGAAGGATCGGGCGGCTATGCAAAAGAGATGGGCGAAGAGTTCTACCGCCGTCAACGCGAATTGATGACGAAAGTCGTCGCTGAGTCGGATGTTGTCATCACCACGGCGGCTATTCCGGGTCGGAAATCGCCGGTTCTGGTAACTGCTGACATGGTAGATAAAATGGCGGCGGGGTCAGTAATTGTCGATCTTGCGGCCGAGCGCGGTGGCAACTGCGAGTTGACCAAAGCTGATGAGATTGTCACCATTCATAACGTGACTATTCTTGGACCGACCAATCTTCCTGCAATGGCTCCTTATCATGCAAGTCAAATGCTTTCCAAGAATGTCACCAACTTCATCAAACTGCTCATCGATAAAGCAGGCAATTTGACGATAAACATGGACGATGAGATTGTCCGAGAAACTCTCGTTACTCAAGGCGGTGAAGTCGTCAATGCACGTATTAAAGAGCTGGTTGGCAAAGCCAGCCCAACCCCAAATAATAAATAACCCAGAGAGCAATAGACAATGGATATCAATATTTTCGTTTTTGTGATGGCAACTTTTCTGGGCATCGAAGTGATCAGGAGGGTATCCCATCTCCTTCACACTCCTTTAATGTCCCTAACCAACGCCATCTCAGCGATTTCCGTCGTGGGAGCAATCATAATAGCCGGGCAGGATTATCCTGCTGGTCATCAATACGCCAATCTTGCCAAGGTACTTGGCGTCATAGCAGTTGCGGCGGCGTTTTCCAATGTCGTGGGTGGCTTCATGATTACCGATAGAATGCTGAAAATGTTCAAGCCGGAACCGAAAGCTACCAAATCAGATGACAAAGGAGGACACCGATGAACCGAGTTGTATTGATTGCAGTTATCGCGCTCATCTCCTTCGTTAAAACGGGTTTGGCAGGAAATGGGGAAGGAGCTGTTGAACAGGAATGGTTTGTCTCTTATACTTATATCCTCGCCGCAATAAGCTTTATCCTTGCGTTGAAGTGGCTTAGTCATCCCAAGACAGCTCGCCGGGGAGTAATGATCGGCGAGATAGGAATGCTTCTGGCAATTGTGGGAACTTTAATCAGTTTCGAGGTTGTCAGCTACACCTGGATTTTTATCGCTTTCTTCATCGGTGCGGCGATTGGTGTTCCTTTAGCAGTGTTTATGCCGATGACGGCAGTTCCTCAGCGGACCGCACTCTCCCACGCCTTTGGAGCGCTTGCGGCGGCGTTGGTGGGGTCTGCACATTACCTATTGAATACTCCTGAAATTTCAACATTCAACATGATTGCCTTAATATTCGAGATGTTGTTGGGATTTCTTACTTTCACCGGGAGTATGATGGCATTCGGAAAGTTGCAGGAGATACTACCGAGCCAGCCGATGGTTCACAAAGGGCAGAACTTCCTGAATTTCACTATTTTAGGTCTGGCAGTTGCGAGTGGAATATACATGATCGTCGATCCGTCGGCGATTTGGATGTTTCCAATCTTTATTCTCTTAAGTCTTGCCTTTGGGGTACTGCTGATTCTCCCGATCGGCGGCGCAGACATGCCGACGGTGATCGCGCTTCTCAATTCCTATGCAGGCCTATCCGCCTCATTGATGGGATTTGTGCTGAATAATAAACTATTGATCGTCGCGGGTGCGCTCGACGGAGCGTCGGGTCTTGTACTGTCGATCATTATGTGTAAGGCGATGAACAGATCATTTACCAACGTTCTGTTTGGAGCATTCGGCGCAACCACAGAAGCGTCGAAGTCTGATGACATTTATGGCGGTAAGGTGAAATCAGCCAGTGCGGAAGATGTTGCCATGATGTTCGATGGCGCTCAGCGGGTAGTATTCATACCGGGGTACGGAATGGCTGTCGCTCAGGCTCAGTTTGCGGTGCGCGACTTGGCGAACCTGCTTCAAGCAAAGGGCACGACAGTCGAATATGCCATTCATCCGGTCGCAGGCAGAATGCCCGGTCACATGAATGTCCTGCTTGCGGAGGCGAGCGTCCCCTATGACGAAATGGTAGAAATGGATGATATCAACTCAACGATGCCACAGGTTGACGTTGCGGTGATTATTGGAGCTAACGACACGGTGAATCCGATTGCCAGAACCGACCCAACCAGTCCGATTGCTGGAATGCCGATTATCGATGCTGACAAGGCGCGGAATGTCGTTGTAATCAAGCGGAGCTTGTCTCCGGGGTTTGCTGGTATTCCGAATCCGTTGTTTGCGGCTCCGAATGTAGTGATGTACTTTGCTGATGGGAAGAAAGCTATCATGGAATTGATTGCCGCAGTGAAGGCGGGTAGTTAAGGGAGTCGTCTCTTATATGAAATCAAGGCGTCAACTCTAAGGAGTTGACGCCTTCCAATAACACAGAAGTCAACCCTCAGCGGTTGACTTTTTAGTTATTGGATTTATATAGCAATGCTTGAAAGTCTTTTCAAATCCGCGTAGGATATGCGTCCCGCTTGTCTGTCTTTTTCTGCCGTCAACCGGGACGGTTAACCTACGCGATTGGCTTTGAACAATGTAAATACTTTCAAGCGATACTATAAAAGGAAAGCCTGAATCGCTTTCGCCAATTTTTCCACCGCATGACCGTCACCGAAAATCTGCGGGCGATCGATCGGCCACCAGCGAGTTGTTGCTGATTCTAAAATCTGAGTAATGTCTGTATCGACAATGCGATTCCAACCAGCCTGAACTGTTTCGATCCATTCCGTTTCAGGGCGCAGGGTCAAGCAGGGCACGCCGTGGTAATAAGCTTCTTTTTGAACGCCTCCACTGTCCGTCATGATCATTCTTGCCGAAATTTCGAGCGCCATCATGTCGAGATAACCAATTGGAGCGATTATTTTGATATTGCGAGGAATATTTAAATTAAACTCCCGAATTCGTATCTTTGTGCGAGGATGAAGAGGAAGGATGATCTGTTCGTTGAGCGCTGAAAAAGCACTAAATAGCTGTTGCAATCTCGCGGGATCATCGACAGTATAAGGCCGATGCAAAGTGACCAGGATATATTCACTTTTGGCAAGTGAAAGCTTGGAGATAATATTTGAATTTTTCAACACGAGATCATTATACATCAAAGCAACATCATACTGCACATCGCCGATCACGTGAACTCCATCACAGATGCGCTCAGAGCACAGCTGATCTGCCGAGGCTTGAGTGGGACAGAATAACAGTGTTGAACAGTGGTCGGTCAATACCCGGTTGATCTCCTCAGGCATCGAACGATTGAATGATCTCATTCCGGCTTCGTTGTGCGCAACGGGGATGCCGAGTTTTGCAGATGTAAGAGCCGCGGCGAGAGTAGAGTTCGTATCACCATGTACCAAAACCATATCCGGTTTCAGGAGGGTGAGCAGATCTTCAAGTCCCTGCATGATCGCGGCCGTCTGATAGGCTTGTGTTCCGGAACCGATTCCAAGATTGTAAGCAGGCTCCTGAATTTGCAATTCTTTGAAGAAGAGATCGGACATTTCTTGATCGTAATGTTGTCCGGTATGGATAAGAACGTCTTCGATCCCCAGATCCCGAATAGCTTTACCGGTAGGGCAATGCTTTATAAATTGTGGTCTTGCGCCGACTACAGTGACTATTTTCATAGAGGATATTTGATGATTAATGGTGATTGCGGAAAGGACGTGCACTTCGATATTTAGAACAATATCAAAAAAAAGAGTTTAGAGTATTCACTCTTCTTCAATATTTATTCTGTCTCTGGACCCATCTCGTAATTTGTGACTCGTTCTCTTAGCAACGCATAGACTCGGGGGATTTCTTGATCAAGAAGGGAGAAGAGTTCATCATACTCATTAAGATTTTTGCCAGTTGGGTCAGGGAAGTCGGTCGGGATGAGAGGTGAGGATACTTCGAACGTACGGAGACAGAAAGTTTTACTTGCAAAGGTCGGATCAAGTTTAATGATAAAATCTCGGTGAGATGATTCCATGACCATGATCCAGCGGTAATTCGAGACCAATTTTTTCGTGACCGGTTGAGACTTGTGATGATCGATAGAAATCTTCCTGTTTTTCATCACAAATTTGATAATGTTATTGGGCAACATTCCTTTAATGGCTCTGACCCCTGCCGAGGCCACATCCCAGCTTTCTCCAGTCTTATTAGCAAGATTTTGAAAAAGCGCGGCGGCCGCCGGGCTACGGGTAACATTTGCGGTGCAAACGAAAAGAATGCTACGGTCATGTGGCACTTTACGACGAAAAAACACTTTGGATAAAAAGTTCAATTCTGGTTAATTGTGTCTGCGGGAGACGGAAACTCTTCTGTCAGATTGTCCGCCAATCTGCAGTGCATTAGGTTCCAGAGAGTTAAGCGCTGGTTGAAAATCCGACACCAGCCGGGCTACACCCAAGTAGAGATTTCTTCGGTCCATACTATAACAACTTTCCAGAAGTTCATCGAGTTCCCTTAGAAACCTGTCGCGGATGATGGCTGGAGTATCAGCAATCCAAATTTTATTGATATTTGTAGGAATCCCGTCACCGTTATGACAAAGTTCCTCATGAAGCTTCTCGCCCGGTCTTAGTTCCGTATAGACAATTTCTATATCCTTGCCCGGAGTCAGGCCATGCAAGGAGATCATATCCTTTGCCAGATCGGAGATTTTCAGCGGTTCGCCCATATCGAGGAAATATGTAGCATAGTCTCCTTCGAGAGTAGCCGCTTGTAAAACAAGCTGTACTGCTTCAGAAGTAAGCATGAAGTAGCGTGTAATATCTGGGTGGGTTACCGTTACCGGACCACCGGCGACAATCTGGCGCTCGAATTTTGGAATAACCGATCCCGAACTACCCATTACGTTTCCAAAGCGTACAGCGCAATAGACGCTTCCAGGTTGGTGAGGTTGCGATTCCACCAACATCTCGCAGAGACGTTTTGTTGCGCCCATCATATTGGTTGGGCGAACAGCCTTATCGGTGGAGATCATGACGAACCTCTCGACGCGATGCTCCGACGAAACTGCCGCCAGTACGCGGGTTCCAACTACGTTGTTGACGAGCGCAGAGAGAGGATTATCTTCCATCAACGGGACATGTTTATAAGCGGCGGCGTGGAAGACAACCTTTGGATGATGTTCATGGAAAACTCGATCAACCAGCCACCGGTGTGAGATATCACCGACAACGGGGACAACTTGCAAGTCGGGAAACTGATCCAATATGGATTCACAAATCGTGTAAAGGTTTGGTTCGCTGATATCGAACAGAACCATTTTTGATGGTTTGCTACGGGCAACTTGGATGCAAATCTCAGTGCCAATCGAACCACCCGCACCACTGATTAGGACAGATTTTCCTTTAATTATCCGTTCGACGCGTTTATTATCAAGTTCGATTGGATCTCGCCTCAGCAGGTCAACGACATCGAAGTCGCGAATTTGTTTAAATGAAACATTCCCACTAACTAATTCGGAAATTGGTGGCAGGGTTCGTATTTCGATTTTATCCTTGATCTGATCGTGAAGGTTGTGGAGAATTTGCCTGGTCTGGACGCCTGACATACTTGGCATCGCGATAACGATTTCATTTACGCTGTGATCTTTGACAACTTGCCCGGCTGATTCGATACCTCCAAAAATTGGAAGTCCATGAAGTGATTTTCGATGTTTGTGGATATCGTCATCGATAAAGCCAACTGGCCAAAGATCACTCGTTTTATTATGCATAATGTCTCTGGAAATCATTTCCCCAGCATCACCTGCACCATAAATGAGTATTCTCTTTTTTTCAGGATTTTTGTTCAACACGGGACGTCGACGAATATAGCGGATTGTCATTCGTCCACCGCCAACGATCAGCGCCAGACCCATGAGTTGAATTATATATATTGACCAAGGAAAAACATTTGCTTCGAATAGATTAATAATTAAAGCGGATATGGCAACCGTGGTGAAAGAGGCTCCCGTGATAAGCCAGACAGCATCGACGCTTGCATATCGCCAAAGAGTTCGATAGAAACCCACAGCCCAGAAGATAAAAATTCCGACGCATATAGATATTGGCAGATAGGTCAATGAGGCAGGTAACAGTCGTAGCCAGGAATCGAATGATAAACGGAGCAACAGCGCGCCAATAAACGAAATCGCAATGGCAAACGCGTCGAAAGCTACCTGAACCACTACTTTGGTTGTATAAAGCAAAGTGAGTGAACTAATCTGTTCAGATGATAGGTTTGGCTTTTTAATCATTATAATTGTATCTGATAGAGAGTTATATTTCTTATGATGGGGGGTATATTTTAGTTGCCTCTGGAGAGCGGCTTTTCAAGTTGCTCTATTGGTCTGAAGGCCTTACCAGTGCAGGCAAGAGCGGCTTGAATGCCGCACTCCAACTACTACTATCAATTGACTTGATTAATATTATAAATCACGAGGCTAAAGGTAATTCACTTTCAAGTAAAAGTCAATCTAATAGTTTAGTGAATTATGTTGGAGAAATTTCGATAGCAAATTTGATAGGCAGATATCAATCTATTTCGTGCGCCATTTGAGAAGTTTGACACACATCACAATTTGCGATTTTATATCTTCAAAAGTAGCCTGAAGGTGATGATGGTCACTTGACTTATGGGATTGTTCAAGATAGATTGAATAAAGAAAATAAAAGAGAAATCTTGAGCTATATAATTCTATTAATTCAGCTGATCACTTTCAGCATTGCATTTGCGATGCCGCCACAGCCTGAAGTTTGGCGCCGTCTTGATAATGATCAACAAGCCGCCTCGGAAGCTATTCGTTTAGATGCCAATAGCCGAGGTCTGGATCGACCTGCATCCCGACTCACGCTCCATCAAAGAGATCGTTTAGGCCGAGATTACGGAGACGAAACTGTGTTGCGCATACCGGTGATACTGATCGAATTCGCAGATAATGCCGCCAATCAACAAACTCATTCGCGACAATATTATGATCGATTGATTTTCAGCGATCAGGAAGTCCAGACAGGAAGCGTAAGAGATTTTTATTTTCAGAATTCGTTCGAGGAAGTAGTCATCAGTGGTGAGGTCGTCGGCTGGTATCGAGCGCCTCAGACTTACGCTTACTACACCAATCGCCAATATGGGCTGGGTAACTATCCCCGGAATGCTCAGAAATTGGCGGAAGACGCAATCAGGGCGGCAGACGCTGATACCGATTTTAGTCAATTCGATAACGATAATGATGGTATTGTCGATGCTCCGTTCATCGTTCATGCTGGTGGAGGAGCCGAGCAGAATCCGAACAACGTTAATTTGATTTGGTCTCACGCTTGGAATGTCGAAGCTCTTGGCGAACTCGACGGTGTTAGATTTCAAGGCTATACGATGGTTCCCGAGGACGGAAACATCGGTGTTTTTTCGCATGAGCTTGGGCATGCCTTGTTTGGACTGCCTGACCTCTACGACACGAGAGGAAACTCGGCGGGACTCGGTTATTGGTCGGTGATGTCCTACGGCGCATGGGGAGAGGGTGGAAGACGACCGGTTCAATTCGATTCATGGTGCAAATCGCAGTTGGGATGGATTGAATTGGAAACAATTGTTTGGGACCGAAGCGTGGTTTTGCCTCCGGCAGAAACATCTGGTCGCGCCTTCAAATTATGGAATCCTGACAATCAGGGACCTCAGTATTTTATTGCAGAGTATCGAGATCGTTCTGGTTTTGATGGAGCGCTACCAGCGCCGGGTTTGCTTGTTTTCCATGTCGATGAGACTATGGAAAACAATGACCATCCCTTCTATCCAGGGAATGAGGGTAATTTGCACGACTTGATCGCCCTCGAACAAGCTGACAGCAATTACGATCTGGAGCAATTCGAAAATGCCGGCGACGCCGGAGATCCGTTTCCCGGAAACACAAACAACACCACATTCAATGCCGAAAGCAATCCCGGATCGCTCGATTATGAGGGACAGCCAACTGGCGTTGCCATAGAAAATATATCGATCACCGAAGCTGGAATATCTGCCGATTGGATCGTGGGCGTCGATCCCCCACCTCTATTCAGGCAGTCCATCAATTTACGTGCTGGCTGGAATCTCATTTCGTTTCGAGTTGCTCCTGCCGACCTCAATATTGCCACAATTGTTGCGTCATTGGTCGAGAACGACATCTTAATATTTGTTAAAGATGGATCAGGAAGGTTTTACTCCCCGGATCATGGCTTCAACAATATTCCATTCTGGGAGGTAAATGAGGCATATTTCCTCAATTTAAGTGATACATCAAATTTGACCATCGAAGGAGAAGAGATTGAATTCGACCGGGAAATTCACCTTCATGACGGTTGGCAGACAATCGCTTATTTTCCCGAAGTGAGTATGCGTGTGGAACACGCTCTCGCTGATCTCGAAGGATCGTTGATTATCGCCAAAGACGATGACGGCCGGTTTTTTCTTCCCAGATTCGGATTTTCCAACATGAATCGATGGTCGCCTGGCGAGGGATATCTTATTAAAATTAATGGAGAACATGCTCATCGGTATCCCGAACGATGATTCAATCATTTATCTCTTGGAGGTCGGGTTTTAACCCGACCTCCAAGGGCGAATCTGCGCCAAATCAACACAAATATAACCATCACTAACCATTTCGGAGGAACCATGGCCGTGTTCGTGTGCAAAAACTGCGGCGCCGAAAAAGAAGGTCGTTGCAAACCACAGAAGTGTGAAAAATGCGAAACGAAAGGGAGTTTTGAGAAGAAAGCTTAACAAAACTCTACCAATATCAAAAGAGACGCCGCACCTGTTATGGTGGCGCGGCGCTCTTTTGCTATTGATTTTTATGGGGACAGGATTAATGACATCCTCTCAAGGTTTAGAATCCGCCCATGATCGCCTGATCTATTTTAAACTTGCTCAATATTGCGTGGCCGAAAATGGTCTTCCTTCGGCCGAGTGGATTAGTCAGTTGGCTCCGCAACGTGACAACAACGAAGAATTACCTGTTATTAAAGTACTTCGTCTTCCGACGAAGGTGGCAGGTAAACCGATCTTCCAGAACATCTTCACGATTGTCACTCCATCCAACTCTACGCCGCCAAGAATGCTCGAAGATATCCTACGTATGAAAGGCGTTATCTGGGCTGAAATCGCTCCAATACGTCTGACAGACGTCCATAGTGCGCACGCCCGTCAAGGTGCTGGACGCGACGGAATTGACGCGCCGCCAAATGATCCAAATTTCTCTTTGCAATGGGCGCTCTTCAAAATCCATGCACTTGCCGGGTGGGATGTTTCGCATGGAAATTCATCGGTAGTAATTGCGATTGTTGATATTGGGACTGACTTTCGTCATAGTGATCTCGCTCAAAGAGTCTGGGTTAATCAAGCAGAGGCTGATGGACAATCCGGAGTTGACGACGACGGAAACGGTTACATCGACGATGTGAATGGCTGGGATTTTTATGATGACGATCCAGACCCCAGACCCCGTTCCGATGATAGACATGGAACTCACGTCGCAGGAATTGCCTGTGCAGGAACGGATAACGGTTACGGTATTGCGGGCGTCAGTTGGAACTGTAACGTTATGCCTATTCGAGCCGGAGTTGGCAGAGGGATCACTCATGGCTTCGAAGGTTTGATCTATGCAGTGGCCAATGGCGCCGACATCGTCAATTTATCCTGGGGTGGGGATAATATTTCCCAGCTCGAACGGATTGCCGTCGAATATGCAACGGAGCAAGGTTGTCTCGTCGTAGCCGCCGCGGGGAATCTCGGTGGTTCTCAGAGCTTCGACCATTACCCTGCCGCCTACGATAATGTTTTGGCTGTAGCCTCAACAGATGAGGATGACAAGCGTTCCGAATTCAGCAATACCGGCTCATGGGTTGACGTAAGCGCGCCCGGGTCGAGAATTCTATCGTTATTTCCGAACCAGCTTTATGGGATCGAAGACGGTACTTCGATGGCTTCGCCTCTCGTCGCTGGAGTAGCAGGTCTATTGAAGGCATTGCGCCCCGACTGGACTCCAGCAAGATTGAAGAAACAGCTCGAAGTTACATGCGACCCAATTGACGATATTAATGGAGCTTATGCAGGAAAGCTCGGCAAAGGCAGAATCAATCTTTATAGGGCTCTTGCTGGGATCGATGCTGGAGTCGTCATTAACAGAGTATCCGTTGTCGAGCCGACCGGGGATGGAGTCATTGATCCCGGTGAAAGAATTCAGGTCTCCTTCGAGCTCTATAATCCCCTACTCCGAACCTCAAACATTTCGATTCGAATGATTTCGGAAAGTCCACTGATTTTCATAGATGATCTGGTCGTCGATAGCTTGACCATAAATCCAAATGAAACAATACAGACCGGGGATAGACCATTGCAAGCCAGGATATCTGCCAACGTTGCTGATAATGTTTCGATCAAATGCAATCTCGAGGTTGTGGAGCTGGGTGGAGAAACATCTCGAATCCCCTTCACAATAGTGGTCAGGAAGTCCTATGAGACTATTCGCAACGACCAAATTGCGGTCACGATTGCCGATATGGGGTCGCTTGGCTATTACGACTATCCAGCAGACATCGGATACGGTGAAGGATTCCGCTACCCTGCTCAAGGACTTTCGGCGTTGTTTCACGGTTCATTGATGGTCGGCGCTTCCGGAAACCGCGTATCGGATAACGCTTATGGAAACGCCGCTCAAAATAGTTACGATTTCAATTCGATAAATCCGGGAGTGCCATTCACATCGTCAGATAGTGCGCAAATACTGACTACTCACTTCTCTGATGACGCCGCTGATACGGTATTGGGACTGGATATCAGGCAAAATACAACCTTATTGCTGGATGTGCCTGACAACAACTACGCCCTTCTTGAGTACATGATTACCCTTCGACACGGATTTATGCGACTAAATTCCGTCTTTGTCGGGCTATATCTCGATTGGGATATAAACCACGCCAATGAAAATGCGTTGCATTGGGAGTCTGAGTCAGGGCTTGGCTGGATGAACTCGGTAACGGATCATCATAATGCTGAATCGTCGCCCGTTTTTGGCGTTGGTATGGTTGGTCGTGACGCCAGCTTTTACGCTGGGATAAACCGTGCTGACGTCAATCAAAGCTGGACTGATTCGGTGAAGAGCGAAATATTTCGATCAGGATTTGCAAGGGCGGCGGGAGAAACCTCTGATGACTGGGCGCAGATTATCGGGGTGGGACCATTTTCTCTGGCCGAAGGGGAAACCCTTAGAGTTTCCTTCGCACTGGTCGGTGGTGATTCGGTTCAAAATTTGACGTCTGGTCTTCGAGCCGCTCGCGCTCGATTCGGTGAAGGATCTACTATCTCGGCTGATCACCAGCCTGAAACCTACGGGTTGCTTTCGGTATTTCCGACTCCTTTCAACTCGCGCACGACGGTATTATGCAAGCTGGGGGCTGGCGCTGGTTACAGATGGGCGCTGTACGATGCGTTTGGGCGCGAAGCCTTGCGTGGTGAGGGGATAGCTACGCACTTGGCTACATTTCCTATCCTTCTCGACGCTGAAGGCTTGCCGGCTGGTTATTATGTTTTTCAGTTAAAGTCTGTCGGTAGATCATTCACCAGCCCATTGATCCTGCTCAAATGAGCGCCAAAGTTTGAGGTCGTCACCGATACCGGGACGACCCCTCCTCGAAATTGGCCAATTTCCTGATGATCTGGAAGAGGCGCTACGTCAGGAAATCCAACGGATCAAGGAGTCAGATCCTCTCACCGGTATTGTATTGGTTGTTTCATCTGAAACAGCGGTCGCTTACATCGCGCGAGATCTCGCCATGGCAGGCGTCAACCTCGCCAATGTTCACATTGTCACACTCGGACGACTTGCCCGCCGCTTATCCTTAGCCTCGACCTCAACCTCAACCTCAACCTCAACAGTTCCTGATCCCCGCCCGGTTCTTCCATCTGGAGGCGAGACTGCGCTTATCTATACCGCGATCGAAGAAGCCCTGCGCGGAGATAACCCGTTCGGTGACTCGTCCGAATTTCCCGGTTTTGGTCGTTCGATTTCACGAGTCATCACCGATCTGGTGCAGGCGAATATTTTCGAAATTAAAGCCCCTGTTTATTCCGCCCTCAGACAGAAAATATCAGATCGCTTGCGGGCAGTTTCCAGAGTGTTTCATTTCTACCGAAATACTTTTGCAAAGCATTTCATTACCGAAGCGGACACCTTCCGGTCTGATGAGTCGGTTGCGAGTTCGATTTTATCGGTTTTCAATGCTGAAAATTTGATAATTTTTGGATTGTATGATTTTAATGAGCTTCAGTATGGGTTTATAAAGGCACTCATCGAAGCAATGCCGGTTACCCTTCTGATCCCTTCTACGATTCAGAATAATCGACCCACCGAAGGTTTTAAATTCACCAGCAAGACAATCGACCGCTTGACGGGTGACTTTCCAACCGCCTCGATCAATTATCATTCGACTTCTCCATCTTTTACACAATCGCTTTTCGATTATACACAGGCCGACAATACGGCTCTCGCTCCCAAATCGCAGTTAAAAGTATTCTCGGCCGCCGATCCAGCCACTGAATGCGATCTTATTGCGGGGCAAGTGGCAGAGCTGATCTTTCGAAAGCAAGTTATTCCCTCCACCATAGGCATTGTGTTATGGCGGCCGGAAGTTTACCGCGAACTGATGATCGATGCACTTCAGCGTGCCTCGATTCCCATTTATGACAGCATTGGCTACGCCTTGTCGAAAACGGCATCCGGGCGTGCTTTGGCAGGACTGCTTGCACTTTCCAAGGAGAGTATTGGCGGAAGGGAGTTACTCGATCTTTTGCAGAATGGGGCGTTACAACGACCAGAAATCGAAGGACTTGGGTCTTTCGTTCTTATCGAGGAGATCGTCAATACCTGTGGCGTCGTAAAAGGGGGAGCGGTAGTCTGGGAGAAAGCTTTGGATCGATTTGTGGCCAAGCACGGCTCGACCGATCAAGGGGGAGCGCTGAAGCTTGCGCCCTCGGCGCACCAGAATGATCTGAGCCTTGCGGCAAATGGATTGAAAGCCTTTATCCTCAAGTTGTTCAATCAACTGGACCAGGTTCAGGCAGGGCCATTGTTTGTAGATAAGATAAATCAGGTTATCAAACTTGTCGAAGATTTCATTGTACGCAGTGACCCAAAATCGGCAATTATCGATCAACTAAATGACTTAAGAATCTTATCAATAGTTAACATAAATCGTTCGAATCGTGAATTATTGCAAATAATTTCCTCGTGTCTCGATTCAACTACGATAGGCAGGGGTGAAGCGTTGATCGACGGTATCGCTCTTTTGACTCCTATGACTGCACGGAATATCAAACTGGATCATATTTATTTGCCGGGATTGACCCAAGGCGGAGTTCCTATCATCTCAAGAGAAACTCCATTGCTTTCAGACGAAATTCGCTGGCGAATCAACAAATCATACTCAGAAAAGGAAGACCAGCCATTATCGCTCGCTTCACGGCGCTTTGAGGAAGAAAAGCTTCTTTTTGGGTTAATTGTATCAGCGGCTCAGGCAAGCATCACGCTATCCTATCCGGTTCGATCTTTGGGTGAGAACAAAGCTGAATTTCCATCCCATTTCCTGCTTGAGGCTTGCCGAGTGGCGACAGGAACCAGCGTGGTCGCGGATGAATTGAACAGTATTAGTTTTTTTGATGATTTTACCCTCGGCGACTATTCGGACGGATGGGAAAACAGACTGGCGCAACCTGATGAGTATATACTTAAACTCGCGCGACATTATACGCCAATTTCAAGATCAAAATTCTTAAATGATATCCGTCTTGTAAAATCGTCGTTTTCTCAAAGGTTGTTTGAAGTTGAATCCACGAGAGGCGCCGGAGGTACATGGACTAAATATGACGGTATGCCCGGAAAGGATGGGGCGTCAGCCGAAGAAGCGGGAGTTGCCATCACGGAACTCGAAGCCTATGCTGAGTGCCCTTTCCGTTGCTGGTTAACGAAGCGGCTTAATCTAAAAGTATGGCGCGATCCGGAGATTTCTCTTGACATACCTCCCGATATTGTCGGGAAAGTGATCCATACTATTTACGAGAAGTTGTTCAATCTTGCTCTCACTACAGGGCGGATACCACTAACTTCCGAGGATATAACCTGGGCAAAAAATCAAATACCGCTCATCATGGAATCGATGCGCAGTTGGATTCAGACTGAGTGTCCGGCTCCCGAAGGTGTGTGGTCTGTTGCTGAAAAGGTACTGATCGAGCGAGTTGAGGCATCACTTCCCGACTTGATCGAGTTACAGACGAATTATGTTTATTTTCAGTCAGAACAGAAAATCGAACATTCTGCAAAGCTGAGCTATAGCGATACTGAAGAGCGAAGAGTGCTTTTAACAGGCAGGATCGACCGAATCGACAGAACTAACGATCGTCTTGGCGTGCATGTGATCGATTACAAGAGCGGGTTGGCTGGCGATCCATCTAAGATCAAAGATGGCAGTCGCTTACAACTTCCGCTCTACCTGAAAATATTATTGGAGAAAAATTCTGATCTTGATCCGAGTCTTTGTAAAGCCTCCTACTTCCAGGTTGGCAAGGATGGAGCCGTCAAAATACGGTCTGTCGATGGTCTGTGGCTGAAAAGTAACGAGGGATCGCTTGACGCAGTAGCGGTGACCCTTGTGTCCGGATTAAAGTCTGGCTGGTTTCCTCCTCTGCCAAACAAACCGGAAAATTGCTGGAATTGCTCTGTAATTGAGTACTGTGATGTCAGGAGTCGAAATTCTGCAGATTACCGTATCGATGATGAACGAGTTCGACCTTTACTGAATCTGCGGGGCACAACATGAGCTTTATCCCGGCTGATGAAAGCGCCCGTGACATCGTACGGCAGGAACTTGGCATTTCAATGGCCATCGAGGCTGGAGCCGGGACCGGAAAGACGACGCTTCTTGTCGATCGTCTGGTCAGACTACTCGCCCATTACGAATTGCCAGAGCTCGTCGCGATAACTTTCACCGAAAAGGCGGCTGGGGAGCTTGTGGACAGGCTAAGGCGGGAGTTAGAGCGTGGTTGGAAGCCCGACACACCATTGGCAGGATCGCCACGCCGAAGAATCGAGGCGTTAAGGGATTTGGATCGTGCCCATATATCTACCATACATGCGTTTGCGTCATCCCTCATACGTACCTACGCCTTCGATATATCGATTGATTCCGATTTTCAGCACTTGGACAGCGTAGATCAGGCTCGCTTGTTAAACGATCTTTTGGCGTCGGAGTTTTCGCGCCGAGATGCTTCAAGAGACAACGAATTATCAGAATTTCTTGCGGCAGGAGGGACGCTTTCCAAATTGATTGGACTTGCCTTCGAACTCGTTGAGCATTATGACGTGATGAGGAATTCAACATTCGACTTCGTTAAGATCGACCTTGAACAAGCAACGGCGTTATTGAAGAGGGATACTATCCGCTGGTTGGAGTTTGCTGATGCGAATTGTATTGGTATTGAAGATCTTGGATACCAACAAATTGCTAAAGTCGCTCGAAGTAGAATTGAAGCGGAACGAGTTAATGGGCAGATTCGGCAAATCGATGCGCTTGCTGATCTTAATTCAAATAGAGGAAACAAAAAGAACTGGAAGGCAGATTCATTAATCGAATTCAAGGCAGGGATTTTACAATTAAAAGACGAAGCCAAGTCAACGATGTTTCGTTACAGAGCGTCAATTCTGGAGCGAGCTATCGGTTATATTTTCAATATTATAGAATCATTACAGGAGCATAAACGTAAGAACGGTCTGTTGACGTTTCAAGATCAACTGTACTATGCGTCGAGACTATTCGAAGACCAACATTTGCGCACAGAAATTTCCCAGCGGTTCCGCTCCGTATTAATCGATGAATTTCAGGACACTGACCCGCTTCAAGCCCAGATCGCCCTTTCGATGATAGGCAGAGAAAACCGCATGGGGGAGGCAAGTATCTGTATCGTAGGCGACGCTAAGCAATCAATCTATCGTTTTCGCAGAGCAGATGGCAGACTATTTCACCGTGTAACGGAGCAAATCGCGGGATTTGGGCGTAAGGTATCAATTTCTCAGAACTTTCGCTCGACTTCCGGAATCATTGATTTTGTAAACGCCTTTTTTGCTTTCCATTGGGGGAATAATGAGCAGGCTAACTATGTACCTTTGCAGTCCCTTGCCGAGCGAGCATCCCCCATGCCGCTACCTTCGGTGGAATTTCTTGAATTGCCCGAACACATCGATCTAACATCCATGAAAACCCCTGAGATCAGAAGAGCAGAGGCTAACGCTATTGCCGGGACGATACTTCAAGTGATCGATGAAGGCTGGAAGACACTACAGTTAGGAGCTGAGCAGAATGCAGTAAGAACCATTAAATATGAGGATATTGTCATTTTGATGCCTGCTCGCACCGGAATTGACGTTTATACTGAAGCGCTGGCTCGGAAGGGGATACCTTTCCACGTGGAAGGTGGGAAGGGATTGTTTTCTTCAAGGTTTGTCCGTGACTTACTCAACCTCATTCGAGCAATCGATAATCCTGCCGATAAACTATCAGTAGTGGGCGCGGCAAGATCAATCCTTTTAGGCGTAAACGACGCGGAAATTGGTGAATGGGGGAGGCTATCTTCCAATAGTTTCGATATTTATTCCCCTCCAGAAAGCATTTCGGAGCATCTTACTCAAGTAATCGGGCACTTGGTTCGATGGAGTACTGACAAATTTTATCTAAGCCCTATTCAGATGCTTGACTCGATAGCCAAAACTTGTTCGATAGAAGAGAGCATTCTCAGCAACCCTGTGCGGGAGATTGATGCGGAGCTATGGAATTCAGTTCTTGGTTTTGCCCGAAGCGAAACGTTAGAGGGGAAAAACCTTCGACATTTTAAAGGTAAACTTGAACGATTGATTTCAGGCGATCTGGAGGTTGGCGGGGCAAATATTTCGAAATCAGGGAATCGCATTCGGATCATGACGGTACATTCTGCCAAAGGTCTCGAATTTCCGATGGTGATATTGGCGAATTTTGGTAAACCAGGCAATCATAAACCGAAAGTAATTGCCGATAGAGATCTGGGGGTTATCGATGCTTCGATCAAGACTTGGGATGACGAATATTTAATGACAACGAATTACTCGAACGCAGAGGAGATTGAAAAAGAAGAGATGAGTAACGAACGATTGCGATTTCTTTATGTGGCAATGACTCGCGCTCGTGACCATCTGTTGATTTCAAGTATTCATCAGCAAGAAAACAATCCTTATGCTGAATGGTACAACCAATTTCTTGCTTCTATCGATCCCATTGACAAGCAACTATTTAATAAAAGAATATGGAAATCTGATTCCAGCAACCGGATTGCCGATGTCGAAAAAGATGAACAAATAAATCTCGAAGATGCGGTCGTCAAACTCAGCTTGTTAATAAAAGAGCGGCAGTCTGGAATATTAAATACGATGAGTGCGAGAGTGAAAATTATAAAGCCTGGGTCACGTCCCGATGATGGCGAGAAGTTTGATAATAAAATAATTTATGATAAATCTTTAGATAATGCGGTTAAAATTGGTCGTGCGGTACATTCATACATGGCTCGGACCGAGTTTAATGAGTTGCTTAATCACAGGCTCATTGAGAAGGTCAGTGAAGAAGAGATGATTTCGCCCGAGGAGGTGCTCCCGCGAGTATCAGCCATCTTATCACAAAATTTCTGGAGAAAGGTCATCGTGTCCGGCAAGGCTCACAGGGAAATTCCCATCACTGCAATTATCGAAAATAATATAATTAGGGGCGTCATCGATCTAATCTGGGAGGAAGGCGGATCGTATTACATTGCTGATTACAAGACCGGGACACCGGACGTCCTGCGACAGATGAACCAAGTAGATGTATATGCCAATGCATTTGAAAAATGCACGGGGCGGAATGTTGGTGGAAAATGGCTGATTTACTCTTCGGGTCACGAAGCAATATTTTGGCATCGACACATTTCCTCGTGAAAGATTCATGCAAATATTGCGCGCAAAAATTACGGTTTGCACATAGAAATAGGTAATGAGATTACTTTGAAAAATAAGAACTTGTTATCTGTTTCACAATTAATACTCTCTCAAGTATTCGAATAATAAAATTTATAGACTTCTCTGAAAATGTTTATTGTAAAATTGATATTTAGGTCTATAATTAGCCGTTTAAATCGAATATTCGATTCCTATTGGAAACTGCATCGCAATAATTGAGTTTCTTTCTCACGGAATTACAAATTAAGGCATGACTATTGCAGGCAGGTAGTCAATTCCCGCCTTAACCAAGGTCAACACCAATCTTCAATATATCAATCGATCGGCGTTCCAGCCCATCACCCGTTGCAAAGTTCTCTCGCCGGGCTGGTACTTACCCAACTTTACTCATCTTGTCGCTGTTGCTTTTTTGCCGTAATGCAGAAGCCTGGCGCGTAGTGCAGTCCTATCGTATTCCCGATGGGACGCTGGAGATGTGTGCAGTAAATGACCAAATATGGTGCGGGTCCACATCAAATGACTCGACTATCGCCGTCATTAACAGTGCCGACGGTCAGGTAGAGCGTCAATTGCAGGCGCCAGATAGAAACTGCCGCGGACTGGCTTATAGTAATGGCAATATCTGGTTTCTCAGTGAGAACCACATTTATCGAATGAATGTCGAAGGTGTGGTCTTATCTGTTCAGAATGTTCCGTTTGACGGAATGATAGGCCTTGCCTCAGGTGAGAACGGGCTTTGGACCATCGTTCATTCAAATGGGGATGCCGCCCTTGTT
The DNA here is from genome assembly GCA_964355675.1 of uncultured Caldithrix sp. Taxonomy (GTDB): domain Bacteria; phylum Electryoneota; class AABM5-125-24; order Hatepunaeales; family Hatepunaeaceae; genus CAMBDS01. The sequence continues at coordinate 22,231 of CAYHEC010000024.1, forward strand.
TTATTTGGTCCACAAGGCGGCGAAATGCGGAGACTCGCGATCCATGTAAGCGATGCGATGGATTTTCATTTCAATGGTACTAATTTTTGGATTTCATCCCCTCCGGACGGTTTTATCCATCAGCTTGGTGTCGATGGAGCAACAGTCAATATTTTTCCAACTCCAGCAGATACCCCTACCGGACTGACGATGATCGATGAGGATATCTATCTTGTCGATAATGGAGATGATGAAGATGGGGATTTATTATACAAAATTGATCCAGCCAGCGAGGCAACTCCACGAATTCTTCCCGGAGCGCTTCTGCACCAATTTGGATTGGTGAACGTATTTGGAGGACAGGCTTGGGATTTATCGATTTATAATATTGGTGGTATTGATTTAAGAATCAATGAGATCGTCCTCTTGCACGGCGATCAAGGATTTACGCGAGGACAACTTCCTCAGCAGATGGTCGTAGCGCCGGGTAGATTTTTAATCGTACGGATGACATTCTCTCCCCGGGATTACGGACCAAAAATAGACTCACTGATTATTCGTTCCAATGATCCTGTCGATTCTATTTTGACGGTTACCTGTCGAGGTATAGGTGTGTTCGCCGATCGAACACTCGGAATGACGCCGAGAGTTATGGATTTTGGCAATGTGAGAGCCGACCTTGAGCGTGATGGAAGCAAACATTTGGATTTGAATATCTTCAACATGGGAGCTGATCCGTTATTTGTTCAAGACGTCGCAAATCATATTCCCGATATTTTCGCAATACAGTCTCCCGGTTTTCCGGTAGAATTACAGCCGACGGACACTCTGAATTTAAGAGTTTGGTTCACCCCCCATCGTGCTATTCAATATGTTGACACTTTTACTGTTCGCTCGACAGCGGTTCAACAGTTTGAATCTGGGATTATACGCGGCCGTGGAGATGCTACTGTCTATGCAGAGGGTGAAGTCCTCTGGCGCTCTGACCACGAAGGTGCATCAGATTGCGGAGTAGTAGTAGGAAGTGATTTGAACGGTGACGGTGTCAGCGAGGTTATCAGTATTCGACAAGGTGGAGTCCTCACTTGTTTGAATGGATTTTCTTCAGAGACTGCCGATCCGATTTGGACTCAATCATTCGACGGAATGAATTTCTTGCCGGAAGGTGTAGCGACAGGAACAGAAATGTTTACTGGTTTGCATCTTGCCAATCATGATTCTGAAGATTTACTTTTTGCCTCTGGACGGCGCGATGCATCTGTTTACGCTATTAGTGGCGAGAGCGGAGCATTCTTATGGCGCTGGTCAGCCAGCGATGTTATGGGTGACGGGATTATCACCACGCTTCTACCGGGTGAAGATACTGACGGCAACGGCATGATAAATCCTGTGGTACTTGTATCGGATCAAGGCGAAAATTCCTTTCTGGTTCGTTTGGATGGCGAAACAGGACAAATGGCTTGGTACGGCGCTTTCGATTCATTGTCCTCGTCGGGACTACTCCAACTGGATGATCTGACCGGCGATGGCATTAGCGAGTTGCTGATATATAGTGAGACCGGACGAATAATAACCATCAACGGTGCGAATGGTCGGATTATCCGCTCCCAGCTTATTCGCGAATTTGTCGAAATTGCTTGTGTTCGCAGTACACAAGATGTGAATACAGATTTATTGGTTATCGCTGATCAGGATAGCATTATCTCTGGCATAGAGCTTCTTACCGGACGAACAGTCTGGACAACGGATCGGGTTGATGGTATCGATCATTTTGGCATAATTAATTGCTTCAGTTACCAAACTGGTGGCTTCTATAACCGACTGATCTGTGGGGATGATCTTGGTAATCTCATCCTGATCAGAAATTTATCTACGGGATATTCAATCGGCAGGAATATCACCGACGCCTCAATTACTACCTTAAGCTGGGCGCCGCCGTTGCATCGAGGCTACGCAGAATCGATCTTAGCGGGTGATGTTGGTGGCAAAGTCATGATGTTAGAAGCCACGGAACTCGGGGAGTGGTGGAGTTTTGAATCTCCGGGAGGAGGCGACGCCGAAGGCATTGCGATGGTATTGCCGTTTGATGACGTCGATCTGGGGGGAACTGACGACGTGCTTGCATTGTTGGACAATGGGGATATTTACTGCATCTCCTCGGGCGGTGACTTCAGTGATGTTTCTGACACATCAGATCCATTCCCGATTGACTACACCCTTGCCAACATTTTCCCCAACCCTTTCAACGACCGGTTGAAGGTGGAAATTCGACTTTCATCGCCAGCGCCCGTGAAAATTTCTGCCTTCGATTCGATGGGAAGACAACTTGGCACTATTCAATATGGTGTCGTCCCGGTTGGTGGCACTGTTCTGGAAATTGATAGAAATCAATTTTCTGGGGCGACGGGTTCAATATTTTTCAATCTGAGTATTGGAAATCAATCTACGGTCATGCGCGGTGTTTACTTAAAGTAGTGAATTTGAAGGATAAGTTTTATGAGAATTGTATCAATGGAGCTTGGCTCTGCTCCCAGCAGTCAGGCGTCTTAACAGTACGAATGCGGAGAGTTTCAATTGCCCTTTATCTTTGACTTACCGAACGTCAACGCCGCAAAGCGTTGCATCGGAATCGTTATCTCGGTTGCTTGCTTGGTCACCTTTTTATCAACCAGTCAGGTTGTCTATTCCCAGGATATCATACCAGCATTCGACGTGCCCAATCATTCTCGAGGATTGGCGTGGGCTTGGGATAAGCTTTGGGTTGGCGGCGTCGCTGAACGCGGGAATTGGATATGGGCGTACGACCCTGTTACCGGCGAATTACTGGACAGCCTTCCAGCCCCGGTTCCGGATTGTTTGAGTCTTGAAGGGCATAAAGAGGGTTTGGTTTACCTAAGCTCTCGCAATGATTCTACCTATCTTGTTACGGAACGCGGAGTTCGAAGTTTCTCGAATCCATTTCGTCATTTTGCGGGATTAGGCAGTGATGGAGATAACCTTTGGGGCGCGACCTTTTTCGAGCCGCAAGGGACTCTTTTCAAGATGGATATGTCAGGGCGAATATTACATGCGGTGCCTTTTGGAGGAACGCAAAGTCGCGATATGGCATTCCTTAAAGGACGTCTATATATTGCAGACCAATTGACCCAGAATGTTCGTATAATCGATCCTACGACAGGCCGGTTAATTCGAAATTTGGCAGTACCCGGAAATAACCCTTCCGGCGTCGCTTCTGATGGTCATGGGATCTGGGTGCTTAACGAAGGCGATGCCAAGCCAAGCGATCAAATCTACCATGTAAATATGCGACCCGAAGGCGGAATCAGGCTTTCGGCGCTTCAACATAACTTTGGATCCGTTATCGTCAATGATTCCCGGGAATGGAATCTATGGATTTATAACGATGGTCCAAGATCCACACGTCTTGTAACCTTCGAAGCACGAGATGGGAATGAGGATATCTTCATTCCTCACGTTTGGAACTTTCCTCAGACAATCGATGCAGGCGATTCAATCGCCTTAGGCATAAGCTTTGTGCCGGCATATCAGGACTCTGTCCATATCTATTTCGCGATAACTTATGACCTCGATCGAGTCGAAAATGTAGTGGATATACGGGGTAAGGGAGTCCGACGGCAACGGAATATCCTCGTTCCGCTACGGAATCTTACCTTCGGACTCTGTTATTATGGCATTGGATCTCAAAACAGCAATCTCCGATACCTGATCATCGAGAATGCGGGTGGGGAACCTTTGACTGTTAGCGAAATTCGTTTTAGCAATAATTCATTCCTGACGGGTGGAATCGAGTTTCCCCATACGTTCACCAGGCCTGGGGCTTATCGAATACCGGTTTTCTTTCGACCAAACAGCAATAGTCAGATTCGAGGGACTGGAACGATATTTTCAGATGACCCTGACTCCCCGGAAATCAACTTCAGTCTTTCCGGTGAAGGTCGTCTTTACTACTATCCCGGCGGGACTCCACTCTGGAATGTTGTGGTCGGAGATCCGGAAAATGAACTGCCACAAATACGAGCCTTGCAACCCATCGACGATGTTTCAGGCGACGAACTTGCTGATGTCGTAGTCGCTTCCAACGACAACACGATTTCCTGTTATCATGCCGCCTCGACACTTCTGGCGACCCCTTTTTGGACTTATTATACCAATGCAAATCCGTGGCGCAGTGGTTTAGTTCCAAATTCGAAGGCAATGTCCGAAGGTTCCGACTGGGATCGTGATGGTCGCAAAGATGTTGTTTTTGGTTTGGGTGGAGGAGCCCTCACTATCGTCGCGCTTTCAGGCAACACAGGTGAAGAGTTGTGGACGGTCGATACTCATGGTTTACCGGGATATGGGGGAATTCCAGTTGTTATTCAAGCCACGAAAGACTTTACGGGCGACAACTTCAATGATGTGATCGTGGCAACTGCCGCACAAAATGAACATTATACTACGCGATCTCTATTCATGATTAATAGCCGCAGTAGCAGAGTTGCATGGTTTGCTGAACTTCCGGCAAATCCGTTCGATGTCGTTTGTCAGTCTGACCTTACCGGGGACGATATTTCCGACTTGATAGTTGTTTTAACCGATGGAACAATTATCGGTATCGATGGGGGTGGTGGAAACAGGATTTATGATACTCATGTCGTTGGGGATGTGCGGGCAGTCGTCCCTTGTTCCGACGTTAATGGCGATGGCTCAAAAGATATTTGTATTGCCACCTACAACAATGGATTGTACATGATTAATGGCTCCAACGGATCGCTCATCTGGCATAGAGAAGGGACTCAAGAAGTCGTCCTGCTGTGTCAGATGAATGATTTGAATGGCAACGGTTCAGAGGATTTGGTCTATGGTTCGATAAGATCTTTCTTTATGGCTATCGAGGGTCGAACTGGAGCAAACATCTGGGGTGATACCTATCAAGTTGGATCGACGCCGTTGTCGTTGGTGAGAATTAACGATTTTTCAGGAGACAGCAAAGACGACTACGTGGTTGGAACTGCGGAAGGTCGTCTCTATGCCCTCTCTGGAAATGGACGAGATGCACTTTGGTCCTACAGCAATGTTCATGAAGGACATGGATTTAATGTTGTAGTCGCCTCAAGGGATATCGATGGAAATGATGAGATGGATATCTTTGCGGGAATGGTAAACGGTACTGTTTATGCGTTTGCCGGTTCGTACCTTGGAAACAACACCATCGAAGATAATTCAACCGAACTTCCTGTCTTGATGTCGCTCTATTCAGCCTATCCGAATCCGTTCAATAGCAGTGTCACGATACCTTTCACACTCAATTCTACCGATGATGTAGCAATGAAGGTGTTCGACGTTACCGGAAGAGAAATATTCGTTCAACAGCCTCAGAATCTTCAAGCTGGGCTTCACCGTCTGGTGTGGAATGGTATGAACATCGACGGTCAACCTGCCGGAAGCGGTCTTTACTTTGTACGTGTCGAATCCAATTTCGGTAATGTAGTCAGACAGGTTCAACTATTACGATGATCCAAACCTCGAACTCCAAGATTGTTATCAGTTTCTGCGCGGTATTTTCGCTGTTTCTTGCAGGGACAATCCTTGGCGCTCCTGAGACCAGAGATAACTTCCAACAGGAACAAGACCTCTGGGGGCTTTATCTCAGAGGGGATTTGGTTGTACCGGATCGAGATGAATCCGACGAACTGAGCCTTGAATTTGGTTGGCCGCGTCGAATTCCAACTGACGCGCCGCTCTGGGGACGGTCGCCGGCTATAGTCGATATAGATCAGAATGGTGATTGGGAGATTGCCATTGTCAACGGCGATGGGAGATTATTTGTTTATCAGCACGATGGCGCTCTTTTCCCCGGATTTCCAACCCGGCAATATCGAGGCAATCGCCCCGAACCTTGGGAAAACCCGACTCACCGGGCGATGGTAAGCGTTGGTGATATCGACAGAGACGATTCACCTGACTTGACCTACCTCACTGATATCGGTCATTTGCATGTGGTTGGGAGAAATCAGCACGAACCCAATCCGTTTCCCCTCGATTTAAATCACGGGGTCCAGGCGAGTTCTGCTGTTACTCTCGATGTAAATAATAACCAAAGCTGTGAAATGATCTTTACCACATTTTTCGTTCGTCCATTGAACGGAGAAGAGGCATTGCTTCATGTTTTAGACGCAGGCGGGAATGAGCTTGAAGGCTGGCCAGTTCGTTGCGGAATTGGATCTGGTTCATCACCTGCAGTCGGTGATATCGATGGTGACGGAGCTTTCGAAATTGTTATTGCGAGCGGGCGAAGCGGGGGTACACCCGGCCGGATATGGGCATTCGAGCTTGATGGCTCAAGAGTCAATGGTTTTCCTCAAGGAAGCTACGAATCGATAGACGGCTCGGTTGTTCTTGCCGCATGGGACAGGGGCGCAGGATTGGATATTATTTACGCCGCGGCTCCCTTCGATGGCAATCAATATGCGCTCTACGCTCTTAATTTTCGCGGAGCAGTTATCGCTGGTTTTCCGAAACGAGTTGCCCATGGTCATCCTTTTGGCAATCCAATCGTTACGGGTGAAACTAATGAAAGACTCTATTCGGAAATCACCTTTGGCGAATTCGATCCGAATGGACATTCTCTGGTGCAAAGTTTCCATAGGCTGACAGAAAACGACTCATTAATAGAATCATTTGCGCAGGACGCCGGAGTTGGTGTCGTAGGTTCAGTGGTGTCTGCAGATATTTTTGGTGATTCCGGTACTGAGGTGGTTGCGGCGCTTGTTCCAACCGGTGATAATGAGGGTAGAATTCTAATCGCCAACAATGAGAGTACTGTTTACATCGATCTTGCCGATTACGGCGGTGGCGCCTTTGCATCCTCGCCGACTCTCTGGGATGTTGATCGGGATCGTCATACCGAGATTATTGCGGTCACAACCGACGGCAGACTTTTTGTCTGGCATACTGACGGAATGTTCAGCGGTGATATATGGCCAACTGAACGAGGTGACTTCGCGCGCTCCGGGCGGAAATTGCCCTCTCATGTCCTGAGTGTCGGCGGTGAATCGGGGTTTGATACGGTTCCGGCTCGATTCCTTTTAAATTCTTATCCCAATCCCTTCAACAGTCGTATAGCCATCTCGGTAAGCTCACCGTCCTCTGGTAAGCTGTTGGTAGGACTTTACGATCTTACTGGGCGCATGATTGTGGCGAATACATCTGACTTGAAAGTTGGAGGTGAAGCGAATTTCACCTTCGACGCCGGGAACCTGGGCCTAAGTTCGGGCGTCTATTTTGTACGCTGGTCTGTCGGGAGCTTTATCAACGGAAGCAGGCCCGTTGTCTATCTGCCATGACACCTGAATCTATTCGATAAATCAGACGCCGCCGTGTAATTGTTGCACGGGCGGCGTTTGCGTATTAAATTGAGCGTTGTCAGACTTTTCACGATCCCGGCTATGCGGGGATACTTGAGCAACGAACGAGGAATTGTATGTCGAAATATCTTAAGTTATCGGTTCTGGTTCTATTCACCGCGCTGATTGCCATTGGTTGTGGTAAAGGGGGAAGCGGGACTCCTCAGGCTGGTGAAAGCGAATTGTTCGCCAAAGCGCAAGAACTTCAAAAAGATGAGAAATTCGAAGAAGCGATCAACACTTACCGGCAACTTGTCCGGGAGTTTCCTAAAACCAAACAAGCCGCAAACTCACAGTTTATGGTCGGTTATATTTATGCCAACCATGTGAAGGACTACGAGCAAGGCAAAATCGAATTACAGCGCTTTATCGACAAGTTCAGTTCAGTCGCTGATTCCGGATTGATTGCCGGAGCTCAGTTCGAGTTGCAATGGATGGGCAAGGATATCGAAGATATCCCGATTCTCTCTAATATCGGTGAACCCACACCCTCGATAGACACCGCAAAGACCGGAAAATAACCGGAAGATTATCTATTAAAAAAGCCCGACGGCTCATGCTGTCGGGCTTTTTTATAAGCTGTCAACCCACTACTCATTTACCGTCAGCCCTCCGGGGTCGAAAGACGTCACCTTTACTTGTTGCATTCTCTGCCGTGAAAAACTCAACGACCTGTTTAACTCCATCGTCCAAGGCTTTCTGCAATGGCCCTTCGTAAATGAGCTTCCCCTTATCGAGGAACGCAATCCTGTCGGCGATTCTTTTAATCGAAGCTATTTCATGGGTGACCACAACGACCGATATTCCCAAGCCATCTCTCAAGCTTAACAATAGCTTATCGAGCTGTTGAGAAGTCGGAGGATCAAGCCCGGCGGAAGGTTCGTCGCAGAACAGAAGTTCCGGGTCAAGGACAATGGCTCGCGCCAACGCCGCCCGTTTCCGCATCCCACCAGAAAGCTCCGATGGAAGCCGGTTGGCGGCGTCATCAAGATCGACCTGATGGAGCTTGAGCCTGACGATTCGCTCGATGACTATATCAGGAAGATTGGTATGCATTTCAAGAGGAATAGCGACGTTCGTAGCAAGCGTCTTCGAACCGAGTAGCGCCCCGGCTTGAAAGAGTACGCCGATTTTCTGTTGAGTCATCTCACGCTCCGATTCGTCGAGACCCCACCAGTCTTTCCCGAAAAGCTCGATGTTTCCTGACGATGGCTTCAGCAAACCGATGTAGTGCTTCAGCAGAGTTGTTTTGCCACAGCCTGATCCGCCAAGGATGCAAAGGATCTCACCCTTCTTGATATCGAGTGAAACGCCATCGAGGATCGTCCGTTCGCCGTATTTGGCGGTCAGGTCGATAGCGCGGGCGAGGGGGGTCAATCGAGTTCTTTCGATGTTCGGACTCGAATGCGTTGGGTAGAGGCGGTAATTATTCCTCCATTTCGAAGAATATCACCATAATCTTTTAGAATTTGAAGAATTAAAGGTCCCTGTTTTTCTGATGACACTTCAACAAGACGAATTATCCCTTTGCTCGGTTGACCAAATCTCACCACTAGTCGCCCAAAGTCTTTGTCAAGCGTGACCAAGACCATTTCATTTCTAAAAGCAAAAGCCAGTATTTCTTCGTCTCCTGGATCGGCAGGCCAATTACCAGCGTGGATTGCATCGAAACCTGCCGCAATCAACACCTTGATAGCGCCTTTGGCGGCGCAAGTATCAAGGAGTACTTTCATGCTTCTAAGATCATGAAAGGAGCAAACCTCTCATTGCCAACAACCCGAGTGGCATAGAGAAGGCAGGCCTGAATGTCCTCAGGCTCAAGCCATTCGTATTCCGATAGGAGAGATTCAGGAGTATCGCCTGCGCTCAACATTCCGAGAATATGTTCTACCGCCATTCGACGACCACGGATAATAGCCTTTCCACCGAAAATTTTCGGATTAAAGGTAATCCTCTCCAGAAGTTTGTTCTCATCCATTCATTTATCCTCTTCTGTTGTTTACTAAAGATAAAACAACAATCCCAATATCGCGTCCGCCACGATCACGGCAAACAGCGCCGCGACAACCGCCTTGGTAGTAGCCGCACCGACCGCCTCGGGACCGCCTTTAGTGCGAAATCCGTAGAATGCCGCTAGTAAAACAATCAGCCAACCGAACACCAGACTTTTGACGAACCCCGTAATAATATCCTTTAATATCAGCGCTTCCGCCGCTTCGACAAGAAAAGCTCGAGGAGTAAGGTCAAGCGATATCACAGCGACAATCAATCCGCCAAATACTCCGATCACTGACGACATCAACGAAAGCAAAGGAATCGTCAGCGTCATGCCCCACATCTTCGGTACGACGATGAATCGAGTTGGATTGAGCGCCATTGTTTTAAGAGCGTCGATCTCTTCAGTGACCGTCATTGTTGAAATCTCGGCGGCAATAGAGGCTCCCGACCGTCCGGCAAGCAGTATCGCTGTCATCAAAGGTCCCATTTCCTTGAACATCGCCACTACCAGCCCATCAGCGATGAATATCGTTGCACCAAATTGTTGGAGCAATTCGGCAGTCTGCAAGACCAGCACAATTCCGATCAGAAACGCAATCAATCCGACAACCGGCAAAGATCCGACCCCAATGGCAAGAGCCTGCGCTGTAATCGCTCCTTTACGGTGTCCTTCATTTTTCCATAGCGAGACAATCGTCCAGTAAAAAGTTTCAGAAATGAGTAGAAGCAACTCACCTGCCGATTCGTAGAGATTGGAAGCTCCCTCGCCAAGATCGGCATAAATATTTGTGGCTACTTTTTCCTGTCTGATCTCCGGCGCTGGAAACAAAAATCTGCTTAATCCACGCTCTACCGCCTCATTACCGTTCACAAAGTCGATATCCTTTCCGACCAGATGACCATTTACCAGTAGTTCTGAGAGTAACGATCCGCCCAAACTGTCAAGATCTTCAAGTTTAGATAAATCGATGAGGACTTTGACTTTTGGGAACTTCTTCACTGCCTTCGATAATTCATCGAGTAACCTTGGCGCTCCGCCATGCCGCAGACTTGTCTTGATAAGGATGCCCGTGTCAGTCAGCGTAAAGTCAGTTTTGTGTGAGGCTTTGGGCATATGTTATAAGAGGTAGTAGCTTAGACGAATCGAAACGAGATGCTCTTGAATAAGATAGTCTCCAAGTGCAGGATTTTGCTTCAAACGAAGGGTATGTTCAAAGCTGATCTGTTTGGTAATGCTGAGACTTACGAAGTTTTCAAGATCAATGATTGTCTTCTGACGCCCGAATGGAAAGAGAACGTCAAGCTGGGTTGTGACGGTGACATTCTGAAAAAATACCAGGCTTGAAACGAGAGACGCCTCGAGTCCTCTAACAAAGCTATTCTGGACCTGTTTGTAAGAAGTGTCCGACTCCTCAGAATAGACATTATCATGATTATAGACCTGCTGATAACCTAAACCGGTTCGGACGCTGAGTCTTGCATTGAATCGCTTGAGAGGTGTGATGTTAACTCCGACGCCCTCCTTTAGTTCGATCGGGAAAATTGGCGGGGCTTTCTCAAACTGGGTGACACCGATCTTTTGCTGGCGGAAATTGCCATTTGCATCGAGGAGTGTGATCGTGCGGGGATTGTCGAAAAGCTGAATTCTCGGGGCGACATGGGTAAGAGCGTCGAAGCGTCCGTAGGCTCCGAGCCAATTTAAAAAGAAATAGACATAGCTGTTTTTTAGCTGAAGGCGATCCTGATTGATGACGAATTTTGCCGCGTGTTGTTTTAGCGCGCCAAGGTCAAGTAAATTGTTGGAAAGATAGTAATGTGGAAATCTATCGAATAGAAGACGGTTTTCGAGCTGAGACAATAGCGATAGATTTGTCGTAAGATTTTTCGAAGTATTATTGTCTGATGTAATTATTAAGTTGCCGTGAACGGCCGCATAAATCTTCCATTGTCGCACCTGTCTCAACTGTGAAGCGCGAGAAATAATACCCGCACCGGTAAAGTCTTTGGTATTTGAATTGATTACGACAGTGAAAGGTGTATAGACGCCCGGTTCCAACAAAACGGTTGCAAAATTAACAAATGTATTGAAATCTCCGCCTCGTTTGACGATTTTATAGAGTCCAGGCTGGAGAATCAGCGTTTGAAGTTGTTCACCAAGTTCGGGATTGATCGCTGATAGAATGCCATAACTTTCACCGGTTGTGGCATTGAAAATCTGTAAGTCCTGCGAGACGCTATTGCGAGTCTCATCAATGACTTCTATCGTCAATGAGCACCAATTTGGTTCAAGGATTACCGTCTCTTCACGATTAACTACTATTTCGCGGTGGATTCTTTGTTCGATGTTTCCTGTGCCGAGGATTACTGTATAAGTGCCCGGCTCGAGAAAGAAACTCGCTCCCATGACACGTTCGCCAATCAAAATACGTTCACCGGGTAATTCTCCGTTGCGGAACACCGCATAAAGAGGCTCATTGGCTGGTGTTGTCATTGCGGGTACGAATATTCTGCCGACGCCTTTCTGATCGTCGAATCCTTCGCGATAAAGCTGTTCATTGGGTGGAGCCGCAAGCCAAGTGTCATAGCGGTTTGTTGGTTGAGCAATCCCTAAGCCGAAAACCAGAAATGAAATTACTCCCGATAACAATAAGAATCGCCAGAATCTTATTTCGAGCCCTTGACTGATTGTTGATTTGGTATCGGATGATCCACCAAACAGACTTATCATTTTGCCAGATCTCCCTCATTGATCAGACTGTCTGATGCCGCTGAGGCAAAGTGATCGATCACTTTGACAAGGAAATTCTCAGATTCCTCGGCAACGATATCACTTACGGCTTTGGCAAATATTGTCATATTGCCGAAAGGAATAGGTACTTCTCGATCAAAGTTATGTGTGAGAATTATATCTTTACTGCTATAGTTGTAAAGATCGAATTCCATCTTCAAATGTGCCGCGTTGTACTTTTCGCTTTCGAAACGTTCTATCTGAGACACCTCACCTGTGATTTCGAAATCAGGACGTTCGTCGAGGAATTCACGTTGACAATCCTTGAAAATACGGTAGGCATTTACTTGTTGCACGATAAGATCCGCCACAGCAATCTGCGGTCTAACTGCCCAAAGACTGTATCGGTAATAATTGATTTGATGGGAGGAAAAGCGAGCAATCATCCGTATCGAATCATAAGACCGAGGAATTTTGAAATTTAGTACTTGCACTCGATAGGGAATTGGTTCTGGCCGCACCAATTTTGGATTAGAGGGATTCGAAGCGAATTCGATCAAGTAGTAGCTGGTCTCGAGCGCTTGTTTCGCGCACCCGGCAAGCATAACGCAGGCGGCGAGTGCCATGAAGGTAAGCTTAACGTGCAAAATTTCTCCCAATGTTCGTGACTCTTGGAGAGCAGGTTTTAACCCACCCTTGATAACGACCTTGAGTTTACAATCGAACCTATTTGTCAGGTTATTCCTAAAGTTCATTTTACGGGCCCCGAAACTTCTTCAGATTTAGTACCTCTTAGGAGCAACGAAGGATCTTCCGAGATTGCACGTGCGAATTCGCTAAACGAATCCAGACTTTCGCGAAGAACTTCGAGTGAGCTCAGCATATCGTGTCGCCCTTTGAGCATGATAAGATCGATATGATTGAGCGTCGATCTGGCGCTGACCAGCGCGGCTTGAAGATCCGCCGCCGCCTGACCAATCTTCGCGGCTCGAAATTCGGTGGTTGTTGAGTCAAGGTTTACGATCATGCGGTGCAATTCTGGCGATTCGGCGAGAGTGCGAATCTCTCTTGAGGCAATTTCGACGTTCTCTATTGTCAATTGAATATTGTCGCGATTGTCGGAGAGAATTCCGTGGACGTCTTCAAGGATTAAAGCTGAATTATCGACCATCTTCAGCAGTCGTTCCTGATTGTCTCCCCCTGTCATGATGGCGAGGTTGGTCAACACCAGTTCAAGTTTCTCGGCGACAATTTCAGCCTTGCCGGAGATGATGTCCATTGTTGATGCCCCTGCAGGAATTTCGGATCCGACATTTAATGTAGCCGCACCAGAAGTTCCGCCGGTCAGTTCGATAATCTTGATGCCGGTCAGCGAGAGAGATGAGGTGACTGCCGTTACGTCTGATTTGACAGGAGTCTCATGATCGAGCGATATTTCGACCACGACTGTTTCGACGACTTTAGGATCGACGAATATTTTATCGACTCGTCCAACTCTGACGCCGTGATATTTCACCTGCGAGCCGACGTCGAGCCCCGATACCGAGACATCCTTGTAGCGGATGAAATAGGTATCACGCTTCTCGAGTAGCTTGCCGCCGGTGACGACGACTATCAGGGTGACGAATAAGGCTCCGGCAATAATTAAAAATATGCCGAGCCGGGCGCGCTGGGCGCGGGTTACTTCTCGCAAGGCTTACTCATTGGATAGTAGTTTCCTTTCAAACGGCTAAAGGCGTTAGTCTAAAAATACGACCGAGTCGAGAAGCCACCTCAAAATCGCCGTTTCGTAACGCCTGCCTTATATCATCAAGTCTGTATGCGTCCTGAAGAGATAGGTAAGGCGACCAGCCGACAAGCGGATTATCATCATAGAGAAGTTCCACTTCGACTTCTACGATGAATTCGCCTTCCCGGATTAGTTTGATATGTTTCTTTGATGTCATTTCTTGCGTTCCTTATAATGATTCTTCCAGCGCAAGGAATCTGGTCTGTAGGCAGTAATGATCACTGCAGGTTCGGTTGTTTTTGCACGAATTCCCCATAAAACGTGTATGGGATTGCCAAGATAATCAGATTGAAGAAGCAGGACGCAGGGTCCTTTATAGAAATCGGGGTAAATCTCGACAACTTCTCCTGCTTTAATCCCGACAACAATCTCTTTGAAAGCGATCCTATCGTGCATCAGTTCTTCCTCTGCATGGTCAGAAGCGACTACAAGCCCTCGTTCGACCAGCACAATCAGGTCTTGAAAAAGAGAGTCCTTTTTCACACCTTCATCATCTCCTGTAACCGTTCCTCAGCAAAATACTCCGCCAGCGGTTCGAGCATATTGTCGAGATTCCCCTCCAATAAATACTCAAGCTGATAGATCGTTATCCCGGCGCGATGGTCGGTGACACGGTTTTGAGGAAAGTTGTAGGTGCGGATCTTTGCCGACCGGTCACCCGTCCCAACCTGGCTTTTTCGATCTAAAGCCCGTTTCGCGTTCTCCACGTCGAGCCTTTGCTGGTAGAGCCTCGACCTCAGCACTTTCATTGCCTGATGGCGGTTTTTAAGCTGGGACTTCTCATCCTGGCACGTCACCACCAGCCCGCTTGGGATATGAGTGATGCGAATCGCCGACTCGGTCTTATTGACGTGCTGTCCCCCCGGACCGGATGAGCGATAAGTATCGATCCGCAGATCTTTCTCGTCGATATGGAGATCGACCTCTTCCGCCTCCGGCAGAACCGCCACGGTTGCCGCCGACGTGTGGAGCCTTCCTGACGCTTCAGTCTCCGGCACGCGTTGCACCCGGTGAACGCCAGACTCCCACTTCAGCTTGCCATACACGCCGTCGCCCGACACGGTCAGGACATATTCCTTGATTCCGCCAAGGTCGGAAAAACTGGCTGAGACGACCTCCTGTTTCCAGCGTTTCTGTTCGAAGTAACGCTGGTACATCTTCAACAGCGTAGCTCCGAACAGCGACGCCTCTTCGCCACCCGTCCCAGCTCGGATTTCCAGCACCGCGTTGCGGACGTCTTCAGGAGGTTCGGGCAGGACGAGTGTTTTCACCTGCCGTTCGAGCTTGGCGAGGGCTTCCTCTTCCTTGGGAAGTTCTTCGGCGGCAATACCGCCGAGGTCGGGGTCTTCGAGGACTTCGCGGAGGTCTTCGACCGACTTGCGAGCGCTAAGGAGCCGGCTCCGAGCCTCCATGAGTTCACGCAACCGACGATGTTCACGAGCCAGTTCGGTCATGCGCCGCTGATCGCCGTGGACTTCCGGTTGAGCCATTTCGGTTTCGATCTCGTTCAGCCGTGGCTCAGCGGCGGCGAGAAGAGCGTCTAAGGACAAAGAGGTAGTTTAAGGTTAAATTGTTTAAGGGTTTAAAGCTGAAGGAGGACGGATCTCAGTATCCGTCCATCACATTTCCCCCACACTTGCGAGGGGAACTAAAGTTGAAGGAGGACGGATCTCGCGTATCCGTCCATCAACGCGTAGGTTAAGCGTCCCGCTTGACTCGCGTAGATCCTGCCCCTGTGAAGGCAGGGGTCGGGCATCCTGCATGACGAGTACAATTACTTAACGAGCGTAACACCCGTTGTTTTACTTCCCGATGGACTTGTCAGCATTATCTGATACTGTCCCGCCGGAAGGCTGGCTCCATTCCAGACAATCCTTTCGCTTGCAATCGGCGAAAATCCATCAGTTAGCGTTTCCACCATCCGCCCGGAAACATCATAGATTCCCAACTTCACAAATCCCGGTCGGTCGATCTGGTAGTCGATGACCGCCGATGAATTGCAGGGGTTGGGGTAGGCGGAAAGTAGCATTAGCACGCCGGGAGTTGCATTTGGGGAGTCAACATAATTCTGGTCATGATCGAATCTCATTAATATTATATCACTTCCATCCGGGTCATAATCGATAGGCGAAATCTTGGTCGCACCAAAAAGAAATCCGCCATCAGATAATGGAATAACGGGCGGGACGTAACTCATATCAAAGCGCCCTGGAACTGTCATCTCCCAGATTAGGTTTCCTGCAATTCCAGTTTTGGCTAAATAGGCATCTTCATGTTCCGTATATCCATAAAATATAATATGGTTATCCTTCAGAGCCCGTTTTCCTGCCATGTTCATTCTCTCGTTATATCGGATAGGCGCACTTATTGAGACAATATCTCCATCGGGCGTTAGTGTCAGAATCCTAAATGAAAACGAGTTTGACCACCAACCACAGCTTACGAAATTCCCATTTGGCAATTCGTAAAATGTGCTGGCAGACACTATGCTGTCCTGTAATATCGTTTCCGATAAAATTGTGCCATCGGAACTGAATCGAGTAAAAAGTAACTGATTCAACCATTGACCGACCGAGAAAATCATATTCAGTGATGCAATATCACCATTCGCGCATTCAATTATTGCTTCGTTCTTTAGGCGGGGCTCATGTCTATACTCCTGAAACCATAACGAATCGCCCTCCGGAGACATACGAAAAATTAGAGGTGCAAATCCGTCTTCAAATTGAGATCTCCCCTGTATTATCAGATCACCGTTTGCAGCAATTATTGGATTGCGTAGATGAATCCCATCGGGATGTGGGCGATGGGGAAATGGTCCTCGATCAACTCTCCGAACCGTTTCTCCGTCAGAATTAATCCAATAATATCGATGTATTCCTCCCGAATCACTGCCGACTGCAATTAGAAGATCACCCTGCGCAGCTACAGGATACAGACTAAACTCACCCTCCTCAGGAGTTATCGATTCTATTTCGCCATTCTGATTAAAGAAAAACAACTTCTTTTGTTCGTTCTCTGCGCGGCGGGAAATATCGGCTCTTAAGTAAAATCCGTCTTCATCAGTCGGGATTACATATTCCAACAAATCATAGCCTGGCCCCCCAAACACTCTCGTCCAAAGCGTATCCGGCTGGGCTTCTGCCATTCCTGCCATCAGCACGAACGACAGTGATAAGATGATAAGTAATAACCGTTTCATTGTCTTCTCCATTGTTGATTAAGCCTGTGAGTATTATCTGATGGCAGTTTCTTAACGATTCTGCCAATTGTTCATAGAAATGTAAAAGTTATTGTCGGGCTGGAAGCCCGACCTACGCGAATACAGGTGGACTTGAAATTGCTTCTCCCAAGTCCATCTTTGCCGCTACATATACATGGATTGCGTCTTTTACCATTGCCAGCGCCTCCTCGAACGTCGCGCCATCAGTGACACATCCGGGCAAAGCAGGGCACTCGGCGATAAAGACATCATCTTCGTCACGATGAATTATTACCCGATAGCGAAATGCCAGCCCGATGTTTCCTGCGACTGATATGTTGTAATGTTGATCCACGACCCCTCCTTTGAATTGTCTTTACCAATCTAACTAATTTCCTCACAAAAGGCAACTATCGTTCATTCGACTTAGTCGCTTGGCAATATTGTTTTACTCACCTAAAGTTACCCTTTCTACCTTCCCCAATGGCGCGCCAAAGAACCGCTTAGCCACCCGGTCGAACTGCCGCGGAACATCCGTCACATAAGCCTTCACCACGCCCGGCCCATGCGTCCTCAGCAATCCCTCCCGCAATAGCGTCGCTTCGACCTGTATTGCAGTCGTCTCCGCCGAATCAACCAACGTCACGCCTCTGCCCATCACCTCACCGATTACTGTCTTGAACAGCGGATAGTGGGTACAGCCCAGGATCATCGTGTCGATCTTTTTCTTCTTCAACGACTTTAAGTATTCCTCAAGCAATTCCTTAACGATCTTTCCATCAAGCCGTCCCTCTTCCGCCATTGGTACAAGCAACGGGCAAGCTTTACCGAAGATAGTGGAGTGGGGGAGAGCCTCTTTTAGCCTTGTCTGATAAGCCTTGGACAGAATTGTCGAGGGCGTGGCAATGACGCCGATACGACCGTTCTCTGTCGCATTTATTGCCGCCCGGACGCCCGGTTCAACGACGCCGATCATCGGCACGCTGAGCAACCCTTTTAGCCTTGGCAATGCTACCGCCGAGACCGTATTGCACGCGACTACTATCATCTTGACGCCACGATTCAGCAGGAAAAGCGCGCTCTCCAGCGCGTACCGGTTCACAGCCGCGACAGACTTCGTACCGTAAGGGACTCGCGCGGTGTCGCCGAGATAGATCAGGTTCTCGGCTGGCAGTCGCTTATGCAATGCCGCCGCGACCGTAAGTCCTCCGATGCCGGAGTCGAAGATACCGATTGGACGGTCATTGATAGTCAATGGTTGATGGTCAATGGTCAATTGAATACGTCCTCGTAGGTTTCACCTTTTCTCCAGACTTCAAACGATCCATCTTCCTTCAAAGCCACCTTCGCCGGTCTGGGGAATCCACAGCTATTCGAGGCAAAATGGTCGGCACAATAGGCTCCCGTCATTCCGATGACAATCATATCACCTCTTACTGGAAGTCTGTTGAGTCTAATTTTCACTTTGCTAATCATATCACCGGTGAAACAGAGCCGTCCAGCCACGAATACTTCAACCGGCTGATCGTCGTCTTTTTTGGGGAATACACTCATCGGATAAATGTCTGGAGTGACCAACACCGTACCGTGGTTGACAATTCCAAGATTGAGAATGACGACAGTATTTCCCTCAACCTCTTTCACCCCCATCACCTCCGCAACCGTGACGCCTGAGTTCCCCAAAAGACTCCGCCCCGGCTCTACATAAAGAGTTGGCTCACCGACCGCTCGCAATCGTTCAGCAACCGATAGCCCTCCTGCCAGCTTAAACTGGAGCAGATGTTCCAGCATTTTCGCCCCCGGAAACGGCGTCCAATAGGCTTTGCCCTGCCATTTATCTTCATTACCACCCATGGCGAATTCCCCCCAAGTCGCCCACTCACTTTTTGGCGCTCCCTGCCTCTGGGCGGCGAGTCGTTTTCGGAATTGAAGCCATTCATTTTCATCGATATACGAGAGCGGATAACCCCCGCCTATATCTACTTTCGATATTCTCCAATCTATTTGATAAGCAATTTCAATTGCCTCAAGGAGAACGGTCATCAGTCGTTCGTAACCCTGTTCAGCGCAAATTTGTGTGCCGATATGCGCCGAAATTCCAACTGGTTCAATATGCGGCGTCTGCCGGGAAAACTCGAGGAATTTTGGCAATTCCGATACTGGAATGCCGAATTTTGTCCAGTGTGCAGCGGTCGATTGGTCGGGAGCTGTCAATCCATCGAGCGACATACCAGACAGCCGCATCATCACCTGGGCAACTTTCCCGAATCTGGCGGCGATGTCATTGATAAGACCAAGTTCCTGAAAGCTATCAGCAGCTATCGTTGCGCCATTCTCGATTGCCAATTCGAGGTAAGCATCGGTCTTGGCGTTCCCATTGCAGACGATCTGACTGCTGACGAATTTCTCTGACAATGCCGCAGTTAGCTCAAATTCGGAGACGACATCGACTCCCAGTCCAAAACGCTTGACGGTGCGAATGGCTCCGAGACAGGGATTAGATTTTACGGCGAAGAGTATGGAGGTCTTTGGATAGAGCCTCCGCGCCACCTCTTGGAATTCCTCAGCAGTTTCCCGGATTTTTTCGGGGAAATAGAGATGCAATGGCATACCGAATTTCCGGGTAACCTCGTTAATTACTTCAAATTGCATGGCTATTCTTCATCCTTTCCGAGATACGCCTCAATTACTCGTGCATTTTGGCTGATCGAGTCGGGGCTTCCCTCTGCAATCACTTCCCCCGACTCCATCACAGTGATCCTCTCACAAATCCCCATCACCAACTTAACATTATGTTCTATCAATAATATCGTGATTCCAAGAGAGTGGATCTGGCGGATGAGCGCCTGGAGACTGGCAGTTTCTGAATTGTTCATTCCTGCCGCTGGTTCATCGAGCATCAAAAGTGTGGGCTCGATAGCGAGCGCTCGGGCAATCTCCAGCCTTCGTTGCAGACCGTAAGGCAGATCCTTCGATATTTCGTTCTCCCTGCCTTTCAGTCCGCACATTTGGGCTAACTCAGTGGCTTTCTTCATGGCTCGTTCATGTTCGGCGTTGGTCGAAGTCAGTGAGAAAACCGACCCCATGAAGCCGGTGGTCATGTGAATATGCCTGCCGACGAGTATGTTCTCCAACACCGTCAGTCCAGAGAAAAGCCGAAGATTCTGGAATGTTCTGGCGATCCCGCCAGCGGCAATCTGGTGCGGTTTCTTGCCGTCGATTCGTCTGCCATCGAACTTGATTTCGCCGGAAGTAAGTGGATAGACTCCAGTCAAACAATTGAAAATCGTAGTCTTTCCCGATCCATTGGGGCCAATAAGTCCATGAATAGTTCCTTCTTCGACGGAGAAAGACACCGCACTCGCCGCCTGAACGCCGCCGAAGGTCTTGGAGACTGATTTTAGCTGAAGTTTATTCATGTCAGGTCTAAATCTACTAAAAAAGCCTTCCCGAGATCAACAATGTCCAGGCGGACGCCATCGTCCGCTGATGAAAGAAGCGCGAAAGGATAGCGGACGAGGGCGTCCGCTTGGCCTGAACATGGATTGCGGACGAGGGCGTCCGCCTGGCCTGAATATGACTTTTTCAACAGTATCATGTCTCCGCCTGCTGTAACCGTTTGGAAGGGATGATCCCTTCCCTCCTAAAGCGCATCATCAGCACCATCAGTATTCCGAATGCCAGCATCCGGTAGGTGGAGGCTCCGCGAAGCAGTTCCGGCACAATAATCAGTCCGATAGCGCCAAGAGCAACTCCCGACACCGACCCCATACCCCCCAACACTACCATACAGAGGATCAGCACCGACTCGAGGAACGTGAAGCTCTCCGGAGAAACGTGAGTCAATCTAGCGGCGAAAAGTGTCCCGGCGGCTCCGGCGAATGCTCCTCCCAGCGTCATTGCCAGCAGTTTCATCTTCACGACCGGCACGCCGGAATGTGCGGCGGCAAGTTCATCCTCGCGGACGGCCTCCCAGGCGCGACCAATGCGAGAGTGAACAAGACGGGTCTGAACGAAATAAGTTATTGTTGCTAATACGAGGGCGAGGTAGTAGTATCCAGAAGGTGTGCCGAGCTTAAACCCGAAGAGTGAAGGTCGGGCGATCCCCATGATACCGTTGGGGCCGGCGGTCAGCGAGTCCCAATTATTCAACACGATACGGACGATCTCACCAAAGCCGAGCGTCACGATTGCCAGATAGTCGCCTCTCAGTCGCAGTACTGGCAAACCGACGAGAAATCCAGCGATGGCTCCGGTCATTAAGCCAAGTGGCAGAGCGAGGAAGAAATTCACCCCCCAGACCGTATTCAACAGAGCGTAGGTGTAGGCTCCAATCGCATAGAAGGCAATAAAGCCGAGCGCTAACAGCCCGCTTAGCCCGACGATAAAATTCAACCCAATGGCGAGGGTTACGTAGATCAACGCCAAGGTCAATACTTCTGTTTGATAGCGATTGAGCAGGAACGGGAGAACGAGAATTAATAAAGTAGAAAGTGGAAAGTAGAAAGTGGAATATTGTTTGACGCCTTTCCAAAATGGGCGGTTGGATACCTTTTGAGCCTTTTTGTCTTCGATTTTGGACGGTTGGTTATGCTCGGTCAACCAAAGATAGAGCGCCGCCGTCACTCCCAACGTTGCCGCTTTCCACAACCCCAAAAACGGCGCCGACATTGCCGTCACAATAGCCATTGGCAAAACAATACTCTTCCAACTCTTCCAACTTTTCATACTCTTCATACTCATCATACTTTCTCGACCACTCGCTCTCCGAGCAAGCCACCCGGCCTGAAAATGAGGAAGACGATCAAAATCAGAAAGGCATAGACGTCCTTGTATTCGCTGGAGATGTAACCTGCGCCAAACGACTCGACCAGCCCAAGGATTAACCCGCCTAACATAGCTCCGGGAATGTTGCCAATCCCGCCCAGAACCGCCGCGGTGAAGGCTTTCAAGCCAGCCTGATAGCCGATGTAGAAATTGATCATGCCGTAGTACGACGCGACCAGCACCCCCGCGACTCCGGCAAGCCCCGACCCAATGGCGAAGGTCAGCGAAATGACATGATCGACATTGATTCCGCAGAGCTGAGCCATGACCCGGTCTTGCGCCGTCGCTCGCATCGCCGCGCCGATTTTGGTCTTCTGCACAAGAAAAGTCAACCCTGCCATCATGGTGACGGACGTGAGCAGGATGAATATCTGTGTCGCGGAAATCCTTGCCGTGCCAAGTGTCAGCCCAAACGAGCCGAACATGTTGGGGAAGACCTTCTCGCGAGCGCCTTGGGTCAACATGACAAAGTTCTGTAATACTATCGACATGCCAAGGGCGGAGATCAGGGGTGAGAGTCTTCCGGCGTGGCGCAAGGGACGGTAGGCGAACCGCTCGACGGTGACGCCCCACAGCGCGGTGAGGACGACGGCGAACAGCATGATGAGAAGGATGAGGAACAGCGGGCTGACGCCTCCCAGCCCGTAGGCTTGGGCGAGCGCGAGCCCGATCACGCCGAGATAGGCTCCGATCATGTAGATCTCACCGTGCGCGAAATTGATCAGCTCGAGAATGCCATAGACCATGGTGTATCCGAGCGCGATCAGCGCATAGACGCAACCGAGCGTCAAGCCGTTGATTAGTTGTTGGAGGAACATCTATAGTGGTGGCAGGCGTTCCAAGTCGGCCAAGTCTTTGAGTCGGCCGGACGTTGATTTATTGATGTAATAGTCCTCTCTTGACAAGCAATCTACTGTTAGAGAGTCGATTGTCATAGTAACCTTTCGTGTTTCGGCATCTGCAAAATCCAATCCGCTGATACTTGTGATAATATCAATCCTGAGTGGGGCGACTCCAAATCGAACTAACTTATTGCCTCCGCTGAGATTAATGCCTTCGACGGATTTTTCGTTGAACGCGAATTCACGCAGTACCAGTTTGAGTCTGGAAATATTATCCTCGTCATCTGAAATCCAAATGTCCATATCCTCCGTTGGGCGGACATAACCAAGAATACTGGTCAGCCAACCGCCAACTAAAAGATATCTAACATTTCTGATTTTCAATAACTTCAAGAACTCGCTGAATTCTTCCGGTAGCCCGAGTTCCATAGCACATTAACCTTAGAAATTGTGTTTGTGCCCACCTCTCTTCGATGGGTCTGGAAAGCCAATATTTCCAATCTGGAGGCTCTTCACCCAGCGTATAGACTTCGACCACTGAACGATCTATTTTTGCTGAATTTAAAATTTTACGAAGTTCTTCTTGGGTCATTTTTCGATTTGCTTACAGTTTGAATTTGGAATTTATTCGTATGCAGATCATTATTTCTCGGAAATCTCACCGAGCGCGATCAGCGCATAGACGCAACCGAGCGTCAAGCCGTTGATTAGTTGTTGGAGGAACAAATGGGATTAATGACTAATGATTGATGATTGATGAGCGATACTGATATTTATGTAGATGTCAATATGGTAACTCCTATTTATTTCAGACAGACCAATTTCTCGGTCCGTTTCTGATCTCCTTGAGTCAAAACCGCAAAGTAAACACCGGAAGTGTCAGCTTTCCAAACTAAATTGTGGTCTCCGGCATTTACGTTTTTATGAATTAATGTTCTGACTAATCGTCCCAAACGATCATATATTGCCAAATCTACCAATCCATCTCGCTCCAATGTATAGCTTAATTGGATCTCACTGTTAAATGGATTCGGTGTGCAGACTAATCTCAATTCATAGCTTTTCGGTTGTTCTTCTTTGACATCATTGATGCGCCACCGTCGGTCACCGCTTAGTATGATCAATCGTTCCGGAAAATGTATGGTGTCATTTTGCATTTCGCGAGTCCATGTGTACATAACAGCGTCATCTGCTCCGTCACTATTATAGTCTGCGACCGCACCTGCGTTGCTATAATAATCGTAGATGTCATGAATATCTCGATTTGGATAAACGACATAATCGGGATCATTTCGTATCCAGCGGGAACCGAAATGGTAATGCAAATCAGTTCCGCCAAAAGCTTGATAAACAACTAATATATCCGAATTGCCGTCTCCATTAAAATCACCACCTAATGGATAACCGAATCCAGGTCCAAATCTGCGAGTTCCTTCCAAATTCATATCTGGTTCCATGTCGGGATTTTCGGAGCCAAAAAAGATATAAGTGCCATCATCATCATTTGGCCCAACACGATCAGTCCAATAGATAGCCCAGTCATCGTAACCATCGTTGTTGATATCCGGAAGCAAGGTAAACCCTTCACAACTAAGAGAGCCGCCAATCCGTCGATTTCCCCAGTCTTCTTGATAATAGTCCACTCCGATTCGAAATAGTGGCAGAGTATCCATCACTTCACCACCCAAGTACATGTAAAAGTAATAAGCGCCTCGCCACGCTAAGCTATCGATGCCGGTCCATTCATATATGCGCATTAATGCATCGTCATAGCCATCATTATTGATGTCACAGCCACTACTTGAAATAAAATCACGAGGTGTAATGTAACTATTGCCAATTATGGTCGTTTGCCAATCAGGAATGGTATCGAAATTGTTGCCACCAAAATAGATTTGATAAACCGCGTTCGTATCTAACTGGGATACGGTCAGGAGATCACTAATTCCATCACCGTTATAATCTCCGGGTTTCATGTTCTTACCACTTTCGCCCAAACTCGGACCATGTCCATTAAACCACGACCATTTGATATCAGGAATTGTGTCAAGTTCTTCTCCACATTCAAAAAGCTGAAGTTCATACGAATATAAACGACCCCTTTGTGGATCTAAATACCTGCCCAAGCTGAATAATGAGGGACGCTGTGGAATTAAGTACCCAATTGGGAATAAATTGCAATAAACACCATGTATGTCCTCTGGCAGGCTTTCGGGGCCGAAAGTTAGCGCAGGCGCAGGACTTATGGTGTCTCCGCCCAAATAAAGATAAAAATAAGGGATAATGTCACCTCGAGCATTCGTTTCGTGAAGAACAAGTAAATCAGGGAATCCATCGTTATTCACGTCTCCCGGACAGCAAAACTCATGGCCAAATTCCTCGTTTTCATTCTCCGGTCGTTCTGGAAGTGCTGTGAACTCGGCCAGTATCCGTGGCGGACGCCAAGGTTGTGCTAATGTAATGGGAACCATCAACATCACAAGGAGACAGGCAGGAATGCCTATCGTACTGATGTGACAGGTTGAAAACCTGTCGTACCGGGGCAAGAGCGGCTTGAAAAGCCGCTCTCCAAGCGATTCTGTTTGGTAGCGAATCAAATTACTTACCTCAAGTCTCAATGCGTCTCCACATGAACCGCTTTGACCGGCGGGGCAGGCGGCGTCAGCTTCCCGCCCTTGACTGTCCACATCACGTAAGGCGAGCTGGTTGGATCGCCTTTGTTATCGAAGGCAAGCGGACCCGTTGCCGCATTGAACTTGGTGTGATGGATGTAGTCGGAAACCTTGAAGCCTTCCGTCGATTTGACCACATTGATCGCCTCAAGGACGACGTTTGCCGCGTCGTAGCCGAAGACCGAGTAAGGTCCTACTTCAGGCCAGCGAGCTGTGTAGGCTTTTAAAAATTGTTGCGCGGTGGGGATACTTTCCGCCGATGGCGCGTAACTAAGATAGGCTCCTTCGGCGGCGTCGCCGGCAATGCGGATAAACTCCGGGTCGAATACGCCGTCACCTGAAATGAACCGGCAGGTCATTCCGAGGTCCTTCATCTGCTTGACGATCAATCCCCCTTCGCCGTAAAGACCGCCGAACATCAGCAGGTCGGGATTGGCTACCTTGACTTTGGTCAAGACGGCGGAGAAGTCCTTGTCGCCGCGGGTAATGCCTTCGTGGATGACGACTTCGGCGCTGGCAGGGAGGTTCTTCTTGAATTCGTCGGAAAGGCCCTGCCCGTAGGTAGTCTTATCGTGAAGAATGGCGACTCTGGCGGTCTGAAGCACTTGCGCGGCATACTCGGCTTCGACTTTGCCTTGCTGGTCGTCACGTCCGCAGGTGCGAAAAACTCCTTTGTAGCCGCGGTCGGTGACCATGGGATTGGTTGAGGCGGGAGTTATCATGACGATGCCAGCTTCATGGTAGATGTTCGAAGCGGGAATTGTGCAGGATGAGTTATAATGGCCGATGACTGCCACAGCGCCTTGCGCCACGACTTTCGAAGCAACCGAGACCGCGTCTTTGGGATCCGCGCGGTCGTCTTCGATCATCAACTCAATTTTCTTTCCCATTACGCCGCCCTTGGCGTTCCATTGATCTACGGCAAGCTGGATTGCTTGGGAGACGTCTTCGCCCATTTTAGCTAATTCGCCGGTCATCGGCGCGATAGAGGCGATCTTGATCGTCTCTGAGCCGCTCTTTCCGGAACAACCGATCAGGAGTGATGAGATCAGCAGGGATGATAAGGTAAGGAGGGACAAAATTCTTGGTTTCATGAGGACCTCGATTATATTGAATTGTTTCAGTAGTTAAGATTTCCTCGGTCGCTTCACGGAAGTTGGTCACAAGATGTTTGCGCAAGTCAATCTACAATCTAAGCACCAAAGTCTTTAACGGCAAGCATAAGTGGTATGCTCAAGCCTTGTCGTAACGGTTTATTGTCGATTTTTTCTTTCTGCCTTGATACTTCCCTTACAAATTTCTATATTTAAGGTTACCAAGAGGTCGTAAAGCGGTTACAAAGTGAGGCAAGAGGAATAATTCTGCTAAAAATTTTAAGCATAGCTTTCACCAGTTGTTGGTTTCTTGTAGGGTGTGCGTCGAATCAGGTTCAGGCTATTGGGAATGACTCTCATAATTCTCAATATCTTACAGTAGTCGATACCCAGCGGAGCTATCCTCCCCCTCAAGATGACAAAATCCCGCCGCGATGCAACGAGGGACCAATTCTGTATGTACCGCCACCAGAGTTCGACGCCAAACCACTCGTGATTCCTGACTGGATCGATGAGAAGGTTAATCCGGCGACTGCCTCTTCGGTTAGATCGACAGAAGGTTATAGAATTCAACTTTATGCCAATCGAGATAGGTCACAGGCAAAACGGATTGAGCAGGATGCGTTGAATCGAACCGGATTATCAGTATATTTAACTTACGAAGCTCCTCAATACAAGGTGCGAGTCGGTAATTTTATCGATCGTGATCAAGCGGTATCAGACTGCAATCGAGTAAAACAACTCGGATTTTCAGAAGCATGGGTAGTCCGAACAACAATAATGGCTCAAAAATGACCTCAACACAACACGAATTAACAACGAGCACCATGTTGCCACCGGCAGGGCGGTTAGCGGCAGAACGCCCGGAGCACGTTGCGATCCCGCTTGATAGTTTTTCTCGCGGAACACTGATGAACTGCCAGCTCTATCTGCGGGTGGAAAAGGAGAAATATGTCAAGTACAGCGATCCGGGAATACCTTTCGATAGTCAAGCTCGAGGACGGTTGTCTGAAAACGGCCATCAATTTGTTTACGTAAAAGGTGAAGAAAGTAGTAATTTAAATAAATATTTCGAAGAAAACCTCATCCGAACGCTTGCCGATTCAGGCGCTAAGGACGAGCAGAAAGCTCAAGCTCTTTATACGACTTCTGTTCACATCATGCAAGAAATGATGTTGGATCCAGCCATCCCGGCAACCGTCCGAGCTTGTCGAAATATATCCGAACAGGCGATTAATCATATTACTTCTGCCCCAAATTCTCTTGCGATGATTATGGATCTCGCCTCGGCAGACTATTATACATTCACGCACTCGGTCAATGTAATGACCTACTCGGTTGCACTCGCTCTAAGGCTGGGATATCCGCCAGGAGATTTGCTAACCGATCTCGGACAGAGCGCCTTATTGCACGATGTCGGCAAAAGCTATGTCGATTGGAAGATCACCAACAAATCGGGACCGCTGACGTCTGATGAGTTCGAGTTGATGAAACAACACCCTGACTATGGTTTTACCGCGCTCGCATCTACAAATGAAGTGCCGGATAATACGTTATTTGCTATCAGGCATCATCACGAGAAACTGGATGGTAAAGGATACCCCCACGGTCTGGTCGGATCTCAAATTGATATGAATGTCCGAGTCATTAGCTGTGCCGATATTTACGACGCGCTGACCACAAACCGAGTCTATCGACCAGCGTTGAAGAGTTTTCCCGCATTACAGATCATGAAGGAGCGAGTTGGCATCGAACTCGACCCAGATGTTTATAAAGTATTTGTAAAGATGTTGGGAGAGTTGTAGTAATGCAATTGAGAATTAGGACGGTTATTTTGAGTCTGTTGAAAAAGTCTTGTGGAGTTCAGGCGGACGCCCTCGTCCGCCATTCCACCGTGCTTGACCAAACGGCGGACGCGGACGTCCGCCTGAAACATTTCAGTTCATTTACAGACTTTTTCAACAGACTCATTTTGACTGTCTTTATGGTTATGGCGAGTGCAATTCCTTCACACGCACAGGAATCGACAACCGTAGCACATCCTGAAAAACCCGAGAGCTGGATCGGTCGCCCGGCTATCGAGCTATTCAATAGTTGGGGCAGTCCTGATCAATCGATCTTACTTGAAAAGGGTGGATCGATCCTGATTTATTTGAAAGACCGCAAAGTGGGAGGTACTGACGCCCGCCCTTATGATTCTCTCTCAAGAAGATCGGGAACTAAGCTTCGT
Source organism: uncultured Caldithrix sp. (assembly GCA_964355675.1). Lineage (GTDB taxonomy): Bacteria > Electryoneota > AABM5-125-24 > Hatepunaeales > Hatepunaeaceae > CAMBDS01. The sequence continues at coordinate 50,998 of CAYHEC010000024.1, forward strand.
GGAAATATCCAATTCAGAACAAACTACAACAACAGAATAGATGAATTTAGCTATCTGAATGATGAACCGGAACGTTCCCACGGGGGATGGATATTCTTCGGAGGATTTTTAGTTGGAATTGTGGCAACTATTGGCACTATCGTAGTACTTATATTAGTTGAAATGAGTTGACTCGAGCCGGATTGATTATGTTAATTTCCAACTGTACAATTAGCCTATTAGGAGGGGCTGTTGCCCAAATCTCAAATAATGAAAAATGGTGGCGTGTAGCCCGCACAGCTTTGCTGGGCGGGCAGGATTTAAGCACAAAATTTGAGTTCCGCCCAGCAAAGCTGTGCGGGCTACACGCTTTTTGTGTTTGGGCAACAGTCCTATTAATTCTCACGACAATCCCAACCATCGCTTTCGCAAGCGAATCCTTAAGCTCTCCGCCGGTTCAATCTCCATCCTACTGGATCGGCCATACGAAAGTTGATTTAATTGACTCGTGGGGAGTCCCTGACCGAATGTGGGACTTCGCGAATGGTGCGGCGGTACTTGCCTATTCCCGTTCCCAAAGAACATCAGGCAGTATCGATATAAAATATCGCGGATATTCTTGGCAGTCAACGAAGAAAGATATACCCGAATATCTCAACTTTATTGTCGATAAAGAAGGGAAGATTATCAACTTTCGCTTTGTCTCGCATGGCGAGGAAGCGGAAACCGATTGGGTAGCCATCGGAGTGACAGTTGGAATTGTAGGCTTGATTGTTCTTTTCTTGTATTGGATGCATATGATGAGCGCTTTAAACGGATTGGACTAAGGATTTCCAGTTTTACTTAGGCAGAATTTACTTTTTTGCATTTAAATAGTGTCTGCTGAAAAAGTCGAAAAATGAACCGAAATGTTCAGGCAGACGCCCTCGTCCGCCGTTGGTTTAAGCACAATGAAAGGGCGGACGAGGGCGTCCGCCTGGACTCCATAGAACCTTTCAGAACACCCTAAAATAGAATACACAAATCGTTCTAATAACAAACGGAACTTAAATGATCACCCGCGAAGACGCCCTTCTATATCACTCAAGGGCGCGAATAGGAAAGATCGAAGTCGTCGCCACCAAGCCCTGCTTGACTCAGCGCGACCTCGCAATGGCTTACACTCCCGGCGTAGCGGAACCGTGCTACGAAATTCACGCAAATCCCGATGACGTCTATCGTTACACCGCCAAAGGGAACCTCGTCGCTGTTGTCACTAATGGCACTGCAGTCCTTGGTCTCGGCAATATCGGGCCTGCCGCCGGTAAGCCGGTCATGGAAGGAAAAGGCGTTCTATTCAAAAGATTCGCCGACATCGACGTCTTCGACATTGAGCTGAACGCCAAGACTCCTGCCGAGATTATCGAGTGTTGCCGGATGCTCGAACCGACCTTCGGCGGAATCAATCTCGAAGATATTTCCGCCCCGGACTGCTTTGAGGTCGAAGAAAAGCTGATCGAAATGCTCGACATCCCGGTCTTCCATGACGATCAGCACGGTACGGCGATTATTTCTGCGGCGGCGATGCTCAACGCTGTTGAGCTTGTCGGCAAGGATATGTCGAAACTTCGGGTCGTTTTCAATGGCGCCGGAGCGTCAGGGATCGCATGCGCCACCTTGTACACAGTCTTAGGCGTCAAACGCGAAAATATTATCCTCTGCGATACTAAAGGCGCGGTATATCTGGGGCGGGAAGATCTCGACCCTCAACATCCCAAGTATAATAAATACAAAGCTAAATTCGCCTCGGATACTTCTGCCAGAACTCTCGAAGAAGCGATGAAAGGCGCTGATTTGTTTTGTGGTCTTTCGGTGGCAAATTGCGTTACGCAGGATATGGTTCGGTCGATGAACAATAATCCTATCGTGTTCGCCATGGCAAATCCCGATCCTGAAATCACTTATCCTGACGCTATTGCGGCTCGTACGGACCTTATTATGGGATCCGGACGGAGCGACTACCCCAATCAAGTCAATAACGTTCTCGGCTTCCCGTTCATTTTCCGTGGAGCTCTTGACGTACGCGCCAAAGCTATCAACATGGAGATGAAAGTTGCCGCTTCTCAGGCGCTTGCTTCACTCGCCAAGGAGCACGTTCCTGAAGCAGTCTGCCACGCTTATGGCGTCGAAAAGATTGAATTTGGGCGCGATTATCTGATTCCCAAACCGTTTGATCCGCGCGTCCTCCTCTGGGAAGCGGTTGCTGTTGCGAAAGCCGCCTGTGAGACAGGCGTCGCAAGGATGCCGATCAAAGATTTCGACGCCTATCGGGAAGAGCTTGAGCGTCGCCTCGGCCGGTCAAAGGAAGTGATGCGACAGGTCATCAATAAAGCCAAACGGAAAAAGACTCAAACTCCTGCCAAGATTGCTTTGGTCGAAGGAACCGACGAGAAAGTCATCCGTGCCGCCGCTCGCATTGTCGATGAGAAGATTGGAACGCCAATATTGATGGGAGTACATTCAGAAATCGAGTCACTCGCTCAGAAGATTTCGTCGAGCCTTCGCGGTGTAGAGATCATTGACCCGTTGACTGATGAAGCGAAAACCGAACTGGCTCAGAAATTCTTTGAAATGCGCGCCCGCAAGGGAATCACGCTAAGCGAAGCACATCTTACCATGGAGCATTGTGATTTTTATGCTTCGATGTTGCTTCTAACGGGTCGGGTTGACGCAGTGATCTGCGGGCAGAATCGTCATTATCCAGACGCCATCCGCCCGGCATTACAGACCATTCCTCTTTCCGAAGGCATCAAGCACGCCTCTGGTTTATATATGCTGATGTTCAAGAATCAGGTAATTTTCTGCGCTGACACTACAGTAAATATCGATCCTGATGCTGAAACACTTGCCGAAATTGCCATCTCTGCCGCGGATACAGCCAAGCGTTTCGATATAACTCCGCGAATCGCGATGTTGAGCTTCTCGAACTTTGGGTCGGTTCACCATCAGCAGGTGAGCAAGGTTCAGAAGGCTGTTGGCATCGTTCAGGCACGACGACCTGATTTGATGATCGATGGCGAAATGCAAGCCAACACTGCTGTCAATGAGGATATTCTCCGCTCTACCTATCCCTTCAGTAAACTGACTCAAGCGGCTAATGTTCTGATATTCCCGGACGTCACATCAGGTAACATTGCCTACAAGCTTCTGACCGAGCTGGGTGGCGCTGAAGCTATCGGCCCGATCCTGATGGGTCTTTCCAAATCCTACCATGTTTTGCAGCGTGGCGCTTCAGTCGATGAAATTGTCCATATCGCGGCGATCGCGGTTGTTCAGGCGCAGGAAATCCAAAGCAAAAAAGAGGCGTAGGACGCAAATAGGCTTCTGTAGGGGCGCATTGCAGAGTCTGTCCGAGAACACGAAAAGGGTGTCGCAGGGTGGGGACGAGTTCTTTGAAATATTCCTATTATAGGATTTAATAATACTTGACTTGTCA
>CAYHEC010000025.1:0-46496 GCA_964355675.1 uncultured Caldithrix sp.
AGCCCCCCCTCCAAGAGGATCAAATCTCTACTCGAACGAATAAATCAATGAACTCACTCTTGTCCGCCTCAAAGCCCTGCAAGCCCGTGTGATCGCACAGCTTTGCTGGGCGGGAGTTCCCTTAAAAAGTGCTTGGAGTGCGGACATCAGTCCGCACCTGTGGGGCTGGAAGCCCAACCTACGCGGGCATGCTGATCGCTATTTGCGAACGATCTTAAAGATAACTTGATTTTCACCAATCCGACAATTTTCCTCCAAATCGTTCCAGCACTGCCTTAAAATCTGGAGGAAGCGGGCTTTCGAAGTGCTCGGTCTTTTTGGTAACCGGATGGGTAAACCCGAGTACCCGTGCGTGAAGAAGTTGTCGGTCAACCATATCGAATAACTCGGCGGCGATGGTGCGTTGCGAGGTCGAAAGCTTCCCCATCTGTCTATTGCGACCGGCGTACTCAGCATCGCCCAAAATTGGGTGACCGGTACTTGACAAGTGTACTCTTATCTGGTGGGTGCGACCAGTCTCAAGGCGCAAGGCAAGGTGGGTCAGAAAATCGAATTTCTGCAATTGCCGCCAGTGAGTTCTCGACAATTTGCCATCAGGCACAACAGCGTATTTCTGCCGGTCATTTGGATCGCGGCCAATCGGGGCGTCGATAGTGCCTCTGCTGGTTAACCATGGCCACCATGCAATGGCATGATACTCCCGCTCAACTGTGTGCGCTCGAAACTGTTCCGCAAGACGCGACATCGCCGGTTCTCTTTTACACACCACCAACAGCCCCGAAGTGTTTTTATCGATCCGGTGAACCATTCCCGGCCTGTCAGCATCTCCGTCTGATGCCGGCTCGAGATTTCCATAATGTGACAGCAGTGCATTTACCAAAGTGCCTGACCGATTGCCTTTTGCCGGATGCACGACCATTCCAGCAGGTTTGTCGATGACGACCAACCATTCATCCTCGAATACGATAGTGAGAGGGATTGCTTCAGGAGTCAATTCGAGCGGTGGTCGCGAAAGCATGATTAGATGAATCACGTCACCGTTGCGAGTCTTGTGCGACGCTTTGCTCGGTTTGCCATTGACGGTGACGCCTCCACCTTCGATCAGCTCCTGAACCTTCGTTCGTGTCAGCTCCGCGACCTGCCTTGTCAGGAACTGGTCGAGCCTCTCTGGTTCCTTTCCGGCAGGGATTACAATTTCGATCTCCCGCACCACGGCGTCAGGGTATTTTGCGCTCTCGGTTCCGGGTATAAGTTTCGAATTCAATTTTATTTGACTTGGTGTAGAGGAAATTTTATTGGAGAAAGACTTGCTTTCAATGTGATATTAATATACACTCCAAAATCGCGTTTCAGAGTATGGAACCGAGTGGGGGGGCGATTCGTATGAGGATAGGTGATGGTAATGCTTCGGAGTGCGCAAGCTTGCTTGCTCCTCAGTACCGTTGACAATTGTCAACGGTACCCCTGAGTTTCGAGATAGTCGCTCCAAGTTAGCTATAATTACAAGAATTCAGTCCAAAATTTAACAATAGTCAAAATGACGCACGAAGAGATTCAACTCCTTTCCGCGGAAGTCGAGCGCGAAGGAAAATTCCTCGAAGACATCGAACGCGAAGTCGGTAAAGCGATTGTCGGACAGCACCGGATGGTTGAACGGCTGATGATTGGTCTGCTTGCCGATGGCCATATTCTACTGGAAGGCGTCCCCGGTCTTGCCAAAACAACGGCTGTCAAAGCCGTAGCTCGATGCATCGACGCCTCTTTCCATCGGATACAATTCACACCTGACCTTCTTCCCGCTGACCTGATAGGAACATTGATTTACAACCAGCGCGACGGAGTGTTTCAAGTTAGAAAAGGCCCTGTCTTTGCTCACTTCGTTCTCGCTGACGAAATTAACAGAGCTCCTGCCAAAGTGCAATCGGCATTGCTCGAGGCAATGCAGGAACGTCAGGTTACCATCGGCGATGAAACCTTTCCCCTTCGTTCCCCCTTCCTCGTTATGGCTACCCAAAACCCCATTGAGCAGGAGGGAACCTATCCGTTACCCGAGGCGCAGGTTGATAGGTTCATGTTCAAAGTCTTGCTCGATTACCCGGAGCGTGCTGACGAGCTGAAAATTTTGCGACAGGGAGATACTTCAGCCGTCGAAGGCGTTAATGCCGTTGTCAAACCTGAGCAGATATTGAAAGCGCGCAACGTCGTCAACCGTATTTACATGGATGAAAAGGTCGAAAACTACATCCTCGACATCGTTGGCGCTACTCGCCAGCCGGGGAAATTCGGCTTATCCAAGTTACGGGATCAAATTCGGTATGGAGCTTCTCCTCGAGCCTCGATATTCCTTGCCAAGGCGGCGCGTGCGCACGCCTTCCTGAGAAAAAGGGGTTACGTCACTCCAGAGGATATTCGCGCTATCGGTTTCGAGGTGTTGCGTCATCGAGTCATGGTGACATTTGAGGCTGAAGCCGACGAGGTCAACTCAGAGGACTTGATCCGCGATATCTTCGATCATATCGAAGTTCCATAGCGATCCGGGTCTTGGAGGGCGGACTTTTAGAGTTCGTTGATTTATTCGTTCGAGTAGAGATTTGATCCTCTTGGAGGGGGGGCTTCAGCCCCCCCTAAAGGACGATCAAGCACAAACAAGGGCGGGCTGAAGCCCCCCCTCCAAGAGAATCTTGTCCGAATTGGCGTCTCAAGCGAATAAATCAACAAACTCTTTTAGTCCGCTCTTGTCGGGCTGGAAGCCCAACCTACTTGGGCAGAGCGGCTTGAAAAACCACTCTCCAAGAACTACTATAAAGTGATCGGATCAATAATCGAATTATGATACAAGGCTCAAATTTCTTTGTCTGAATCGTCTCAAAATACAACCACAACTTCGAAGTCATCGCCGATTTCACGTGAACTCCTGCGAAAAGTCCGCCTGCTCGAGCTTCGCACCAGGTTAAAGGTACACGACGTCTTCGCCGGACGCTATCACTCTGTCTTCAAGGGTCAGGGGATGGATTTCGCGGAAGTCCGTGAATATACTCCCGGCGATGATATCCGTGCTATTGACTGGAATGTCTCGGCAAGAATGGGACATCCTTTCGTTAAGATATACCGGGAAGAACGCGAACTGAACATCGTCCTTCTGGTAGATGTTTCCGGCTCGACGGAGTTTGGCACTCAGACTGCGATGAAACGCGAGATCGCCGCCGAACTCACCGCTCTCTTAGCGCTTTGTGCTTTGACCAACAACGACAAAGTCGGTCTGATTCTCTTCACTGATAAAATTGAGCATTTCGTCGCACCGAAAAAGGGTCGAAGGCATGTTCTGCGATTGATTCGCGACGCTATGGCATTCCAGCCGTCATCGAAGGGAACTTCGGTTGGCGGAGCCGTCGAATATGCATTACACGCTCTTAAAAAAAGGTCTGTCTTGTTTCTGGTGAGTGATTTCGAGGGTGATGATTGGAACAAAACGGTACGTATTGCTGGCCGCAAGCATGATTTGATCGCCATCGAACTTTTCGATCCTCGTGAAAGAACCCTGCCGCCAGTGGGACTCGTCCGGTTGATCGACCCGGAAACAGGCGAAGATTTCTGGGCTGACACCAGCTCAGAAGCATTCCGCAAGGCTTATAGCCGCGAGACCAACGTTCGCGCTCTTGAACGAAGTCAATTCTTCAAGACGAATCGCATCGATCGCATCGAACTTCCTGTAGATAAACCTTACATTTTGGAATTGATCAAATTCTTCAGGTCACGGGAGAGCAGGCGGTGAGGGAAGTACGAAAGCATGAAAGTGTAAAAGTGCGAAAGTGGCTGCATCTGGCTCATTGGCTATTGGCCGGAGTTGTGTGGGTTGGTCTCTTTGGATTGCCAAAATTCGGATTCACCGCAGATCCGCAGATTGAGGTTACACCGCGGAAAATAACGGTGGGTGATCCCATCGAATTGACGCTCTCTGTGCCGGTTTCAGCTGGAGAGAAGGTTTACTTTCCAGCAAACGAGAGATTCGCTCCGGCGGAGGTTATTCGCATCGATACGGTTGATGCAATAGAGACTCGCCGGACTTTGCGCTATGTAATTTCGCTGTTTGAGCCAAAAGAGATTGATTTACCTGATCTTCCCGTGGTTATCGATCGAGGAGGTTCCCTCGACACGATCTGGCTTGATCCAGGTAGTGTCGAGGTTACCAGCGTCGTCGATGACGCTGATACGTCTTCTATACGCGACATCCGTCCGCCAGTAAGACTTTCGTGGACTTTCAAGGAAATGCTTCCCTACCTGATTGGTGGTCTGGCGGGGCTTTTGTTGGCTATTGGCGCTTTCATCCTGTGGAAGAAGCGACGCCGCGAACGTGGCGAGATCCCGGAATATGTTCCGCCACCGATTCCGCCTGATGTATTGGCGTTGTGCCGATTGGAAGAACTGCGCGTGAAAAAATTATGGCAGGATGGCAGACCGAAGGAGTATCATAGCGAACTGACCGACATTCTGAAGGAATATATCGGCGCGAGCTATGGCTTCAACGCTCTGGAGATGACGTCTGAAGAGCTGATCGCCGCGCGACAGAAGTGGGCGTCGGACGACGAACTATTCGGTCAATTAAAACGAATATTGACAATCGCCGATATCGTCAAATTTGCCAAATTTAATCCTTTACCACACGATCACGAAAAAAGTCTTGAATTGTCGTTCACCTTCGTCGAAAAGACTCGTCCGAAGCGGGATCCATTAGTGTCCGGAACAGACAGGAATGTCTATCCTCCCCAAAAGTCGGAGGCGGCGTGAACGTGTTTGCCAGCCCATGGTGGCTACTTACAGGACTTGCCGCTCCGCTGGTCATTCTGCTCTTTATTCTCCGGCAGAGAAAACGCCACGGAGCCATCGTTTTACCGATGGTAAAAATATTACGCAGATTGGGCAAACCCGGATTACGCAACCGTTTGCGGTATGCGCCGTTAGCGCTTAAGACCATCGCCCTGCTCCTGATTGCGGTCGCGCTGGCGAGACCCCAGTCGATCAGTAAAGGACAAGACGTCCATAGCGAAGGTATTGACATCGTAATGGCGATCGATATCTCAGCCTCGATGTTGGCGCAGGACTTCAAGCCAGATCGAGCTCGCGCCGCCAAAGAAGTCGCCAAGGAATTTATATCTGCACGCACGAATGACCGCATCGGCGTTGTTTTATTTGCCAAACAAGCCTTCACACAATGCCCATTAACGATTGACCACGATATATTATTAGAGCTGGTCGATCAAGTCGAAGTTGGGCTTGCTGATGCTGACAATACCGCCATCGGGGCGGCTCTTGCCGCGTCGGTTAACCGATTAAAAAGTAGTAATTCTCCCTCTAAAGTAATTATCCTGATGACTGATGGAGAGAATAATTACGGAGTGCCTCCTACCACCGCCGCTGAAGCGGCTCAGGCTCTTGGCGTCCGAGTCTATACCATCGGCGTCGGAACACGAGGGACTGCTCCCTATCCGGGGCGAGACATCTTTGGTCGGACGGTTACACAGCAGGTTCAGGTTTCAATCGATGAAAACCTGTTGACGTCTATTGCACAAAGTACTGGTGGTAAATACTTTCGTGCCACAAACGAAAATAAATTACGAGAGATATTCGCTGAAATCGACCGAATGGAAAAAATTAAAATCGAGATCCGCGCCTATCGACGTTATGCCGAGTTATTCTACCCCTGGGCATTGGGAGCTTTAGCGGCGCTTCTTTTAGGCTTCGCGGCATCAAGCCTGTTGCTAAGGGGTTTGACATGATTAGATTCGCCCATCCAAATTATCTTCATCTGTTATGGTTGATTCCACTGATATTATTCGTGGCAATTTATGAATTTCAATGGCGAAAAAAAGCTCTTCTCAGTTGGGCAAATGCGGGAATGTTGGATGCCGTCCTCCCAGAGCGCGCACCGATACGTATATTAATAAAGCGTGTCCTTCTAATTGTGGCTGTTGCATTGATTGTTCTGGCTGTGGCCGGGCCACAAGTTGGTACCAGAATGATCGAGGTGACCCGGGAAGGAACCGACGTCGTCATTGCGCTCGATGTTTCCAAGTCGATGCTTGCTGAAGATATCGTCCCGAATCGGTTGCTCAAAGCTCGGCACGAAATTCTTGGCTTGCTTCAAATGTTGAAGGGTGATCGGGTCGCTCTTGTTCCTTTTGCCGGTGTGGCGTTCGTTCAAGTACCACTCACTCTTGATTATGGTGCGTTCGGAGCAGTTTTAAACGCTCTAGAACCCGGAATGATTCCTCATCCTGGTACTGCATTAGGCGAAGCGATTGCTCAAGCACGTCGAGCGTTTCGTACCGACAGCAAGGCTCAGAAGAGCCTGATCTTGATAACAGATGGTGAGGATCATGAAAATGGAGCTCTGGAGCAGGCTAAAGAAGCGGCAAAAGAGGGCGTCATTATCTTTACGATTGGGATGGCTTCGCAATCCGGCGCTCCAATTCCGGAAAAGGATGCCGTGGGAAGGATAACAGGCTATAAGACTGAAAAAGGCGGGGGGACAGTCATTTCTCGTTTGAATGAGCAATTGCTTTCAGATATCGCCAGCGCTACTGGTGGTGAATTTTATCGCGATAATCCGCAGGGAGATGAATTCCGGCGCATTTATGAAAAATTGGTTGGCATGGACAAGCAAAAATTCGAACAAAAACAGTTCACTGATTACGAAGATCGTTTTCAATGGCCTCTCCTCCTGGCCTTCCTTTTACTATTATTGGAGGAGATCATCCCTCCATATCGTCAAAAGAAAGCTGTTGTTCTTTTCATTCTGTTGGGATTGGGACTAACTTCGACGCCTTCCTTTGCTCAGTCACCCCGCAAGTCTGCATCCAAAGGAATAACGCACTACGAAAAAGAGGAATACGATAAGGCTTTGACTGAGTTTCTCGCCGGTCTTGAGAAAGCAGGCGATCATCCCGAATTGCGCTATGATCTGGGGACAGCATTGTATCGATTACAACAATTTCCAGAAGCCGCCGAGGCCTTCGACAAAGCGGCTCAGAAGAATCCGAAACTTGCCGCCGATGCATGGTACAACCTCGGTAACTCGATGTACGAAGGACAGAAGTACGACGACGCTGTAAAGGCGTACACGAACTCTCTAAAGTTGAACCATGATGACAAGGACGCCAAGCACAACCTTGAGCTTGCTCTTCGAGCCAAGCAGATGCAAATGCAACAACAACCAAAGGAGAGTCAGTCGGGGCAGGACTCAACCAAACAGCAACAAAAAGAAAATAAACAACAACAACAGAAACCGAAAGACGACGAAAAAAAACAACAAGAACAACAGGCCAACGAAGCTCAACCAGACTCGTCCAAAGCCGATCAACCCAAACCTAAACCTGGCGATGAGAACAAGATGAGCAAAGAAGAGGCGATGCAACTCCTTCAAGCTCTGGAGGGAGACGAACAGGATGCTCAGAAGGAAAAGCTGATCCGACAGTTTGGTGAACCGAAAAAAGTTCAGAAAGACTGGTGAGAATTAGCTTATGACCAAACTAAAGTTTTTATTGACGCTTCTGCTTGTGATGCCAATTATAGCCATATCTGCTGATAACATAACACTTAAAGCTTTGGTTGATAACCCATCACCTCGATTGGGCGAGCGAGTAAATTATACGATTCAAGCAGACTACTCCGGTTCGCTTCCAGACATAGCCCCGCCTGACTTCGAAGGGTTCGATATCGTTGGCGGACCTTCAGTCTCTACATCCGTGCAAATAATCAATATGTCGGTCTCGAAGTCGCAGACGATCACCTATACAATTCGACCAAACAAGCCCGGCACGCTGATTATCAATCCAGCGAGCCTTAAAGTACGGTCGAGAACGATCTCGTCGAATTCGGTAACATTGGAAGTGCTTTCTACTTCCAACCCGCAAACTCCCATAAATCCAGGGAAAAATCAAGGTAAATCAAGCCAAAGCCAGGAACCTGCTGTACAAAGCGAAAAACTGCCGGAAGTGTTCCTCACCGCTTCCGTCGATAAGTCCAGTATTACCAAACTCGACATGGCTGTTGTCACCTATCGGCTGTACCTTAGAGTCAATGTCCTTAATTATGAAGTTGCCAAAATTCCGCAAGCAACCGGTTTCTGGATAGAAGAATTTCCTGTCTCCACCCGCCCAGTTCTCGAAGACGTAACCGTTCGCGGACAGCCTTACAAGGCCGCCACAATCCGTAAAGTCGGAGTATTCCCAACCAGGGCTGGGAGCATGATCCTTGATCCGTTGACCATCGACGTCACTATCGAGCGTCCCGGTCGAAGAAGCCGCGATTCGTTTTTCGACGATCCATTCTTCGGCAGTCGCGGTCAGCGAGTCACTCAGTCGGTAACTTGTGATCCTCTGACACTGAATATTCGGGATTTCCCTGCTGGTACGCCAGCCTATTTTTCTGGTGACGTAGGTTCTTACGAAATGAAAGTTACCTATGACAAAAGCGAGCTTGCCCAGAACGACGCTTTGACTGTAAAGGTCACAATCAATGGCCGTGGTTACATGAAATCTATTGATGCGCCGAAACTCGATCTGCCAAGCGGGTTCGAACAATTTGCACCTACCACCGAAGATAATATCAGCCTTGTGGGTGAATCAATGAGAGGGAAAAAGACGTTCACCTATCTGGTCATTCCGCGTAGGACGGGTATGTTCACGCTGACGCCGGTCAACTTTAGTTATTTCGATCCGGGGTCGGGAGGTTATCAAACGGTTTCGAACGGGGGTATAGAATTAAACGTCTTACCTCCAACTGGTCGGGAGGAGAGCGCCTTCTCGGGTAAATCACAATCCGAAATAACACTGCTTGACTCTGATATTCGTTTTGTAAAAGCGCTTTCGACTCCATTAACTCATAAAGCGATCCCTCCTTATCGTTCCCCTCTATTTTTTATACTTTTAGCACTGGGGCCAGTTGGGTACTTAAGCGGGATTGGCTGGGAAAAATACAGCGAACAACGTCAATCAAACCCGGTTGCAGTCAGGCGACGGAAGGCTACCGATTTGATGCGTAAAGCGTTTCTGGAAGCAGATAAATTCGCCGGACAAAGCGACGCATTCCGAGCCGCAGAAGCGGCGTCGAAGGGTTTGGCCGAGTTGACCGGAGCGATAATTAACGAACCTACAGCCGGATTGACCACCGATCTTGTCCGACGCAAACTTGAAGAACTTAACGCCGGGCAGGACCTGATCGATCAATCGGTAAGATTACTTGGTGAAGCAGACCGAATTAGGTTTGGCGGAGCGGGGCAAACTGTCGGTGATATTGTGGCAATGGTGGATGGTTTCAAAGCTGTTGCCGCGAGATTGGAGCAACTCAAATGAAAATATTGACAATTATTCTCCTGTTGCTTTCTGTGATAACTTCAGCTCCTTTCCTTTCTTATGCTGGCGACGCCGAATTGCTTTTCGAAGCTGGTAACCGAGCCTATCTCGATGGTGATTGGAACGAAGCTAAAGCGAAATGGAAACAGGTTGAAGATCTCGGATTCATCGGCGGATCACTGTACTATAATTTGGGTAATGCTTACTTCAAAACGGGAGAATTAGGCGAAGCAATCCTCTATTGGGAAAGAGCGGCAAAATTGACTGGTGAAGACGGAGATATCACGGTTAATTTAAAGATTGCTCGCGCCCAAATCGACGACAAACTTGATGAGCAGGTCAGACTGCCGGTGTGGGACTGGTTCGACAGCCGACGAGATCGTCTTTCGGCTGGATTCATCACTTCCATGGGTGTGCTTCTATCGCTATTGACGTTTGGACTGATGGGAATCAGGCGGTGGGTATTTCGCTCCGGATTGTTGAGTGAGCGTCTGAAATCCGTCACCATTGTTTTAGGTGTGTTACTGGTCATCGATCTGTCGATGGTTGCGCTTAAAGCTCGAGATGAGACGGTAGGGCGATTGGCAGTTTTTGTCGTGCCGGAATCCGAGGTTCTCAGCGCACCTGCAGTTGGTTCTGGGAAACTCCTCTTCACACTTCATGAGGGTACGAAAGTACGAGTCGTGAGGACTTTGGAGGGGTGGGTAGAAGTCTCCGCTGGTAAGGAGAAGCAGGGGTGGGTGAAGACAGAATCACTCGGTTTGATTTAGGGCTTTTACGCGAACATAAACGAAAAGACTCTCTTGTGAGCCCGCTGAGCTTCGCTTGGCGGGCTTCATTTTTTAAGACTCGCACAGCAAAGCTGTGCGGCAACACGCCCTTAGTTACTACGCGCCAAAGTCAGGATCACTGCTACCACGACGATCCATAGCAATACAGTGAATTTGATGCCGTTATCCTTGACTACAAGCGCAGTTGGGTCTTCGCCTGCCCGGTCATTAATGGCGAGCTTCTGATAGCGGAATATGCCATAAAGTACAATCGGTAGTGTGTAGATTAAAGCGTCGGTGTGATGTTTTTCGGCTGTCCGGGGATCTACGGTGTAAAGTGTATAGAATATCAGCGTCATCGAAGTCAATACGGTGATCCAACTGTCGATCACGGATAGAGGCGGGTAGATATGAAGCACTTTTCGGCTACTAAGATCGCTCTGCTCTATTGCCGCGATCTCTTGGCGACGTTTAACCAAACCAAGAAAGAGCGCGATCGAGAAAGTGCAGAGAAGCATCCAGTGCGAAAGAGGTTCGTGGATAATAACCGATCCGAGAATGACTCTTAACACAAATCCCAGGGCTACGATAATTATATCAACGATCAACAATCTCCGTAACCAAACTGAATATAGAGCCATCATCACAAAATAAGATCCGCCAATTATCGCACCTTCCACGGATGACGCCACCAATAATATCATTCCCACAACGAAAGCAAACGCCATTCCGATTAGCGCAGGAGTGGTCTGAAGGTTCCCAGATGCGATCGGTCTGAGTTTTTTGGTGGGATGTTGACGGTCTTCGGTGCGATTCATCAGATCGTTGAAAACATACACCGCCGAACTGATCAGGGAAAACCCGAGTACGCAAAAAATCAAATGTCCCCAGATTTTTGGATCCAGGAATTGAAGCGTGAATAAGGCTGGAGCAAGGATGAAGCCGCTCTTTACCCATTGGCGTAAACGGTAGGAACGGAGGATGTTTCTAATCATCGAAACCTTGGAGGGTGGGTTTTAACCCGCCCTCAAGAGTGGACTGAAATGGAATGAATGGACTGGATGGGCGGGTAGAACGGGGCTCCGTACCCGTTCTGCTGAGTTTTCCATCGAACATATCTACAAATTTCTTTCGTAAATCCTGTAAGTCTTGTGTTTTTTTGCTCCCATCATTTCGAGAGCACGGTTCATTGGCCAGTTGTCTTCAAGTATCCACGACATTTCTGCCTGATTGTAACCTTTCTCAGTCGCGATGCGGAATGTTTCGTAATAGAGCGCTGTGTCGATCCCGCGATGTCGATACTCCTTGATAACGCCAAGAATAACTACCCTTGCCGAGCAAATTTTTCTACGGTACCAGAGCAACTTGATCATGCCAAATGGAAACAGTTGTCCGTTACGAATATGCCTGGTTGCCTGATTAACATCCGGTAAAGCTAATGAAAACGCCACTGGTTTTCCATTGTCTTCGGCAATAAGCACCAGATTTGGGTCGATGACTTGTTTGAGACTCTTGGCGACGTGCTTGAATTCCTCCTCCGTCCAGGGAACAAACCCCCAATTATCCGACCACGCCTGATTATAGACGTCACGAAATATCTCGATTTCCTGATTGAATTTCTTCATGTTCGGGTGACGGAAGGTCATTTTGGAGCGCTTCACCAGCAACTCTCCCAATTTCAGAAGTCTCTCTGAAACATCTTCTTTAGCCATTGAGTACGCATAAACATCCTTGACCTTTTCGAAAACCGAATTATCGTAGAGTGTCGGGTAATACTCGGGATTCCAAACCATTTTTATCGTGGGAGGTTCCTCGAAAGCATTCAACAGAACCCCGATTTCATCGTTCATCGACGGATTGGTAGGTCCCATTATCTTGCGCAGTTTATTCTTGCGGTGCCATTGTGAGGCGCTATTAAACAACGCATGCGCCACGTCGAGATCGTCCACACACTCGAAAAATCCGAAGAGACCGACAAGCTGCTTCGAAGATTTCAGATAATTGTGATCGAGAATTGCCGCAATTCGACCGACGACTCTGTCTCCAATTCTTGCCAGATACATCTCCATCTCAGCGTGCTTGAAGAAAGGGTTTTTAGTTTTGCTCAGAGTGGTCCGTATTTCGGAAATCAACGGTGGTACGAACGCTGGATTTTTCCGGTGAAGGCGATAAGGGAGTGCGATGAATTCGTCGAGATCGGAAGAGGATCTGACAGGTGATATCGTGATCGACAATGGTTACTCTACTGCCATTGATAAAGGGTGAACTCTTGGGGCAGTTTGAAGTCTTAATTCTGCCGCCCGGAAATAATCTGGATCTATTTCAAAACCGAGAAAACGTCTTTGCAGTGCCAACGCCGCGGCTCCGGTCGAACCGACTCCCATAAAGGGATCGAACACCAGGTCGTCGGGAGCAGTTGACCACTCGATTATTTGTTTAAGGACTTTGACTGGTTTCTGAGTCGGATGAACTGGATTTTTTATCCTTTCCGATCCCATACAGATCGGAGTCTCAATTAGATTTTCTGGCGCTTCGATGAAATTGTGCATATCCTTCTGGTTGCTGAAGTTCCAGGTGTGACCTTGGTTCCAGAGCGCAACGATCAATTCACAGCTATTCAAAAATCCTGCCCGCCGAAATTTGGGGATCGGATTGGTTTTGTGCCAGACAACAAACTGAAAAGTGTCGAAGACCGGATCGAACGCCTCGTGCCATTTTCCAAGCATATTGTAACTGGTGAAAGCGAAGATATTGCCGGTCGGTTTAAGGATGCGTCTGAATTCATCGACCCAGTCCGCCGGATTGAACACCAGTTTGTCCCACTCTGCCAGATCGTTGTTGATTTCCTTCCGCCATGGGGCTTTGATGTTGCCACGTGAATAGGGCGAAAGGTTGTAAGGCGGATCGGTAAGGATGAGGTCGATAGAACCAGACTCTACCGTCGTTATAAGTTCTGTTGCGTTTCCAAATAATAAATGATGACTGACGAGAGACAATTATTTCCCTGCTGTTTCGGTCTCGTCTTCCAGATCCTCTACTGGCGTCGAGACCGGATCGACGACGCCGACTTTTTCAGCCAGATTCCAAAGCACTGGAAGTTTATAAGCTCTGCCGTTGTAGGCGGCAAGCACTCCTAACACCGCGATAACCAGTATCGCGATCCAGACGATCTTGTAAAACACTGGCACGGTTATCAGGAAGAGCGCCAGCTCGACGGCAAAAAGGATCATCCCCTGCCGGGCGTGCTCCTTGATCTCGGGCATCTCCTCGCGCAGTGACCACGGGTAAAGGCAGAAGACCGGCAGGTAGCAGAGCATCGCCTCCCACGGGATCGGTGGCGTGGTCGAGTCGGTTCCGTCTTCTCCCCACGGTTTGGACGAGGTGGAGTGAAAGTCGGCCGCTTCTTCTCCGCCTCGCTTGCGAGGGGGGGAAGGGGGGGTGTCGTCGTCGAATTGGTTCATAGGAACTCTTGAGTAAGTTCAGTACGACAGGCATTCTTGCCTGTCAAATTGAGTTTCGTGGCGTCACACGTCCCGTGTGACGCGCTACAATGCAGTCACACGTCTCGTGTGACAGCACACTACCGCGCTACCGTATCAATAGAATCTGCCTGACTGCCTGCCCGTTGACGAAGACCAGTCTTGCATAATATGCACCAGCGGGAGCATTGCCCGCATTCCATGAGTAGATAAAATTGCCTGCTGGCGAAAATCCCTCCTTAAGAACTGCGACTTCACGTCCGTCGGGACGAACAATGGTGAGACGGATATCGGAGGGTGAAGGCAAAGAGAATGAGAGCGAAGTCGTTGAGTTGAAGGGATTGGGAAAGGGTTGATCAAGGGTGATCGTTGACGGTATTTGAGCGTCAATCCCAACAACAGAGACCTGGCCATTTCCAGTCGCAACTATTGAATAACTTTCCACCAAGACGGTATTATGCAGATAAACGGTGATGTCGAGCGTGTCAACGTACGCCTGATTAATTCTGGGTCTGAACCGGACAGGCATAGTATATACATCTTCGTGTTGAATCCTAAATTTGCCATAGCCATAACCCCACCCTACGCGTTCACCTGTCTGCGTATTCAGCATAACTATGTAACCTGCGCCGAATGGCATCTCGGCAGTAGATACCCCTTCAACCGCTCTAATGGGGTCCTGATAAATAAAGCTGAAATGCCATTGCTCAAGTATTGCATCATCAAGTTCTAAACGACCGAGTTCAATTAAATAATCTACCGATGCTGGATAATAGCCAAATTCCTGTTGAAACCGTTGGGCAGCCACCCAACAGGTATCAAGAGTCAAATTTGCGCGCAGAGCTTCAGATTGGCGCACCCCAAACGGTGAAACTACCTCCCAACCTTGAGATGTACTGAGCCTTACTGTCGCTTCCCCGCTATCCGGCCCCGAATACCGGAACCTCACCTCCTGCCAGCCTGTATCCCCGACGGCGACAGAGCCGAAGTCAAGCTCGGTGGGAGAGAAGGAAATCAGCCTTGCCGAAACGGGCAGGGCAAGGCCTAATGCAACAATAACCGTGAGTAGAAGTTTCGTTTTCATGAGTGATGCCTTTGTTTTCAAATGGGCGATGGCAAGCATCGCCCGTACGGGCGAACCTTGTGTTCGCCCTGCAAGTCGTCATTTACGGCTCGCACTCCTCCAAAATCTTCTCAATCGCTTCAGAGACTTCTTCGGTAGTCACGAACGTCCGTTCCCCCGTCCAGCGGTTCTTCACCTCGACCTTGCCTTCCGCCATGTTGCGTGCCGAAACGACAATCTGAACCGGGATCCCAATCAGGTCGGCGTCCTTCATCTTCACGCCGGGGCGGGCGTCGCGGTCGTCGAGCAGAACCTCGAAGCCGTCCTCCAGCAACTGTTTGTAAAGCGCTTCGGCGGCGGTAGTGACCGTCTCGTCGTTGCCGCCAATAGCCAGGATATTGACGTCGAACGGCGTCAGCGCGCTGTTCCAACGAATGCCGTCCTTGTCGGCATTGGCCTCAACCGCCGAGGCAACGATCCGCTCGATGCCAATCCCGTAGCTTCCCATCACAATCGGCTTCTCCACGCCAGCTTCGTCGAGGAAGGTAGCTCCCATTGCGGCGGAATATTTCGTGCCTAACTTGAAGATATGCCCAAGTTCAATCGACTTCTTCAGCTTGAGTGATTGTCCACAAACCGGGCAGGCTTCTCCGTCACGGGCCACTCGCAAGTCAAGGTAGGAGTCTGGCTGGACATCCCTGCCGAACTCCAAACCTATGACGTGGTAGCCGTTACGGTTGGCTCCAGAGACTAATCCTTTGGCGTCTTCGAGCCGAAGATCGGCGTAGATCGGAATCGAGCGGTCACCTTGAGGGCCAAGATAGCCGACGTCAGCGTTCATCCACTCTTTCACCTCTTCTGGGTGAGCCGGGCGGATCATACTCCCGACAACGCGAGTCAGTTTGGCTTCGCTAAGCTCATCATCGCCAGCGATCAGTGCAATCACTGGGCCCGCTGATCCGGCGTAGATCAGCGTCTTGACAAGTCTTGACGGGGGGATGTTCAGGAAGGCAGAGACGTCTTCTACAGTTCGTTTACCCGGAGTGGCGACGTCAGTCAACGTCGATTCGGGACCGTTTTCTACTTTGTCCATCGACGAGGTTGCTACTTCCAAATTGGCGGCATACCCGCAGTGAGTGCATCGGGCAACTGTATCTTCACCCGCGTCAGAATCGACCATGAACTCCTCAGACTGCGATCCGCCCATCAATCCCGAAGAAGCCTGAACTATGTAATAGTCGAACCCACAGCGTTCGAAGGTACGAATATACGCCTGACGTTGGCGCTCGTAACTCTTATCAAGACCTTCTTCATCGCGGTCAAGACTGTAGGCGTCCATCATCAGGAATTGGCGGATCCGCAGTAATCCACCCCGCGGACGAGGCTCGTCGCGGAATTTCATCTGAATCTGGTACCACATCTGCGGCAGGTCGCGCCATGACCGTAGCTCTCCGCGGGCAATCGAGCAGATGATTTCTTCATGAGTCGGTGCGAGACAGTAGCTTCGGTCTTTGCGATCTTTCAGCCGAAACATTTCCGAACCGAAATCCTGGGCTCGACCAGTCTCCTCCCAAACTTCTATCGGATTGAGGACTGGAAGAAAGAATTCCTGTCCGCCAATTTCGTCCTGCTCTTCGCGAACGATCTGTGAGGCTTTGGTCGCGGCGCGCCAACCGAGCGGCAGATATGAATATACTCCAGCGGCGAGCATTCTGATAAGACCGGCGCGGAGCATGAGTTTATGCGACGTGGCCGTAGCGTCTGTTGGCGTTTCTTTAAGTGTTGGTGCGAAAAAGTGTGATCGGCGCATTTGTTCTTTTAGTTACTGGTGTTCGGTGGCTGGTGACTGGTGACTGGTGGTCGATGGTCAGCCAAATCGCCTCAGATTTACATTATCCTTAATTTACAACCCTACAGCAACGAGCGCAAGGAAATAGTCTCACTTCCCGGCTTGACTCTGTTACCGGCGAGGGGTATATTCGATAATAACGGTTGAAAGAGTCCATAGGAGGACGGATCTCCGCATCCGTCAATTGTCAAGCGCCTTTTTATAGGAGGACGGATCTCCGCATCCGTCCGTTGTCATATGCCTTCTGATCGAAGAATTTTCGTCACCGGAGCCACCGGATTCGTCGGAACTCATGCTGTCCATGAATTGGTAAGGAATGGCTGGCAGGTGCGTTGTCTCGTGCGAGAACAAAGTAATCGCTCAAAACTGCCAAGTAATATAGAAGTCATCCAAGGATCATTAAATGATGTGGATAGTCTTCGACGATCCATGGAAGGCTGTCAAGCAGTCATGCACATCGCTGGCTTGATAAGAGCCAGAAGCCTTGACGAGTTTATGAAGGTCAATCGCGATGGAACAGCTTCACTGGCAATGGCGGCTCGCGAAGCAGGTGTCGGACGATTTCTTCTCTGTAGCAGTCAAGCCGCAGGCGGTCCTGAATTGAACGGTTGGCCAAGACGCGCTGATGACCCGTCTGAACCGATTACCAACTACGGCCGAAGCAAGCTTGCTGGCGAACAGGCACTGCGGGATAATGCCGGAGATATGTGGTGGACGATCATCAGACCTCCGGCAGTCTATGGACCCTATGACCGGGCATTTCTTACCTTCATACGCTGGGTGAAGTGGGGCTTCAAACTTCGTCTTGGCGATGGTAAAATGAGATTTTCAATTATTCATGCGGAAGATCTCGCGGTGGCGATGAGGTTAGCGATCACAGCGAAGTATTCTTCAGGTCAAACATTTTATGCAACCGATGGCGAAGAGTGGACATTTTTCGATATGGGGAAAGCTGTCGAAGCGGCGCTGGGGACAAAAGCATCTTGGATTCTGATACCGCGAGCGTTGGCTCCGGGAATAGCTACGGCCATCGAGTTCTTTGCGAACCTGAATGGAAAAGTCGCTCTGTTGAGTCGCCAAAAGATACTCGAAATGTCACAACCGGCATGGACCTGCGATGGAGAGACTTTCAAACTGGAAGTCAATTTTAAGCCCCAATACGATTTGATCGACGGAATGAGGCAAACAATTAATTGGTACAAGGAAAATGGATGGGTGTAATTGACGGTTACGACCGGAGTTGTCCGCTGTGCAGACTCGTTCAGGACGGTGAGCAATTAACCAGACTTCATTATGAAGATGACCAATTCATTGTCGTCGATTGCCTTGTCTGCCGGGTTCCTATGGCTGTTCTTAAAGAGCATCGACAGTACTTCGAACCGCAGGAGATGGAATCCGCTCGACAGCTCTTTCGGCAGTTTCTCGCAGATCTTGCCAGAGTTCAGGAGCACGACGATTCTTTGGATTTTCTAACTTTAGATGAATTGTGCTTCAATAGGCTTCTGCCCGATTGGTCGTATGGAGGCCGAATCCAATGGGTTATCGACTGGGAACAGCGCCAAATTCCCGACCACCCGCACTGCCACTTGAGACCGTTTCCGTTTCCCGGTACGACGAAATGGGAAGAACTATGATCTTCTCTTGGAGGGCGGCTTTTCAAGCCGCACTTGACCGACAGAAACCAGACTCCTCCTGGAGTGCGGCTTTTCAGTCCGCATTTGACAGTCAGAAACAAGACTCCTCCTGGAGGGCGGACACTCTTGTCCGCCCTTCAATTAAAGGCATTTCATGCATGGGCGGACAAGAGTGTCCGCCCTCCTGGTGTAATATTTTGATGATTATGTTTTGAAGAATGGCTAATCAATCCTATCACTCGAAATCCCTGCAACGATTTCTTGGCGCCATCGAAGAGGACACATCGCTCGGCAAAGCTCTCACCCATCATGAGCGGTTGCCAGCAAACCCGCCTCGATTTGCTGAACCTGAGGTTGCTTTGCCTATTAGTGTCCAGTCGGCTCTCGCCGAATTCAAAATAAATTCTCTCTACTGCCATCAGGTAGAAGCCCTCGAAGCCGTCCGAGCCGGGCGTAATGTTGTGGCGGTAACGCCGACAGCCAGTGGAAAAAGCCTCCTCTACAACCTGCCGGTGCTGGAGCAACTTTCGAAAGAGGGTGGCCATGCATTGTACGTTTTTCCACTCAAAGCTCTGGAAAACGATCAGGCGTCCAAATTACGTCATCTGATAGAAGCGGCAGGTCTTGGCAATAATATCGACGTCGGGATTTATGACGGTGATACGCCTGCAGGTGAGCGGTCGAAAATTCGCGCTAAACCGCCATCGATTCTGATCTCTAACCCTGATATGCTGAATCTTGGGATGCTCGCCCACCATTCGGCTTGGGAGACCTTTTTTGCGGGACTGAAATTTGTTGTCATCGACGAACTTCATGTTTACAGAGGGGTATTTGGTAGCCACATACTTCATGTTCTCCGACGCCTTAACCGCATTTGCAGTCATTACGGTTCCAAACCTCAGTACATCGGCACATCAGCTACAATCGCTGGTGCGAAGGAACTTGCCGAGGAGCTTACCGGTCTGCCGTTTCACCTCATAGAACGTTCAGGCGCGCCGACTCCACAACGCCATTTCCTTTTTTTCAATCCCGTCGAAAGTTATCTGACGTTTGCGCTGAAGCTCCTCGTAGAAGCCCTAAAATCGAACTTGAAAGTGATCGTATTCACCAAAGCTCGCCGCACAACAGAATTGCTCCACCGCTGGCTGAACGAAGCCTTCCGGGAGTATGCAGGTAAAGTCAGCTCCTACCGCGCTGGATTTTTACCAGAAGAGCGCCGTGAGATCGAACGAAAGCTACTTTCAGGTGAAATGCAGGGGGTTATTTCAACTTCCGCTCTTGAGCTTGGTATCGACATCGGTGGCCTCGATCTCTGCATCTTGGTGGGCTATCCCGGAACCATCGCTACAACCTGGCAACGAGCCGGCAGGGTGGGCCGAGGAAACCTGCCAGCCGCAATCTGTCTCGTTGCCGGGCAGGATCAGCTTGACCAGTATTTCATCCGTAATCCGGGAGATTTCTTCGTCAGACCGGTCGAGCGAGCCATTGTCGATGTCACCAACGAATACATCGCGCGCCCTCATATCATCAGTGCCGCGCAAGAGATTCCTATCAATTCTACCGATCTGCTGATGCTTGACCCACGAACGCGGAGTGTCATCGAGGCTCTTGAAAGTGAGGGACAGTTGCTTCAATCTGCTTCAGGTGGCGAGTGGTTCTCGGCGCTAAAAAGACCACAGCGACGGATCGACATTCGGGCGGCGGGAAACAGTTACACTATCGAGATTGAGAACAAGGGAGGGATACTGGGAGTGACGAGTGGGAGGTCAGCCCTCTCCGAATGTCATCCCGGAGCGATGTATCTCCACCGTTCCGAACAGTTTCTGGTAACCAATCTCGATTTGGAGGCGAAAAAAGTTACTGTCAGAAGATCGGATGTTGCCTATTATACAGTCCCACTCTTTGAAAAAGAAACCGAAATCCTTGAGGAAAAGGCATCGACAGAATTGCTTCAAGGGAAGGTCAGCCTCGTCAAGCTGAAAGTGACCGAGCAGTTGGTGGGCTACCAGCGCCGTCGGACGCACACGCAGGAGTTGATTTCAGCGCACGACCTCGACTTCGCTCCAACCTCGTATAATACCATTGGGCTGGCGATAGCAGTTCCAGAGGGCGCGCAAAGGTTGTCTTCTGCCGAGGGATTGCACTTCCGGGGAGGCATTCATGGTATGGAACACGCCATGCTCGCTTTGGCGCCCCTTTTTGCCTTATGCGACCGAAACGATTTGGGAGGATATTCGCAAGCTATGCACCCTCAAATCAAAGGTCCGGCGATTTTTCTATACGACGGTCACCCTGGCGGGATTGGGCTTTCGACAAGACTATATGAGGTGTTCGACGAGCTTTTTCGACGGACGCATTTGTTGGTGTCCGGCTGTCCTTGTGAGACCGGCTGTCCCTCGTGCATCCATTCCCCTAAATGCGGTCATGGGAATGTGCCGCTCGACAAGCGGGCGGCAGTGTTGACGTTTGAGGTACTCATGGGGAGGATAGACATTCCTGTCTGTCTCCCTACACTGACAGACAGGAATGTCTATCCTCCCGATCACAATATGACAGACAGGAATGTCCGTCCTCCTCTAATAATCGAATCCCGCCGAATACCCTCTCGCCCTCTACTTCCACCACCATCCCCATCAGTCAAAGTTCCCCAAGCTTGGCCGGAAGGCAAAACGGGGGTGGTTTTCGATCTGGAAACTCAGCTTGGAGCCGATCAGGTGGGAGGCTGGAGTAACATCTCCAAGATGAAGCTTGCCTTCGCGTCGGTTTATCGCTTTCCGACGGGAGAGTGGCTTGACTTCTGGGAGGAGGATGTCGAACGGTTGAAGAGTGTGTTGCGAGACGCTGATCTGGTGATTGGGTTCAATCAGGTGCGGTTTGATTACGAAGTTCTGCGAGGATATGGGGGATTTGATGAAAACACGGTTCAGAGTTACGATATACTGGTTGAGGTGAATCGGGTGTTGGGGCACAGGCTGAACCTGAATGCGTTGGCGTCGGGGACGTTAGGAGCAACGAAGTCGGCGGATGGATTGCAGTCACTTGAGTGGTGGCGCAAGGGAGAGATCGAAAAGGTCGCGGTTTATTGCCGTCAGGACGTGGAGGTTACGCGCGATCTGTTTTTTCATATTCTGGAGAAGGGGTATCTGCTGTTTGAAAAGAAAGGGATCGGGCTGATGAGAGTGCCGGTGAAATTTAAGATTTAAGATTTAAGATTTAAGATTTGCAGACCTTCACTTGATTTGAAGGTGTGGTTGTCGTATCATATTGGCGACTGATAATCGACTGATGAACATCAGCAATCAGCAGTCAGAAATCAGCAATCAGCAATCACCCGGAGGATTAGCCTAATGGTATGGCAGCGGTCTTGAAAACCGCCGCGAGAAATCGCTTGGGGGTTCGAGTCCCTCATCCTCCGCAGAAGTAAGTATAAAGGATTAGGCTATTTAGCTTAATCCTTTTTATTTTCCTGCTGGATGATGGACTCGAAATATTTAATCTTGTCACACTTTTGTCACACTTTTGTTTGGAATTGCTTGCTTGTTGTTGGTGATCGTTGTATTATATGATTGTCTATTGTAAGGAGTCAATATGGCATCTTTTCGACAACGAACGAACGAAAAAGGCGAGCTGATCTACCAAGTCCAAGTCCGGCTAAAAGGTCATTCGCCACAAGTCGCAACTTTTGCACGCCTCACCGACGCGAAGAAATGGGCATCTTCGACAGAGTCCGCCATACGCGAAGGAAGGCACTTTAAAACGACTGAGGCGAAGCGTCACACGCTCGCCGATCTGATTGATCGTTACTTGGAACAAGTCGCGCCACAGAAGCGAAATGTAAGAAACGACATTCGGCATCTTGGCTACTTCCGGGATAAAATTGGATTTGTTCTACTTTCCGATTTGACGACCGCATTAGTGATCGAAGCCAGAGACAGCCTCCGAAATGGCATTCGATCCAATTCGACACTCAACCGCTACATGGTGAGTTTTAGTCACGCCTGCACAGTTGCAACGAATGAGTGGGAATGGCTTCAAGAGAACCCTTGCCGGAAGATTAGAAAGCTGAAAGAGCCTCGCGGCATAGTTCGCTTTCTGTCAGAAGACGAACTCCACCGTATGCTTTACACAGCCAGATTAAAGCGAAACCACGACCTTTATCATGCGATAGTGCTTTCGCTTTCGACAGGCGCAAGGCAAGGAGAGATAATGGGAATGAAATGGGATCAGATCGACTTTCGCAGACAGGTCATCACTCTCTACGAGACCAAGAATAACGAGATCAGATTGCTCCCGTTGTCAGGACTTGCTCTTGAAAGCCTTCAAGAACGCCTTAGAACACGCCGCATTGACACCGAACTTGTCTTTCCACAGACTAAGAACCCTCAGATCCGCCTCGATCTTAAAAGCCCCTTTGAAGCCCTTTTGAAAGAAACCGGCATCAAAGAGTTTCGTTGGCACGACCTCCGGCACACTGCCGCCTCCTATCTTGCGATGAATGGAGCCAGCCTTGCCGAAATTGCGGAAGTGTTAGGACATAAAACGCTTGCAATGGTGAAGCGGTACGCGCACCTCAGTCAAGCGCATACGGCGAAGGTCGTTGAGTCAATGAATTCGGTAATGTTTAAGGAGCATAGACGTGTCAGTTAATTATGATGAGCCCGGCCTGCACATTCGCGGCCTCCCCGAAGATCCAAAGATCCGCGCTAAAGAGATTGCAGACTTGAGGCAATCCCAGCGCGATCTTGGCCCACGTGGAGACCGAGATTTTTTGAAGGTACTTGCAGAACACCTCCTTGAAGAAAAACCGATTAACGGCGATATCAAGAGTTATCTTGGACGTGCACTTTTTGCAATACTTGAAGGAAAATCCGTTCGGTATGCGTTCCGAATGCCTAATTTGGGACGACCGCGCGACCGTTCGATACATGAACGCGATCTAAGAATAACGCTTGAGATAACGCAAAAAATGCGTGCTGGAATTTCACTCGAGAAATCAGCCGCTGAAATTGGAGAAGCGTATAACGTATCGGAACACACAGCGACCAAAGCATATAAATGTCATTGTCACTTGCTAAAAAAACGTTCCGACCTGTCACAGTTCGAGGATATGCTTGACAAACTTTCAACAATACCGAACATTCAAGCTTTTCTCCGTCTTGGCACGTCTTAGGGTATCTAATTCGATTATTATGTATCGTGACAAGCCGCGATTTATTGCCTTTCTTTGTTTCACAGTTGAACGCAACACTTCATAAACAAAAGAAAGAACCAACAAATGGAACCCAGCGACAACGTCAGACCGACACTATCCCGGCTTATTCCGGTCACTAAATGGAACGAGCATCATCAATGGCCGCCAATTGGCGGATTAAGACACCTGATCTTCCACAGGAAGACGAACGGATTCGATAAAGTAATCCGTCGAGCAAGCCGACGCATTCTTATTGACGAGAAAGCATTCGAAGAATGGATCGAACGCCAGACTAAGAAGATGGCAGATTTGGAAAATCAGCCCTCGATTTCGAAATCGAAATCACACCGATAATGGCATCGGTAAAGAGCCAAAAGGACAGTTTTCATACTTTCCTTTAACTTTTAAATCACCCCCCCTGATAGCTATCTGGGGGGCTGCAAAATAAGCTTGAGATCTCCTCTGGCAAAATTGATGAGCCTCGCGGAAAAATCCGCGAGGCTCTCTCGGTTTTGGAAAGCGAGCCGCTTGCCCGGTCCGCCGAGGCAGCGTCCGGCGTCCGCCCGGTCGAACGGCTCTTTAGTTCACGAAGGAGTTATCAACAGTTCCCCCTCGCTCTCGACCCTGTCCAATTCGACTTTCATAGCGAAAGAGACCGTGCGAATTGGAAAGCGGGTCGGCGAGTGGCTTGTTGATAACTCCCGTTAGCACCGTTGAAGCCGTTCGACTGGCGACCGCCTGCACTGTCTCGGACGGACTTAGGCGACGCGGCTCTTATGCTATTGAAAAGCTCTTGTGTTGTGAATTATTGCTTGTTATATTGATTCAGTCCAAACCAAGCCGATCCCTTGCGGGAAGAGCACGACATATGCATTTGAACGCTGAGCCTGCCCCCGTTGGGTGTAGGCCTCCGGCGCTTGCAATGTTGTGCGTCTGCTTGGTTTGGACACTCGGTAGGCCGCCAGCTTCACGTCGGAGGCCTCTTTTACCGCCCAACGATGTAGGGAACTCACAATGTCCAAACTATTTCCAGTCGCGCTCATGGTTGCCACCAGCTTTTTGACAGGCAGCACAGGAAACAGTAACACCCCGCTAACCTTAACTCCACGCCCTGCAAACGAGATGTATATCGAAACCATAACTATCGATCAAATTCCATTCACAAACAAAGATGGAGCAGGTTGGGATTTAACAACCGGCCCGGATGTTTACATCGAATTGCATGACGATAAAGGTGGCAAGCTGTTTCATGCCGAAGGCGATAGGCGCGAAGATATAACACCGAAGCGCTTACCGCTTGAATGGAAATTCAAGACAATCGTTGATCTGTTCGGAAAGAAGGTCGGAGTTCGGATTGGCGACTTTAGCGGAAAACACTACTTCCGGATTTACGACTACGACGAAACCGGAAGCGATAAGATCGGCTACGCGGATTTCACTGTCAATGAGCTACTTAAATCAAACGGTCTTGTGAAAGAGTACAAGATCCAAAACGGAAACGTGACGATGAGGATAACGGTTAGTTGGGAATGATCAACCTCTCTCTGGTCATTGAATTGAGCCAGATTATTTAACCATATAACTCAAATAGGAAAATGAAGCACGAAATCTGTTTCCAGCATTACTGTGACACCTTAAAGCACTATTGGCGCTTGGTTTCCGAAGATGGCCGTTCCATCTTAGCCAAATCCAATACGGGATTCAATACACGGAAGGAATGTCTTAATGACATAGAGATTTTCAAAAAATCTGAAGATGCTCCGCCTGGTACAAAGGATGCTCCGATTGATGGATAATTCAATTAGCTAAACTTTAAGAGGAATAATTTGACTGAAGCGTCAACGTCTGTTAGACTTCTAATTTTAGGATTACCGGGGATTGTTACTTACTTCCTCTGCATTCATCTGATAGCGAGGAAGAAACGCTCTGTACTCGAAACAACCCTTCTTGTCTTCGTTTACTCTTTTTTCGCGTATTCGATGGCAAATCTCCTTGCTATTATCTATAACCTAATACCGTGCACCAACACTGATCTCGTTTGGAAATTATCGAATCTCTACAACCCTAAGAATGTTGAGCCAATTTCTATTGGTTATCTGATTGCCTCAACAATTTGCGGAATAATTTTATCTTATCTACTTACTTACGCAAATACATACAGGCTTGCAAATAAATTTGCTCAAAAGATTAGCGCGACTAATAGATACGGTGATCATGATGTTTGGAGCCAGTTCATTCTTTACGAAGTAAAGAAAAATTTATGTATCTACATATTTGACCGCAAATTAGGATTTACCTATTTCTGTAAAATAGCAGCTTGGTCAGGTACTGAAGAAAAACGAGAATTAGTTTTACAACACGTATACACATACAGAACAAAAGACTCAAAACCTCTAAGATATGACACTTTTCTTTATATCAGTCGTGAAGATTGTGATCTTGAATTAAGAATTCCCCCGGAGCAAAATACAGAACACTATAAATTTGGAATGAAACAAAAGGAATCCACAAATGAATAACGATCGTGATAACCGGTCAAATCCATGCCCCCAGCAACCATCACAACCAATTCAAGTTCTTCAGAATGAAGGATTTGAAAAAAAAGGTGGTTTTGAGAGGCAATCTTCAGAACTACCTCAAGCTCCCGTTCCTCCTCCGCCAGAAGATAATTAATCTCTCCGGAGTTCGAATCCATTGAGGAAATTCGGATTTTGCCCTTTTCCATGTCACACTTCTGTCACACTCTGTCACAAATCTTAGCGATCATTTACCACGAATTACGACAGTAACTATTTCGTAATTTCTTAAATCAATTATCGTTACGTGCGATAGAATGTTGTGAAAAATGGCAAAAGTCACTCTTGAAAACCGCCGCGAGAAATCGCTTGGGGGTTCGAGTCCCTCATCCTCCGCAAGGACACTTCTTCTGCCGACCCCCTGCGGTCGGCAGTTTTGTTTCCGCCATAAGGACACTTCTTCTGCCGACCCCCTGCGGTCGGCAGTTTTATTTTCCTCCCTTCGACTCAGCGAGCGACTCGGCGCTTCTTACATGTTGCGACAAAACACTTGCGCGGACTGTATTTCACTGCTATATTGACTATAGACAAAGGTGAGCCGCCAGCTACAAGCCGGATGCCTCGTTTTGTCATGAAACCAACTGAGCGAACAATGACACGTACTCAATTTCTTACGGCTTTTTGCACCGGTACAGTTTGTTTATTTTCTTCTGCCTGCACTAACAATCCAACAAACTCCGAACCCGAACCAATTGCATCGTTTAGCTACAATGGTGCAATGGTTTCTCCGGCAACCATCAGGTTCACCAATCATTCCGAGAACGCGGATGTTTTCGAGTGGAGATTCGGCGACGGATCAACCGCTACGACTGAGAGTCCGACTCATACTTATGCCGTATCCGGTTTTTATCGGGTCGAGCTGACAGCCTCCAACAACCACACCAGAGAATGGTCGAGGACTTCTCAAACACTCGAGATCCTTCCCAGCAAGGCATTTTTAGACTCAGTCATTGTCGATGATATTCCGTTTGTCGATGATTTCGGAGCCTCGTGGGATATCGGATCGGGGCCGGATTTGTTTTGGACATTAGAGCGAAGCAATGGGGCGGTGTTGGTCACCGGATCAATCATTTATGATCTTACGCCACATCGACTTCCGGTATATTGGACTCTGGGAGAGTCTGTTCGAATTCCAACTACCGAAGAACTGACAATATGGCTTACCGATTATGATGAGACTTCAGCAGATGACGACATAATCGCCGGAGCTTTTGATCTGCGAGATTATGACAATTATCCCGACGAAATTTATTGGGATAGTCCTGAGGAATTGTTTGCGATGACGGTTTATCTGCATTGGGAGTAAGAAGTTAGGGAAAGGCTTTAGGCGATGGGCTTTAGGCTTTTGGGGGGGATTCCAGACAAGCTGAAGCTTGGACTCTAAACTCCGGCCACTTGCCTTTACCTGCCTCGGTTCGTATATTGTTCATTAGTCATTATCAAAAGGAGTTTAGATGTCACCCCTGCGAGAAGCAGCTATTGAGGCAATCCGAAGCCTGCCAGAAAACGGAAAGTTCGACGAACTGCTCGAAGATATCCTCTACTATGCCAACATCGAAGAAGGTTTGCGTGATGCCGACGCCGGTCGGCTTATTCCCATCGAAGAGGTCATGGCAGAAAACGGCGTCAAGGTTTGAGGGTTAAGCTTACCCATCGTGCGCGAATTAATCTCAACAGAGAATAAAGGAACCAATAATGCCCGATCTGAAAGAAACAGCTATCAACGTCATTCGGTCGTTACCGCAAGGCGTAGAATGGCGGGATATCTTAGAGG
This sequence comes from uncultured Caldithrix sp., assembly GCA_964355675.1. Taxonomy (GTDB): domain Bacteria; phylum Electryoneota; class AABM5-125-24; order Hatepunaeales; family Hatepunaeaceae; genus CAMBDS01. The sequence continues at coordinate 27,687 of CAYHEC010000025.1, forward strand.
AACTCTACTTCAGGATGAAAGTCGATGCCGGTCTCAAAGAAGCAGATGAAGGAAAGACAATCCCTTGGGAGCAGGTAAAGTCGGAACTCGGTCTGCTTTGAAAACCCGGATCACTCCCTCAGCTTACGCTGATCTGAGAAGTATCCGCGACTTTATTTCTCAAGATTCACCGTCAAGTGCTCGAAAGACCATCGAGATAATTGCGGAGATAGTTGACCAGTGTGCCCTCCAACCGCTGGCAGGTCGAATTGTGCCGGAGTATGACAACCCAAAGATCCGGGAACGAATTTGGGGCTCTTACCGAATAATATATCGTTTGCAGGTCGATATTCTGGAAGTCATTGCCATTTATCACGCTTCACGAGATCTTCGGATCATGGGGACGGAATAATCGGCGGCAAACCACGGCATAAGCCCTCCCGAAAGCGGGATCGGGACGCCCCCGCGATACCCAAGGCTGTGGTTTGAAATGGGGCTACGACTACGACGACACCGAGATCGGCATAGCGGCTTTCAGCGTTAACGTCCTGATGAAGGCGCAAGGTATTGGGAAGGAATACAAAATCCAAAACGGAAACGTGACGATTAGGATAACGGTTAGGCGGGAATAAAAAACTCGGAGAATTAATAACGAATTACATTGCAAATAACGTACTTCCTCTTCATGCCGATAGGCTTGAACGATCCAGAATCTTTGATAAAGAGAATCTCGGTCAATACATGACTTCTCGGCGAATAGCCGACTTTATGACAAGTCTTTTCTCGCTCAGGAATACCAGCACAGTTTCCTTGTTAGACGCAGGCGCAGGAACTGGAGTTCTTTCCACTGCATTTATTGATCGATGGATTTCCGATGATTGTTCTCATGGTCGCTTAAAGGTCACTACATTTGAAATTGATCCCAAAATGTGTTCAGGGTTAATCCAATCACTTCGGAGTTATTCAACAGTCCCACACTTAAGTATCAATATGGTATTCTCTGATTTTATTGAACATAGTGTTGATTTATTCAAAAATGGTCACTTTGAACCCTTCACTCACTGCATACTAAATCCACCGTATAGGAAAATTAACTCCTCATCTCGGCATCGTCAATTACTTCGGCAGGTCGGAATCGAAACCGTAAATCTTTACTCAGGTTTTTTGGCACTTAGCTTACTAATGCTTGAGTCAAAAGGAGAACTTGTTGCTATTATACCCCGAAGCTTCTGCAACGGTCTCTATTACTTGCCTTTCCGCCAATTGCTTCTGAAGTATGCTGCCATTCGACATATTCATCTGTTCTCTGCCAGAGATAGAGCATTCAAAACGGATGGAGTCTTACAAGAGAATGTGATAATATCTCTCGAACGTGATGGAATACAGAAGGATGTGACGATCTCTACCTCAACAGACGATCAGTTTAACGATTATACAACCTTTGAAATTCCATTTAGTCAGATAGTAAGAGCTAATGACCAGCAATTATACATACATGTTCCTACCGATACAGCATTAAGCCCGTTGAGCGAATCACCTTCACTTCGTTTCAAACTATCTGACTTACAGTTAGATGTTTGTACCGGCCCAGTGGTTGACTTTCGTGCGCGGGAATTTTTACGGATGCAACCGGCAGCAGATTGCGTCCCGCTTCTCTATCCATTTCATTTTGCAAAGAATTCTTTTCTTTGGCCTCGAAACCACGCTCGTAAACCGAACGCCTTGCGAATTGCGCCAGAAACCAACAAGCTACTGATGCCAAACGGCTATTACGTTGTGCTAAAGCGTTTCACGTCAAAAGAAGAAAAACGTCGTATAGTAGCTAACTTAGTTAAACCGGATTACTTCTCAACACAAAAATTAGCTTTCGAAAACCATCTAAACGTCATCCACTTCAATAAGCGAGGAATGGACGAACTGTTGGCTCGCGGATTGACTGTTTATTTGAATTCAAGTATTGTTGATCTTTATTTTCGCAGATTCAGCGGTCATACACAAGTCAATGCAACTGATCTTAGGCTACTTAACTTCCCAAGTCAAGAAGCTTTGCGAAACCTCGGCCAGATAGATACAGAGACTCCATTAATCACATCAAACCAAATAGACTCCCAAGTCTCCAAGATATTATGAATCAATCCGAAATTGACGTTAAGATCTCAGAAGCTCTTTCCATTTTGGTCGCACTTGGCTTGCCGAAAGAACAACAAAATGATCGATCAGCGCTTTGTTTGCTTGCTCTCTTAGGTTTGATGCCTTCTGATCATTGGCGATCTGCAAGTGCACCATTGATTGGAATCACGCCAATGATGGATTGGATGAAAGCTCATTACGCAAAAAAATACGCGCCGAACAGTAGAGAGACCGTTAGACGGCAGACGATGCACCAATTCATTCAAGCCGGAATCTCTTTATATAATCCAGATGATCCATCAAGAGCCACAAATAGCCCGAAGGCAGTCTATCAGATTTATCCGGGTGTTCTGACGTTGTTGAGAGCTTTCGGCACAAAAAAATGGACTGGTTTACTCAAGAAGCAGTTAAAGTCAAAGCCTTCCCTTTCTATTCAATACGCAAAACATCGCCACCAGAAATTGGTTCCAGTCATTCTTCCTTCTGGCACAGAGATAAAACTTAGTCCCGGCGAACATAGTGAATTAATTAAGGATATCATCGAAGAATTTGGCGCTCGCTTCGCGCAAAATTCCCTGCTTGTCTATGTTGGCGACACTGGAGAGAAGTTCGGTTTCTTCGATGAAAAACTCCTCACTTCACTAAATGTATCGCTTGACTCGCACGGTAAGATGCCGGATGTAGTCCTGTACTTGAAAGCCAAAAATTGGCTATTTCTGATCGAAGCTGTAACGAGTCATGGTCCCGTGAATCCAAAACGTTACAATGAACTAACAACCCTATTCGCAGAGACTACCGCGAACCTCATCTTTATATCCGCCTTTAGGACTCGTTCGATAATGAGACGTTATCTTCACGATCTTGCTTGGGAGACAGAGGTCTGGATTGCCGATAATCCCTCGCACCTTGTTCATTTCAACGGAGACCGTTTCCTTGGTCCTTATACTGTTAAATGAACGCCGTTTCTTGTCCCACCTTATCACAGTTCATAGCGCAAATTGACATGATTTACGGCAAGGGGGTTCGAGTCCCTCATCCTCTGCAAATAGAAGAAGCTGTCAACCCTCCGGGGTTGACAGCTTCTTCGTTTATTAGAAAGAGTTTCCGGCTTGCGCCGGAATGAGGAGGCGGGTACAGAGCCCCACCGTACCGGGAAGAATCACCAATCGATCACGTGACATCTCGCGTCCCCACGCTAAAATACGCCGCTCGGTGACTGAAGTGATCGATTTTTTACCCCTCCCTTCTCTCGTCCGTTGATTCATTTCCTTCCGCCAACCCGGTAAACTCCCTCCAGCTTAAAAGTCGATAGATTTCGCCGCCGCTCACCAAGCGTTGCGAATGTCTTTAAATCGATTTTCACTACTTGCGCTCCCGACACATCTCCTTCCAAGACCGCCGTCGCCTTTTCCAGCCCGAACCGCTCAGCAAACCCATTGCCGTAAATATAGACGCCGTTCGACGAGAAAGGGACTCCGGAAAAGCTGAAGAGCTTGCCAGATGGCTCGCCCGAAAGCCTCGTGTCAACCTGCGAGTTGAATTTGGTCGTCAGGCGGTAAGCGTCGATGTATGCTCCGACATTAACCGTCAATAAAATAACTGCTACGAGCATCGCCGCTGAAAAATACTTCGTCCTTCCAAACGCAACGCCCATCATCATCGCTATAAACGGCGACGCCAAATAGAAATACCGCGCGTCCTTGAATTCGCCCGTCACCCCAAGATGAGACAGTATCGGCAGAATAGGCAGTATAATGAGAGCTATGAGCGAAGGGTATGCCTGCACGATCTTAATCAGGCTCTTCGCAGAAAAAACCAGAAAAACGACCGCAGTGACAACTGCTATCACGCCGACAAACGTCGGAAGTGAACCGACGTATAGAAAATTCAACGGAAAGAATAACCCCTGCGCCAAGGTTACCATTGTCCTGAACGGATAGTCGGGAATAATGCCCCTGTGAACTGAGATTCCTTGTACTCGATAGCCGCCAGGATCTCCGAAGAATAGATACCGGAAAACTAAGTACAAACCAACGATCATTATGAATGGCAACGCTCTCAAGAGCCAGACTTTGAACCCAGTTTTCTGCTTAGAATCGACAAGAGAATACAACGCCAGTGCCATAAACGGAAGAGCTATCGCATTCTCCTTCGATAACAAAGCCCCGGTCAGCGCCGTAACTCCAATCACGAAATACAACCATCGCCGGCTGAAAGTCCACTCGACAAAGCTGATCAGAAAATCAAGCCGAAACAAGTAACTAGTAAATCGTAGCGCGAAGAAAGCCAACCCACAGAGTACGCCCCCGTCGGCAACACAAAAAAGAGTAACGCAATCGCCTTGCTGGATCTATTCGACAATGGAAATCGTTTGGCAAGAAGGTAAATCAGCACGGTATTTGTTAGATGAATAATCAAACTTTCGATATACAATGGGAGGTCCCCACTGCCCCACATTTGCCCGTCAAGTTTCCACCATGCTAAGGGTAATGGTCTTATGAATCCTGTATTATGACAAAGTGACGTCCAGGCAGTCCAATCACTCCACCTGATTTTCCCAACCCAGTCGAGAATCATATAGTCATCGGAGAGTTTCTCGCCAAAGAACGCCATCAAGATATAGATCGCAATCGCTGTACCGAAGAGCGTGAAGATTATCGGTCGTTCCAGAGATTGTATGAGAGAAACGAATTTATGATGATTCAGTTGATGGTTGGATGAAGGAGGGAAGAGGCATTCATTCCCATTCAACATTAGAATGGAAAGAGTAAATAACACAAACCAAAAAAAGTAGTACGATAGAGAATGAGTAAAAAATAAGGAGAATGGGCCAACCACCACGCCCTCACCCTTTGTTATTACAAAAGTGAGGATGAGGAACATGTCCATCACAAAAAGAAACCTAATCCCAATCGTTACGATGAAGTGAATTCGATTAATGACAGGAAAGGATGATTGGGGCATAACTTTATTTGTTCCCGCTCTGGTTCAACGCACTTTCAAGATTTGCTCGGCGGACCCCTCCAGAATAAATACCGTTTTGATACGCATGCCGAGCCTCATCAGGCAGATTTAACTTGTAGAAATACAATGTTGCCATATCGAGCCAGATTTCACCGGTGTTGGAAGAGTATTGAAGTAGATGTTCCAGTACTTTAAGAGCATCATCGAATTGTTCACGTTTAAGTGCGATTGTCAGGCGGGCTCGCCAAGGAGCTTCAGCGTGGGAATTCAGATTGAGTGCCTTGATAGTCAACTGTTCAGCTTCTTCAATCAAGCCGTTTCTGACAAGGGCAATCGCGAGATTTCCCGCATGAGAAGCGCCTTCGAAGGTAAAGTCATCAAGAAGAAACGCTTGCCGATAACAGTTGATAGAATTGTCGATGCAAAGCTTGGTGTAACTGGGTGTATTGTCGGAGAAGGCGCTCCGTTTCAGCCAAAAATAACCTCTTCTCGCCCAAATCTGGGCGAGAAAGATGCGGTCGTATCGATGTACAGAAGTTTTGGCTATTGGATCAATTGAAAAACGTCTAATGAATTCCGACTCTAAGAGCTGGCTCGCCGTAGTTTCGCCGTGTGTTACCATAAACGGTCCGGCAATCGAACTATTGCGGAACAACGAAGGAAGGTTGATATATTTCTCGTCGATTTCCAAATAATCACTAAGAGAGGCAGTTCCCAGATCGCCCAGGGGATTGCTGTTTTTATTTTGGTCTTTCATCATCAGTTCTATATGTTCTGGATTTCCCTGGCAATAAATTCTATACATTAACACATAGGTAACCTCGTCCGAAACCGACATCACCTTCGAGTGAGCTGGCAGGCAAAATTTAAGGTATTCTGCAAAATCGATTGCCATGCGGCTTTTCGACATGGTGATCGAATCGAATTTTAAAAAGATCGGGATAAGAATAAGTATGATTAGAATGAGAGGAATAAAACGACTTCTTAATAATTGTATTAATAGAGCAATACCAATGGCCATAGAGGGGATAAAAATAATCAATACAGGTATGAAATAGACATCCATGTCGATCATTTGTCTAAATGAAAGCGTTAGCGGAATCATGAGCGCAAATACGAGCGCGGTAAGCAGGGCGGCAAGGGTGCGAGTAGAGATGGATTGGTGGCCCCGAGAACGATATCCCTTATACATCAATACAATTACCGCCAAAATGCCAACCACTTGAAGGTTGTCGTAGAAAATAGTCAAGGTCTGGCGAATTGAAATTCCTAATCCCCCGAACCCCGCGACGATGACTTCGTCATAGGCTTTTCTGCTGAGATAATCAAGATAGTCTGCAAGAGAGGTGAGGGAATTGATCGTCAAAGGAGGATCGGCTTGACTGCGAGCATAGAGATATATCCACGGGGTCAATCCAATCAGAAACCAGAAGAAAGCGATGTGAAGATGGGCGATGATTTCGCGTCGTCGTTCGGCATCGGAGAGTATATGAACCAAAGGAACGATCAGTACGAGTGTCACATACATTCCGAGTGTCAGGGTCAAGCCCCAAAAATAGGCGGATAAGTACAAATAGCTGATGTCTGCCTTGCCAAAGAAAAATCGATCGAAGCAATATATTGAGATGACAAAGAACATAGCATGAAATGTATAGACTTCCGTAAATATAGCTTGAGACCAGAAAACAGTTCCAGTTGCAAATATCAGGGTGGTCAGTGTTACAGGCAGAATTAAATTGAGATTTCCTGCACGTTGAACCCAATCTCTTGCAAGTAATGCAACAAAAAAACAGGTTATCGCTCCTGCAAGCACGCTTAAATTGTTCAAAGCCCTGACGGAATCATCAGGAAAAAACAAGGTCATAACTCTACCTGACAGCCAATAGAGCGGGTGGCCATAAGGGTGCCCGATGCCAAGCGTGTATGCTGAGGAGATAAACTCTCCGGAATCGCCCCAAGTCAAACCAGGAGCCATCGTTGCCTTGTAAAGGATCAACGCTCCCAGTCCCAATAAATAGGGCAGGGCGGACTCAAAATTTATAATCGACTTTTTTATCATAATTGTAATTTAAATAAGAGGTGACTTGATTTCTACCGTTTAGAATCAATCATAGAGAATTAGATTATATTTACTATATTGTATATGATTCTCTGAAAAGTATAAAAACCTCTTGATTCGATCAGGCGTACGCTCCGAAGCGCGGTCTGTTCGTGCTTGAATCGGAGCGGACGAGGGCGTCCGCTTGGCCTCATGTTGGCTTTTAAAGATCCGCTGAAAATGCTAACGGAAATACAATCAAATATGAGTATAACCATCCCTGCTTTCTAATACTGTTTTCTGAGTCATGTTATCTTGCTATATTATGCAATATAACCATTTTCTAAATTAAACACGGAACCTTTCGCATGTTTGAAGGAAGCGCTTCTGATCGTGCCCGACGCAGGACGATATTCTATTATATCATCGTACTTCTTGCGATGACGACCGGGATTTTGATGTGGTGGCGTAGCTACCACGATCGCGGTCATTAAGAAAATCCAATTTTTCAGGAAATACAATGGATTCTGAAAACAAATCCAGTTACCGGCGGCTGTACCGTTCGAATGATGACCGCGTGATTGCGGGGGTCTGTGGCGGACTTGGCGAACATTTTACAACTGACCCTGTTATTATTAGATTGATTATGGTGATATTAGCCATATTCGGAGGCAGTGGGCTTGTACTTTATGTCCTTGGCTGGGTATTGATTCCCCGACGACCTTGGGAAATGAAGGTTTGACTGGGCACCCTCTGAGATTCAAGTCGTGATACTTCAATTTTGACTCGTTACCCGATGCCACGACAAACTTCGATTACTCCCCACAGAAACCTTGGCTGTCTCGGTTGGGTGATAGTCTGGGTTGGTATTGCCTTGTTGCTACACGAAGATTGGGGGCTGGCTTGGGCAGGTCTTGCCATCTCAATCGGCGTCGTATATTTTATCAGAGCCTTCCGCGATCCCGGGCAGGAGGGAGCAATTTTGCCTGCTGTCATCCTGTTGATAAGCGGAGCCACGATACTTTCACAACTGGAAGGTTGGACTGCATTTGAGATGTGGCGAATCTGGCCAATCATTTTGGGATCGGCAGGCTTGGGGCTTTCGTGTCTTTGGGCGTTGAATGCTGGAGGCACTGGAACTCTGGTAATCGGTGGCATACTATTGGTTGCGTTCGGGTACGGAATTGCGAGTCCATCATGGTATCATTTTCTTAGAGATCTAAGCGATATTGTCGAATATTGGCCATTGTTAATGGCGATCGTGGGACTCATTCTGTTGTTTGGGCATCGGAGGAAGAGACTTGAAAGTAATCATTCATGAAGAGTCACTGTTCTTGGCAGGCGGGTTAAAATCCACCCGCCAAGAATTTCCCTACTGAGTTAACAAACCAAAAAGACGAAATGCAGAACAAAAAGAAAGTTTTCCTCCTTATTCTCGATGGTTATGGGCTTCGCGAAGATCGAAATGGGAATGCGGTTAAACTCGCAAACACGCCTTTTCTTCACGAAATGCTTGAGAAGTATCCCTGGACCAAGCTCTCCGCTTCGGGACTCGACGTAGGGCTCCCAATTGGCCAAATGGGGAATAGTGAGGTTGGCCATTTGAACATTGGAGCGGGAAGGATCGTTTATCAAGAGATCACCCGCATCGATCGTTCAATCGAAACCGGTGAATTCAATAAAAATCCTGCCTTGATAGATTGTGTCAAATTTGCTAACAAAAACAGCGTCGCTTTGCATCTGATGGGGCTTGTATCAGACGGTGGAGTCCATAGTTCTCTCGATCACCTCTACGCTTTATTACAACTCGCCAAAGAATATGGATTGAAGCGGGTTTACATTCATGCTTTTATGGATGGGCGGGATACTCCACCGCAATCGGGAATCCAGCACATTCGTGCTTTACAAGCTAAAATCCAAGAAATTGGCATTGGTAGAATCGCAACGGTAGCTGGCAGATATTGGGCAATGGACAGGGACAAGAACTGGGATAGAATCGAAAAAGCCTATAAGGCGCTGGTCATGGGGGAAGGGTTACCATTCTCCTCAGCCGAAGAAGCAGTTCTCGCTTCATATCAAAGCGGCAAATCGGATGAATTTATCGAACCATCGGTTGTCCTGAATGGTGGCAAACCAACGGCACAAATTTGTTCTGGAGACGCGATACTCTTCTTTAACTTTCGTGCCGACCGAGCCCGCGAGATTACTCTCGCGCTTACCGATCCAAGTTTCAAGGAATTTGAAACGATTCCACTCAATCCGAACTATACGACATTGACAAGTTATGATGTGAGGTTCGACTTTCCAGTTGCATTTCCGCCCCACAAATTAAAGAATATTCTTGCGGGCGTTCTCGCAGAATCTGGATTGACTCAGTTTCATATTGCCGAGACCGAAAAATACGCTCATGTAACCTTCTTTTTCAATGGTGGAGAAGAGCCTCCCTTCAAAGGCGAAACTCGTTCCTTGGTTGCGTCTCCGAAAGTAGCTACGTATGATATGCAACCGGAAATGAGCGCGTTGGGCGTTGCTGAGCGCGCTCTGGACGCCCTCGAGGAGAACTATAGTTTTATTTTGCTGAATTTTGCCAACCCTGATATGGTTGGACATACCGGATCACTCGACGCGGTGATCCAAGCGCTTGAAGCCTTAGATCCCTTGGTCAAACGCCTTGTGGAGAAGAGTTCCGCAGAAGGCTATACAACATTCATCACTGCCGATCATGGCAATTGCGAACAGATGTACGACGAGAATGGAGGTCCCTTCACGTCGCATACTACTAATTTGGTTCCGTTTGTGGTCGTGACGCCCGATGGGTCCACTGTTCGCCTTCGCAATGAGGGAATACTGGCGGACATTGCGCCGACGATTCTCAAAATAATTGGATTACCACAACCTGAAGAAATGGAAGGGAAGAGCTTACTTTTATGAAAAGTGACTTTCCAAATTCATTAGATCGAAATTCTCGGAGACGAATTTTCACGCTTCCAGAAGCGAATGCCTTGGTGCCGATTTTTACCGAGCTTTTAGTTGAGATCAATTCACTGAAAGAAACAGTGGTTAGCGTAATGGAATCGAAAAGCTTGGCGAGCAAATCGAATGGTCATGTCAGCCCCGAATCACCGGAAGCTCATCGCGATATGGAAATTGTCTCAACTGCCGCCGGAAGAATCACCCTTTTGATTGACCAGATAAACCAATCGGGAGCAGAACTTAAGGATCTCGAGTTGGGTTTAGTCGATTTTCCTTATCGTCGGAATGACAAGATTGTATATCTCTGTTGGATGTACGGGGAGGAGGAGATTGGATTCTGGCATGAATTGGACACGGGAGCCGCCGGAAGGCAACCGCTTTGAGGTAATGTTTCCGATAATTCGAGAGGGCGGTGGCGTCAGATGACCAATTCTGACGCAATGTCCTCATAATGCTGTCACATGATTGCGCATGACAGCACCTTAATAATTGTATAACTAAACTCTCCCCGAAAGGAGCTGGATGATCAGTACTATTCGAAACGGCTTGCGGTTGATGCTTGTTGCATTAATTCTGACGCCGTGCACACTTCTCGCACTACCTAAGGCTCCGCCTATCGAGGAGCGAGTCCGCGAGCTTAAGTTAGATAACGGCTTGACCATCGTCGTTGCCGAACGACATAATTCGCCGGTATTTTTCACTTTATCGACATTTCGGGTGGGCTCAAGCCAAGAGTTGCCGAATCGGTCAGGATTGGCCCACTTTCTCGAACACATGCTTTTTAAAGGCTCCAAGACACTTGGAACCTCGAATTACAAAGCAGAGGCGCCTCTGATGGAGGCGATGGAAAGCGCCGCCGCGCAAGTACGCGACCAGATGAATGAACTTCAATCCTGGCGTTACGATAAGTTTGAAGAGTACGCTTTGAAAGTCCGTGCCGGTCTTTCTCAAGAGATACTGGACAAAGCCGCCGGTAATGAAGGACTTCTTTGGCGGACTCTTCTTGATTCGCTACCAAAGAATCATTCCACTCTTCCACAAGAATGGCTAACTACTGAGTGGGTGGTTCAGGACGGAAGCCATGATTACTGGAGTATTTATCGCAGTATTCTTTCAGGACGCGCTGAGGTTGCCGACTTGATGACTGAAGCCAAGCAATACGTTAAGGATTCAAAAAATCTTGATGGAGTTTATGACGTGCGAGGTAGCGCAATGATGAATGCGTTTACCACCGAAGATCAAACAACTTATATGGTGGGATTGCCGTCAAACTGTCTTGAGTTGTGGATGTATCTCGAGTCCGACCGTTTTCAAAATCCAGTGTTTCGTGAGTTTTACTCCGAACGAGAAGTAGTCATGGAAGAACTCCGTAATCATGAAAATGATCCCGGTAATGCATTGTGGTATAAGATGGTTGGAACTGCCTTCGACGCTCACCCTTACGGAAGGCCTGTCGTAGGCTGGCTTGGCGATATACGTTCGACACTTCGTTCTGATATGGAAGACTTCTTCTGGAAATACTATACACCAAACAACTGCCAGATTGCAATCGTCGGAGACGTCGATACCGATGAAGTTTTTCGGCTTGCCAAACAGTATTTCTCCAAGTGGAAAACTGGTGAACCATCCCCAGCGGTGACGATCATCGAGCCCGAGCAGAGTGGAGAACGTCGGACAACGGTTATTAAGGACTCCGAGCCTCAAATGCTTATTGCTTATCACATTCCAGCGGCTCCTCACCCGGACGCCTATGCCTTGTCGATTGCCCAATCCATCCTTTCTGGGGGGAAGACAACCCGTTTTTACCGTAAGGTTTTTGAAGAGAAAGGTTTGACAAGTGAAGCTCCTTCCGCTTTTGACGGTCCCTCTGATCGTTATCCTAACCTTTTCATTATCGACGCCACACCGAAAGCGCCTCATTCCACCGAAGAAGTCGAAACGGCAATCTATGAAGAAATTGAAAAGTTGAAGGCTGAACCGGTGAGCGAATGGGAACTCGAGCGCACTAAAAATCGGAGCCGGGTCAACGAATTGACTCGACTTGCCAGCAATCGCTGGCTGGCATTCTCGCTTTCAGGTTACTTTGTTCGGTTCGGAGATTGGCGGACTATTGTGAGCGACTACAATCGAAATATGGCGGTCACACCGGAAGACATTCAACGCGTTGCGAAGAAATATCTTGTCCCTGAAAACAGGACTGTCGCAACGATTGTTAAACCCCAATCCGATCAAGCATCAACACCTCAGACGGAAGGAAATGGTAAATGAAAATCTACACAACAACCTTTGCAAGCCTGGTCACGTTTCTCTTTGTTTTAAGTGTTGGAAATCTTGAAGCCAAAAGCTATAAAACTTACAATGACGTTCCAGTTCCACCTATAGAATGGAAGGCTTCTAAATTCGATGAATTTGCTATTTCAAATGGGCTGACAGGAGTCGTCGTCGAAGACCATGAAGTGCCGCTGGTCAATTTTTATCTTCTGCTTCCATCCTCACCAGATCCAGCGGACAAGGTCGGACTTGCTGACTACGCTACGTGGGTACTTAGAAATGGTGGAAGTACGAATGTGACGGCAGATTCGCTGAATGAGTTGATCGAATTTAAAGCTGGCTCCATCGGAATTTGGGGTGGTGAGGAATATGTAGGCATTTGGGGTAACTGTTTGTCAGAAGATTTGCCGCTGTTTCTCTCTTTGACGAGCGATCTTCTTTACCATCCAGCTTATCCGGCAGATAAACTCGACCTGTGGCGCTCTACTTCATTGGAAGATATTCGACGTCGCAATGATGAGCCTCGTGGAATAGCTCGTCGAGAATTGATGAAGCTTCTCTACGCCGGCCACACTATGAGTGCTGAGGCAAGCACTGCTTCGATCAATTCGATTAGTCGTGATGACCTGCTCAACTATCACCGCGCGTTCGTCAGGTCTGACGGTGCAGTTGTCGGATTCTCTGGCGACATTAACTTAGCAACGGCGAAAACGCTGGCAGAGAAAGAATTTGGGAGTTTGAAGCGAGGTGACAAGCCGGTCACAAAGCTCCCGCCGGTCGGACCAGCTCCCCAGCCGGGCGTCTATTACGCGTACAAAGATATCAACCAGGCATTTATTTCGGTCGGTCATCGATCTATTCAATACAGCGATCCGCGTCGCTATGCCGCGGAAATCATGAATTATGTATTGGGTGGCGGAGGCTTCCAGTCGATTCTGATGAAGAAAATTCGGGTCGATGCAGGCTTAAGTTACGGTGTGGGAACTGCAATCGACGCACCAGTGGGCGTAGATGGCACGTTTCGCGGCTCGACTTCGACGCGACTTGACCAATCTGGCCGGACGCTGGCGATATTGAACGAAACAATCGCTAACTTTGTCCAGAATGGACCAACCAGAGAGGAATTTCAACAAGCAAGAGACGCTTATGTCAACAGCTTTGTCTGGCGGACAGAATCCCCGGGTAATGTACTCGGGCAGACAGTTTACTATAAATGGCGTGGACTGCCACTTGATACTCCTCAACGAGATTTTGCCGCGTATCAGAAACTGACCTACGAAGAGGTTGTTTCTGCGGCTAAAGAACTGATTCATCCCGATCAGATGGTGTTAGTAATCGTAGGAAATCGTGAGAAGATGGACCGACCTCTTGAAGATTTTGGACCGGTGAAAGCTATTGATCTGGATTCGGTGAAATAGGTATTCACTGAACATAAAGAACGCCACAGGGTGAGACGCCTTGCACAAATTCCTACGTCAAAATAAACTAAATATTTATATAAACGCGGGCGTTTTATAGTGTTCCATTATCCTTGGAGGGCGGGTTTAAACCCGCCCTCCAAGAACAACTATAATATGTCCCCCGTAATAATGACCTATGCCACACACAATAGCTGAAAAAATTCTTGCCTCGAAGTCCGGCCTGAAAGAAGTCGAACCGGGACAACTTGTCACAGCCCGACCCGACAAAGTCATGTCTCACGACAATGCCGGGCTGGTGATTCGCCAGTTTCGTCAGATTGGCGCGGAAAAGGTGTTTGACCCCTCACGCATTATCATACCTCTCGATCATCGCGCTCCCGCCGAGTCAGAAAAGACGGCGACTGCTCATAAGAGTATCCGCGAGTTTGTGAAGGAGCAGGGCATCGATGCCTTTTACGATATCAAAGCCGGAATTTGTCATCAGGTAATGGTCGAGAAGGGGCATGCACTACCGGGAGAACTGATCCTTGGGACAGACTCGCACACGACATCCTACGGCTGTCTGGGCGTCGCTTCTTCAGGGATTGGCGCAACTGAGATGGCGGCAGTCTGGGCGACCGGAGACATCTGGCTACGGGTTCCGGAAACGATCCGTGTCGAAACCAAGGGGAACTTCCGCGAAGGAGTTGCCGCGAAAGACCTTGCGTTGCATCTGCTTGGTTTGTTGACTGCTCGTGGCGCGGACTATAAATCTGTCGAATATTACGGTGAGGCTATCTCGGCTCTGTCGGTTTCGGGGCGTTTTACTCTCTGCAATATGGCAATGGAAATGGGAGCAAAGTTCGGAATTGTCCCTTACGACGTTCAGACCGAACTCTATCTTGCCAAACGGGCGAAGGGAGATTATACGCCAGTATTTTCTGATCGAGACGCTCGTTTTTGTCAAGTTGTAGAGGTTGATCTTGACAGCCTCGGTCCTCAGATAGCCTGCCCTCACCGGGTCGATAAGGTTGTTCCGATCTCTCAAGTGGCAGGGCTTAAGCTCGATCAGGTGTTGATTGGCTCCTGCACTAATGGCAGGCTTGACGACTTGCAGATTGCGGCGGATATTCTAAGTGGTAAAAAGGTATCGCCTCAGGTAAGGCTGTTGATTATCCCCGGATCGCGCGAAATACTCCTTCAAGCATTACGCACTGGTGTGATCGAGACATTAGTTGAGGCGGGTGGAGTGTTGCTCAATCCGGGGTGCGGACCTTGCCTTGGAGCGCATCAGGGTATTTTGGCGGCAGGGGAGAGATGTCTCGCGACGACTAACCGCAACTTCAAAGGACGGATGGGATCGGGCGAGGCTGAGGTTTATCTTAGTAGCCCGCTTGTCGCGGCGTGGGCGGCGATACTGGGTGAGATACCGGGGGAAGGAGTGTTGCTTGGCTGATTGGACAAATCAACTCTATTATGGGGACAACCTGAATGTGCTTCGTGAGAACATCCCCAGCGATTCAGTTGACTTGATCTATCTGGATCCGCCCTTCAACTCAAATGCGAGCTATAATGTTCTTTTTGAGGAAACAGGCGGGGAGCAGTCTGCCGCACAAGTTACGGTGTTTGAAGATACTTGGCAGTGGAGAAATGAAACCGAAATCTTATATCATCAGGTAATTCAAGAAACACCAAGAAAACTCTCCGAACTTATGCAGGCATATCGACAATTTCTTGGAACGAATAATATGTTGTCATATTTGACAATGATGGCGCCAAGAATTGCCGAGTTGCACCGTGTATTGAAGCCAACCGGGAGTATTTATCTTCATTGCGATCCGACGGCAAGTCATTTCTTGAAATTGATGATGGACGCGGCTTTTGGGACTGAGAATTTTCGAAGTGAGGTGGTCTGGAGAAGGTCTGCTGCTCATAACAAGATTTCCAAGCAATATGGGCCGATCCATGACTTGATACTGTTCTACTCTAATTCTGATACATTTACCTTCCACCCTGATTTTAGACCTTACTCCAAGGGCTATATAATTGATCGTTTTAAGTATTCCGATGAAGGGGGTTTATTTCGTTATAACAATCTGACAGGTCCTGGAACGAGGTCGGGCGACAGTGGGAAACCCTGGCGAGGTTACAATCCTTCAATTATTGGCAGACATTGGGCAATTCCAAAATCTGTAAGATTTTTGTTGCCTGATGATGGACAAAACATGAGCAGTCAGGAGCAATTAGATTCCTTGCTTGAGACCGGATGCTTATTACTTCCGAAAAAGGAATCTGGTTATCCTATGTACAAACAATATGTTGGGCAAGGAGTGCCTTTGCAGGACATTTGGGCATTTCAACCCAATACAAAAGGCATTCTTTATGGTACAGAAGAGTGTATCGACGAAGATGTTAAATATCTTGAAGATGAAGAGGAAAAGACCGGATTTGCAACACAAAAACCGGTCGGGTTACTTGAGCGAATTATAAGGACTTCAAGCAATGAGGGCGACGTTATTCTCGATCCCTTCTGTGGATGCGGGACTTCGATCATTGCGGCGGAGAGACTTAAAAGAAAATGGATAGGGATCGATATTACTCATTTGGCGATCACACTGATAAAGAATCGATTGAATCAGGACTTCAAACCTGATAGCATAAATTATCAAATTATTGGAATTCCAAAAGACTTGAAGAGTGCCGAAGCGCTTGCGTTAGAGAATCGTCATCAGTTTGAATGGTGGGCAGTAGGCCTTGTCGGCGGGAGACCGGCTCAGGATAAGAAGAAAGGCGCTGACAGGGGAGTTGACGGGTATATCTACTTCTTCGATGACGGGAGTGGAATTGCAAAAAAAATTATTATCCAAATTAAGAGCGGGTCAATATCTTCTGAAATGGTTAGGGATTTAAGAGGAACTATGGAGCGCGAAAAAGCGGTAATAGCGGCTTTTATTACACTCAAACCTCCAACGAGGGAAATGACTAAAGAGGCAGCCTCTTCAGGGATTTATCAACCGGAGTTCTATCCCCAATTTAAATTCAATCGAGTTCAAATTTTGACTGTCGAGGAAATTTTCGCTGGTAAAGCAATCGAATATCCGAAATTGGCTCCGGATGTGACTTTCGGGAGAAGCTCAGCAAAACGAAGAAGAAGTAAGTCTCAGTTAATGTTAATATAGTAATTTCAATTTTAAGGAAATCCATCCATGTGGCGAAATCGTATCCTGTTTGGTATTCTTATTGGCGTAGCGATGGGTCTGACCGTAGATGTTCGTCACCAAGTTCCAATCTGGGAAAACCGTGCCTTCTATGCGGTAATCTTCGCCTACTTTGCGGGTGTTGTTGCTCAGAAATACCCTGCGCCAAAATTGTCCAACGCCAAATCATTCCGTCTTCTTAAAGGCGCAGATAAATGGTAACTTAATGATTCCCGACCGCGCGGGAATAAGGAGTACCCGAAAATGGAAATAGTCACTGCACATGTACTCATTCAGGGTCATGTTCAAGGCATCGGCTTCCGGCGTTTTGTTGCTGACGTCGCTGAAGAATTGGACGTTTCAGGGATAGTCGAAAACCTTTCTGATGGTGATGTGAAGGCAATCGCTACCGGAGAACGTGCAGTTGTCGAACGGTTCATAGAACAAATCAAACTTGGAAACGGCTACAGTATCATCGAAAAATTTACCGTTAAATGGCATAATGGCGGGAAGCTATCGGGAGAGTTCAATATAGTGACAACCCACTTGTGGTAAAGGATCCGATCCTTCTGATCTTCGACATCGATGGCACGCTGACTGATTCTGCCGGTTTGACGCGAATCGCCCTCGAAATGGCGGCCCTTGATCTTTACGGCGTCGAGCGCACCACCAATGGCATTGCCGCTTGGGGACAGACTGACTTGAACATTTTTCAATTGATGGTCACGAATAACAGCTTGCCCATCATAGACGTTCCATACGAATTTAAATCATTCTCAAAACGCTACACTACCCGTCTGGAAGAAATACTTTTTCAATCCGATAAGCCACGACTCCACAATGGTATAAGAGAACTCCTCGAACACATCGTAGGAGAGCCCGATCTTTATCTTGCGCTTGGGACCGGTAATATCGAAGCTACCGGCTATATGAAGCTTCGTCGTCATAAAATAGATCATTTATTTCCAGTTGGAGGTTTTGGTTCCGATTCTTCTGACCGATCAGCATTGCTGAAGATTGCCTTGGAACGGGCAAGGACGCATTATCGTCAGACGTTTCCGGTCGGTTCCTATTGGGTGATTGGCGATACTCCGAATGATATTCTTAGCGGGAAACGGATCGCCGCTGAGACAGTAGCTGTCTGTACGGGTGCGTACAAACCAGACGAACTTGTTCGACACAGACCAACTGCGGTACTTCCTGATCTATCGAATGTAGATTACGTAATGGCGCTTATTCGCCGAGAAATCAAACCTGCCGACGGACAAGCTACTCTATTTGAACAGGAGGTGACCGGTGAAGAGTCTGACCCGTTATAAGACTTTCAATACCACGAAAACTCGGGAATATATCCGGATCACTGACTGGGTAAGGGATGCTGTGCATGAGTCTGGTATTTCTGAGGGGATGGTTCTCGTTTCGGCGATGCATATCACAGCGGGAGTTTATGTCAACGACGCCGAAAGCGGTTTGATTGCCGATATCGACGAGTGGTTAGACCGACTGGCTCCTCCGGCAAATTACCGTCATCATCGAACGGGAGAAACGAATGGAGATGCTCACTTAAAAAACCTGCTTATCGGTCACGAGGTAATTTTACCCGTCACAAATGGCGATCTCGATCTTGGTCCCTGGCAACAAGTATATTATGCGGAATTTGATGGCAAAAGGCCGAAGCGGATTATTTTGAAAGTTATGGGCGAGTGAGATTATCAACGAGAATGTTTCATCCTCTTGGAGGGCGGACTTTTAGTCCGCTCTGTGACAAGCGGGACGCTTATTCTGCCCGACAAGAGCGGACTAAAAGAGTTCGTTGATTTATTCGCTTGGGACGCCAATTCGGACAAGATTCTCTTGG
>CAYHEC010000026.1:0-45692 GCA_964355675.1 uncultured Caldithrix sp.
ATGATACTAACTAATTGCCACTAAGTAAACGGTAAAGTCAAGATACAAGGGCGGGCTTTCAGTCCGCTCTTACCTTGGATGATAGGTTTTTGTCTTGATGAGAGCGGACTGAAAGAGTTCGTTGAAGTATTCGATAGAATGCCGAGAGTGTCCAGGCGGACGCCCTCGTCCGCCGAGCATTCAAGCACAAAACAAGCGCGGACGAGGGCGTCCGCGTGGACAAGTCAGCGCAAATTTTGAATATTTCAATGAACTCTGAAAGTCCGCCCTCCACGAATATTTCTATTTACAAACCAATAACTTCTGGAACAAATAATGGATCCGATAAAGAATCTTGTCAATGAGCATCGCAACATTCTCGCGGTGCTGGAATCATTCGACACCTTTGCCGCAACAACAGTTTCGAGTGATCACTGCGATCTCGCAAAACTTGGACGTTACGTAAAGTTCATTCGCGAATACGCAGATAAATACCACCACGCAAAAGAGGAAGATATCCTGTTTTTGACGATGGAAGAGCACGGATTTTCACGGCAAGCCGGTCCTCTCGCTGTTATGCTCTACGAGCATGAGGAGGGGCGCAAGTATGTGAAATTCCTTCTCGAAGCATCTCAGGAACCGCAAAGTTTGACGGAGGACGAGCGTCGGGCAGTTGCAAACGCGATCCGTGGCTATACCGAGCTTCTTCGGTCTCACATCTACAAAGAGGATAACATCCTTTATCCGATGGCGAATCAGAATCTGCCAAAGGAAGTCTATAAAATAATGACTGATAAATTCGATTTGATCGACAACGAACATGTTGCTTCAGGCGAAGCAACCGAATTAGAAGCACTTCGTAGAGAGTTGACCGGAGTGGCGTAGTTATTTCTGTAGGCGCAAAACTATTTCATCAAGCATCAACCACTTTTCTTCAGTCATTCGAAGGTGATCGTTCTGCCACTTAAGAAATCCAGCTTGCAGTAACTCATCGACGGCATCCGGCTTGCAGAGGGATTTAACCGCGTTGATGTTGAGTCCTTTGGCTTGGCGAAGCGGTAGATAGAGCTCTTCCAGACTGAGGTCGGCAACGGATATATCCTCCCCGCCCTCACGCGGGTCGCTTCCTGCGAGTACTGCCTTGATATGCTGGCGGGTATCTCTCCGGTTCCAGAAGCGAGTTCTCCCGTCGAAGCTGTGTGCTCCGCAACCGATTCCGAGATAGGGCGTTCGTTGCCAATAGATGCTGTTGTGACGGGAATAATATCCGGGCTTGCCATAGTTGGTCAGTTCGTAGTGTTCAAATCCTGCTTCTCGCATCAACTCGATCAGCACCGCGTACTGATCCGCCATAAGGTCGGAATCTGGGTAGGGGAGGCGTTTTTCTTTGACGGAACGGGCAAAGGGCGTCCCTTCTTCAATCGAAAGTGTATATGTCGAGAGGTGTTCGACGCCCAGCCCGAGGACACACTCGACCGAGCGTTGGAACGAATCGACGGTCTGACCGGGAACGCCATAGATCAGGTCAAGGCTGAGATTGAGAAAGCCAGCACTCCGTGCCATTGATACCGCCTCGACAACCCCTTCGACAGAATGCGCCCGACCAAGTAGCTTCAACTCATCAGGGTCGAAGGACTGGGCTCCCATCGAGAGGCGGTTGACGCCAGCCTTACGGAAGCCTTCGAAGGCTTTGACGTCGCGGGTTTCGGGGTTGGCTTCGAGAGTGATTTCGCGGCCAAACGTTAGTGGACGGGAAATGGACGAATTGGACGAAATGGACTTTCTACCTTTCTTCCTTTCTTCCGGCCAAAGAACATCAACTAATTTCAATACTTCCCAGACATACTCCGGCGGCATCAACGACGGGGTTCCGCCTCCGAAGTAGATCGTCTCTACCTGACTGCCCTTCCAAGGCTCCTCTTCAGCGCGGCGTTTCAATTCTATAAGCAAGGCCTCGCGATATTGTTTCGCGAGGTCTTGCTTTTCTACAGCCGTTGCGAAACCGCAGTAGGGGCAACGTTTGATGCAGAACGGGTAGTGTATGTAGAGGGAAAAGGTGGTCATTAATACTCATCGATGGCGGATTGAAAATTCTGTCAAGGAATTTGGCGTAAGCTGTCAACCCTCTGGGGTTGACAGCGCCAATATAAAATAACCACGCTCAGCCGTCAAAATGGCGGCGTTGTGCTAATTCTCCGTCGCGCTCGTAAAGTGGAATTTATTGATCTTCATCGCTGGAGCAACCGTTCCGCCGCCACCCCAGAAAGTCTCTGTCTTATAGAGGTCGCTGGAAATCAACTCGACGTTTGCGAGCATCTCGAGGATCGACTGGGTGAAGCGCATGTTCTTGACGCCGCACATAACCCGCCCCTTCTCGATCAGGAACAGCCCGTCTCGAGTCATCCCGGTGATCGTCATTTTCATCGGGTCGAGGATATTCGTGTAATGGAAGCGGGTCACCAACACCCCCCGTTCGGTCGAGGCAATCATCTCTTCGAGGGTTGAATTTCCAGCAGAGATCACCAGATTTACCGGTATGGGACCATTTGTATCAGGCTGAGGCAAAGCGTGACCAGTCGAAGGAACTCCAGCCTTGGCTCCGGTAGCACGGTCATGAACGCCACCTAAGAAAATGCCATTTTCAATCAGCAGCACTCGCTGGCGAGGCATGCCTTCGTAGTCGAATGGTTGGCCCGGCGTCAGAGCATGATAAGCGTCATCGACGATAGAGATATTATCGCCGACGACTTTTTGACCGGCTTTGCCAGTAAAGGGGCTACGGCCCTCAATGATGGCCTTACCGTTGAATCCATCCCATGCGAGATACATTATTGCATCGGCGACGGCGGCTGGTTCCAGTATCACTGTCCATTCGCCTGGTAGGATGGTTTTTGGATTACGAGATGCAACGGCTTTGCGAGCGGCTTTTTCAGCGGTCCCGTCGAGGTCGAGTGCGTAAGCGTCCTGGTCAGTGGCTTGCGCCCAGCCGGATGAGTCTTTGCCAATGGCAGAGACTGAAAACGAAGAACTGCTCTTGCGGTGGTAAGCCCAAACTCCTTTGGAGTTGGCAATCGCCAATGCGCCTGCCCCAGTTGAGAAGATGCCTGCACCGATACAATCGTCTTTTTGGAAGCGGTTGACAGCTCGAGTCACGCCGTCGGCGCGTTCTTCGGGCGAATACGCCAGCGTGCGAGGGTTGAAACTTGCTTTGGGATTATAGGCTTGTGGATAAATAAGGGGAAGAAGCTCAGCATCCGGCGTAGCAAAATCGAGGGTGGTTTTGGCGGCTGAGAGACAGCGCGAAACCCCTTCATCGGACAGATTGCCGGTCGATGCTTTGCCCATTTTGCCATCCTTCATCAGGCGAACCGAAACGCTGACGCCACCTTGAACAACATTTTGAGTAATCACGCTATCGCCAAAACGCGTCAAGGCTCCCTCGCCGACCGAGAAAATTAACTCAGCTTCATAACCACTGGTCTGGTTCAGCGCGAAGTCGGAAATCTGCCGCAGTCTGTTTTCTTCCAACATATTGAATCCCTTATTTATTGGCTGGACGGTTTCAGGAGGACCGGTCTCCGTACCTGTCCGGTTGCTGGCGGTAGGACGGGGCTAAGTACCCGTCCAAGCCGATGAATCCTTAAACAAAATACGAATAGTTGAGGCTTGAGGCAACAGTTAACGGGGAGGATAGACATTCTTGTCTGTCGATTGTCAGGTCGAAAGATGACAGGCACGAATACCTATCCTCCCATTCACCCTGCGACAGGGTTTGAACTTAACCGTCGGGTGAGGACACCCGACGGCAATAAAGTTTTCATGGAGGGCGGGTTTAAACCCGCCCTCCAAGACGGTGTGAACGACGAGCCTATCCTCCTTGCCTTACCGCCTGCAATGCAATATATTATAACAGCGTCTAAAAACGCACCTCTCACCGCGTCACACCATCTCAAACCGTCAACTTAAGGCATGGATTGCATTGAAAGGGCTTCTGGTCATATTGTTGGTGCTTGTCTCAGGTGTGGCAACAGCCCAACCAGACACGCTTTGGATGAAATTCTATCCCGACTGGGAAGGGAATGATCAGTGCAAGAGGCTGATCAGAACGGCGGATGGCGGATTCATGATCGGCGGTAAGACAGGCTTCCCGGATTATGATTATCTGTTGGTGAAAATTGATAGCGAGTTCAACACGGAGTGGGCGAGAATTTATGGCGATTTGCAGCAGCAAGACTATTTCGGAGGAGTAGTGCAAATGCCTGACGGCGGCTATATTTTAGCAGGGAGCATACAACGGAATGCAGGCGGCATAGTTTCTCTTTTGAAGGTTGATGCAAATGGGGATTCGCTTTGGTCCCATGAGTATGGAACGACAGAATTTTACGATGTAACACTATCTCATGATGGATATCCGGTGGCAGCGGGTCTTACGAACGAGCACGCCGAGCACGGTTCTTTCGATGCATGGCTGTTGAAAGCTGATGAAAACGGAGATGTTATCTGGAGCGAAGTATTCGGAGGAGCTGGAGGCGACTTTTTTAATAAAGTGATACTTATAAGTGATAACGGTTTCATGGGAGTTGGCAGAGTTGGTTCCAGTGGTTTAGTTGTTAAAGTCGATTCACTCGGTCAACTTCAATGGCAACGGTCGATAAGGTCAGATGGTAACGTTCACGGATTTATGAGCGTTGTAGAGATTGCAGATGGCGGGTTTGTTGCATGCGGATATGGTGAAGCAATTCGTGAAGATCTGTCGGACTACCAGTATTATGTCGTTAAACTAACATCGGCAGGCGATACTGTTTGGACTCGTAAGTGGGGTTCGCAGCGCATTGGGACAAATTTCATTAACGAGATCATTCTAGCGCCTGGCGGGGGATATCTTGCAGTTGGGCAGAGCGCCGATTGGGGTTATGCTGTTGTCCGACTCAATGAAGAAGGTGAGGTCCTATGGGAACTTCCATTTGAAGGAAGGCGATCCGGCGATCAATTCTTTGCAGGTTTGTTGTTAGATGACAACAGTTATCTCTTGGGGGGATGGGCAGATACCAGAATGCGAGAGGCTGAAGCGTGGCTTGTTCGCACGACGCCGGACTCGACGATGCTCAACGCCGTCGTTCTTCTCGATCCCGCCTTTCCGTCGCAGTTTGTTGTTGGTGCTCCCTATCCGAATCCGTTTAATTCGACGACGACGATACGGTTCGGGCTCGATAAATCGGCCCCTACGCGGATTGCGGTCTATGGGCTGGATGGGCGGCTGGTGGCGGAACTGTTGACCGGGGGCGCTTCCGTCAACCCCCTGCGGTTGACGGGAAGTAATACTGCCACCCGCAGAGGGGCGGTAGAAGAAATGACTATCATCTGGAACGCGGCAGGTTTTCCGGCGGGGGAGTATTTTCTTCGGCTACAAGCGGGGCGGGAAGAAGCCGTGAGAAGGATTGTGCTGGTGAAATGATATTGTAAATTGTAAATTGTAAAATTTAGAACGGCTTGCGCCGGTATGATGATGTGACAGGCAGGGACGCCTGTCGTACTACGTTGACTCGATTCCTGCTTTCGCAGGAATGAAAATAATATTTCTCGGCGGACGAGGGCGTCCGCCTGGACTCTAAAAGACTTTTCAGTAATCCTAAATTATTAATTATTAATTCTTAATTCTTAATTACCCCGGAGTTCACTTGTCTGAACCACCGCAAGAGCGAATATTTTACGGCGTACCGACTGCTCCCGGTGTCGCGATTGGCGTTGTATTCCTCTATCGCCACGACATCCCGCAATTCCGTGAGTTCCGCATCCCCCCAGAGGGCCGCGAACGCGAACTCGCCCGGTTCCGTCAGGCGCTTCTGGAAACCCGTCGCCAGCTTACTGACCTGCGCGACCGGCTTGCCGTACAGGCTGGCGAGACTGCCGCACGGATTTTCGACGCGCAATTACTGATCCTCGAAGACGTGGAAATGCTCGGCCAGATAGAGACCGGCATCAACAAAAGCGGAACTAACGCCGAAGTATTGGTGAGTCGCGTTACCGAAGGATTTCGAGACAAACTCTCCAAATTGGAGGGAAGCTTTTTCCACCAGCGCGCTCAAGACGTCGTCGATATTGGACTGCGGATTGTCAAGAACTTACTTGGGCTTAGTGAAGCGACGATCGGGCCCATCGATCGACCTCATATTCTGGTCGCCGACGACTTACTGCCGTCCGATGTGATTCACCTGATGCGGGAGAATGTCGTCGCGGTCGCGACCGACCTTGGGGGAGCCGCGTCGCATACAGCGATTCTGACGAAATCACTGGAGGTCCCTGCGGTTGTGGGGCTAAGGGAGGTGAGCCGCCTCGTTTCAACCGGCAGTCAAATCATCGTCAATGGAAATTCGGGGAAGGTAATCCTCAATCCTACGCCTGAAACAGTCACCGAATATGAAGGCAAGCGAGCACAGCATCAAATTTATGTCGAGGGACTTGCCGATATCGAGAAGCTGCCCGCCGAGACTCTCGATGGAAAGCGGATCATTCTTAACGCCAACATCGAGCTTCCCGATGAGGCTAAATCAGCGATTGCGAGAGGGAGTGACGGGATCGGACTGTTTCGTTCGGAATACCTGCTTCTCGCCCGGAGAAGGCTTCCAAATGAGCAGGAACAATACGAAGATTACCGCCGGGTGATCGAATTGTCGGCTCCTCGGTCAGTGACAATTCGTACGTTTGATATTGGCGGGGATAAGATTTTCCCTGATATTCCGACTCCGATAGAATCCAATCCTTTCATGGGCTGGCGTGCAATCCGCGTCTGCCTCGACCATCCTCTGCTGTTCAGGACTCAACTTCGCGCGATTTTAAGAGCGGCGGTTCATGGATCAGCCAAAGTAATGTTTCCGCTTATTAACGGTCTGGATGAGTTAAATGATCTCTTGGAACATCTCGATGCAGTCAAGGATGATCTTAAGGATGAAAGAATACCGTTCGACGCCAAGATTCCAATCGGGACGATGATCGAGCTCCCTTCAGCGGTATTGTACGCAGAACAAATTGGCAGGAGAGTCGATTTCCTGAGTATAGGGACGAATGACTTGACTCAGTTTACTTTGGCGGTTGACCGGGGTAACGAACGAGTCAGGGATCGATACAAACCGCTCCATCCTTCGGTTGTTCAGTTAATTTCGAAAACGGTTCAATCTGGTCATAAGGCGGGCGTCAAGGTATCTCTTTGTGGTGAGTTAGCGGCAAGCCCTCTTGCAACCCTGTTGTTGGTGGGATTGGAACTCGACGAGCTTTCTGTCAGTCCAGTTGCCCTGCCTGAAATAAAAAAGATGATTAGATCGATGACATTTGCTGATGCAAGATCATTTGCTCGAAAAGCTCAAAAGATCGTAAGTGCGCGAGAGATGGAGACATTCTGTTCAAGGGAAATGAAGAAGCGATTTGCCAATCTGCCGATCTGGTTTGGGAATGCTTGATGAAAAGAAATTTAAGGATAAGTAGATTTGCCCGGTTTATTCTTGGAGGGCGGACTTTCAGTCCGCTCTGTCCGCGTAGGTTGGGCTTCCAGCCCGACAAGAGCGGACTGAAAGCTCGCCCTCCAAGAAAAATCTCCGGCTATTTACTACCCTTGATAGGGATAGCCTTACTGTCGAACATTATCCTAACAACCGAGGGGTCGGGACGAATCATCAGAGTACCAGGTGACTTCGATCAAATACATGTAGCTGTTGAGTTTGCCGGGCGAGGGGATACCGTTTTGGTATGGCCCGGGACTTACGAGGAGGCAGTTCGCATCAGATCGCTTGATTTCGTAGTCGGAAGTCTTTTATTAACCACCGGCGATCCAAGGTATATCGACGAAACGATCATCGACGGCTCCGGCATTGGAACGCCAGTAGTCAGAGCGGACGGTGGAGACGCGGGATCGCCTTTGTTTCGTGGCTTTACCCTTACCGGAGGATTGACTGATTATGGCGGAGGAATCATTTGCCGTGACTCCACCCGACCGGTTTTCGAAGATCTGAAGATAATTGGAAATGAATCTCAATACATGGGAGGGGGGGCGTACTGCTACCGGGGATCGACTGCCACTTTTCGACGAGTGATTTTTGAGGACAATACTTCCAATGCCGGGGGAGGAGTAGCGGAATATCAAGGACAAACTATTTTCGAGTATTGTACCATTCTGGGCAACCACGCCGAAAGTGGAGGCGGACTTTATTCCTACTTCTCATCACCAATTCTAACCAATTGTTCGATAGGCCTGAACACTCCCAACAATCTCTCATTTATCTATTCCCATCCCGAACTGTTGCGAGTGTCGATCGACAATGGCGAAATCGCCACGGAAGCTGTATTTGTGCATGGAGGAAAAGGCAGAGCGGAGACAACTTTCGATAGAGTCACATTTTATTCAAGCCGGAACGAAGACGCCATTCTGATTCGAATAATCGGCGCCAATGGCGAATTCGTATTGCCGAGGTTCAATTTGTATAACTCCATAGTAAGGGGTCGGTCTAATCGCTTAATTTCTATGGGCGATGGAGCGCTCGAAGTCACTGCTACAATAGAGAATTGTAATATCCAGAGCGGGCGTAATTCGATCAGAATGAATGGTAGGGTATCACTTTTATGGGGGGAGCATAACATCGACTCAGACCCGCAATTCGTGGACGTTGATGCCTCAGACTTCCACCTTGAGGCGGATAGCCCTTGCATCGACGCTGGGGCTGACTGGTCGGACCCTGATCCTGATAACACCCGAGCCGATCTGGGAGGCATTCCATTTGGTGGATTTCCTGCTTCAATTCAGGGGAGGGTAACCGATTTACGGTTCAATGAGCCTGTTCATGGCGCGGAAGTAGTTCTAAGCGACCAGAACGCCGAGATACTTCGGTCCAACACCAACGTTAACGGAATTTGGTCTGGTGTAGCTCTATTACCATCCATCTCCTGGCAGGAAGTAGAGGTGCTCGTTCGAGCGGAAGGAAGCCGTAACAGCCACGGTTCGGTCTTCTTGGCTTTGGGAGGTCTCGCACAGTTTTCGACCGGAGTCGAAATTTCTCCATTCCAGCTTTCACGAGATGACTTCACTATCGAGTTAGACCCGGGCAGTAGGTCTATTAGCCAGCTCATCATGGAAAGCGAGAGCGACTTGCCAATCAACTGGTCGATGTCGTTAGAAGAATCCGACAGTGCCCCCGCACCCGGATGGGACTACAATTCATTCATGTCGATATCACCTAATTCGGACGAGTTGGTGGGAGGCCGGTCGGAAATTTTTCGGTTGACGATTTCGACAGTTGATGCTTTTGGGGATACACTTCTTGAGGCTGGTGAATATCTGGCGCAAGCACGGCTTGCAGTGGAGGACTATTTCGCTGACATCATTCTCCCGATCAGGTTGACCGTGAATGACCTCAGCGTTGACGAGTTAACTCTTCCATTTGATTTTGATGTTCGGCTGATCACCTATCCTCAACCCTTCAACTCAATGCTGACACTGGAGTACCGCCAGACGAAGCCGGGCAGAACAAATATCTCATTAATGGATGTGAGAGGAAGAGTAATTAGAGAAGTGGGATTAGGAATTCGACAACCGGGAGTGTACCGCGAAACTTTAGGCTCAGAAGACCTGACGGCCGGTGTTTACCTATTGAGAGTCGATGGTCCGGGGGGCAGGATGGTCAGAAAAGTTATCTGCGTGAAGTGATTATTGGAGCTGATGCCAAAATAAAGGAGAAGTTCGGCACAAATTTCGAGTCCCGCCCAGCAAAGCTGTGCGGATTACACGCTTTTTGTGTTTGGGCAACAGTCCCTATTGGACGGTTGCCATAAATGTAGTGCTTGGAGGGCGGCTTTTTAAGCCGCTCTCCAAGTGAATCGACAATCTATAATTCCCAAACCAGCGATAAACAGCGTCGCTTTTCCTATTAAAAATCACTTTTTCTTCTTCGCCTTCACTTCAGGTACAACCGGCTCGGTAGTGACAAGCTGGAGCAACGTCGGTACGCCCGCTTCGGTAATACGATAAATCGTCAGTGCGTCCTCAGGATTGGCCTCGATAACAATAAGCCTCACTCCAAAAGGCTTTCGCATAACATACCTCACCTCCATTTTCATATCCTCGAATTTCCCTTGCAGAGCTTCCTGAAGGCTCTCCTTAGGCTTCCTCTTCGGCGCGGCGGCTGAGTCTTGTTGGCTGACGATGTCGATATTTAATTGATCATTCCAATAGAGCCTGAACCTTTCAGGAATCATTCTTTGCAATAATTCAGCTTTGACATTGACAACACTACTCACTATTGCAAGAACGGAGTCTGGTGTTTGCGCAACTGATTCAAAGAGGTATTTTCCAGCGACAGGTCGCAATAACGTACCGTTCGAACCGAAGCTGGCAATAAATTTTTCTAAGTCGCCCGGTTCGGCTTCGACTAACTTAATGGGAACGGTCAGTAGAACTGCCCCTTTAAGCCGGATCTCGATAGCTTTCCGAGGAATATCGATTACCAGATAGGGCTTGGCGCTGTTGGCGAGCGAAAGCTCCAAGATCGCGGTTTGATAAAGCAAATTCAGTGATGACTGATCGAAAGAGGTTTCAGAACTACTGCCCAGATTAAGTCGTTTTTTTATCCTTTCACAGCCAAGACCAAGCAACGACGAGATCAACAAGAGCGCTACGATAAGAGAATTCGCAGATCTAAGAGATGCAATATGTGGAAGCTTTGTCATCTGAATTAATAGATATAGATGGGCGTGCCGATCGGCACAATATTAAAAAGCGCTTTTAGTTCGTCGTCACCCAGTCTGACGCAACCATGAGTTACGCTTATACCTAACAATCGTTTATACAATGTACCGTGTATGAAGTATCCATCCCCAAAACCCATAGCGTAGTCCCCTAACACTTCAGAGTCGAACCGCTCACTCGGATTTTTGGGAATTTCTTCCTTTTCCTCAATGTAGTGCCAGTCAGGTTTACGCCACCAGGGGTGCTCAATTTTTGATCCTACCTTAAAAACTCCACGCGGCGTGTTGAATGTCCATTTTCTTCCAGTGGCAGAATCGACTAACACTCCCCCCGATCCGGTTGAACAGGTCGCCCGAAATACAATAGAATCCTCAGTGCGATATGTCAGGTGGTTTGAATTTGAGTCGATCACAATATACCTGCCCTTCGGGCGGAGTAATTTGAGGGTCTGTTGAAGTTTGGTTATTGCTTTCATAGCCAGTACCTGATCGGCTGGGAGCTCGGTTCTGAGGGAATCGCTGATGGAGCTCCACGCTGATTTTTCCACCGGAAGAGGCTTGAAGGCGTAATAACTGACAGTCGCCAGCAGGCCCGCGAGGATGAATGCGACAGTTATTTTCCAAATCATCAGATATTGTCTCCGTCGTAGCGTCTAACGATTACGACTGGTGTACCGACTCCAACAAACTTGACTAAATGGTCCATGTCATTGTTGCTCAATGCCACGCAACCATCTGTCCAGTCGGATCCGGCTCCACCATCGCCATGTATTTCGATCAATCTTCCGATACTTGATCCCTTCGTAATAATTCCTTTTCGTTTGTTTTCTACGAATTGCCATTTATCGGTTTCGTTAGGATAATCCAGCAACAGCGCTTTATAGAATTTTGTGTTACCAATCTTCACTTTAGTGATTTTGTATATTCCTTCAGGCGTAGCCCCGTCTCCGGCAAAAAGTTTGGGACTGGCCGAATTGTAACCCAATTCGGATTGGTAAGTGCGTATCACTCGTCCATTCTTAATAAGATAAGATTTGTGAGCTACCTTATCGACCGCGACCGCATAAATCTGTTCTCGACGCGATTGTTCGACCAGATCATCGATCCATCGCCGCCATTTCTTAATTTGTGACGCTTCATTCCCGGCGCGTTCGGCGATGATATTTCCGAGTCTTGCCAGTGCATTTCGCCCTCGTGCTACCGATCTCTGAGCTTCTTGAAACTCTTTAACCTTAGCCAATTGTTTTGCTGTACGCAAGTGAAGCTCGGCTCCCGACCAGACTCTCTCTGCAATAAACACTATTAAGGAACCATCCAGTGCGTCGCGCCATGTATTTAGTTCGTTTTCATATTCACGGATTTCAGTCCACACAATTTTATCAAGGGAATTCAGACTGTCCTGCGTATTCCTGGTTCCCTGTTCCGCGATTGCCTCTGCCCTTCGAAGAATGGAATCGGCCTTGTGGTAATTCCTGAGCAGTGAGATTCGTCCGTCTTGCCGCGCCATCTCCATCCAGCCGCTTTGGATCAGTCGTTCTGCTTCCCGATAGGACTCTTCTGAGTAACGAATCGATCCGGTGATCGCGGCTCGCTCCAACGCATCCTTAGCATTCTGAAGACGTGCGTCTGGCGGTTGAGGTCCTCGAAAGAATTCACAACCGTTAAAGATTGAGCCGATAACGAGCAATGAGAGGAACGGACTAATTTTGGAACGAAGCTGATAATTCAAATTAAGAAATCTCTGGTGCTGTGATAGTTCGGTTCAATCAACGAATTGTGAGGGGCTTGCGAAATACCGGATCCGGCTTCCATGAATAATTTCAAAAACATTAACGGAGTGCGCAAGCTTGCTTGCGTTTTCTTCTACTGATAGGCTGAAGCAAGCTTCAGCACTCCACAACCACTGCAAAATACAATGTATAAGTAAGGGGGCTGCCTCATATCGAGACAACCCCCTTTTGAGTCCATGGAAAAGCGGCAGTATTTCTACTTGCGGCCCTTCTTCTTGACTTTATCGATGGCAGTCTGAACTTCGATCATAATGTTCTCTGCCTTCTGCTTCACGCTTGTAACTTTGGAACGAGCGACAAGATACTTGCCACTGGTGAAATCCATGTTAGCGTCGTCGTAAGCGGCTAAAACACCCTGCAAATCGCTCTTGATGAGCTCGATGTCAGCCTTGTTGCCTTTTCCTACCGGAGCTTTGTTCACGGTTACTTGAACGCTGTCGAGTAAGGTCTTGGTGTCGGCAAGAAGTTGAGTAACTTCAGCCTTTACGCGTGCTTTTTCAGCGGCGGCGTCTGCACCAACCTGCTTGGCAATCGCATCGGCGCGAACGAACATTTCTTTGGACTTGCCATAGCTACGGAAGAGGACGAATTTGGCATCCTGTGTTGTTTTTTCAGCTGTGGCGGCGTTCAGCGAGTCCATAGCGGCACGATATGCCTTGGGAACGTACTGCTCTGCTTCGGCAGATTTGGCGGCCTGAATCGAGGTGTTTGCGGCGGCTATTTCCACTTCCGGTGGCTTGCTACAGCCAGCAACGATGAGCAGTGCCATAACGACTGTAAAGATTTTCGCGAATCGAACCATTTGTGTGTGTCCTTATTGACCGGTTTCATATGATATAATGATCGGCGCTTGACCGGTAATCTTGCACTGATCGTTTGTAGATAGCCCTGTTATTCAAAGCTTCGCACCGAGCTATCCCCTTGGTTTGGCGGCGGATAGGCGCGGATTGCCGCTCCATTTCCCCCTATACCTGGGTGCGAAAGCCTGTTCTCGTATTAAGAAAAAAGCACCTTCACCGTTTCCATCGATTTTCTGGTGGTAAAGACGCTTGCTAACAAACTCAAGTAACGGGCAGAACCAAGCGGATTTCGATCCGGTTCTGCCGACACAATTAGCAGATCGATGGTTTTGACCGCTTATTGTGAAAGCCCTCTGACCTTCTTATCGATTTCGCGCAGGGAACCTCCGCCGATCAGGCGGAGTCAAGCAAAGTCGGAGAGGGTGTTAAAGTGAGTGTCAGGTAAAAAAACAGCCATAAGATACAGCAATCTCAATAGCGTGTCAAGTAGATATAAGCATCTCTTAAAAATATCTCAATTTCGATCACAGAATCTTGTATTTATCGTGTTCTGTTCGGATCCGCGAGGTGTGTCAAATGCTATACGAAATTAATATTTATTTTGATTACAATATAATATGACTTCACTATGAAACATTAAATAGAAGCATCGAGCCGGTTAAGCGTCCGGGTTGACTACAAAATAACTGACAAGCGTTAGGCTGGACCTACTGGAGTGAGCATGAAATCACAAACACTCCTACTCCAGAAATCAACCTCTCCTTCACTAAATGGACGAGTTTCTCATATCTTCATTTGGAATCTTCAGCGTCAGATATTACTATGTTGGACAAATATATTACAAATAGTGAGAATCAGGTCTGGCTGTCAGAGTAATTGTGAAGAAATATCTCAAACTCAATAAACATGACAACAGACTACTGTCCTCTCTCAGTCGTTTCGTCGAGGTCAACAGTCCTCGAAAAGGAGTACAAATGAATCGCATCATCACGGTAGCCTTGACTCTCTTTGTAGTCGGTTGCCAAAGCAAAGCAGAAGAAAAAGTCAAATTGGAAAATCAAACCGATAAGGTCAGTTACTCAATCGGCCTTGATATTGGCCGTAGTTTCAAAACACAAGGCATAGATATTAACTCTGCCGCTCTTACCAAGGGCATCAAAGACGGCCTTGCCGGTGGCGAGACGATGATGACCGACGGAGAGATCCAAGCGTGCATGGAAGCATTTCAGGCTGAAATGATGGCAAAAATGGGCGGTGAAAACAGCCCCAACCCCGATGGAGGATCAGTGGCTGACTCGAACAGTACTCAAGGCGAAACTTTCCTCGCCGAAAACAAAACCAAAGAAGGCGTTGTAACTCTCCCCAGTGGCCTTCAGTACAAAGTAATCAGAGCTGGTACAGGCAAAACCCCGAAGCTGACCGATACGGTAGTTACGCACTATCGCGGCAAATTGATTAACGGTAAGGTCTTCGACGCATCGTATGATCGTGGCGAACCAATTTCCTTCCCGGTTAGCGGCGTAATCGCTGGCTGGACAGAGGCTCTTCAAATCATGCAGGAAGGCGCCAAATGGGAGTTGTATATTCCTTCCAAGCTCGCCTATGGTCCTCGAGGAGCTGGCCCCGACATCGGCCCGAACGCGACCCTTATTTTCGAAATTGAGCTAATAAGCGTTAAGTAACAGGAATCAACCACGAAGGGACGAAGAAGGTGAGAAAGTTTTACCTTTTCATATCTTCGTCCCTTCGTGTAAAATCATTTCCATGTTCAATACCGTAATCGAAGACTTCCAATCCGAGCGGGAGCGCCTTAACGAAATCGTAATGCGCTATGCTGGATTGGAGATCAAGCGTTTTTACAGCCTCGACACGCAAGCCTACCGCGATGGAGCACTCCCGAGTAAAACCAAAGAGTTGCTCGGGTTGGTAGCATCGCTCGTACTGCGTTGCGACGATTGTGTTAAGTACCATATTATTCAGTGTTTTGAAGCAGGATTCACGGATGAGGAACTTCAAGAAGCTTTGAACGTTGGATTGGTAGTCGGCGGGTCAATCGTCATACCGCATCTTAGGCGCGCACTGGAGGCGTGGGATTTGTTGCGAGAAAAAGCGGTGAAGAATCACGTTTAGAGATCACAGCTTTAGCGTGGTTGGGAGATGATCTACACGATGAAACAGTGAACTCTAAACACTTGCGCTTTTGCCACAATTGACGTATATTCTATAAGAACCTTTCAAAATCAACACCATCCTTTCAGGAGCGTACCCTAAGACCCTTTGCTACTATTGTCACGTCTGAAATCTTATTATATCTTATAGATCGCTGAGCGCTCAAGCGCTGTAGCTGACGCCATTTCAAGACATGAGGGTCCTTTGCCGGTCGCTAAGTCAACTCCCGTATTATCATTGATTCGATCAACGACGCTATGGATTTTTCTATTTGCGTTGTTATACTTGTTTTTGTCTATCGGTTGTGACGTCAATCCCCCGAGTCGGCCGAGCCCGGTGTATTCTCTTAAGGTGATCGAGCTTGACAGTATCTGGATTCTGGATTCGCCGCAATATGAACGAATGACAGTACAGGCATACCCTCGCGAATGGGCTCAGGGCAGAACCATTCGATGTATTGTTTCCGGTAACGGCGTTTCGACTCACTTCAATTTATACGACGACGGTTCAGAATTACTTCGAAATGACGGTCGAGGATTTTGCGACTCTCTTAGCGGTGATCAAGTCGCCGGAGACGGCAAATATTCGCGCCGCCTTAATTCGTTTTTCACTGTTCGCGCCGGAACTTACAACCTTGCGATTGCCTTCCTTGACCACCCACCGGGAATTGATACACTATACGGTTCACTTATCGTTGTGGCGAACTCGC
The DNA here is from genome assembly GCA_964355675.1 of uncultured Caldithrix sp. Taxonomy (GTDB): domain Bacteria; phylum Electryoneota; class AABM5-125-24; order Hatepunaeales; family Hatepunaeaceae; genus CAMBDS01. The sequence continues at coordinate 16,176 of CAYHEC010000026.1, forward strand.
CTCCGGCCATCCGGTGGCAATCAAACCCTGATTCTATCGAGAGCGGCGCTCAGGTAGCGCCATTCGAGGCGCTAGTGTTTGACCTTGATGGATACGACGACATCTCTCGGGTTCAAGTTGGTCGCTCGAGCGTCCCGCGCGGTTCGCTCCCCAGAGACAAATATGAAATGACCAAAGTCGCTGATTCTGTTTATCAATGGCAGTTTCCCCCGTGGATTGCGGCAGGTTATCCGACGGGGAACCACAGCTTCTTTTGCCAGGCCACCGATTGGGCGATGCAAGAGCGGAACAGCTTCACATTTAGTGATACCGCATCGATCTGGATAGAAAATTTGCCGCCGAAGATAGACTCCATCGCCTCTCCCGATACAGTTTGGGTAGGAGGCGGAGGATCTGATTCAACCAAGTTTATCATCGACGTCAAATTACTGGACGATCAGACTCCCCTCGATCTCGATACGCTACTGTTGACCGTGACAAGGTATGACCCTGATCTGGAACGCGACGTCATTACTTTTTCAGCTTACTACTTCGATAACAACCGGGGGAATGATACTCTGACCTCTCCGGGCGTAATCAGAACTGGTTTCAGCGCTACCCGTTCGAGCCGATTAGGAGTGCCCTTCACCTTTACCTGGACGCCGACAGACCGGTCGCCTCAACGTGGAATGCCGGCAAGTAATATTATTGTGATAATGCTGGCAGGAAACGGTGCGCCGGGGCGAGACATCGAAAGCTTTTCTAGTTGGGGAAGGTCAGTAAATCCGTTCCGATAGCTTTAGTTATAGTGATTCATCCTGAACGAAATGAAGGATCTCTGTTTTCTAAAATGTGAGAGTGTCAATCATGTAACGATTTTCATGGAGGGCGGACTTTCAGTCCGCTCTCAGCGACCTTAAAATACAAATCAGAGCGGACTGAAAGTCCGCCCTCCATGAGAATCAAATTGCTGCAAGTTAGTACTCTTCAAAATATTATTAAACAGAGATGCTTCACTACGTTCAGCATGAATCTGTTGGTCATTACTTTCTTGATCAGAAACACAAGGACTCATTAAATAAGTTGAAATTTTCACTCTCACTTCTGTTCACGGTTTGTGTCGCCGCCTCCTCCTTGGGAGCGACCCTTCCGAATGATTATCAAATTTCTGCCAATCCCGAACCCGGCGGGAGGATACTTTCGAATTCCATCATCGACATCGTACCTGCGGATAGTTCGGTCTGGTTCGGAACTGGCCGGGGTCTGGCGCAACTCCACCTCGACGGGACTGGCTGGGCAACTGTAGATCAGAGCAACGGCATCGGGCGAGGAGGCGTTTCGGCTCTGGCCGTCACCGACAGCGTGATCTGGGCGGCAACCGCCTATACCGAAGAAGTCCGAGGGGATTTTTTTCCTGCTGGTGGCGGAGTCGGCTATTCGTATGACCAAGGCTCTTCCTGGACATGGATGCGTCAGCCGGTCGATTCTATCGGGGAACAAAACCCCACAACTACTAATATCCAAAACGTCACCTACGACATTGCTCTGACCGATTCGGCGGCATGGATTGTAAGTTGGGGTGGCGGTTTAAGGCGAATGAAGTACCGCTCTAATAAATGGGATCGCTTCACCGTTGACGGCAACACGTTCGCTCCTCTGCTCCACCTTGCTCACCGTGGATTTTCAGCGGCTTACGACGGAGCTTTTCTTTGGATTGGCACAGCCGCAGGCATCCATCGCACTGACGATGAGGGCGCAACCTGGGATACATTCAGCCATGTCTCGGGCAATTCATCGACTCTTTCGGGAAACTTCGTCACTGCAATCGGAGTCCAGAAACTTCCTGCCAAGACGTTGGTCTGGGCGGCGACCTGGCGCGCCGATCAGGTAAATGAGTACTATGGCGTCACTGTTACCGATGACGGCGGAGCCAACTGGCGGGTAGCGCTATCGGACTCGACAAGACTGCCGGGAGGCGATTATCTCATCGATGTTTATGGACCGCTTCGCGCTCATAACTTCGGCTTCGACGATTCAACTGTTTATGTCTGCGCCGATGAAGTCCTCTGGCAATCGAACGATCTTGGTTACACTTGGGCTGAGCGCGCCTCGGATCAACTTCCGATCAGTGATCCAACCACTGGCGAGCGTTTTGTCTCGACCGATTACTTTTCAACAGCTGGTGTTAGGGATTCGTTGTGGGTTGGAAGCGATGACGGATTGGCTGTCGGCTGGTTCCAAGATGAGTTATGGAATTGGCGGATCCACCGCGCTTTTGATATGCCCGGCGCAAACGGCCAGCCGGAGACCTATTCCTACCCCAACCCCTTCTCCCCGGCTCGCGGTCATTCAGTTCGCTTTCAATTTCCACTGTCTGCTCCAGCCTCAGTCAAATTTGAAGTACGGAATTTCGCAATGGAGCCGGTTTACGAATCGCCTGATATACAACTCCCCGGAGGCGGAGCAGGCGATCAGGCGGGCTATGGAGCTGTTGTTTGGGATGGTTTGACAAATCAAGGGAAAACCATCGCTAACGGAGTATATTTCTATGTCGTCAAAGTCAGCGGCAAAGAGTTCTGGGGGAAAGTGATGGTGCTTGACTGATGAGGGAAAAACAGAATACTGAAAACAGAAAACTGAAATTCAAGCTCTTTGTCAGCATAATCACTTTGCTTGTTGTTTCTAACAACGTTTACGCAACAAAATTAGGCGGACAGGCGGGAAGCTTCATGCGACTTGGGCTGGGAGCTGAGCGTATTGCTATGGGTGACGTTGGCGCGGCACTCAATGGAGCCGGTATGAGCTGGTACTACAACCCAGCAAGCCCGGCCTTTCAACCGACCCGTCAAGCCACTTTCGGGTTTCGTTCGATGTCGCTTGATCGTACGATGCTCTACACTGGCTACTCAATGCCCCTCCAAGGAAATGCCGGATTAGCATTCGGCATTGTCCGAGCCGCCACTGACAACATCGACGCCCGTGATTCGAACGGCAAAAGATTTGACGAATTGACCTACTCTGACAACCTCGTCCATGGTACGTTTTGCCTAAGACCTCATAAGGATTTCGCCCTCGGAATTTCGATTAAATGGATGATCAGTTCAGCTCCAAAGGTCTTATCCGATAACAAGACGCTCTATGCTTATGGTATGGGAATCGATCTTGGAGTGCAAGGCAAATGGAATAAATACCGCTTTGGGCTTCAAGTCCGCGACCTGAACTCGAAGATAAGCTGGGACGCTTCTAACGTTTGGGGAGATGGTCGGGGAGCTATCGACGACAAATTGCCGCTGATGATTCGACTCGGAGCCGCATTTGATCCGGATGAAGATTTGACCTTTGCGGGAGATTTGCTTATAAATCCAAGTGAAATGGGCAAGTCATCCGAAGGGCTTAAACCGCATCTGGGCGTCGAGTGGCGCGGCGCTCGCATGGAGGAGAAGTTCCTCACACTCCGTGCCGGATGGAACGGTGATTCGCCGACCTTTGGCTTCGGGTTAGGCATGAAACTCCGTCGGGGAATCATCGCCAAAATGGACTATGCTTATGTGATCGATCTGGCTTCGCCATCAGTAAGTCATCTGATCGGTTGGACGTTTGGGTTTTAGGGATAAGCCGTCAACCCTCTGTGGTTGACTGCGATTGTGGACGTTCCCGCTCCCGACTCACCTTGGTCGGCAGGACATGGTTTCTTCTGCCGACTCACCGTGGTCGGCAGGACATGGTTTCTTCTGCCGACTCCCCGCAGTCGGCAGAAATTAACGGAGTAATCATTCGTACTGCCAGCCACGGCGGGCTGGCAGTGGTCAATTTATTTCAGGAGCGCAATGTCTCATTGTTTGTGATTTGAACTAAAGTGCTGGTAGGGCAGGTTTCCAAACCTGCCTTAATCTGACAGGTTTAGAAACCTGTCCTACCGGCTTATACAAGTCTAATAAAGGATCACAACAATGGCAACTTCACGTATTGTCTCCGCCGCGATGGTATCGCTGGCATCGCTCCTGCTGATTTCAGATGTCGGGTACTGTGAAGAGAATTTGCGGCAGAAAAATTCACTTTTTACCCCAATAACTACAGATTTCGGTGAAGATCACTTTCATTTGAGACTGCTTAGTTACGAGCACAACTTGATTGATCCGGACGGAGGTTCCTACATCAACGCGCAGATCAGTCTCTATGAACGGTTCAATTTAGTGAGGAAAAACCAAAACTCCATTGACCGAAACGATCCGTGGTTGGACGGAACTCTGTTCGATGCGATCTTGGTTCCGGGAATTGAGATAGGGAAAAGATTCGAAAACAGCTTCATCAAACGAGCTGGATTTTACGGAACTGTGACGCGAACCACACCTGACGGCAGCTCCTTTTTCAATACCGGTTTTATGGTACAAGCTGGACCGGCTACACTTAAGGCGGGAGTTTTCCGCGGAGTTATCCACGAAGAAGCATCGCACCGTGACGATCTCAACGACCTGAGTATAAAGAGACCTTTCGATGAGTTAACGGCCGTTTCATACATTACCGTTGGTCTTTCGCCAACATTTAGTTTTTGATCGAGAATCTTACTGAAAAACCTAATGACAAAATATACCGCCACCGCGCTGATTATACTCTGCCTTGCTGTAAACGCATCTGCCGAACCAACCGGCGCGGCGTTCCTGGAAATCCCCAACGGCGCGACTGAGATCTCTCTGGGCATGTCGGGAGTCTCCCATTCACGAGGCAGTTCTGCGGTGTTCTGGAATCCGGCCCGCATCGGTTTTGACGGAAACAACCTCGGACTGCAATTCTTTCGCTGGCTGGGTGAGGGGCGAGGGACTTTCGGAGCCGCCTCATTCGAAACCAAGTGGGGAGGCCTCGCCGCTTATATTTTTGATCTCGGCATCGATGATTTCGAGGCCCGTGACCGTCCCGGTCCACCCTTGGCGACATTTACAGTCCATCAATCTGTCACGGCGGTAGCCGCCTCTGTGAAACTTCCTATGCAAGCGCGAGCCGGATTGGCAGTAAAGGGCTACATAGAGGACATCTACGGTGACGTCGCTAAGCAATTTCCGTTGCTTGACGCCGGAGTTTCCTGGTCGTCGGGCGTTTGGTCGGCTGGTATAATGGGAGCCAATTTCGCGATCAACGACCGAATGGACAACCCTCCGCCACTCACTATACGGACTGGTCTTTCCCGCAAGGATTCCTTCGGCGAATACTCATTGATGGACGTTGCGGAATTTTCGGTTGTGCGCAACTCGAAGGGAACGGCGCATCTGGCGCTCGAAGCCGGTTATAAAGAGAGATTCTTCATTCGAGGCGGTGCGGCTCTGTCAGAGGATTTCGTCCGTCCAACGTTCGGCCTCGGTCTCGAGGCGGGGCCATACCGGATCGACGCGGCTATGGCGCTTTATGATGAAGCGCTCAGCTCGACGTGGCGGGTGGGATTTGGGTACCGGCTTTAGGCTTTAGGCTTTAGGCTTTAGGCTTTAGGCTTTGGAGAAACGGATATCCTTCATTTCGTTCAGGATGAATCGCTCTGGCAATTGCAACTTTCAACATTCAACTTTCAACTTATAACAGGCAACATCAATGGCAAAATATCGCATAGCCTGGCTTCCGGGCGATGGCGTCGGCAACGACGTTATGGAAGCGGCACGAATTGTTCTCGATGCACTTAAACTCGACGCCGAATATATTCATGGCGACATCGGCTGGGAATTCTGGTGCAAGGAAGGCGATCCACTCCCTCCGCGCACTATCAAGGTTCTGAAAGAGACTGACTGCGCTCTGTTCGGAGCGATAACCTCGAAACCGCGTGACGAAGCGGCAGAGGAACTGGATCCATCGTTGCAGGGAAAGGGGCTCGAGTATTTCAGTCCGATTGTCAGACTTCGCCAAGAGTTCGATCTTCACACGAATATCCGTCCCTGCAAAGCCTACCAAGGCAGTCCACTCAACTTCAAGGAAGGTATCGACATCGTCATCTTCCGCGAAAACTCTGAAGGGCTTTATTCGGGCGTGGAATTCCACCCGTTGCCACCGCTGGTGCGAGACGCTCTGGCGGCGAGCCATAAAAAGATGAAGCGGTTTGCGACCGTCCCTGCCGAAGATATCGCTATCTCGACGCGCATAATGACTCGTAAGGCATGCGAGCGAATCGTACGCAATGCATTCGAGTTTGCCCGGAAATACGGTCGAACTTCAGTCACCGTTGTCGATAAGCCAAACGTCCTCCGCGAAACAGGCGGACTGATGATGAGGTCGGCTAGGAAAGTGGCGGCAGATTATCCCGAAATTAAGCTGTACGAGACCAATATCGACGCCCAGTGCATGTGGCTGTTGAAAAACCCTTTCGACTATGACGTAATGGTTGCGGAAAATATGTTCGGTGATATCATCTCCGACCTTGCCGCCCAGCTTGTTGGAGGACTGGGTTTTGCGGCTTCAGGCAACATCGGCGACAAATACGCAGTTTTTGAGCCCACTCACGGATCAGCTCCCAAATATGCTGGACTTTACAAAGTCAATCCGCTGGCAATGCTGTTGACGGTTAAAATGATGCTCGACTGGCTGGGCGAGTCAGTTATGGCGACAAACCTTGAATCTGCAATCGCCAGAGTCATCTCCGATGGCAAATTGCGAACCTACGATATGGGAGGTACAAGCACTTCCCTCGATGTAGCACGAGGAGTTGCCGCGTTGGTTTAGGATTTTTCATGCTGTAAGGTGTCCACACCCTGCGGCGGAAGCAAACGATGATTTGTCGCAGGGTGTCTCACCCTGCGACATGCTTACAGACACTGTCAAATAAAGACCGGATAATTGATTCGAGGCTTAACACTCATTCGAGCTGTACTTACCGTCTCGCTTTTGATGGTCGTTTCGTGCGGTCTGTTTTCCACAAGAACACCTGAAACACCCGAAGGCAGTGGCAACGAAGGCTGGACGTTCCCCGAGTCGCCTGAAATTGTGTTGACCAACCTAAATTCAGCGATGGGCAGGCGTTCGTCGGCTGACTACACCCGGCTTTTTGTTCAAGACAACAACACACCGCTTGGATACAAATTCGAGCCTGACGCCAGCGCCGCCGCATCCAATCCGGGTCTGTTTGACGGATGGAATGTTACAAGAGAACAAAAACATAGCCAGTCACTGTTCTCTCCAACAAATCTGCCGCTCGATTCACTCGTCTTGCTTGAAACGACCATTGACCGGCAAACATCGATCGGCGATACGACTGATATTTCATTCGGTTACGTATTACATTTAGGTCATAAAGTCGATGGCAGACCGCGTGACTTCGAGGGAAGGGCAGAATTTCGCCTCTTACGACAGAGTGATGGCGGCTGGTACGTTTTTATCTGGGCAGATACTCGCGCTACCGGAAAAGCCTGTTGGAGCGATTTGAAAGCGCTTTTTTAACACAATGCTATGAATCCTTTAGCAAAACTATCTAAGCCGTCTCAAAATTTCTTGCGTCTTGCAGACGTCGCTCGGCTTATTTCGCTTTGCATGGTGTACAACGCGCTTTGTACTTTGCTGTCTGGTTGCTTGAATCCATTTGCGCCAATCGAAGGAAAAGCTGGAAATCGCACTTGGGACAATCAGAGAACAGTCGGTGGTTTGTTGAGCAATTTCGCCCTCGCCTATGAATACCGCGACTCGTTGCACTACGCGGATTGTCTTGATGAGTCATTCGTTTTCAGTTACTACGATATCGACGCCGGGCGGTATGAATCCTGGCATCGAGAAACGGATCTCAAGGTTACTGGCGGACTTTTCAGAAATTATTCGCGTTTGGATCTCGAATGGAATCTCATCCCCGAGGATGTGGTCAGATTCGGAATTCCCGATAGTCTTCTCTCGTTTATCATTCGGTTTAATCTCACTATCGAGGGAGACACGCCGTTGATGGGATTTGCTCGATTTGCAGTCAGAATGGGAACTGACGGCAGATTCAGGGTAATTAGCTGGCGAGATGATTTTTAACGTGGATTTGTTGATAGGTTAGTTTGCTATTGTTATTTATCTTTGGATGCTGAAGCTTGCACTCGCCTTTTGGTCGAAGCTCAAACAAGCTTATTCCCTCTGCATGGGTTGTCAACCACAATACTCGATAGCTTAATCCAGTGAATCGGAAGAAAAAAGCTCTGGCGATTTGGCTGGCAAGGCTGAATTTTCTTTTCTGGGCGATGGCGATTTTCGTGTGGGGAATGATACTGTGGCGTTCCTTTCACAATGAGACTGCGAATGAACTTGAGCCACCAACCGATCTGATTCACGTGACCGGAAGTCGTGAGGCTCCCGTTTCAACAATTATCGAAAATGGTACCCGGTCTGATTCAAGATTATTACCTGATAAAGCGTTACTTGTGTTCATTATCGATGATTTTGGCCCAACCTGGGACAAAAATGTAGTAAGTGGATTCATTGATTTTCCAGCAGATATTACGATTTCAGTAATTCCGGGCAACCGGAATTCAAAGGCAGTATCCGAAGCCGCCACAAAGGCAGGAAAAGAGCTTTTCGTACATTTACCAATGGAACCATCGGAACGCATTGCCCTCGGCGAGCGTGACATGATATGGGGTAAGACCAATGCCACGGAGCTACACGCCGTGCTTGATAGAGCGTTAAAAGACGTTCCAGGGGCGGTTGGACTCAATAATCATATGGGATCGAGGGCAACCAGCAATCTTCGTTTAATGAAAACGCTAGCTGTTGAATTAAAAAGACGTCATCTTTTTTTCATCGACAGCAGAACCTCCGACCACTCCGAAGCGCTTGCCGCTATGCATGAGGCAGACGTGGACGCCCTGGGTCGAGATATATTCCTCGATGTCGAAGGCGATTCTGCTTCCGTAGCAGGGCGTATCGTCGAGACTGCGCGGATTGCTCGCAAGCGCGGATGGGCCATCGCTATCGGTCACGCCAAAAAAGAAACGCTTGCGGCTATGAACGCGGCACGACCCAACCTCGAGCGTCAAGGATTCCGATTTGTTTCAGCCGGGGAACTGATCCGAAAGATGACCGGATCACCATCGAGGAAAATGTAGGTTTCCCCGCTTCCTACTGTTTGGACTTGTAGGGTCTGCTGAAAAGATCGAACGATAGCCCGGTAGGGGCGATTCTAATCGCCCATTTCCATTTATTTTGAGCTGACTGAAGCGCACGGCGAATAAATTCACCGTTACATATGCGATTTTTCGGTAAGCCTTTTTAGAGAACTATAGTGCGAATTGGTTTCTATATCAATCCCATAGCTCGGTTGCGAGAGCATCATGCATCCGGACTTCCTGATCCAGCGTTAGCGGCCGCTTTGGCAGAATCGGCCGGAGTTCAGTTGATTCTCGCCGGGTGGACTCCAAATGGCGGGATACTGAATGAACGAGATATTCTTCTGACTCGTGAACTTGTGCGCGGCGACCTCTTTATCGTTACAGCCTTGCGAGAAGATGCAGTTGATCCTGTGCTAAAATTTCACCCAGACGGAGTAATTTTGGTTGAGGCCGGCTGGGATGGCATTCGGCAAGGAAAATCAATCCCTTTAGAAACGGAGGCTGATCTCGTTTCACAGATATCTGCCACTTTCAAGGCCGCGGCTATACCGGTAGCCGTTATGATCGAACCAAACGGGCAATCAGTAAAAACGGCCGCGCGTGTTGGCGCATCAGGGGTAGTACTGGATTGTTCGATATACGCTTCAGCCCGTACCGAGAAGGACGCTGAGGAATCGATTGATCGTATCGCTAATGCCGCCATGGCCGCCAGCAAATTCGGTATGGTTGCATCAGTTGCTCGAGGGCTGACTTCTGCCAATATCGGTCCGGTTTCAAGGCTTTCCTATGTAGAGGAACTTTATTTCGGTCAAACTGTCGCCGCACGATCGATGCTGGTCGGGCTTGATACGGCAGTGCGTGAGTTAATTGCCGCCTCCCGTCATGTCAAAGTCAGCTCGTGAACAAGATTTTAAAATATAGTTATTTACTTTTTCTGACTACCAATTTTTTACTTGGTTGTGAGGGTAATCCTGGCGCTCCTGGGCAAAATCGACTTCCAGAAGACCGATATCCTCCGACTGTTGAAATAATTCTGCCTCTTGCAAGTAAACAAATTTATTCTCAGAGCGTTGTCGAAGCGATTATTCTCGATGACGACTCGATTGCTCGATATGATTTTCTGGTCGATGGCGCTCCGAATAACGCCGCATTTGCGGTTCGTCGCGCTCCCTCACTATTTACCTGGGACGCATCGACTCTCTCCCCCGGACGGCACACATTACAGATTCGTGCCGAAGACGCCACCGGTAAAATTGGCGCGTCCGCACTCCTCTATCTGCTCCGCAGTGACCAACTGACTCCCGGGCAGGATAAACTTTTCTACTATACCGATTCAGCAAGAATGGTGGCTACGTTATGGAAACTCCCCGCCGATAGCGCAGGCTCTTTTGCCGGTCTGGGAGTTCGCTTTACACCTGACCGTTCTTGTTTGCTGAAATATATCGGGGTAAAACTTTATCGCAAGGCGGGATGGTTTGGTACAACTCTCTTTCTCGACGTTTACACGGAACGAAACGCGCTTCCCGACACGCTCGTCTATCGCAAGTTAATTTCATTACGAAGTCTTGAGGGTCCAGTCGAATTTAACGATTGGGTGGACATCTCATTTCGTAGCGGTTTACCAATTAGCGGTGAGTTTTTCGCGGTAGTAACCCTTGCAGATGACGCTACCGGAGACACCCTCGCTGTTCAAAGTGACGATGGCGGCTGGGCTAACGGACACGGACTGGTTAAAACTTTAGACGGCGAATGGCAAACTTTCAATGTCGGTCGAGGGCGAAAACCAAATCCGCTAATTTATGCCTTGGTAGAGTATTGAGACGATTACCAATACAGTTCGATAGCGCTATGCGAGCATTATTAGACAGGATCATGATTATTGCTGTGGTGGCCTCGATAATTTCCGGTTGCCGCGGTCCCGAAGGTCCTTCCGGAATCGATGCGCAAGGCGTCGATATATTGCCGCCGACCCTGCAACTAACCGAACCGTGGCCATTGGGACAATATTGGGATCGTTTGCTGATAAGCGCCGCGGCAGTAGATAACGTGGCGGTTGACCGGGTAATTTTCACTCTCGACGGATCGCCGGCAGTTGGCTCACTGACTATGGTGCTCTCTTCACCTCCCTACCGATATATTCTGCCGTTGACGGATGTTTCTCCGGGATGGCACTTTGTTGGTGCACGAGCTTATGACCTCGCCGGAAACCAAACCGAAGCCGCTCCTCGTTCGATATGGCTGGGACATGCTACTCTGCTCTCGGATACCACTACCACCATTGCCTATCATAACGGAATAACCCAGACAGTCTTCTCGATACCCGACACTTCCCGTGCGGAAGCTTTTTGGGTCCGAGTGACTCCCGCTAAAAGTGGAGCCTTGCGAAGCGTCATATTTCGGCTTGGCGGTACGTTCAGCGACAGCGCTGGCGTTAGCGTAGGATTATGGACAGGAACATCGGTTCCGGCGCGCAAAGGTATTTCGATGACCATTCCCGCCAGAGTTGTGCAAGGAGAACTAAAGCCGGTAGAGATTGTTTTTTCTGAGCCACAGAATGCTCTGTCTGGCGAGTTTTATATCGTTTTGGAGATAAATAAGCGAAGTCCGAGAGATACTTTATTCGTTGGGGCCGATAGCGGAACTCCGCCGTGGGGAAGGTCAGGCTTACGAGATGATAGTGGTTGGCAGTTAATTTCAGAGCGGTACGGTCTTGGTGTCAATATTATAGCCACTTCACGATTTTATTATCCTCCAATACCGGGAGATACCACCGGTGGCTAAACTGGCGTCTTCAAGACATAAAGTCGTTCAATTTGTTTTCACTTTAATCTTTGCTTTCATCATGATCGCTTGTCAGGGGCCTTCGGGGCCGGATGGTAAGGACTCGAGATTGACCGACTCACAACCTCCAGTTATCGATTGGATTTCCCCCGCGCCCGGAATCGATGTAGATTCATCACTACTTATTCAGGTACACGCCTCCGATAACATCGGCGTTTATAGAGTTTCACTTTACATTGCTGGATTTGAATTTGCGGCAGTTCTAAGCGACTCAGCGGCGGGCGTCTATTCATTGCTTTGGGAATCGATCAGTTACCCTGAAGGTCCCTATCCGCTGATGGCAAGAGTATGGGATGATTCCCGGCAGACGGGAACTACCCCCGTCAGGATTATCCAAGTCAAGCATTAATACCGTCCAAGATTGTCTATCTGATGCACAAAAAAGCCGTGAACCTCGAAGGGTTGACGGCTTTCGTCTCTAAAACTGCACGCACCATCACGCACAGTCAAAATCTTTCCTTACCCCCTATCCAACGCCAGACAGAATGCAGTGGTCAATTTAAGTATATCGCGATTGGCTCGCCGCAAATTGGCAGAAAGGGTCCGTCCAATGTTGTAATAAACTCTGAATCCTACTTGGGGATCTTCTTCGCACAAGACCTGAATCTGTTCGCGTGTCAGTATTCCGCAGATGACGTCTGACAATGCAGTGACGGTCGCGGAGCGTTCTGCATCATCGAAAAGAGACATCTCTCCAAAGAAAACATTATCTTTGTCTTTGAGTTTGATGAGTGATTTCTCTTTTTTATCTTCGCCTTCACTGCTGTATAATGTCAAGCGTTTCGAAATCACAATCTCACCTGATAGTAGCAGAAACATTTCTCTGCCGACCTCGCCTTCCGTAACGATCACTCCACCAGCTTCAAATTTGCGACGGCCAACCAATCGAGCTATTCTCTCGCGCTGAATATTGCTTAAACTCGAAAAAAGACTGAACAAAGCGAGACGTTCTTCTGTTACATTTTCCATCTCAGTTAACCTTACCGATCAGGAATCCCTTGTCTCGCATATCGACAATGGCGTCTCGTGGTGGATTGATGCGGGCTCTGGTCAAGGTTTTATCGGCTGAGCCAAATCCGGCCTCCTGAAACTTCCTCCTGATGAATTCATCGAGAGCGCCAGTATCTGCCGAAAGAATATCGGATGCCTCTAAGGGGGTTTCTTCGCGCGTCAGACCGATCAGAATCGCGCCTTTTCTAAAGAAATAGTCGGCGGCTTCGGCGAATGTTTTTCCAGCAAGGGCAGTGGGAAGGTCCACCACGGCCAGTCTCGTCGGGCTTTCTACCGAGAACATATCGCGGGCGGCCTGCGGCAACCCAGAGGTTACTGTCCGGCTTGCCAGTAGGTATCCCGCCAATTCATCGGCGACAAATATCTCGTCGGCTTGTGCACGTTGAAGGAATACCCGGTTATCCGGCTGAGTAATATGAGCCAGCAAACGCGCCTTGGGATTAAGAGCTTTTACCGCAAGCGTAGTGAGAATGGTTTTCTCATCACGCAAGCCCGCAGTTAGTATTGAATCATCCGGCATAACGACTACAGTCCGTGCGCTCGGAACGCCTGCACGTTTTAGTATCGCTTCGTGAGTCCAATCGCCTCTTACAAACTTGAGATCCAGATTTTGGAATGCCGAGATCAATTCCTCGACGTCTTCACCCGGCACTTCAGCGATAAGAGTGACCTTAATCGATTTCTCAGCATCGAAAACGAGGAGAGAATCAAGCAGTTTTCTCGTGAGAGTACCAAATCCGCAGATCACAATGTGGTCGTGATAATGAACCTGTTCCAATCCCTTCCCTTCCCTGATCTTAGCGGCTACGAAAAGCGACGAAATTGTCGCTGTAAAGAACGAGACCAGCACCAAGCCGGTCAACATGGCGATTGAACCAATAATTCTGCCGAGAGGAGTAACTGGATAAAAGTCACCATAACCGGTGGTGGTCATCGTGACTACGGCCCACCAAACTGATACCCAAAAACCTGTAAACGATTTTTCCCCCTGAACCAGGGAAATCGCCAGACCTGCCAGACCGAATCCCAGTGCCAAAAGCAACGCCACATTCGGAAGGTTCGAATTCCGAAGCATCACTAAAAAGTCTTTGAGATTGGCAATTGTTTCTTGTAATCGCTCTGTTGATCTGTTATTCTTCAGAAACTTAACCCACTTTAGAAATTTCCAAACGCATCAATTCGGGCAAACCTCCGGAGAGGAGGAGATTGTTCAGTCCGCTGAATGCTCGTTGCTGGGCTGGCCAGTAGAGGCGTCGATGCGCGTCTTCAATCCGAACCCACTCGCAAGCTGTATGCTCCTTTAGATCGACGTTAATTTGTTTGGCTCCATCCACTATCGCCACAAATACTGGCGTGAGTTGCATACATCCTGCGATCCTATCATAAAACGTAAATGTCTCGTTCAGGCTGTAGAGACAATTAACTATAAGTCCGGTTTCCTCCATAATCTCACGGAGTACGGTACTCTCCGGCGTTTCGCCATCTTTTATATGGCCATAAAGAATCTGAGCCATTCCAGGGGTATGTTTGTCATCCGGCATTCTCTGTAACATAAGAAGCGAATAGCCCGTCTCGAATTCAGCAATTACAAAGCAGGACACCAGTTCTGATCGCACTTCAATTCCGGGCATTAAGGCTCTTTCCGACAACTAACATTCGGATCTTGGAGGGCGGGTTTAAACCCACCTTCGAGGCTGATATTTATCGATTTCGCCAAATCGGCGGACGTCCTTCCATGGCGGCTTTAATGCCTTCATGTGGATCGATGCTGTTCATAAGGTCGATCATATAGGTCGATTCGGTTTTCTTCAAACCCTCCATGACGGGAATGTAAAGAGCGCCGTCGAGCGCACGCTTGGCACAAACGATTGCCGCACCGCTAAGTGACATAATTCTCTCCGCATATTCTTCGACAAATGAATCCAACAGGTCATCAGCGACCAGCCGACTTATCAAGTCGTGCGACAATGCTTCCTCAGCTGAAATTACCCGACCTGAGAAAATCCAATCAAAAGAGCGATTGCGGCCAATAAGGCGCGGAAGTACCGCTGACGCTATTGGTGGAAACAGCCCTAACTTAATGTCTGGAAAGCAGAACTTCGCGCTCTTTCCGGCAATAGTGATATCCGCAAAACAAGCCAGCTCACACCCTCCCCCAAAGGCTTCGCCTTGTATTCCAGCAATAACCACGCCCCTGATTCCATTGATAATGTCAAACAAGCGCGTATAATTCGGCATAAACAAGCCTACATTTTCAGTCGTCAGCTCTTCAAGCTCAATTCCCGCGCAAAAATTGGCGCCCGACCCGCGAATGATGAGGACTTTCAAGGTGTCATCGTCACGCAACGGTTCGAGAGCGCTTACCATTCCTTCAAGTATTTGGGCATTTAGAATATTTCTGGGTGGACGCTTCAGGATAAGGTCCGCTCGGCCTCCAACACGTTGAAAGTCGATAAATTGGGTTTCGCTCATAGGTACTCCGTGGTATGTGTTATTATCGGTAGCTTATGATATTCAGTAATATCGGTGATAGTATTATTGATGAGTGCAGTTTATATCAGCTCTTGTGGGGCGGATTGATAACCAGCCTTCCAAGCACAGTGTATAAAATAAGCATATTTTGTGGAATTCCAATCGATTCACCAGTTCCAATCAGATCGGGTTGGGGACATCGATGAATTGTGCTTCAAGATCGAACTTTTCGGCAAGGTGTTCTCCGAGCGCTCGTACTCCCCATTTTTCTGTATTATAGTGTCCACCCGCGTATAGATTTATCCCTGCCTCTTCCGCCTCGCGAACATTTGATTCGTTGATCTCACCCGTTATCAAAATATCCGCGCCATTAATAACAGCATCTTGCCAACAATCACTACCAGCCCCGGTCACGATAGCTACTGTACCAATCTGGTTGCTTGATAGCTTGAGCTTTGTGCCCTTTTTTCCAAGAGATGCATCGACATTGCGACAGAATAATTCGAAGCTCATCCTCTCGGGCAATTTGCCAATAGCGATCAAAGGAAAATCGGAACCTGATTCTGGAATAATACGAATATCTTTCAACCCAATTGCTTGAGCTATCAGCATATTATTGCCTAATTTCTGGTCGCCATCGAGCGGCAGATGATAGGCAAAAAGGTTTATATCCCGCTTGATGAGTTCTGCTACACGCGTCCTTAAAATTCCAGTCAAGACAAAAGGGAAAGGGGTCGCTCGTTTCCAAAACAGCCCATGATGAACAATGATCGCATCGGCTTTCTTTCTGCTTGCCGCAGAGAACAATTTCATCGAGGGAGAGACGCCGGTAACTATTCGATGAATCTCCTGTTTTCCTTCGATTTGCAATCCGTTAACGGTGTGATCGGCGTATTGAGGGCAATTTAGAAGCTGATCGATATATTGGCGCAATTCTTCCCGTTTTACCATCTATTTGCCGGTAAAATTGGCAATCCGCTTTTCAAGAAAAGCATCCAATCCTTCTCGAGTGTCAGATGTGGCATAAAGTAACCCAAATAAATCAGCTTCAAGTCGCAAACCTTCCTGCAGGTCTTGCTCGAGTCCGCGATTGACCGCTTCGATAACATACCCGAGCGCCAAAGGAGCTTTGCTGAGAAATCCTTTCAACATTCGCTTCACTTCTGCAAGGAAAGCGCTTCGGTCGAAGATGGTCTTGCCTTTTTCATCCCTGAACAAATTCCCTTCTTCATCCGTCTTCGATGCATCCACTACGCAATTAACCAAGCCTATCCGATAGGCTTCCACAGCGTCGATGACGCCGCCGCCAAACATCAGCTCTAATGCGCGACCTTTGCCGATAAGTCTGGGAAGCCGTTGTGTGCCACCGAATCCTGGGATGACCCCTAAGCCGACTTCCGGCTGACCGAAACGAGCGTGGGTTGCCGCAACACGAATATGACAGGCCATGGAAAGTTCGCATCCTCCACCGAGGGCAAACCCGTTTACTGCCGCAATGACGGGTTTATTGAGACCTTCAATTTTATTCAGCGTCGTCTGCCCAGTCGTGACAAATTCACGTGCGGTGATCGGATTTTTAGTCGCAAGCTCGGAAATATCAGCTCCAGCAATAAATGCCTTATCGCCAGAACCAATTACGATAACGCCGCGTACTGAATCGTCTTGAGCAAAGCCATCGAAAGCGGCTCCGATTTCGATAATTGTTTCAGTATTGAGCGAATTAAGACTCTTCGGACGATTGATGTTTAATACGGCGATTGAATCTTCGATTTCAATCAAGATATTATTGTAATTCATTGCTTATTAAAGCCTCTCTGTTGGTGTTTGATTTATTCTTTCTGATCCATTCGATGGCTCCCCCAGCGCCAAGTATCGCTCGTTCAATTTCCGAGATCGAGTCTGCCCCCGCTTCGATCCCCGCGGTTAGATTGGCGCAAATCCAATTTTCTAAATCGATTTCAATCCGATCACCAGTCTCAGAAGAAACTATCATTTCCTTGCATTCAAGAACGGGTAATCCCAGATTAATGGCATTTCGTTTGAACAACAGCCCGAAGGAAAGTGCAACAACAGCTTTCACCCCGCTCAACTGCAAAGCTCTGACACTGTTTTCATTTGCGCTACCACGCCCGAAATCCTTACCTGCGATCAATATCAGTCCTCGCCGAGCCTTGGCAGGAAAATCGGCGTCGATCTGGGTCAGGCAACGCTTGACAAGGATCTCCGGAGCCGGACGCGTGCAATACTTGACTGGAATAATCGCGTCAGCATCTATGAAGTCACCCAGCAGATAAGCGCTTCCCTCGACCACGGATGCAGGAATTTGTCTTTGAATTTTGGGTCGGCTCATTTTCCTTTATCCACCTCCTCAACCGGTATTGAACCTTGCATTTTTTCGAAGTAACTATCATCCTTTTTTGGTTTTAAAGTGATGAAGGTATCAAGGAGGCTCTGGTTTGGCGTCAATCGGGGAACCATAGTCTTTACGCGCTCAGCCGCTTCGTGGAAGATGACGTCAGCTGAATCAAGTGCTGGGGAATACATTGTTACAAGCTGTAATTGCCTATTGGAAAGTGACTCGACCGAGTAAACTGAACCTCGAGGCACAAAAATCAGGTCGCCCATCGATCCGGTCAGATCCATATCGTCAACACGGAAGCGAGCCGTACCGGAATGAATATAAATCAGCATGTCAGCCTTCGCATGGCTCCGCGCCGAAATTCGGTCGTGAGCCAATGTCATGCCATAGCTCATCGTAGCAGTTCTGGCAAATTGCAGATAACCATCTGACACATCTTCGGGGAGTTTATGCTTCAAAGTCTGATCGCCGATATCCCAGTGCCGCGGAGGTCCGGATGGAACAACGGACACCGAAGGCTCAGTTTCTTTTTTCCCTGTTGAGCAACCTATAATAAACAAGGCCGCGCTGATGATCGTAATAGTCCGATGCGAAGTATTCTTAAAGTTCATTACTTTTGCCTGTGAGGATTGGCGCCATGGTCCGGTTAGAGTTTACAGCATTACAGATTGACTGATTATACGGAAATTGTCTCGGAGGCTTTCATACCGGCGAAAGCCGGTAACAACTTAAAGTATTGTAAATGATGGATACCGACTTTAGCCAGTACGAGTGAAATCTCATTTTTACTGGTTTACTCAATATGATACCCGGCTTTGAACTGTGAACCAGTATATACGGTTCTAAGATAGCAAGCCGCTCTGGAAAGTGCAAGACTGTCTGAAGAGTTCGTAAACGCTCGTAAATTGAGCAAAGGAATCTTGAATTTTGATTGACGAATGACTTTGTTTGTGTTATAATATAGTGTTAGAGTCAATAGTCCAACATCATGCAACCGTTTCAACAATAACGTCGAGGTTTGAGATGAATATTCGAATGAAATTCCTTATTGCAACCGCCCTTTTCATGAACACGGTCGGTATCGTGCAAGGTCGCACTTTGCGGATACCCGCTGATTACGAAACAATTGGCGAAGCGGTCATCGCCGCACGCGCCAACGACACTGTTTTGGTTCGAAGCGGGGTCTATCGAGGCAGTATGAATGACTCCATCAGATTCACTGCCGCCATTACCCTTCTTTCCGAAGAGGGTCCTGGCCAATGTATCATCGACGCAGAAGGAACTCCTGATTCCGTTGGTTACACTCTTGCCACCGGGGTAAAGGTCAACGGTTTCACCTTCACGCGTTTCGCCCATAACCCTATTCTTGCTTCCAACGTTCAGAATATACGAATTTCGAATTGTTTCTTTTTTGCGAATGTCGTCCGTAGCGCCAATACGGGCGGTCAGGTTAAATGTGTTGGGGCTCAAGACCCGATCATCGAACATTGTATCTTTCAGGAGAACGCCGCCGGAACAGCTGGAGCCGCTATTCAACTGAATGCTACTACCGTTCGCGCCAAGGTTTGGGACTGCATTTTCAACCAGAATGAGACAACACGCTTCGGTGGAGCTATCGCAATAATCTCCAATTCAACGGTCGATATCGGCAACTGTATATTCACTGGCAACTTTGCCGGCGTCGATGGCGGCGGTATTGCCTTCACCCAAGGTTCGAGCGGTACCGTCCACAATAGCACGTTTATCAATAACGCCGCTCGCAATGGCGGTGGAGGCGGTCTTTACAAAGGTTCAACTTCCAATCCAGTTGTTATTAACAGCATCTTCTGGGAAAACAGCGCTGGAACTGGAAATCAGCTTTGGCAACAAAACCAGGGACCTGGAGCTGGCGGAACTATCACTATCTCCTACTGCTGTATTCAAGGCGGCGTCGAGGAAGACGGCGGTTACAATGGCGATAACATCATCGATCAAGCGCCATGGTTTGCCGAAGGCCGTGAACCGCTTTGGGGTCTAAACTTTTTCTATCTCGACCCCGATCAGAGCTCCTGCATCAATGCCGGTTCGGGTCGTGCCGATGCGGTAGGTATGGACACCTTGATCACCAATCCCGATCTAAGTTTCGATCAAGGACGGGTCGATCTCGGTTTTCATTACGATATGGATTCCTACCTTCGCCTCGGGAATTTGAGAGGTTATGTGCTTAGCGCTCTCTCAGGTCAAGGCGTCTGGGGTTGCCGGGTCACAACTTCCCGCAGAGTAGAAGCTACCGCCGAAGAGTCTGGTTTCTGGCGAATTGATGACCATCGAATGGGAGATTTATGGGTAAATTTCCACCACGAGGCTTTCCTCGATACTACCGTCAATGACCTTTATCTTGAAGAAGATGGGGAGCTGGATATCCGCATCGAAATGCTTCACACTGATTTCGCATCTTCTATTCAAGAATACGTTGCGAGTTTCGATAGTGGCACAGTCGATGTCTCTCACTTTACTGTCGCCAACAACGGCAGTGGTGTGCTCACCTACTCAGCCACGCCACAACTTGTTGGTGGAGCCAACCTTGATCCATGGACACTGCGAGAAACACTTCCTGCCACAACCGCAACTGGGGACATCCGCCTCAATGGCGCAGTATATGTTGACAGCCTCTTTTACGTCTCTGGCGCCAATGGAGACTCATTGAATATGATCTGGATATTGGATCGACAGGGCGCACTTGTCGATAGCTTCCCACAAATCCAGATGGACCGCTACGGAGTCAAGAACCTGACATGGGGCGCTGATTTGCTCTGGTGTACAGAGCGTGACAGCATTCTTGGTTACGATCGCGACGGAAATCTTCAAATTGCTTTCGAGACTACGGTTAATCCCATTGAGTGTATCGCTTACGATTCGGATCGTGACGTCCTTTGGATTTCAGGAATATCAACCGACATAACGGCAATCAACCGAGATGGATCTGACCCGGGATTGATTGTTCGTGACCGCAATCTGCACAGAAAATACGGAATGGTCTATTGGCCACAGGATCCTGATGGTAAATGCCTATATTTTATCCATCGATCAGTGATCGATCAACAGGCCAACCGACATTTTCTTTATAAAGTGAACCCTGATGTTCCAATTGACACCGTACTGGTCACGGAACTAATTGGAGAGGGAAATCCAGCGCTTCAGGGCGCCTGCATCGCAGATTGGGATATTTTCTCGGTCGTCTTCATTACTTTGGCGAATGTGGGAGCTCAATTGGGCGGTGACCGGATCGAAATCAGGCAACTTGCCGGTAATACTTCATGGATGAGGTTAGAACCGAACGCCGGTGAGGTCATGCCTCAGGCTCAACAGGAGTTCACTTTCACGCTTGATCTCGCTAACTTCCCTATCGGTAGGTATGAAGGGCAACTTTTCTTCACTCACAATGCTCTCGACAACCAGTTCATACTTCCTATTGTCGCCAATCTGCGCCATAATGGAGTTGGGTCTGAGAATTCTTACTTGCCATCCGCCCTCGAAATCAAAGAGATTCACCCCAATCCTTTCAACGGGATGACCTCCTTAAAGTATTCGATTCCAGTACCTGGCCTGGTGAAATTAGGTGTCTATGATCTCGCTGGTCGTGAAGTTGCCCGTCTAATCAACGGTCAGGGAACCGCCGGAGAGCACTCCTTGACCATTGATGCTGAAAACTGGGCGTCGGGAGTCTATATTGCCAAACTTGAAGCGGCGGGAGCTGTCCGAACCGCTAAATTGGTTTTGATGCGATAGACTGAAACTTGTCTCAACTACCCCGAGCAAGTGTTTGATAGAGAATTCAACGCAAGCTGTCAACCCTCTGGGGTTGACAGCTTGTGCACTCCTTACGAGGAATTTGACTAACCAGAGTCGCGGCAGGCAGGTAGTTCGCCTTACTGTTATTAACTTTCATCATTTCTAACTTAATTCATGCGCCAGGAAATCCCACTTAAAATCACGCTTTTCTTCGGTCTGTTCATGATCCTCCAGTTCTTTATTCCTCACTGGTGGATAAATGATGTGGCGGGACGGTTCCAGCAATGGGCAGTGATCGTCGTTGCATTTGCCTATGTTCTTGGTACTGCTAATCTAATTCGGGTTCATTCAGATCAGATTCAGCGTAGAGATCTTGATTGGCCCTATAAAATCATCACGCTTGTCGCGATGGTTGTAACTGCCGTCGCGGGATTTTACGGGGGAATCGAACCGGGCACGTTCTTTAATGATCGACTTTATCTCGAAATGTACGTACCAATGGCGTCAACAATGTATGCGACTCTGGCGTTTTACATTGCTTCCGCCGCATATCGGGCGTTTCGAGTGAGATCGTGGCAGGCTGGTCTGCTCGCGGTCACTGCTGTCATCGTGATGCTTGGAAGGGTTCCGATTGGCCAATCGATCTGGAGCGGTATGCCCGGCTTAGTGGACTGGATTATGAACGTACCGAATATGGTTGCCCAGCGGGGGATATTGATCGGAGCCGCTCTGGGAGCCGTAGCGACCGGGCTAAAGATGGTTTTCGGCATCGAAAGAAGTTATTTGGGAAGGGAATAAAAATCTCCAACAGAGACACACCCATCCGCTAACGATCCAGTAAGAATCTCGATACCGCTACAATTAACACTCTCTAATTTCTATCCAACAAACCCAATAAGAATTTCCATAAATTATGCGTCTATTTCTATTCGATGGCTCCGCGCTCATTCATCGGAGCTTCCACGCCTTTAGTGGCCGTACCTCAATCACCAGCCGGGGGCAAGACGTTGGAATGGTTTTTGGATTTCTGACCAGCCTTCTCTCCGTTATCCGCCGCGAAAAACCTGACCGAATTGCCCTCTGCTTCGATACCGCGGCTCCAACCTTTCGCCATGATCGTTTCGAATCCTACAAAGCCCACCGACCACCTCTCGATGAAGGCATCCGGGCACAGTTGCCACTTCTTCGCGAGCTAATCGATCTACTAAAAATACCTCAGTTACGCCTCGATGGCTTCGAAGCAGATGACATTATTGGAACATTGGCGAGGCAGGGCAAAGCTCTATCGTTCGATGTCTATATTGTATCAGGAGATAAGGACTTCCTTCAACTTGTCGATGACCGGATAAAGGTTTACCGCCTTCCCACCGGACGCCCCGGAGATGCACCTGAAGTAATTGGTATCGAACAAGTAATCGAGAAATTCGGCGTCCCACCCGAGCAGGTGATCGATGTGCTTGGATTGATGGGAGACTCGGTAGATAACGTTCCCGGCGTACCTGGCGTAGGTCAGAAAACCGCTTTACTTCTTGTCAAACAATTTGGGTCGCTCGCAGGAGCCTTGGATCATGCGAGTGAGGTCGAAAAACCAAAGTTGCGCGAATCGTTGATTACTTTTGCTGATCAAGCTCGTCTTTCCCGCGAGCTGGTCACAATCGATACCGAAACTCCACTGAGTGTTACCCCGGACATGCTTAATTACGGGCCGATGAATAATGATCCCGCTCGTAAAAAATTAGTGGAACTTGAATTTCGGAATATTCTCCTTCAGATCGACGGTCTGGCGGGCGTAAGCAGACTGCAGGAACATAGTTTATTTTCTCTGGCATCCGACGAAGCAACTGACACCCTTAAGTCACCGACAATGCAACGGGATTATCATTTAATAAAGGATAAATCTGGTCTGGATCAATTGATCGAAAGGTTGATGAATTGTCGCCGGACTGACGCTACAACATCAGGCACTATTGTCGCCATCGATACCGAAACAACTTCCATCGACTCGATGCGTGCTGAACTAGTTGGGATGTCATTCTCAATTAATGAAGGCGAAGCCTATTATATTGCCGCGAACGCCTTTGAAGGTGTTCCAGTGGAATTCAGGATAGCGACCACGCCGCGACTAAGACCCAACATCACCCGCGAACTCGCCTACATTCTCGACAGTTTGCGACCCTTTTATTCCGATCATACTATCGCAAAATGTGGACAAAATCTAAAGTATGATGAATTGGTACTCAGTTGCTATGACATCCCGGTCGAAGGTGTAGTTTTTGATACGATGCTCGCCTCGCACATTTTAGATTCATCAGCTCGTCAACACGGTATCGACCACCTTGCCGAAGTTCATCTTGGCATCAGAAAAATTCCCACTTCCACTTTGATTGGTTCGGGTACCAAACAGATGTCCATGGCAGACGTTCCAATAGACAAAGTTTCCGAGTACGCCTGCGAAGACGCCGACGTAGCCCTTCGGTTAACCAACCTCTTCCTGCCGCGAATCAAGGACGGAGGCTTCGAACGCCTGCTTTACGAGCAGGAATTGCCACTGATGCCAGTCTTGCTAAGGATGGAGAAGACCGGCATTGCCCTTGATAGTAAATTACTCGCAGAACTTTCCGATGAATTTCGTCGTGAAGCGGAGAGGCTTGTAGGTGAAGTGCATGAATTGGCTGGCTTCCCGTTTAACTTGAACTCGACTCAGCAGTTGGCGGAGGTTCTTTACAATCAGCTCGGTCTTCCGCCCGGAAAAAAGACCAAGACCGGATTCTCAACTGATGTAGATGAACTTGAACGACTTGCGCCGGTGCATGAACTGCCTGCGAAACTTTTACGCTATCGCCACTTGACCAAACTCAAGTCAACCTATATCGACGCCCTGCCACAAATGGTCCACCCGATCACGCGGCGCGTTCACACCTCTTTCAACCAGACCATTGCCGCAACCGGCAGACTTTCTTCGACCGACCCCAATCTCCAGAATATTCCCATCCGTTCGGAGGATGGTGGACGAATCCGCAAGGCGTTCATTCCCGGCGAGCCTGGCTGGAAAATACTCTCAGCAGATTATTCTCAGATCGAACTTAGGATTATGGCACATCTATCTGGAGACGAAAGGCTTGCCTCAGCCTTCACTTCGGGAATGGATATCCACCGCATGACAGCCGCTTGGATGTTTGGCGTCCAGCCAGATGCCGTAAACTCGGACATGCGACGGCATGCTAAGGAGGTCAATTTCGGTGTGCTTTACGGC
This sequence comes from uncultured Caldithrix sp., assembly GCA_964355675.1. Lineage (GTDB taxonomy): Bacteria > Electryoneota > AABM5-125-24 > Hatepunaeales > Hatepunaeaceae > CAMBDS01. Next base: position 40,909 of record CAYHEC010000026.1, read on the forward strand.
ATGGGCGACTTCGGCTTGGCGCAACGATTAGGGATAACACGCTCCAAAGCAAGGGAGTTCATCGAAGCTTATTTCGGTCAATTCGCACGTGTCAAAGAATATATCGACGAGATTATTTTCGAAGCAAAGAAGAATGAGTATGTTACGACAATCATGGGAAGAAAGAGACCGCTTCCGGACATCAACGCGAAGAATTTCAATATCCGCTCGCTTGCGGAGAGAATGGCAGTTAATACACCGATCCAGGGCTCAGCCGCAGATTTGATTAAATTAGCAATGATTGGCGTTCAGAAGATGCTCGACTCTGAAGGATTCCGCGCCAGAATGCTATTGCAAGTTCATGACGAGTTGGTGTTCGAGACTCCGTTCGAAGAGATCGAGGCGTTATCAAAACGACTGAGGGAAATTATGTCCGGCGCAATGGAATTTTCTGTATTTATTGAGGTAGGAATTGGATATGGGGATAATTGGTTAGACGCGCATGATTAAAAAAAACTGAAAACTGAAAACTGAAACAGCAATCGACACATCCTCAATAACAAGAGCATAGATCAATGGAAATAGTAGAAAAGTATCGTTTCCGTCTTATCGGGCGAGGGTCGCCACAGTTGCGAGATCGAACGAAAGAATATTCGCTTCGGATCATTCGGCTCTATGATGCGCTTCCCAGCAAAGGGGCTTCGCGAGTAATCGGCAATCAACTCCTCAGGTCCGGTACATCCGTTGGCGCTCAATACAGGGAAGCGTGTCGAGGTAAATCAGAAGCTGATTTTGTAAGTAAAATTCAGGGATCTTTGCAAGAATTGGAGGAGTCTCTTTACTGGATTGAACTTTTGGTTGACGCAGATATTCTGAAATCTGAAAAGTTGAATCCTTTGATGATCGAAACTGAAGAATTAATAAAGATATTTGTCTCTATAGTTACAAAATTAAAGTCAAATCACACTTCAATTTCAACCAAAGGCCGCGATGTCGAATAAGTTTTCAGTTTTCAATTTTCAGTTTTCCTCTTTCATCCCCGTCAATCGCCTTGTCAAGTCAATCATCCGCAGAACTCTGACCGAAGACCTTGGCGTTCGAGGCGATATTACCACTGCGGCAACAGTACCAACCGACCAGATCAGTAGTGCGACGATCGTGGCAAAGTCTAACGGCGTTATTGCCGGACAGTTAGTTTCGAGTGAAGTTTTCCGCTTGCTTGATAAAAAACTGAAATACGAGATTCTTGTCGATGACGGCATAATGGTCGATCCCGGCACAATCGTTGCCAGAATAAAAGGGAGAACATCAGCCATTCTCACTGGTGAGCGTTCTGCGTTGAATCTGATGGGGAGGTGTTGCGGCATCGCCACGATGACGAGACTCTATATCGATGCCGTGGCTGGTACAAATGCCAAAGTTTGCGAAACCCGCAAGACTGCTCCCGGACTGCGATTCCTCGACAAGGCGGCTGTTCGCGTCGGTGGTGGCGTCAACCATCGTTACGCACTGTATGACGCCTTTCTGATCAAGGAAAACCACGTAGCCGCCGCCGGAGGAATCACTCAGGCCATTAAGGCATGCCGTGAGTCCCTATGGGGGGGAAAAAAGATGAGTGTGATGGTGGAGGTGAGGAACAACAGGGAATTTCAAGAAGCATTAGCCGCAAAGCCCGACCGGATCATGTTCGATAATATGAGCCCGGAGGAGATTGTTAATTGTCGATTATCGATGGTCAACGCTCAGAAATCAGAAATCGAACTGGAAGCCACTGGTGGGATCACTTTGGAGAATATCCGTGTGTATGCGGAAACGGGCGTCGATTTTATCTCTATCGGATCTATGACTCACTCGGTCAGTGCGATGGATTTGTCGTTGCTGTTGGAGTGCTGAAGCTTGCTTCAGCAATTTCTTCCCCTGCCAACTCCCCGAAGTCAATAGTGAAGGTATGCCGTCGGGTGTCCTCACCCGATGGCAATTTTATGCCAATTAGTTAATTTGAAAAAATTAGGAATCTCTTGACAAACAACTAACCGGTGACTATATTAGAAATGGTCGTCTGAAGGTAACCGGTCACGATCATATTACCTTATTCGATTGTGCCAACTTTTTATCTTTTTAACTATGCTGAATTTTATAACAACGAGTGGAACTCTCTCCAATACCTCTGGAGCTTAGAGACTACTAAACCCTCGCCGGAGCTTGAAAGCCACCCGGACGAGGGTTCTCTGTTTTTTTGATAAACCACTGTCAACCCTCTGGGGTTGACAGCTTTTCATTTATATTCCTCCTCACCGCCAGCCGTGAGAAGTCGGTATCAGCGCCATTTATTTTTATTTCGCCCCAAAATAAACTCCCGATTCGACCGAAAAGACTTGACAAGTGCCTTTTTTTTTGCACATATTAGAGTCGGCTCGTCTGAAGCCGACACACTCCCATACGAGCGCTTCGGCTGAAGAAGCCAAGATATTATTTCAGTTTAGGGAGGACTCAATGAAAAGCAAATTACGTTTCGGAGCCCTGATTGGGCTGATCGCGGTGATCGCGGTTATGGTGGGAGTGCTGGTTTGGCCGACGCCAAAGGAGGCAAGGGCGGTAACATTTCATGTGATCGAATTGACAATGGGTGGCGCGGCAGTGTCGGGCGTCCACATTATATTTGGCGTTCAAACTGGACCTGACCCCGATGATCCCGATGATTGGACATGGGAGGAGACGACGACCGACAATTTAGGAAAAGCGCTCTATACTAATTCCCCGAATGCAAGCGCAACTTATTGGAAGTCAAACTTATCTGACCAAGGTTACGATCCCGTTATTCCTGCGAACAGGATAAATAGTATTTATTATTCGCAGGTTGTTTTCTCTCAAACAGTCGCACTGCACTGAAAACCAAGTACAAATATTGTGTGCGGGGAATAATGGATTCCCTGCACACATATTTAAATTAGAAAGATAGAGAACTTGTATGAATATCTTAGTCATTGCCAGTCTTTTCTTATTGGTGTCAGTTAGGGCATTCTCCCAGCCAAATATCCAGTCGATCCATTATTATGATGGGCATAACGATTATGATAATATTTACGATGTCTTTAGAGCTACAGGTAACAAATTAGCTATGTGCGGTGTGACTGCTACCGATACGAGTGGTTGGGGTTTCTGGCTGATTTACGCTTCTAACAATGGTGAAGCTCTCTGGCAGAGAACTTATTTCAGCGAAGATAATCCTACTGGTGACATTGCCTACAGCCTTGTACAGTTGGAGGACGAGGGATTTGTTCTGGGTGGACGAAGCGGAGAGGCCGGGAGGCTTCCCATCAATTTTAGTGTCCTAAGGGTAAATCCTGATGGCGATAGAATTTGGTGGAATATATATAACGGACAGCATTCCAATTTAGGCAATTGTCGAGCGGTTATAGAGACTAAAGAGGGAAATATTCTCTGCACTGGTGAGGCTGTAATTAATAATTCTGACCGAGCTTATGCTGTTCTTGTCAATTTAGACGGAGAAGTGATCTGGGAAAGATATTACGGTCAGAGAGGCAGGTTTTACGCAGTCCGGGAGGTTGAAGACGTTGGATTCCTCTTTGCAGGGCATGATATGTCGAACAATGACGGAGGATGGTTGTTGATGGCGAATTCACGAGGGGATGAAATCTGGTCGCACAATTTTGCAACAGCGAATAAAGGGCTGGTCTCTTCTCCGCGTGGCGGTTACGGTGCGCCGGGTTTGTCTCGAAATGGGTGGTCGCTTTTGAAGGTCAACAGAGGCGGCGATGAACTTTTTTCTTCGATTTATGATATGCACAACGACGATATTTACAAAAATTGCTCTTCGATAGCGTCAATGATCGATGGAGGTTTTGCGTTGGCTGGAATCGCAAGCACAAACAATCCCTGTGTATTAAGGACTGACGCACAGGGCAACGAAATGTGGCGGAGTATTTATCATTTTGGCTTTCAAGAAAACATTAATGAAGAGTTTAATGCAATTATTACCGGAGAGGATGATAGAATTTTGGTTGCCGGGAAAGCTTATCCTGATCAAAACAGAAGTTATGATGGCGTATTAGTAATTATCAATCCTGAAGACTCCCGACCAAAAATAATCCGCTGGAGCCCCGTTGCCCTGAATATAAAACATCTTTCAGGTGAGGATCAGATTTTTAGAGTATGGGCAGAAGATATTCAACGGGACTCATTGCGATATATATGGACAATAAACGGCGATTCGATATCTAATCGTAATCCGATAAGAAGAGCTTTCGATGAGATTGGTGAGTATTCCATAAAATGCATCGTATCTGATTCATTACCAGGCGACTCAGTATCTTGGACGCTGACCGTCACCGACCTCTACATCCAATCATTCACACCCGACACACTCAACCTCTCTATACGGCGCGGCGCATCCGTTGACTTTGCAATCGATTCCGTAGCCGCAGTCGGTGGTAACGACGACGTGCAGTTTCTCTGGACAAAGACTAATCTGGATAATCCACAGCCCGAAGAGACCGGCAGAGACGCTCGCGCTACCATTCCGTTCCTCCAGTCAGGGCACTATGCCGTCGAGGGGCTGGCTTATCGAGGGGAATCGCACGATGAAGTTGTCTGGAACGTGACCGTGAGTGGGGCAATCTGGAGCTTTGCGCCAGTGGACATTACGCTTGAAGTCTTGCCCGACAGCCTTGTTCGGTTTGAGGTTGTGCCGAGCGAGCCCGATTCAGTCGGCGGGTCGATTACGTGGTTAGTCGATGGGGAGGTTGCGCGGTTTGATGAGACTGTGCTGGAGTGGCGGTTCTTTG
>CAYHEC010000027.1:0-43121 GCA_964355675.1 uncultured Caldithrix sp.
CTCCAAGAGAATCTTGTCCGAATTGGCGTCCCAAGCGAATAAATCAACGAACTCATAATTTCTGCTATTGCACTTGAATCGCTTGCAACCTTAATCTGCACTGATTAATAAATTAGACTGGTCAGGCAACACAAAAAGAAATAAATCTCGTATCTTGAAGATATTGGGTACGATCAGCATACAAATCAAAGCGAACAGTGTAAATGCCAGATGTTAGGCCACCAACATCCAAATTGCCTGAAACAAGAAGTTCACTATAATTACTGTCGAAAGGAGCGCCAAGGAGACTGATATTGTTGACGCTAAACGTTCGAGCAATTCCCTCTGATCCCTCACCGGCATAGAGGTTAACGAATAAAATGAATTCTTGCTTGTTTTCTGTTAGATTTCTTACCTTGATCGAATATTTCAAAAATCCAATTCTGCCGAAATCCACCTATGCCCAAAGCGGCTATCATCCGGCAGTACTGGGAAGGGTGGTTGAATATTTGGATGGTGACTGTCATTCACAATTTGGTAATCGAAGTAATATCCCAGATCATGACCGCCAGTTCCATCCCATTGCCAGTATGAAAATGGTTGTCCTGCCTTCGAAACGGTCGAACCGGTATTTCGGCAAAACACTAATGATCCCGGACCAGTATTGGGGTCTGCTTCCCAGAATACTAGACAGCCGCGTCTATTTGCTATAGAAGGTGGCGGGGTTAAAAATTTGAGTGTTCCGTAGCCTTGACCTTCGCTTATTAAGACGTCATCCGACTTGCCTCTAATCCAATTTGAAAGCTCATCTTTAAGTTGTTGCCATGTTAAAACTATGCGTGAACCATGTGACAGTGGATCATGAAGAACGACTTTACTGCCACATTCCAGCAGACCAATTATTAATCTCGTGTGGGCTTGACCCAGCATTACTGGTGCAGGCTTCCCGTCAACGGCTCCATGAAGCGAATTTTTGATATATAGTTCGAAATCAGGCCAAAAAGTCCAATCGACCTGGTTGCAAGACGTAATTCGCCACCGACGATATTCAATAGTCGGATTATTAAAGTTATCTGGAAGAAAGTAACCTGAAGTTCTATCTGAATGAGCAATAATGCCAGCATTCTCGAGGGTATCCTCCCAAAATAATCCAGAATCGTGTGCCTGATGGCTGATTCCAGCCAAATACCAGGGATTAGTCTGATCCCATTTCTTGCCTAGAGCTGGTCCATTTTGCCATTCCCCTTGGTGGTAGAAAACACAGCTTGCAAAGGTTGCTAAATTGCACCATGGCAGATTGGTTTGGGCGAAAGCGCCACATGAAAGTAAAACATCACTATTAATATTAATAGGAGTAGGTGTTTTGACCTTCTCGAGAGTAGAAGGATCAACTTGATTAGAGTCCTGCAAATCATTGGTTAATTTGGTCTTGTTTTTTGTGGAACTCGGCTTAATGGTTTTCATTTCATTCCTTTTAGGTTGGATTTAGTGACTTGATCTACACGAAGTGTAAGAAGATTAACTACTTACCTTAAATATTTAGTTTTCATAACTTTTGGGTTCCTCGCTCTGTGGAACATTTAGCAAGGAATGTGGGTTGATTGAATACTTTGTGGTATTCAATCAACCTTGAAAGATACCCTCACCCGCATGACTAACGGTAAAAAAATAATTGTCAATTTACTCCTTGTCAATCGTTTTCCACCCTTTTATGCAAACTTACTGTGCTCTTTTAAAAGGAGGAGTATTTTCAAGTGTTTGGGACATAAGTCGTGTTGGAAATGATCAAGCTAAAGACTGGATTATTGGAATTGTCGGCGGCGTTCTTATAGACCTCCATACAAAAAACGCCCCGACGACGCAGTTCTTGCGCCAACCGGGCAAACGTTCTCGCAATACTCCGACGATTTCCTAGCTCCACCTTCGAAGCGTCGTTCGTTATAGTCTGATAGTCTTGATGTTTCAAACCGAAAGCCACTGACTCGCCCTAAGACAAATTCGGCAAAGCACTTCGTTCTAATTCACAATCATTTCCGTATCAAACGACATGATAAAACTGATGAAAACCTTATCCGATCTCCAGATCGAGTCCTATCTCCTTCCCTAATCCTCTGTTCAACTAACTGAGCAAGTTCCATTTGCACAGGATTTTCATATCCTGAATCGTATAGTAATGTATACGGTAATATCATTTTGGTCGAAGTTTAATTTGGTTCAAAATATAGCGAGATTGAATGTTGAATATCAACAAGGGCAACCAAATGGCGGCCTTTGTTTTTACGACCCATTCTTTAAATTTTTATTTCAACAGGGTCATCTTGCTGACTTTGGTGATGGTCGGCGTCTCCATCTTAACCAGATAAAGCCCCGCCGATGCTGTTTCGCCATTCCACACTACATTGTGATAACCTGCCTCAAGCTCGCCACTGATAAGAGTCGATACCTCACGGCCAGATACATCCAATACACTGATCGTTACGCGTGATGCTTCAGGTAAACCGAAGACTACACGTGTCACAGCATTGAACGGATTGGGAAAGTTGGTGGACAAGTAGAAATGGTCAGGGATAGAGTGACCCGGATCGGCGACGGAATTATATGGTAACACAATGATGTGAACAACGACTCCGACGCTGGTGTCGGCGTCTGAGAGGATAAAGGTTGCTGAATAATTCCCGGCTCTTCCCAGACCGGGAGTCCAAGCAAAGGCTCCAGTCCCGTCGTCGTTGTCCGTGAACTGCCAGTCTTGCGGCAGATTATCTGAAAACGCTATGATGGAGAGACTGTCTCCATCCGGGTCAAATCCTGACACCATTAAGACCAGCTCACTTGACTCCTGAACCGATATAGAATCTTGGATGTCAATCCATCTGGGTGGACCATTAATATTATTCACAATAATGGCGACGTTGCGCGCAAGTTCGTGCTCACCATCGGAGAGGGTAAAGACGGCCGTGTAATGCCCTGAATCCGCGTTGGACGTCTGCCAGTGGAAGGTTCCGCTACCGTCGCCATTATCTTCAAACCGTGCGGAATCAGGCAGATCGTCAGAACTATAAATGATGGACAATCCAGCGTTTTCGTCGGTACCCTCCCCTCGGACAGTAAATTCCACCAGCTCGTTTTCGTCAGCTTCAACCTCATCCGGCACCTCAACCCAATGGAAGAAGGGCAAACCGAAGTCGATGTCTGTGATGAAGACGTCCATACCACCACCATAGTTCCTCTGGTAAGCTCCCTCGGTGGTAGGAAAGTTATCACTCTGAGTTCCACAGGAAACCACCACTCCTCCAGCGCCGTCGGGGATGAGATCAGAGCCATAATCGCCACCATTTCCTCCCAGATAGGTGCTGTAGAGCAGTTCGTCGCCATCTTCGTTCAGATTGGCGATGAAGACGTCATAAAGTCCACCACCATAGTTCCTCTGGTAAGCCCCCTCGGTTGTGGGGAAGTCGCCGCTTGTATGGCCTGCAACCACTACTCCCCCAGCGCCATTGGGGATAAGGCCGACGATATTATCATCACCGTTTCCACCTAAATAAGTGCTGTAAATAATTTCGCTCCCCTCACTGTTCAATTGAGTAACAAAGGCGTCGATGTCACCACCTCCGAAATTCCTCTGGTATGCCCCATCGGTCGTAGGGAAGTTTCCGTCCGTCCAGCCCGCCACCACTACCCCCCCATCACGGTCGGGGATAACGACATAGGCATGGTCTCGGCTATTTCCTCCAAGTAAAGTGCTGTAAATTATTTCGCTCCCCTCAGCGTTTAATCTGGTAACGAAGGCGTCACCACCGCCACCGTAATCCCTCTGGTAGGCTCCCTCCGTAGTGGGGAAATTGTCGCTGTAAGTCAAACCCGCTACTATGATTCCCCCTTCTCCATCAGAGGTAAGAGCAAGATACCAGTTGCGTTCACCTTCTTCGTCATTCCCCCCCAGGTAGGTGCTGTAAAGCAGGTCTTCGACGCCATTCCCTTCGAAACTCAATCGGGCGACGAAGGCATCTGAGTGGCCGCCACCATAATTAATCTGGCAGGCTCCATCAGTGATGGGGAAGTCACCCACCAAAGTTAACCCTCCCACCACAACCCCTCCGGCGTCGTCGGCGGTAAGGCCGAAGGCAAAGTCTGCATTCTCTCCTCCCAGAAAGGTACTGTAGAGAAGAGCGCTCCCCTCACTGTTCAGCTGGACGACGAAGGCATCCCAGTTACCAGCGCGGTCCCTCTGGTAAGCTCCCTCAGTAGTGGGGAAATTTTGGCTAAGCGTCTCACCCGCCACCACCACCCCCCCAGCGCCGTCGGGTGTAATGGCAAAAGCGGCATCGTAATTAGTTCCCCCCAGATAGGTGTTGTAAAGCAGTTCGCTCCCATCCTCGCTCAACCGGGCGATGAAAGCGTCATAACCTCCACCACCGAAGTTCGTCTGATATGCCCCCTCGGTGGTGGGAAAGTCACTACCATAGGTCTCACCCGCCACCACAACCCCCCCGGCGCCGTCAGAGGTAATGACAAAGGCAATGTCATAAGCATTTCCTCCCAAATAGGTGCTATAGACCAGCGGGTCAACGATGAGCGGCTTAGTCTTGTCGAACCCTTCCGGTAGCACAACTCCGAACGAGTTGCCTCCCGCAACCGCAAACTCCGCCCGCACTGGCGCGAGAGAACCGTTCTCATCGATCTGGAAGGCTTCGGGGAGAGCTTGGTGAAGAACGCCCAGTGAGGTTGGCAGAAGCAGTTCTTCACCGTCCATCCGTAGGGGCGCAAGGCCTTGCGCCCCTACCCCATCGGTCAAACCCAACACTTCGATGCGGATAGCGTTCGGGTCGGCGTTCGGGTGGACTATGAAGTCGAACTCGACGAGTTGTGCGGCACTTCTGTCGCCGCCCTGCCGGCGACAGTCTGATGCATTATCGTCGTTCATGTTTGCTGTCACCGACGGGGCGGTGACAGAAGATGTTCCGCCCCGCCAAACAATATCGACGCCGGGCCAAACATCCTTTAACACTACTCGCTGGAAGTTGCCGCAGTCAGGCGCCCACTCGGACTTGTCATTGCCGATGAAGTAGTTGTTGTTGTGCGAAAGTCGGTTGGCTGACTCGACCGAAGCGGCAATAGCCGGGGTCGTCTGTTCGGGCAGGAAATTCCCGGCATTACGCGGGAGAGTGTTCTGGAATTTGAACTTCAAGGCGTGCGAGCGTGTGGCCCGACTTGCTCGCAAGTCGGGTCCCATATCCCTTGAAACCTGATTTGCAAGCAAATCAGGCCACTCATCTGACAGTGGTTCAGCCTCCATATCCGGCACACTGAAAAGGATGGTGAATCCATCTCGCTCGATCCACCACGTCAGTTCGCCCGTACCATCGGCCTTAAACAAGACGCGCTCATCCCACTGACCTTTGTTCTCGGTGAAGAAGATGGGACGGCTTTGACTCAGGCTTTGCGGTTGGTAGGGCGGATTAGAATCCGCCCTACTGTCATTCGTCGATGCAAATACTGGGCAAGTAAGCGAGGTAACAATCAACAATAGAGGAATGATCTTTCCAAGCATGACTGGCCTTTCGGGCTATGAAATCAACACAATGTGGTATGAGTCGAAGGTAATAGCAAGGGGTCGGCAAAGATCGCCGACCCCTTACCTGTTCACTCGCTTACTTGATCAGAGTTACCTTCTGAACCGATGTAACACCATGAGCCTTGAGTCGGACAATGTACGTCCCGGTTATCAGATCATTGTTCCCGAACGAGAACTGATGATACCCGGCGGTCAGCTCGCCATTGACAATCTGGCTGACAAGCCTGCCGTTCAGGTCGAAGACTGCCAGATCGGCAAGACCATCTTCTGGAATCGCTACCTTGATAGTGGTCGTGGCGTTGAAGGGGTTGGGATAGGCGTTCACCAGTTCAACCCGGTCTGGTACCATGCCTGAGATGGTGATAGGCTCCGGATTGCCCATCGCCGCTACTTTATGTCCGCCATACTTGAAGGATCCGGCGTATTCTGCACGCGCTCCAGGTGAGAGAACAACCCACCTCCCGATGAGACTTCCCCTGAAAGGGGTACCCCCCCCTAAAACAATGGTTCCGTTAGGCGCGTATATATTCGCACGAACATTGCACCCCCCCGAGATCATTACAGCGGTAGGAGTTCGATTGATTCCGCCGTCGTTGCCATTCTGACCTGCAACATAGACTTCGATATCTTTTGCGGTTGTGCCGGGTGCGGCTTTTGGACCGGGTCCAAAGCTGCTCCATCCATTTATCTCGATTCTGCCTAAGACTTTGATAGTAGTAGGACCGTTAAAATCAAAGGCTACTGCAGGGCGGCCATTGATTTCACTGAAGACATAGTCGCCTCCGGTAAAGGTTACCCTGCTACTTTGACCAGCCCGTAGAAGACCATAAACACCCGGCTGAATGACATAGGTTTGGTTACCTGGGGCAACAATTTTGTCAGTGTTCCCGGGGTTGATTTGTGCTGGGAAATCAGGTAGATCGCCTGCCGGAATCAGGGGTAAGCTGATTTGGCCATGAGTCGTGCCGTAAATTGTCCCGTGACTGGTGTGTTGTGTCTTGTAATAAACATCTGCTGTGACGGCGCTTCCCCATCTCGTCCAGACTTTATCCGCACGGATGGAGGCGCATGTCACAGCAACATACATTCCCACAGTTAATTCGTAGTTTCCGTTGAAGAATGGTCCCGGGCTGTCGTTATTCACCCAGATGTCACCAGAACCAATCCTTGAGCTCTGCCCGATATCGACTCCATCCAAGCCGAGTATCACTGTTGGGAGTTTATGAAGAACTCCTTTCCCATGCAGAAATATAGGGAGGGGTGAGTCCGGATAATCGTTGGACTCGATCTCCAGCGTCGCATCGAAAGGACCTTTTGCGGTCGGGGTGAAAGTCACTTCGATGACTTCATAATCACCCGGTAGTATTGGATCTTGCATATCGAAATTGACGAATGTCGCTTGAAACTGTTGATCGCTGGTCGCAAGCCCGGTCACATACAGGTTGCCAGTTCCTTGGTTTGAAACCTGCAAAGGCAGTGTCAGAGGCTCATAAAGCTCCACTTTATCGAAATCAATATCTACAACCGAAACAGAGATTTCGGGAATGGTCACTATGCCGTTCCCCGTAAGTGCGAGCTCGAGGTCCGATTCGTCACAGTCGTTCGAGTAAATGTGGAGAGACCCTGTGAACGGCCCTTCGGCATCAGGCGTAAAAGTGACTTGAACAGTCAGCGGATTTTGAGAGTTTACGTCAACACCGCCGTTCGGAGGGAAATCCGTCAGAAAGATCCCGTTGGAAGGATTGATCTGATCTATGTGCAAGTCGATTCCAGTCAGGTTACTGATCAGCAAATTCCACGTTGCAGGACTACCGATAGCCACATCACCGAAGTCGTGACCATTAGGTTCCGACACTTCGATCTCAGGCGTAGGTAGACCCTCCCCAGTCAGCTGTATGGCCACAGATGGAGTGGCAGGATCGTTGGATGAGATCGTCAAAGTCGCTGAAATGCTTCCCACAACCAATGGTGTGAAGGTTATGGTAACGTTCTCAGAGGAGTTACTTTGGAGACCGATTATCTCTTGAGGAGAGGCCGTGTATTGCCCATCATTGGGGTCTATGTCTATTGATGCGTTGAGAGGAAGCTCTCCATAATTCGATATGGTGACGATTATCGGATCGGCCGGTGCGCAAGCTGAAGCAGCGCCGAAGTCGATATCCGAGGCGTCAACATCAATTACCGGGGGGGTGCCGGCAGTGCCGGAGAGAGCCACCGTCACAGGATCGAGATTGGGATTGATTGAGTAGATGATCAATTCGCCTCCGAAATTACCCGACCCATTCGGAGTAAAGGTGACGGTGAGGGTGTAAATCTCCTGTCCACTGCCGTCAATAACGTCATCCCCAAAGTTCGTCGTAAAATCGCCGCCAGCTCCCTGGATAGCATCGATGTCAACATCGTTACCGGAGTAACTTATGTCGAACGTAAAGTCGTAGCTGCCATCTGGCGCTACATTGCCGAAGTTGTGCGAATAAGGAGAAAATACTATCCAGCCTTCAGCAACCCCATCGTCGAAGATGCGGATGGTGGCCGGATTATAGCCGCCTGCCCAGAGGTTGTGGCCGTCTTGGGCTACAGAGCAATAGGGCTGGTCAGCTCCCGGGAAGACCGCGAAGGATTGAACTTCCGAGCAGTTCCAATTGCCATCAACAAGAATCTGGTGAACCAGACCGCCGAGATTCGTGTTGCTAGTCATCCAGAGTTGACCTGTGGAATGCTTTGGAACCCATTCCAACCCGTATGTGTTGGTGTTGTTATGTTGGCCCATATGATCGTCAATTACACCGACCTCGTTCTGCAGGTCAACAGGATTTCCGTTCCCATCGAGTTGGAAGACATGAATGGGCAATCCTGCGGTTCCCAAATCCTGCACGAAGAGCATATTTGCCTCCGTGTCAATCGCTAACCCGCAGACGGGAAATCCAAATGCGATGGGGTTGCCGATGTCCTGACCCTGGGCATTATAACGATTAACGACATTGGTAGCCCATTGGTTGATGTAGAGGTAGCCGTAACCAAACGCCCCATCCATACAGTTGCCCGGATTATTGATGGTGGTCTCTAATGTGAAAGTCGTATAGTCGCTATTATGAGAATAGGCTCTGACCTGAGCGGTGACGTAGTTGGTTATCCACATCCGTTCATTGTCACCGTCCCAGCCTACTGGCGACTTGTATTGGTTGGCTCCCCACCCGGCAGGAGTGAACTGGCCGAGCATATCTCCCGGATCGTCGCGTCGCGGACCACCGTTAGAGCCGTCATTGCTTCGCTGGGATGAGAGATTAGCTTTAGGGACTGGTTCGGCGACATTGGCTGGAGGAGTGACAGTTCTGACCGGCTTAGGAGCGATGTTAGAAGGTTGAATTGTTCGTTGGGAACTGACGGGATCAATAATCCCGATCCCATTGGGGTTGGGTTTATTATTGATTGCGTCGAGGCTGGGAGCCTCAGTTGCGGCAGTGGCTTGGAACGCAAGCGCGATAACTGCTAGACAGACTAACAGGGATTTTCGAAACATTGTTAAACCTATCAGGTTTGGATGGGATACGGAGTTGCTTTGAAGGCTGGTGGTTGAACCACGCATTTGAGCATCACCGAATTATTGAATAGTTATCCATCAATAACACAAGTATTATGCCAGAATTAGTTTTGAAGGAAGAAAAGGTTTTTAGTGCGGAGAGATGAACTTGGAGGTGGAATCTGAATGGAGAGGAACGGAAAGTGATCGGGCATTTTGCCCGACAGGGAATCCCTTTTTGCCCGATGCTACTCCTTCAATTTTCGGTAGAGGGTCTTAGGATCGATCCCGAGCAAAGCCGCGGCTTCGCTGGTTCTTTTGCTGTGTGCCTTACTACGAGGAAGTGGTAATTCAACTGCGGCATGTGTTCCCGTTGTTCGCACATATTAGTCAACCGACAACGTCAATTGAAAACATTGTCATTATCTCAACTTCGCAAGATATAGACGCGTGAATTCTTGACTATATTAAAGATGGTAATCACTCTGGGTTGATTCGCATACACAGACGATCTATCCTCCCCGCTCAACTGCCCATTTGTTCGCGTGCTTCTTCGGCGGATCAACTTGTGGATAACATCATTCTTCTAAACGAAAACGCTTGAAAGTTACGAGGATCAGTGCGTTTTTGTCTTTCATCGAATAACAAAATTGAACCATGAAGATAAAATCTCTTTCCCCAGATCTTCTCAACAAAATGGATGCCTACTGGCGCGCCTCGAATTACGTCTCTGTGGGGCAGATATACCTTTGCGCCAATCCACTTCTGAAGCGTCCACTTGAGCCGAACGATGTAAAGCGAATGCTATTGGGTCATTGGGGCACGACTCCCGGGCAGAACTTTATCTACGTTCATCTTAATCGAGTCATCAAGAAATTCGATCTCGACATGCTGTTCATTTCCGGCCCCGGGCACGGTGGTTCTGCAGTTGTAGGAAACGTTTATCTCGAAGGTTCCTACAGTGAAATTTACCCCGACATCAGTCAGGACGAAGAGGGACTTCGGAAACTCTTCAACCAGTTTTCGTTTCCGGGCGGAATCCCGAGCCACGCATCCCCTGAGTGTCCCGGCTCGATCCATGAAGGAGGCGAGTTAGGCTATTCGCTCAGCCACGCCTTCGGAGCAGTGTTCGACAATCCCGACCTGATAACTGCTTGTGTGGTTGGCGATGGCGAAGCGGAGACCGGCTCGCTGGCCACCGCCTGGCATTCGAACAAGTTCCTCGATCCGGTTACTGATGGAGCTGTGCTACCGATACTTCATCTCAATGGCTATAAGATCGCAAATCCGACCATCCTCGCCCGAATCACACGAGAGGAGTTGGACCAGTTATTCCGCGGTTACGGCTGGACGCCCTACTTCGTGGAAGGCGACGATCCAGCGCTAATGCACGAAGCCATGGCTACGACACTCGATATAGCGGTTCAACAGATCAAGGATATTCAACAGAACGCACGCTCTAATCATGATACAACGCGTCCCCGCTGGCCTATGATTATTCTATGCTCTCCAAAAGGCTGGACTGGTCCCAAAGTAATCAACGGCTTGCCGATCGAAGGAAGTTTCCACTCGCATCAAGTTCCGCTTTCTGATCCTGCCAACAACCCCGAACAGCTCAAAATGTTGGAGGAGTGGTTGTTGAGTTATAAACCAACTGAACTATTCGATACACAAGGTCGCTTGAAGAAGGAGCTTGCAGAACTCGCTCCTGAAGGCACACGCCGCATGGGAGCTAATCCTCATGCTAATGGCGGAGCGCTTCTGCGCGACCTGCAGATGCCCGATTTCCGTAACTATGGCGTTCCTATTCCGCATCCCGGCGTAACGGCTTTGGGAGACACTCGAATTCTTGCGCCCTTTCTGCGACACGTTATAAAGCTCAACGAAAAAGAGAGGAACTTTCGAGTATTCGGCCCCGACGAGACGATCTCAAATGGTCTTGGTGCAGTATTCGAAGCTACTAATCGTCAATGGGTCGCGGAAACCTTGTCAAGCGACGAACACCTTGCTCATACCGGGCGGGTGATGGAAATGCTAAGCGAGCATCAATGTCAGGGCTGGCTTGAAGGATACCTGATCACCGGCCGTCACGGGTTATTTAACAGTTACGAAGCGTTCATCCATGTCGTCGATTCGATGTTCAACCAGCATGCAAAGTGGTTGAAAGTTACCGCGCATCTCCCCTGGCGAACCCGGATAGCCTCGCTGAATTATTTATTGACTTCTCACGTCTGGCGTCAGGATCATAACGGCTTTACACATCAGGATCCCGGTTTCATAGACCACGTTGCCAACAAGAAAGCTGAGATTGTCCGCATATACTTGCCACCGGATGCAAATTGCCTTCTCTCGGTAATGGATCATTGCCTTCGTAGTCGTCACTACGTCAACGTGGTGATCGCCGGGAAGCATCCTTCTCCTCAATGGTTGACGATTGATGTGGCGGCAGAACACTGCTCATCTGGAATCGGAATCTGGCATTGGGCAGGAAACGATCCGAACGATTCACCGGATTTAGTGATGGCTTGTTGCGGCGATGTACCGACGCTGGAGACTCTTGCCGCCGTATCGATACTACGGGAGAATCTGCCTGATTTGAAAATCCGGGTGGTGAATGTCGTTGATCTGTTCAAACTTGAGTCACCTAAAGGACACCCACACGGCCTGAGCGATGCAGATTTCGACGTACTCTTTACCAGTGATAAACCGGTCATTTTCGCTTTTCACGGCTATCCATCACTGATCCACCAACTCACCTACCGTCGTACAAATCACGACAACTTCCATGTCCACGGCTACAAAGAAGAAGGCACTATCACTACCCCTTTCGATATGACAGTACTGAATGAACTCGATCGTTACCACCTTGTCATTAATGCTATCGACCACCTGCCGCAGACCGGAATACAAGGCCAATCTCTGAAGACAATGCTACGAGTAAAATTGACAGAACATAAGAAATACATCAACATATATGGGGAAGACATGCCGGATATCCGCAAATGGCAGTGGCAGAGATCGACCTCTTGACCAAAGCACTTAAAAAAAGTACGCCTCAAAACGTGATCTTCTGGTACAGCCTCTCCATTGAGGAAACACTAACCAAACTTAATTCCAAAGCGACTGGTCTTTCGACTCAGGAAGCCTCAAATCGCCTCGCCTCGAATGGTCCTAATGAACTGAAGGAAGGCAAACGGATCAGCCCGTTCATGATGTTCCTCAGTCAGTTCAAGAGCCTGATAATATGGATTCTTATCGTCGCTGGAGTCGTTGCCGGAATTCTCGGCGATATTTTAGACGCCTTCGCAATCTTCACCATAGTGATCCTCAACGCAGTGATCGGCTTTTATCAGGAATACAAAGCCGAAAAGTCCATCCTCGCGCTCAAGAAAATGACAGCTCCTCAAGCCAAGGTTAAGCGTGATGGCAAAATTACCACCATTCCGGCTTTGCGTATCGTTGCTGGTGACGTTATCACTCTGGAAGCTGGTGATGTGGTTGTTGCTGATGCACGACTTATCGAAGGAGCAACGTTAAAGAGTATTGAGTCGGCATTGACTGGCGAGTCGGAAGCGGTAGTGAAGAATGTTTCGTTTACCTCCTCAAGTGATATTCCACTCGGCGATCGCGAGAACATGGTATTTATGGGGACGAGCGTTGCCACAGGAACCGCAACCGCTGTTGTTGTGACGACGGGTATGAATACCGAACTCGGACGTATTGCCGGACTGATCGAAGAAGCAAGCTCCGAAGAAAATACTCCCCTCCAGAAAAAGCTTGACTCGTTCGGGCGAGTCCTGATCTGGGCGACACTGGGGATCGTGGCTCTCCTGTTTGTGCTTGGTCTATTCAGGGGAACCAAGCTTCTCGAATTGTTCATGACTTCAGTAAGTCTTGCGGTAGCGGCGGTTCCCGAAGGACTTCCCGGCGTGGTGACGGTCGCATTGGCGCTCGGAGTATCCCGATTGGCTCGGCGCCGGGCTCTCGTGCGCAAATTACCGGCAGTGGAGACGCTCGGCGCGACAACTGTCATCTGTACAGATAAAACCGGCACTTTGACAGTCGGCGAAATGACAGTCCGAGTACTTTATGTTGCAGGGAATAGCTACGAAGTAACCGGCGAAGGCTACGAACCGGTCGGCGAGGTGCTAATCGACGGTAAGAAGGCGACTGATGAACTTTTGAAGCCTCTACAAGAACTGGCGAATGTCCTTACAGGTTGCAACAACGCACAACTTGTCAAGGAAAAGAAAAAATGGAAGGTTGTTGGCGACCCAACGGAGGGCGCGTTGCTCGCAGTCGCCCATAAAATCGGCGGTGACCCGAAGAAATTTGACAAGGAGATGCCAAAGCACCAGGAAATTCCTTTCGATTCCGACCGAAAGATGAGCGCCATTATCCGTCGGATGCCGGATGGGAAACTTCGCGCCTTTATCAACGGCGCGCCTGATGTGCTTCTGGAACGTTGCACGAAAATTTACACAGGCAAGAAAGTAGGCTCACTTGAGAATAAGAATCGTAAGGAAATTCTGGCCAGAAATACAGACATGGCGCAAAAAGGACTGCGAGTACTTGGTTCCGCTTATCGGGATTTGGGCGCCAAATCCTCGAAAGAGTTAACTGCTGAGACCGTTGAGCGCGATCTTGTCTTTGTTGGTTTGTCGGGAATGCAAGATCCGCCGCGCCCTGAAGCCAAAGCCGCCGTTGCAAAGTGTCATGAGGCAGGCATTCGAGTTGTCATGATCACCGGTGACCATCCTCATACAGCGAAAGCAATTGCGGAAGAAATCGGTATCGCCAAGCCGGACGACGAAACGATGGAAGGCGTCGAATTAGATAAACTGAGCGACAGCGAGCTTAAGAAACGGGCAAAGAAAATCGCGGTGTACGCTCGAGTTACTGCTGAGCATAAACTCCGTATCATACACGCTTGGAAAGCAAATGGGGCTATTGTCGCAATGACAGGCGACGGTGTGAACGATGCTCCTGCACTCAAAGGAGCCGATATCGGTATCGCGATGGGTCGCAATGGGACTGAGGTTACCAAGCAGGCGTCGGACATAATTATCACCGATGACAATTTCGCTTCGATTGTCAATGCGGTCGAGGAGGGGCGCGGCATCTACGATAATATCCGAAAAACGCTCCAATATCTACTCGCAGGCAACACCGGGGAACTGTTGTTGATTACAATCTGCGTAGTCGCGGGACTCCCGATGCCGCTGTTACCCATTCATCTTCTTTGGATCAATCTTGTGACCGATGGACTGCCTGCGCTTGCACTCGCCGCCGACCCGATTGATTCCGACGTCATGAAGCGCGCTCCACGCCATCATTCAGAACGAATCACGAACCGCAGTTTCCTGAGAACTATGTCGCTAACTGGAGTGCTGACTGCCGGAGTAGCTTTCGCAGTTTTTCTTTTTATGCTAAAAACAGGTTCGGAAGAGGTTGCGCGCACCTTTGCTTTTACGACACTGGTCTTTGCTGAATTACTGCGGTCGTTTGGCGCTCGGAGTGAGACCAAGCCCGTCTGGAGAATCGCCTTCTTCTCCAACCTGAATCTGGTTATCGTGGTTAGCTTTTCGATCAGCATTCAAGTATTGAGTCAGCACAATGAGACTATGAGTCGCTTGTTGAAAACATCACCCGTAACCTTCAGAGATTGTCTAATACTCTTCGCTATCGGCACTATTCCACTTTTGATCCTCGGAATAATGAAGTCATTCCAACGCACGCCTCACAAAGGAGCAACGGCGAAACCTTCGGATCTCCCTGGTGTTGTGAAAGCTTGAACCACGTAATGATATTGGTTCCTGATCTAAAGACTGAACTTGCCCCGAAAAAGTGGACACGTAGTTAAGACAATCAGTTTAGTTTAGACGATTCAAATTCAGCCGGGTTTAAGTAGCCCTGCGCCCAAGTGCGAGCATCACGCTGTTTTGATGGCGTGAAACAATCCGACCAACGGATTACACAAGTCCAACTTCCTCACTTTCGCCTCTAAAAGAAGGTATTCAGTAATCGTATCGCTCTCCCAACTGGTGACTGCCGAGAAATATCTCGTAACGACGTTGCATAGTCACTCCAACGATCAAATCAGCTTTACCGCCTCCGTTCTGGTCTTTTATGGAACAATAATCAGTCGGAGAGTAACCATAGCGAAACTCGCCGATATTCCTTGGCGGATCATGCTTTGAAACCCGACTTGTTGAACAAGTCGCGCCACCCGCCGGATCTTCTTTTAAACCTACCAAGCTTGACACAGCCCGTACGTGACGCGAACGGCTTCGAGGGTGAACCGGGCTCGTAAACGGCCCCTACGCGACGGCGGCGAATTTCTCAGCGCGTGGGGGTGAACCGGGCTCGTAAACGGCCCCTACGCGACGGCCGCGAATTTCTCAAGCGCGTGGGGGTGAACCGGGCTCGTAAACGGCCCCTACGCGACGGCGGCGAATACCCCATTGAATCAAAATAGTCTTAGAATCGCTTGCTTTTAAGTGAGACTATGCTATATTATGTCATACGAAATAGTCGTATGATAGTATCGCATGACAGTACCAAGCGAAAACTATTACACTTACAATAAATGACCTACCTTTCCTCATCACAATCTCGAAAATAGAACCGTGATAGGAACCAAACTAAAAATGAATAAAACTATGAAGAAACAAATCCTTTTGGCGATCTTCTCGCTCGTTCTTGGAGCGGGAACGGCGTCTGCGCAACTGAATGAACTCTGGAATCAAACGTATGGCGGTGGAAACTACGACCGGGGTTATGCAGTCGTTCGGATACCAGACGGCGGATACGCCATAGCGGGGAGCACCAGATCCTTCGGCGCTGGCAACGATGATTTTTATCTGGTACGAACTAACTCTGTCGGAACCGTCCTCTGGACACGCACGTTCGGTGGAGCGGGCATCGATGTTTGCTACGCTCTCGTCAGGACCAACGACGGTGGGTTAGCAATGGCTGGAGTCACTGCGACCGGAGGCGCAAACCAAGACAATTTCATGTTAGTCAAAACCGACGCCAATGGCGACAACCCATGGACACGCACCTTTGGCGGAACACGATGGGAATCTTGTTACTCCCTCATCGAAACATCCGATCAAGGATTAGCTCTGGGTGGTTACACCACAACAGCCAATCCGGTTATTAATCTTGGGACAGCCTCCACTTTTGGCGTTCTGGCTGGCGCTTCAATACCGAACACGGGTTCGACGGTTATCAATGGGAATCTTGGCATTCATCCGGCAAGTTCTGTGACTGGCTTCGCTGGGGTTGGGGCGGGGGGCCCGGGAGTGGTCAACGGTGTTATACATATAGCCAATGCGACAGCCGAGCAGGCTAAAGCCGACCTGGTAACTGCCTATACCGCAGCCGCTGCCCTGAACAATAATCCGACAAATGTGGACGCCGCAGATCTCGGAGGGCAGACACTCACTGCCGGTCTTTATAGATCTGCATCAACACTTGCTATTTCAAATGCACATCTCACACTCAACGCGCAGGGCAATATCGATGCGATGTGGGTCTTTCAGATGGGCTCGACACTGACCACCGCAGCGGGCAGCCAGGTAATTTTGACCAATGGGGCACAAGCCCGGAATGTCTTTTGGCAGGTTGGATCCTCCGCTACGCTGGGTACGAACTCGGTCTTCAAAGGAACCATACTCGCACTTACTTCTATTACAGCTACAACCGGGGCAACGATCGAGGGCCGTTTATTAGCACGAAATGGAACGGTTACTTTGGATGCCAATACTATAACCGTTCCCAGCGGTGGTAGTGAAGATTTCATGCTGGTCAAGACCGACGGCAATGGTGACAATTCCTCAACTTTCACCTACGGCACTTCTGGTGGCGAACGGTGCATGTCGCTCATCCAGGCAACCGATGGGCAAATTGTGTTGGGTGGTTTCACAGACGCCCAGGCTTTCGATTTCATGCTCATTAAAACCAACGCCAACGGCAGTGTAAACTGGACGCGGACGTTTGGTGGAGCCGGTTATGAGGACTGCCGTTCAATCATTCAGACGGCTGATGGCGGATTTGCGATGGGGGGCGTTACGAATTCAGTCGGCGCTGGAAGCTATGACTTCTGGATGGTAAAAACAGACGCCAACGGAGAGAACCCGTGGACACGAACATTTGGCGGAGCCAGTCAGGATTGGTTTCATACCATAATCCAGACTGCAGGTGGCGGTTACGCTCTGGTCGGCAAGACCGTCTCATTCGGAGCAGGCAGTTGGGACGCCTATTTGGTGATGACAAAGGTAAATGGCGATCTGGTTTGGGACCGAACATTCGGTGCGGCAGCTTATGACCAGTGGAGCGACGTCATCGAAACGCCTGACGGCGGCTTTGCACTTGCCGGGAATACCGAATCTATCGGCGCTGGAAACAGCGATTTCTGGCTGATGAAGACTGGCGCAGGCGTCACAACCGTTCAGCCAAACTCCTATACGATGCTTGGCAGTCTGGTGCAGGGGAATTTTGATCTGGCGGCGTGGAGCGCTCTCATGGGTACAGTCGGAACAGATTGGCGATTAAGTCAATGGAGTCACGCACACCAAGGGTATGTCCGTCTGGGTGAACTTGACCAAAGTGGCAACAATTGGGGCGATCCTGACGCCATGACGGCGGGCAAGGGCTTCTGGATTATTCACGATGGTCAAACCGCTGTGAACCTGCCGAATTCAGGCGTTGTGATCTCCACTGGGGCGGCTGTAGAAGCATCACTGAACATGGATTCAGATGGTGGAGGTAATGCGGTAAGAGGACTGACTATGCTTGCAAATCCCTTCCAAGTCCCTTGGAATTGGAACTCGGTTTCTTTGGTTCGTGCTGGTGGGGCAGAGGTTGCTATGGCTGATGTAGTCACCGCGAGTGCAATCAGTCCGTATGCCTACCAATACAGTCCCGGAGGAGGTTTTAACAACTATGCACCCAAGAGTTATACAGCCTCATTCAGCTTTGGACCAGGTGAGGGCTTCTGGGCGTTGACATTTGCCGCAAACTATCAGGGTGATGCTCTGAATCTTCGCTTCAATACCCTTGGATTGCCAAATCCTACCGGTCTGGCAAATCAAAGCCCGGGCAGAGATGATCCAGACGGCTGGGAACTTTCAATGGAAATAGCTTGCTCAGACGGCATACACGGGACCAATGAAAATAAACTGGGATGCAAATCGAATTCAGTTGATGGCTTCGATGTTTGGGACGCCTCTGAGTTTGGCTCACCCGATAATGCCTCTACTCAGCATTATTTCCCCCATCCTGAACAAGAGTTCGGTCGTGCCGGGATTTACACCTACGATTTCCGCAGTTTGGAATTCGATGGCCCCAAAGTCTGGAATTTCACCATCAGGGTATTGAACCTTGAGGACGAGACCTTTACGATGACTTATCCATCTGTCGAAGATGTGCCGGATGAATACACCCTCGTTCTGAGAGACGTCGATAACGATCAGATTATCGGTGACATGCGTGAAGTATCGCAAATGACCTTCCGTTCAACCGGTAACGACATCCAACGACACTTCAGCGTGACTTGCACTCAAGGGATTGCAAGTGCGCCTGGTCAAGAACTTCTGCCAAGCCAGTTTGGAATAATTTCAGCTTATCCAAACCCCTTCAACAATGTAACCAAAATTACCTTTGGCTTGTTTGAAGCATCTCAGGTTTCGATAAGCGTGATAGACATAGTTGGACGTCAGATCGCAGTGCTCAGTCACGGACCTCAAACCGCCGGCGTTCACTCAGTGAGTTGGAACGCCAAAGGCGTCGAATCCGGGATTTATATTCTTCGACTGGAAGGCGGTAATAGAACTTCGACTCATAAACTGGTATTAGTTCGATGAGTTATCAAGAATCAAATACAAGAGAACTAACAATGAATCAATCTACTGCATTCCCTGAGAATTCTGTAGCGGATAAAACAATAGGGTTGGATTACCAACCGCCTGAGTTAATCGAGATCGATATGCTTGATGAGTCTGCCGTCGGATTTTCGGGACAGGATGAGCCGTTTCCACCGGAGTAACATTAGTATCTGCTTGGTCAGAAAAGCGTAATAGGCCGCTCTCATACCGGCTTTCCAGACTGTGCGAGAATGTGAAATGTGTGTCGCAGGGTGTCCTCACCCTGTGACAAATAATTGTATATTAGCAACTTGCCCGCAGGGTGAGGACACCCTGCGGCAGGGATGCTACATTCTCGGACAGACCCTTTCGCCGGTATGAGAGGTGTTTGTAACGCATATAATTTCTATGATCGACTAACCTTTTTCAACTACAAGGCAATCTACCAATGAAAGAAACTGACATATTTCGAACAAATCCATCTTTAATCATTCGCGACGATTTCGACGACTTTGCCATTCTTTTCGACCCACATAGTGGGAAGGCATTCGGACTTAATCCGGTTGGGGTGTTGATCTGGAATTTATTAAAGAATGAAGGCACTATCGATGGAATCATATCACAGGTAAAATCGAATTGCCACAACATCACCGGAAACGCAGAGCAAGATGTCTATGCATTTGTCGATAAGCTCGAGAAGAACGGACTTATAGGGAGGCGGATATGATGCCAACTGCCTCGCGTGCTTATCGCCTGAAATTATCCAACGGTCAGGGCTGGAATATTCTTTCAGATGAGCCTAATCGTGCATGGACGGAACGATTTGCTTCTATCTTGAACCTTCCAACTGTCACTTCAGAGGAAGAGTCGTTCATGCTTACCTTTGTCCGAAATCAGGAAGGCAAATCTTTAAGAAATACTGAGATACATATCGAAGTACCTGCCAACCTGAATCGTAAAGCAAGCATTTACACGATGTGGAAGTCAGTATTACCGATTTATAAGCAAGCTATAACTGTGGGTGGTATTCCAGTCCATTCGGCGTTGATTGAGCATGAAGGGAAAGGATTCCTCCTTGCCGCTCCGGGAGGGACAGGAAAAACAACCTGTTGCAATCGACTCCCTGCTAATTGGAATGCCCGCTGTGATGATGAAACACTTCTGGTTTGGAACGGAGGTGGCAATTCTTATAACGGTCACCCCTTCCCTACCTGGAGTAATTTCTATATGGACCGTCCTCCTTGGGATTGGGAGGTGGAGCGCTGTTTGCCGGTAAACGGGATATTTTTCCTTCAGCAATCGAAGATCGATAGTGTTGAATTTCTCGGACAAGGCAAATCTGCCGCTCTGATCTATCAAGCATCAGCTCAAATTTGTCGACGCATGTGGAATGAACTGGATTTCAATCAAAGCGAAGAACTTAAGAAACACATTTTCTTGTTGGCTGGAAACGTTGCACGGCAAATACCAGCATTTATACTCAATGTCAGCCTTGATGGGATGTTCTGGGAGTTAATTGCAGATGTCTCTGCCTCTGCAGATCGTGTTAAGTCATGAATGAGAAATTAGTTCAAAAAAGGCTGGTTGCCCTCGGAGTAAATCATATCAACTCACTCTTTTACGTTGGAACGAGTATGTACCCTACATTACGTAATTTAGATATTTTATCGATTTTACATTATGAAAGTAGTTTAGATATTGGAAGAGGTGATGTCATCGTATTCCGATCCAGAGCCAGCCATAGAATGATTGTCCACCGAGTGATTGCAATTGAAATCGAAGGGGTAAGGACTCGTGGAGATAATATGGGAATCGATGATTCATCGTTGACTTTATTCAATCAAATAATTGGTAAAGTTGATTTTCTGGACAGAGGATTAAAATGCCTACCAGTAAACGGAGGATTTCCAGGAATGATAACTCATTACGTTTCTAAGCTCAGAAGAAAGCTGTACTATTTTAGAAAACTCAAATCATGGGCAAATTCGTTGATATACATTATTAATAATTCCAAACTCGTCAAATCATTTCTCACCCAAAATGATGAAATTAGAACATATGTTTTCACCCACCCTGACCGCACCGTAATCAGGTCATTTCATTTGAATTCATTGAAGATAGCTCCAATATCCCGCCACTTTAACATACAAGGCACGGTTCGAACCACTGAAACGATTTCGAATGACGGGAAAAAATCAGAGACCAACCAGATTGAGGTTGCCTCCTAATGGATTTATCAAGAAATGACCTCCTGCTGATAGATGCGTTACAAATTTGTTTTGATGCCGAACGAATCGATAATATTCGAGAATTGAGCGAATTAGATTGGAATGGAGTGGTAGAAAACGCCATCGATCATGGCGTCAGTCCATTCATATGGCATCACATCAAACCCTTCGCCCAAGCTCTCGGTATTCCTCGAAGCGTTAACAATAAATTTTCCAATTTGTATCTTCGTAGTGTTGGTAAGGGAGAAGTAATTCGGAATCAGTTACATAGTTTGCTTCAACTGTTCGAACAGAATGGGTTCCCAGTTATTGTGGTAAAGGGAGCGTATCTGGCTGATAAGGTCTATCAGGATTTTTCAATTAGACCGATGACCGATATTGACATACTCATCAAGCCGGAAGACGCTCACAGCGTTGAGAATACATTGCTTGCATCGGGATATGGTGCATTAAAATCGACATCAGAACCGATAAGCAGTAACCATTATATCTACAAACCAATATGTAATGGCGTAAGAGTCGAGGTCCATATTGACCTTAGATCAAGAGATAATGACAGATCTTTTGATATAAATGATATATGGCGCAGGTCAGTAGTAGCTACTATTGTTGGATGCAAGGCGCGTGCGCTTGGTTTGGAAGATTTGATTTTGTACCAGTGTTATCATCATTCCAAACATTTATTCAAGCATTTTGGCTTAAGATCACTCTGCGATCTCGCGTTGATTATAAAACACAACGCTGGTAATATAAACTGGGAACTTTTAGCCGAACGTTCTAAAGAGTGGCACGCGGAAAATAGCGTATATTTATCTATGGAGCTATTAAATAAGTATTTTCATATAACTGCCTCACCATCCTTTATGAAGAGCTTAAACCCGGGTGAACTCCGAATGTTTACTGCGGATTCATTCAGCAGAGATATATTTAACAGTAAAAATAACAGTATAATAGACGAATCAACAGGCGAAGCTCCCAGAGTCGTCGATTTATTAAATAGTATTAATAATAACACTTTACTAAATCGTCTTCGCCTTGCTCTGTTTCCGCCAAACAAAGCTATCATCAAGCGATATAGAAATGAGATGCCTTCGCGTTCAATTCTTTACCTCTATGTTGTAAATATCAAACGGTTGATTGTTCGATACTTTCGAATCACTTTTAAATTATTGCTCAGAAATACTGAATTGGTAAAGAAAATCAAGAGCGAGACGATCTATCAAAAGATACAAACCCAGAAAACGGAATGGCTTAAGATCTGATGTAGAAGGATGAATTTTCGTAAATACCCACTTTTCAGATTGGTTGTGGTTATCAGGAAAAGTTCGAGACTGTTATCGACAGCTTATCTCAGTTTATTGATATTGACTGGATACTCCCATTAGTTCAATTTTATATAATTAAATTACTTATCGATACTGTTTAGATATCAACAAGGGCAGCCAAATGGCTGCCCTTGTTATTACGATCTATTCTTCCACGCTTACTTCACCAGCGTCACCTTGCGAACGTCGCTGAAACTTCCGGCTTCCATCTTCACCAGATAGATACCAGAAGTAAATCCTTCAGCGTTCCAGACCGCGGTGTGGTTGCCGGCTTGCAAGTTGCCAGACACAACCGTTGCAACCTCACGTCCAGACACGTCGAACACCCGGACGCTAACCCGCGATGCTTCCGGCAAGCCGAACGCGATGCGCGTCACCGCGTTGAAGGGATTCGGGTAGCTCTGGGCGAGGTAGTAATCTTCCGGTATCGAGGTCGAAGCATTCGCAACAAGACTTGCGAAACCGTCTGTCTCATAAGTCATCGATCCTTCCTGAGCGGAGGCTTCAAGCGGATATTCGGCTTCCTTCTCAGCGCTCCAGATTCGAAGAGTGAACGCCTCGCCGTTGATGAGACCGTCAACCGCGACCGTCGAAGCGTCGTCACCCCAGACGGCCAGACCGCACATGCCACCGTCTTGAACGGTTCCGACGCCGACAAGGTTGTTTTTGGAGTCGAAGGCGGCAACCTGATCGCCGTCCTGAACCTTCAATCCGGTAACGGAACTGATGAGCACGCTCATGTTAACGCCTGTCTCTTGAGGAACAGCCCAATGACCCGGTCGGTGTTCGCGTGGGCCTCCCCGTAAGGTGTCGCCCTCACCGAGAGTGTCTTCCTCGATTGCACGTTCAACCGGATAGTTCAAGATGACGTCAGCATCGACCTTGATCTGATAGCCTTGCGATTCACGCCAAGGTTCCATATTGCTGAAGTTTCTGGTTGGTCGCATGAATTGACCAGACCGGTTCTTGGCGTGGATAATGTGTTCCAGAATCGGTGAAACAGCATAGAAATCCGGGCTTGAAGCGTCCAACTCATAGGTCGGGAAGTAGGCGATCATATTCCAGCCTCGATCGATCGGAATGTCCGCACTCGCCGGTATCCGCGATCCTGACCAACTGCCATGCGTTGCCGAGTCCACCTTCACCTGATAGCCAGTCGTCAAGTCCCAGTAGGGGATGTTGTTGAAGTTGTGGCGCGGCCAGTAAAAGCGGCCATGCTCATCCTTCATCAAATGCAGGTTATCGCCGAACTGCTCCATCATCGGAATGATCTCGGGGCCTGGATTGCCCGCCCAAAGGTTCGAATCCAAGGGTATGACGTTAAGCGAGATCAGATTCCAATTTCTGATCAAGTCAATTTCCATTTCTGTTCCCTCTACCAGTTCGATGACTGTCTCACCGTCTGCCTGCCAATCGAGACTGCCTTCCAAGACATTGGCAACCATGTTGTGTTCGACCCCAGTTGCTTCGTCCCATGTACGGAAGTGCATCCTCTCTCCAGCGACAAAACCTTCGACTTCTTCGGTCTCGGGATCGTCACCCCAAGCTGCCATTCCAAGTTGCCCATCGCCAGTCCAATACCCTCCACCCGCCAATATACCCGACGTAGTAAAAACACCGTGTTTAAGACACCACCATGGATCACCGGGACCGCCAGGGCCGTCATCATCCGTCATACGAACGCTTGTAATGAGGATCGAATGATTGTCGGCTGTTTCGACATAGTCACGGTAATGGGCAGGAGGTACGCCGATCTGTCGGCTTCGGGAAATCGTCCTTCGCCCGTCGGAGATGGTGAAATTGGCAGTGAAGATTCCTGAGTCCCGGTAGGTCGTCTGCCAACGGAATATTCCGGTTCCGTCGCCGTGATCCTCAAACCTTGCGCTGCGAGGTATATCTTCGGAGGAATAGGAAAGGCGCAGTTGTGCTTCGGAGTCAGAACCACTTCCTAAAACGGGGAAAGAAACCATCTTCCCTGCATAACCAGCCCTGAAGTCGGGGTAACCAAACCAGGGATTCCACCATTCGTCACAAGGCACAGGGTCAATGGGGCCATAATAGCCATAAGGATCTAACCAGAGGCATGGAAATTGTATCTTCGTGACGAAGGCGTCTTCGCGACCTTGGTGTTCCGGCTGAATTGCCCCTATATCCCAATTGATAGGGAAGTCATCGCTCCCGGTAACGCCTGCCACTACACCGTTGGCGGCAAGACCATTAGCACGTTCGTCCATCCACATTCCGCTTGTGCCACCTAAATAGGTACTGTAACGCAGGTCGCTTAAAGCATTCCCCTCGAGGTAAATTGTGGAAACAAAAGCGTCGAAGCTACCCCCGTTTTGCATTTGGAAAGCTCCGCCCGCTTGGGGTATTGGTGCGGTGGGGAAATTTTGGCTGTTGGTGTAACCAGCAACCATAACTGCGCCAAAACTCCAGCGGACTACTCCGCCTTCGCAATTGTAGGCAGGAATTATGGCGGTGATGCAGTCCGACGAATCCCCCCCTAGATAGGTGCTATAGATAAGATTGCGGTCTCCCCATCCCGCGCCACCCACGAGGTTCAATCTGGTGATGAAGCCGTCAAAATTATTATCATTATCGCCGGGTGTCGTCTGGAAAGCCTGACGTAAGTTATCGTTTGGGTAAATTGGGAAGTCGTCGCTGTTAGTCTCGCCAGCAACCACAACGGTAGGACGCATTTCTGCAGGTTGCATAACCCCTCCGTCAGCCTTGGGTTTGAGAACGGTAACTGCCCAGGCAACGTCCCGACCACTACCCCCCAGATATGTTGAGTATCTAAGGTCAGCCGCATCGTTTCCATCGAGGCGCAATCTGGCGACGAAAGCGTCAACATTCGTCCCGTAATTCGGCTGGTAAGCCCCTCCCTCGCCATTCTGATCCGCGATAGGGAATGTGGGAAAGTCGCCACTACCAGTATAACCCGCTACTATTATGCTCGAATCGCCGTATGCAGAGAGAGCTGTGGCCTTATCGGATCCACTTCCGCCCAAATAGGTGAAGTAGATCAAGTCTTCCAACCTATGATTGTCTATGTAATAATTCTCATCTTGAGTATGACCGAAGCTTATTTGGGCGACGAAGCCATCCCAACTACTGACGAGATTATCCTGGTAGGCTCCAGGCGTAGCAGGAAGGTGTTGGTCTGCATTGCTGGTAGTCCAACCCGCAACCACAACCCCTCCATTACCATTGTGAGTTTGGGAGGGGATTACGGCTAATGCTTCATCCACACCAGTACCACCCAGATAAGTGCTGTAGATAAGTTCACTCCCATCGGAGTTTAACTCGGCAATAAAAGCATCAGCTGCGCCACCTTCGTATGTGGGTTGATAGCCATACCCTGGTCCATTGAAGCCGAGTCCTTGGGGGAAGTCGTTGCAATCGGTTTTACCGACCACGACCACATAGCCATCTTTATAGTTTGCTTCGATAAATCCATCCGCATCTAAGGATGGAGGATAAGTGCAAATGGCTCTGGACCATTCGTCACCGCCACTTCCTCCCAAATATGTCCAATAGATAAGATTGGCGCCGTTTTCGTCCAGCCGGGCAACGAATACGTCCCACTCCTGAGGTGCATCCTCACCTCCTGGTTGTCCATCGCCGCCCCCCTTCTCTCCATCGAAAGCGCCGGCTTGACCTGGGAAGAAAGGCTCGCTTGTAGTTGGGCCCGTTACAACTACCCCACCCTGTCCGTCGGGAGCATTAGGGACAGCAACGATGGCTGTGGCAATATCTCGATCTACGTTCCCTAAATACGTGCTATAGACCAGCGGATCGACTATCAGCTTCTCCGCCTTGTTCCATCCTTCCGGCAGGGCGACGCCGAACGCGTTTGCTCCTGCGACCTTGAACTCCGCTCTGACCGGAGTCAGGAGACCGTCATCTTTGACCTGATACGCCTCAGGAAGTGACTGGCGAAGTACGCCGAGCGAGGTCGGCAGAAGCAATTCATCGCCGTTCGATGCTGTTTCGAGATCGCCGGTTAAGCCTTGAACCTCGACCCTGATGGCGTTCGGGTCGGCGTTCGGGTGGACTTGGAAGTCGAACTCGGCATGCTTGCCCTGACTGCGCCAGACAACATCGACTCCGGGCCAGACATCCTTTAGCGTCGCTTGCTGGAAGTTGCCGCAGTTTCGACCGTATTTGGACGGGTCGTTGCCGAGGAAGTAATTGTTATTCCAAGTTGTTTTTGCTGATGGTTCCACTGAGGCGGCAATCGCCGGAGTTGTTTGTTCAGGAAGAAAGTTCCCGGCATTGCGAGGCAGGGTGTTCTGGAACTTGAACTTCAGCGCGTGACCCTTTTTCGGGTAGCGGACTCCTTCACCCGGAGCGCGCATCCCTCCGGGCATGTCTTCCGAGAAAGGATCAGCAATCGGTTCGGCATCCATATCCGGTACACTGAACAGGATGGTGAACCCGTCCCGCTCGATGAACCACGTCAACCCGCCCGTGCCGTCGGCCTTAAACAGGACGCGCTCGTCCCACTGGCCCTTGTTCTCGGTGAAGAAGGTCGGACGGCCTTGGTTCAGATTATTAATTGCGTCGAGGCTGGGAGCCTCGGTTGCGGCAGTGGCTTGGAAAGCAAGCGCAAAGACTGCCAGACAGACAAACAGGAAATTACGGTGCATGAGTTTAACCTTTCAGGATTGGATGGAATACGGAGTTGCTTCGAAGGCTGGTGGTTGAACCACGCACTTAAGCATCACCGAATTATTGTGTAGTTATCCGTCAATAACACAAGTATTATGCCAATATGATTTTTGGAGGAAGAAAAGGTTTTTAGTGCGGAGAGAAGAACTTGGAGGTGGAATCTGAATGGAGAGGAACGGAAAGTGATCGGGCATTTTGCCCGACAGGGAATCCCTTTTTGCCCGATGTTATCCCTTCAATTTTCGATAGAGGGTTTTAGGATCGATCCCGAGCAAAGCCGCGGCTTCGCGACGGTTGCCTCCGGCTGAATTCAGGACGCCGCGTATATGCTCCAACTCAATCTCATGGAGGCTTATCGTCTGTTTTCCTGAAACGTCCGAGGAACTTTCAACGGATTCGCGGATTTCAGGCGGGAGGTCGTCAACTTCGATGCAATCATCCGTACACAAAATACTCAGACTTTCGATGATGTTGCGTAACTCACGGATATTGCCGGGCCAATCATAGGCGACCAACATTTGAAGAGCGGTGGGAGAAATGCACTTCGCTGGTCCATTTGAGCTGTTCCGGATTGCGAGAAAGTGGTCAATCAACGGCGGGATGTCTTCCCGCCGTTCGCGCAGTGATGGCAAGGTTTTAACCATCACATTCAGTCGATAGAAAAGATCCGAGCGGAAGAGCCCCTCGCTGACAAATTTGCGTAAGTCCCTATTCGTCGAAGCCAATATCCGTACATTGACGGTAATGTCGCGGTTTCCTCCCAGATGCCGGAATTTGCCGGTTTCAAGTACGCGCAGTAGCTTGACTTGAAGTGGAAGCGGCAGATCGCCAATCTCATCAAGCAACAACGTCCCCCCATCTGCGACCTCAAAAAGTCCCAGCTTCAAGCTTGACGCGCCGGTGAAGGATCCCTTCTCGTGACCGAACAGTTCACTGGCAAGAAAACTCTCCTGAAGCGCTCCGCAATCGATCACAATGAACGCCTGACCTTTGCGCGCGCTGGCGTTGTGAATCGCTCGCGCCATGACTTCCTTGCCAACGCCGCTTTCACCTAACAGGAGAACCGAGGCGTTAGTTGGCGCTACCTGACAGATGAAGTGCTTTAATTCCTTCATTTTAGGACTGGAGCCGAGCATATCCGAGAAGTCCGAATCATGAGACAGCCGCTGTTTTAGGATTACGTTGTGCTGTTCGAGCCGGCCTACACGATAGGCATTGCGGATCGTCGTTTCGATGCGATTCAGATCGGCAGGTTTGGTTAAGTAGTCAAAAGCTCCATCTTTTACGGCTTGGACCGCGTTGTCGATAGTTCCAAACCCGGTCAGAATAATGGTTTGGATCGACGGGTAGTTCGCCTGAACCTTTGGAATCAGGTCCAAACCACTCAGACCAGGCATTCGGACATCCAACAGGATCACGTCGCAGGGGCTTGATTCAAGATGTTGCAATAATTTAACTCCATCAGGAATCGGAGTGGCCAGAAAGCCCATTTTGCCAAGTTCATGCGCTATGACTCCGCGAAATTCGGCATCGTCATCAACGACTGCAACGTCAATTTTATTCATTATCTTCATTCTTGGAAACAGACGAAAACGTCTGTTGTGCTGTTACTTTGATTTTGATATTGGAAGTGTAACTGTAAACCGCGTTCCTTGAGCGAGTCCCTGCCAGGTGATCTCCCCGCCGTGTTGGTGGACTATTTCCCTGCAAATATAGAGGCCCAATCCTGTGCCCAAACCGATCTCCTTGGTCGTAAAAAATGGCTCGAATATCCTCGAATGGTATTCAGCTGGAACGCCGACGCCGTCGTCCTCTACTGTTAAGAAAATTGCTTCAGCCTGAACGGAACTTGTTATAATCACAGTTCCTTTGGAATCAATAGCATGCAGGCTATTCTGGATCAAGTTGAATACTAACTGGGTCAGTTGAGCCGCATCCCCGCTTACGGGAGGCAATGCCTCACCCAATTTCAGGCTGAAATGAATTGTATCCGGTATGGGTTCATAACGAACCATACTCATTGCATCAATAATCGTGCCATTGACATCAACCGGATCACGCGAAGCCAATTCGCTACGATGAACATAACCTAACAGCTCCTGCACCACCTTCCGCCCACGCTTCACATTGCTCAACATGGTCTGCAAGTATGGTTGAAGATCTTCCCAATCGGTAGCCCTCATCTCCGGATTGCGCTCCCGATCACGCAACAGACCTTCACTACAAGTCATAATTGTGCCGAGCGGTGTATTAAGTTCATGGGCAACGCTTGCCGCCAGACGGCCAATCGCGCTGAGTCGGTCACTGTGCATCAATTTTTGTTCGAGTCCGCGTCGAAGAGTAATATCGTGATAGTTGCCTAAAATACCTTGAATATCCTCGTCGTCGATGAGGTTGATTGCGGTGAACTCAATCCATTTATAGCTTCCGTCCCTGCAACGATACTTGAGTTCAGTCGTACCCATCGCATTTGGTTCACTGGTAAGATTTAAAAAGAACTGTTGGACTGAAGCCAAATCATCAGGATGAACATTGTCCCAAGTGCTTTTACCTACCACCTCGTCGGGCTTCCAACCAAACCAATTTTCGATGTTGGGGCTCTTGTACCGGTTAATCCCATCCTTATCAATAATTACAATCACGTCGCCGATATTCGCCACCATCTTTAAGTGCCGGTTTTCGCTCTCTCGCAACGCCAATTCGTCTTTGAGCAGGTGTCTGATGCGCGCTCGA
This sequence comes from uncultured Caldithrix sp., assembly GCA_964355675.1. Classification (GTDB taxonomy): domain Bacteria; phylum Electryoneota; class AABM5-125-24; order Hatepunaeales; family Hatepunaeaceae; genus CAMBDS01. Next base: position 29,901 of record CAYHEC010000027.1, read on the forward strand.
TGGATCAACCATACAACCAAGAGAAGGGGAAGCAACGCTATCATCCAGTAACCGACATACCGCCACGGGAAAGGAGGATGATAATAGGAGAGACGCCACCTTATCACCCGGCCTTTGACAGAGCCGTACAGACTTCCATCTTGAACAAATGGATCGACAATGGATTCAAACGGGAGTAACTCGCGACTGACGATGGCTCCTGTCTCTTGATTAAGTAAACAGAGAATTCCACTTTTCAGGAGGATCGGCTGGTTTATCGGATCATCGGTATAGGCAATTTCATGAACGTTTTCGATCAACTGTCGCCATACTATTCGCTCCGAGTCTGAGGTTGTGTAGGTCAAGTCTAATCCGATGAAGGCATCACCTTCGTGGATTGCAATAATATTTGTTTCGGGCGGCGTCCAGCGCGGTTTCAAACGATACCTTGTAGTACCGAGATAGTATTTATGGAGACCTTTTTCGACAACTGTTTTACTGATATGTCGCGGGGGATCAAGGAAGAATAGTGTATCTTCATTTTGATAAATCAGGATATCTTGTTTGTTGCAAGCAACAAAATGGAACCCGGGAGGCAGGTCTTGAACGCTGGTATGTCGACCTGTTTCAGGATCTAGGCCGATTAATTTCAAACAGGGAATCGAAACGAAGCCAATCGGGCTATTCTTAACCAGATAGGTTAGAGTATCGCTATTCCTTAGGATAATCAGATCGAGCAATTCTCCAGGCGTATAAAACTTCATGATATCATATATATTGAGTTGGTAACCAACATTATGCTTCCCCAATCTCCTCACGATGTCTCCCTTCAGTATGCCAAGAGAATCAGCCTGGGAATTTGGAACGATGCTCTGAATAAGGTCACCAATGTATCTGTGTGCATAAAACCGGTCTCCTGCTTTAACCGGTTCAAATATTGAGCTATCTGTCCAGCATTTGCCTTTGCCAGTAATATCTATTCCGACCGTATATCCACCCGAGTACTCATATTTAGTCCATTTTTCCATATTCATCCCCCAAGAGATAAATCCACCAAGCAGGTAGCCGGATTTATCTAATTTTGTACTTGATGAAAACCACCATTGCTCACGAAAAATCTGAGAAGGAAGCTCTCCGTCAGCGAGATAAGTGTCCAACAATGGTTGAAGCGATTTAAACTCGCCGTCCGATTGCAGTAACATCGGTATCCAAGAGACCCTATTTGAGTTGCTCTCCCTCTGAAATGAATAGACAATTGGTCCTTTTGGAGTTCTCAAGTGATAGACGTTCATAATCGGAATGTTTTGAGAGGCTGTTGCTCCGCCACTCAAGGGGGTGGTGTAGATTGTTGTGTTCTTATTATTATATGCATAATCCTCATAACTATAGCCATCCCAGGTGACGATATTTTTGCCGGCGATATACATATTGTGGCTATCCATGACATAAGGATCAGTAGCAAAGGCAAGTCCCGATTGCCCAAGGATATTCTTCCATTTTTCCTCACCAGTTGAAATCAAAGCCGATCCTGCCAGTCGAAGTGATTCTCTATTGAGATGCAACGCACTCAAGATTGTATAGAGATCTCCGCTGATATCTTCAGAGAGATAGCTCACCGAGTTCATCAGAGACCTTGCAAAGTTAACTGCCTGCGTAGTATCACCCTCAGCGAGTCTGCTTCTCGCCATCATCCCGACCAGGTTCCCCCTAAGGTATCTTGCCGAATTCAAACTTCTCAATGCACAAAAAGATTCCCCCCAGGACGTGAAAAAACAAACCAAAGACGAATCTTGATCGAAGATAGGGAAATAAACACTGGGATGATTTTGAATATCGCTCAACATAGTTCCATTCAAGGGATTCAAGATATGAACACTGCCCATGCTTCCTCCCCAAATCCAAATGAATTTGTCACCTATACTGGCGATTAATCCATCAGAACGAAGTGCGTAGATATCTTTTCTCCAAAGCGGACCGTTTTCGCCTAACTTATAGGCAAGCACTTGGTTAGGCAATTTCTGGTAGTAAATCACATCACTAATATTTGAATTTTCCTGAGGAGAAGGATGAAATCTATCGCCAAATCTGTCGCTGACAGTTTTGGAGCGAGCCACTCTTACATAGGCGCTTTCGTCTGAGTATCGGCGCTCGGAACCATGAATGACCTGAAGCCCTTTTTCGCCAGCATTTATTACATAATCACCACTAACCACCAAATCCCAGCCAAAAGAGGGAAAAACAGCGTCGATATTCGCCTTGACTCCAATAATTGTCATAACAACCAGACTGTCTCTGGTGATGTGAGCAATTCTATGAGCGTTACTGAACAATAAAGTTATAGGGTTTTGTGAAGCGTAATCGGACTTGATAGGTAGTAATATGGTTTCGACAGTGAATGGCTGTGATATAATGTCCATTACGTAGAGGGTATCAGCGCGTAATGCATAGTAGTAGGGATATCGAAACTCATCCCATGTTTTGGGTATTATCGGAAGAGCGCCAAGAAGCGCACTCGATTCATTATATAGATCGAAACGAAACAGATTACGGTCGTCCATAAAGAGTACCGTATCACCAATCGTCATGAATCTGATATCTTGACGCGAGTTAGATTTAGAGGCAATATCGAATTTTCTATTAAACTTTAGCGGCGTCTGCATTCTTTTATATTGACCACTTGCAATATTGATGCGTGAGATATAACTGGACTTTTTATCCTCTTCCAGAAAGAACAACTTATCATTATAGTATGTTACGAAATCGTAGCCGTAGGTGTCACTCTCAATATTTAAAGGTTCTAATATATTGTCCTTACGAAAAACAATTATACCCTTATGCTTACCTCCATTGTCGCTATATACAGTATATACAATATCATCAATGCGGCGAAGATTATTCCGCAACATCCAAATTCTCTCAATAAAATGAGGTGCGAGATCCACTCTTTTCACTAACTCATGGGTTTTAGAATAATAGACGTCAATTCTATCTTCGGAATTTTTCCCCCTCGTTAATAAAAGCAGATAGTCGCCAAGAAAGTTCGCGCCCAATATCTCACGATCACCGCTGTACGTCCAATCCGTGGCAAGCGCCGAGTCGAGTGCCACCAGAGCTTGAGTGGCGAGGCTGTCGCAACGTTGCCAATCCTCTGACTTGTAAGCAGTCATCGCGGCTTGATAGAGCGAATCGACCGCCTCCGCATATACGGAAGTAGTGATCGCGCAAATCAATATGATGGTTGAAGCCGACAACAGCTTCTTCATGCTACCTCTTGATTTCTTAAAAAATGAAAAGATGTTGGCCGACCACTCACCATAGCAGGTTGGGCGAACAGCTGTTCGCCCAACCCCGCGGGTTCGGCGTGCCCTTAATCGGTCAGGGCGCTCACAGAGCGAGGTGAAACCGAGACAGTCGGCGGACAACTTGCAAATTTCGCGCCGCTCGTTTTATTGCTGAAGTTCCTCGATTTGATTTGTCAAGAGAGACCGGTTCTAAGTTCCGAAAAGCATTTCAATTTACAAACAGAACTAATCAGATCAAACAGACTGAAGTCTAAACGAACTTCGATCCCACTTGATTGAACCTTTTGCATTCCAATACACCCCCGGCAAGAAAATATTTTGCGTTGCCCCTCCCTTCTTCAGGATTAGTTATCAACTTCCTGGCTAATTCTCTGATTCGCTTACCGACTTTCATCGATCATTGATTTCACCTGTTTTTCCAGACCGAGCATCACCATACACATCCGCTTAACTGCCAAAAATAAACCAGCCCCAACGTAAGTCAGGGCTGGTTTATCGCTTAAGTCAGATCAGGCTGAACGCGGTTCGTTATCTGATTAGTTGAACTCTCGTCACTTTCGAAGTCGTTCCAGTGCTTAATCTTATGAAGTACTCTCCATTCGGCGCTTCGGCGAGCACTCCGGCGAAAGAATACCATCCGGCTCTAAGAGTTCCCATGGCGAGGTGTTCTACCCTTCTCCCCCGGATATCGTACACAGCCAAGTCAACAGCCATCTCCCGAGGAATTCCAATCCTGAAGAATGTCGCATTATTGAACGGATTCGGATACGCCGGAGTAAGTGTCAACTCAACGGGGATAGCTGGGTCGAAATTAATGACAACTTCATCGAAACTTGCAAGTTGACCGTTGACGACATGTAGCAGGTCTGACGTCTCAACGTTCTGGTTTGCGTCATAAGTCCAGTTGTTTTTGGTTACATTCGTTACCGTAAGAATGAAATCACCGGTCGGATTACGCAGACTGGCTGAATTGAAAGTTACCTGACCAGACGCATTGGTAGTTGCCTGGACATTTTGATTCGTAAGGCCACTCCAAGTAGCCGACACAACTGCTCCCGCCATTGGAGTGCCTCCGGTTGAAAGAATGGTCACTACTCCTCTGGCCAAGACGTTTCTGCTACTTGTTTGCCTGGTCATCGCGATGTCGCTGACGATCATCACCGGATCAAGTTGATTGTAGGTGATATAGAGTCGATCAAGGGAGAAAGAGTCGAGGACTCGTCGTCCGCCAGTTCGATTAGCATCACGCAATCGCACATAATAGTTACCTATCGACTGGCCGGCAATGGCGACTACCTGTTCGGCATTGTCATCAGCTGTTTTGGTTACGGTCACCAAATTAGTATATGTTGTTCCGTCGAACGAGCCTGCCAGAATGAAATCATCACCTTCGCCGTTAGCCGTATGAAATGCTTCTACGTGAAGTAGCATATTGTTTCCGACAGCCGGGATAGTCCATTTCTGCTCGAGGTAGCTGTACTGGTTATTCACCGAACCACCAGAAAGTCGTTCCGTTAATCTTTCATAGTTGTTGTCGCTGGCAAAAGTGTTGTTAAATGATCCCTGGACTGTTCCGGCTACATTCTGTTCACTTACAGCGTACGCAATACTGACGCCCCCGGTCACGCTTACAGGGACGCTCGTATCGACTGAATTGACGCCATCGGAGAGCCTGAACTCCGCTGAATAATCCCCGCCAGAGTACTGATCTGTCTGCCAGACAAGCTCCCCGCTTCCATTCCCGCCATCGGTGAATTGGACTGCCTCCGGCAATCCTCCCAGATAGGTAACCGTCGGGGTGTCTCCGTCCGGATCACTTCCAGTAATAGTAAACCCGATCAAATCGCCAGCTTGCCCAGTTACCGAGCCGGGAACGTCTGTCCAGACAGGAGGACGATTTACGTTATTGACGGTTATTACAATAGTCTCACCATCACTGAGGGAACCATCCGTGACGTCGAAGGTCACGCTGTAATCACCCGCTTGAACGAAGTCCGGCGACCAACTGAATTCAACTCCGTTAAGGTAGGAACCTGAAGGAAGATTCGAAGCGGAAAATTCCATCGCGTCACCATCAGGATCGTTGGCAGACAGCGTGAAATTAAGCGCCCCTCCTTCATCGACAGACTGATTCCCTATGCTTGCAAGCGTTGGAGGACGATTGACATTATTGACGGTGATGGTAATGGTCTCAGTATCGCTCAACGATCCATCACTCACTTCGAATGTCACGTCGTAGCCACCAGCTTGAGCGTAATCCGGCGACCAACTGAAGTCCACTCCCGTAAATGTAGCTCCCGCAGGAAGATTTGACGCAGAGAAAGTCACCGCGTCACCATCCGGATCGGAGGCTGACAGGGTGAAGTTTAGAGATTGAGCCTCATCAACCGACTGATTTCCAACACTTGCCAACTCTGGTGCACGGTTGACATTATTGACGGTGATCGTAATAGACTCATCATCCAATGCTGTTCCGTCTGTAACCCGGAAGGTCACGTTGACTTCGCCGGCTTGAGTATAGTCTGGCGTCCAATTGAAGTCTGCTCCCGTCAGCGTCGCTCCTAAAGGAAGACTCATCGCTGAGTAAGTAAGCTGGTCACCATCGACATCGGTCGCGGATAAAGTTATAGTTAACGCCGCTCCCTCATCTGCCGATTGATTCCCGATACTGGCAAGTACCGGAGGACCGTTAATGTTATTGACCGTGATGGTGAGCGCCTCTGAATCGCTAAGTGAACCATCGGTCACTCCAAATGTAACATTGTAAGTTCCTGCTTGAGCGAAGCTTGGCGTCCAGCTGAAATCCGCTCCGGTAAGCGTTGCCCCGGCAGGGAGTTCGGAAGCGGAGTAAGTCATCGCATCACCATCCGGATCGTTCGCCGATAACGAGAATGCCAAAACGGCTCCCTCAGCAACGGATTGAGCGCCAATGCCTGCAAGCACAGGCGGAAGATTGACATTGATGACCGTGATGCTAACGGATTCCTCGTCGGTGAGGAACCCATCGCTTGCGATAAACGTCACCGTGTAGTCACCGGACTGGGTGTAATTCGGCGTCCAGTCGAAGTCAGCGCCATTCAAGGTCGCCCCCGCAGGAATGCTCGTCGCTGAATACGTGATTGCATCACCATCCATATCAGTAGCCGAAAGTGTGAGATGAAGCGCCGCGCCCTCATTGACAGACTGATTCCCAAAGCCTGCCAGAACCGGAGGACCATTAATGTTATTTACGGTAATGGTGAGCGCCTCAGAATCATTCAGTGAACCATCGGTCACACTAAAAGTCACGTTGTAGGTTCCGGCTTGAGCGAAATTCGGCGTCCAACTAAAGTCGGCTCCTGTCAGTGAGGCTCCGGCAGGAAGTTCGGATGCTGAGTAGGTTAAAGCGTCGCCATCGGGATCGGAGGCAGACAGGGTTAAATTCAGTGTAGCTCCTTCATCAACTGACTGATTTCCAATGCCTGCCAACTCTGGCGAACGATTCACATTATTAACGGTGATCGTTATCTGCTCATCGTCTGACAACAAACCGTCATTTGCACTGAAGGTTAAAGTGTATGCCCCGGCTTGAGCGAAATTCGGTGTCCAGCTGAAATCCGCTCCGGTAAGCGTTGCCCCGGCGGGAAGTTCGGATGCCGAGTAGGTCAAAGCGTCGCCATCCGGATCTGTGGCTGATAAGACGAAATTTAGCGCGACGTCCTCATTAACCGACTGACTGCCGACACCTGCCAAAACCGGTGCGCGATTCACGTTGTTGATGGTGATGGTGATGGCCTCAGAGTCACCAAGTAATCCATCGCTCACCCCGAATGTCAAGCTATAAATTCCTGCTTCGGTGAATCCAGGCGACCAGCTAAAGTCAGTTCCGGTGAGTGTTGCGCCTTCCGGAAGATCTATTGCTGAATAGGTCAATTCGTCATTATCAACATCTGTTGCCGACAAGGTAAAGGCAAGCACTTCGCCTTCATTGGCGGATTGATTCCCAATGCTTCCCAACACAGGTGAAGCGTTGATATTGTTGACAGTGATTGTAATTGTCTCTTCATCTCTTAGCGAACCGTCACTCGCACGGAAGATCACGTCGAAGGTACCAGCTTGCAGGTAATCAGGCGTCCAACTGAACTCCGGCCCCAGAAGGGTTGCGCCGGCAGGAAGATTCAGCGCCGAGTAAGTCACCGCATCACCATCTGGATCGCCAGCTGATAGTGCGATTATCAAGTCTGAACCTTCGTTAACGGATTGCGCGCCAATGCCTGCCAACACTGGTGGACGATTTACGTTTATAACGGTAATGGTTATCGTCTCTTGATCGGTGGCCATGCCGTCTGTCACCTGAAAAGTGACGTTGAAATCGCCAGCTTGATCGTATTCCGGCGTCCAGCTAAAGACAGCCCCTATAAATGTAGCACCCAAAGGAAGATTAGTTGCTGAGTAGGTTAATGCGTCACCATCCGGATCGCCAGCAGATAATGTGATGCCTAACGCGGCATCCTCATTAATTGACTTAGCTCCGATCTCTGTTAGGATAGGCGACTGATTGACATTATTGACGGTGATCGTGATGGTTTCAGAGTCCGTGAGTCCGCCATCGCTCACCTCAAAAGTCATCGGATAGTTTCCGGCTTGATCGTAATCGGGCGTCCAACTGAAATCAGCGCCAGTAAGGACTGCTCCGGTTGGGAGATTACTACCTGAGTAGGTCAGGGCATCACCATCGGGATCAGTGGCTGATAAGGAAAATGCTAACACTCCGCCTTCGCCGACCGACTGATTGCCGATGCCCGCCAAAACTGGTACACGATTTACGTTATCGATGCTGATGGTGACGTTTACATCTACTGAACTCGAGCCATCTGATAACTGGAAGTTCGCTGTGTAGTCTCCGGATGAAGCATAATCCGTCTGCCAGTACAAGCTTCCGCTACCATTGCCGTTATCAGTGAACTGTGCTGAAATCGGCAGATCGCCCGAATAAGTGATAGTCAAAGCATCGCCATCAGCGTCTGCACCCACGACATCGAATTGAATAATATCGGCTTCTGCCGCACTGACTTGGGCGGGGACACTGGTCCAGACTGGAGCGGCATTCAATGTCCGGACAAGAGCTTCACTTAAGGGATGATAATAGGCTGTTATGTTCGAGAAGTTCTGATGTGTTGGGACAACTCCGCCTGCGTCATAGAAGCTCAGAACGTTTTCTGTTATCGCGTTTGGAAACTCATCCGCCTCGAAGTGCAACCAATTTTCCGCGTCAGTCATCTGATTGTGGCCGATATGAGAATAGAGCATTTGCGGATTCTGCGAATACCCCCACTGCGAAACCGTTGTCGTCATTGCGATTTGATTTCGCCACGAATAACTTCCACTGGGGTAATACACCGAGTAGTAATCGTTAACCCGCACCGCCGAATGATTTGCCCCGCCGATGCTGTTTGCGGTTATTGGGTATTCCGGTGTATTGCTGATCAAATCGTGGTAGTCTGTTCGATCCATCAACGGTGGATTGGGAGTTGGATCGTTATAAGCAGAGAGTTCCAGAGATTTTGAAGTAAGGTGGGCATCCGTATCGAAACTGTGTACCTGGATTACCAGCTCACTCTCAATGGCATCCACTGCCGCCTCATGGGCAATCTCAAACGGATGACGCGAATTTCGTGTCGGATCGGAACGAGATTTCGAATTCGTAAATGACCCGGTATCACTCCAGACCACCTCCCGCCCCGCTCCGGCAACAAACATCATTCCGGCGTCAAGTGTTTGAAATGCATCTATTGTCATCGCCGGAGCAATATAGTCGTCGCAAGGATGAGGCGCTTCGAGAACAACTTGCGGTCTTGAAGCTCCTAATTTCTTGACATAAAGCCCCCAACCGTAGCTGAAAGACCCGGTCACATCATCTCCTGCAACACCGGCTGTGCCATTATTGTCAAAGAAGTTGTTGTTCAACTCCTCTCTTAAAATCAAATATTCATCGCCACCGTCGGTGAGATGCACAACCTGATAGATTCCTCCCAATCTGGCGGCGGTTAATGCCGCGGCAGTACCGTATGCGTCCCCAGCAATAAACGCATCAAACACATCCCGCCATCCACCCAGCAATCCATCACCCGGAGTCCCGTTCGGAACAAGCTGAAAGCGTCCGAAGCCGGAAGTCTGACGATCCAGTTCTGCAGGTCCGTAGTCGTTATACCCCGCTAATGCGACTCCCTCCGATACATGGCTAACCCAGTTATCATATTCGCAATTCTGAGTCGATCCCTGATAGAATTCAACCAACGGAGCACTCTCTTCGATAACAACCGCCTGAACCGGGGCGGGAGGCCCTTCGAGGTACTGTGCCGCGGCAACGAAAATAGGATGGTAGTAATGAATCATGAATTCGTAATTATCATAGGTCGGAACGCCTGTACCGGGGCCATTATATTTAAGAAACTGTAATTGCGATACGCCGTCCAATCTGACAACATCCGGCCATTCGTCCATCTCTATGTGAGTCCAGTTCTCATCATCGTTGATGAAATTGTGCCCGGCGTGCGTGTAAACCATTTGGCAATTATCGATTGTCCCCGGTAAATCAACATTATTTGGAATGGGAATCTCCCCCCGCCAATTATAGCGCCCTACATTGTTAAGACCGGGATAATAGACGGCATAGTAGTCGGTGATGGATGGTTCGGGGTAGGGCCAAAGTTGTTGATCGGTAGTGACCGGAGGATTTGGCGTCAGACTCAGCAAGTCGAAATGATCCCAACTCATAATAGGCGGATTCGTGTTAACCTTATTCTCGCGTTCTGCGGACACCTGAGCAGATGGAACGCCCGGGTGCGCTGGAAAAGGATTAAACCCATGAAGTTGAAGAACCCATTCGTCCTGAAGTAGATCGACGGCCGCCTTATGAGCCTCTTGGTACGGAGTGCGGGCGTTGCGGCTCGGATCTGAGAGCGAAACGCTTTCCGAGTAGGTGGGTCCCGACCACGCGATATTGCGGCTTGCGCCATTGATAAAAAGGCATCCGGCGTCGATGGTATTAAATGCGTCCAAGGCGATATAAGGGCTGGCAAAATCGGTCGATGGATGGACAACCTCAATCACGACCTGTGGATTGGTCGCACCAAGTCGAACCACAAACAACCCCCAACCCAAATCGAAACTGCCGGTAACGTCATCTGTTTGGTCGTTTGGGGTGCTATTATTATCGAAGTACCCGTTATTAAGGACTTCGCGGAGCATCAAATATATTGTGCCGTTATCGTCAAGCCTGACGACGTCATAGTAATCAGTCATCCACGATCCGGCAAGTCGGGCGTCAGCTGAGGCGGCGTCACCTTGAATGAGATAACGGAAGATGGCGCTCCAGTCTGCTAATACACTATTGGGATTGGGGAGACTGTCAACGACCTGATAGGCGCCAAAGCCATTCGTTTCACGGTCAAGTTCGGGTGGAGCGAAGTTACTCGGATTGTTGACCTGATCAGCCTCGCTGGTGTGGCTGATCCAGTTGTCATAAGCGCATCCCTGCTCGTTTCCGGCGATGAATTCTATTAACGAACCGGTTTCTTCGATTACTGCCGCATTAGAAAACGGTACGAAACTCAATCCTGCCACGACAGCGGTCAGAACGACCACGAGTCGATTTTTACAGCATGAGTGCATGGCGACCTCTCTTATGGTAAAACGACGATTTATTTCGATGGATCCTCCCCAAGGCGTAGGCTACCTCGATAGAGCCATTCAGGGAGTGCCTAAGCGTTCCACATCATAGAATGGGTGGGCTCCCCTTCATTGCGGATAAGGCAGAGTTCAGGCTATAGGTGGATATAATTGTATCGAAGAAGTAAGACGTACTTTATTGTAAACTGTTCAGAAAAGTCATGTTAGGTGACTTTGCATTCTCAGTATTTGGCAGAGGAAATGACCCGATCACAGGTCGGTATGTAATTGGAGAGAATGTCACGGCAGGCAGTGCTTATGATATTACCTGAATATAGGATCACATTACAGACATTGCAAGTTAAAAATGCTTGTATTTGCCGCTAAATCCGAGTCTGTTGAAAAAGTCACGAAGTCGGGCATTTTGCCCGGTAGTACGGGAATCCGCCTTGATTTCATACCGGCAAAGTGAAATGTTAGGTGGATGGGTACGGAGGGGTTGTTGCCCAAATCTCAAATTATGAAAAATCATGATGTGTAGCCCGCACAGATATACTGGGCGGGCAGGATTTGTGCACAAATTGCGAGTTCTGTCCAGCAAAGCAGTGCGGGCTACACGCTATTTGATTTAGGCGTTTTGTGAAATTTCTGAGCTTTAAGATATTTTCTTTTCAATTTGTCCACCAATCAGGCTGAAGATCAATTCACCATTAATTCACGGACTCAATATCAGTTTTGCACTTGCTTTGTTGGAAATTTTCTCTTACATTTATTGCCCATAGCGAGAGCTTGGAGTGACCAAGCTAAATTTTCCGGCATAGACTCAATGCGTCTTCCCTCATAACTTGTGCTCATACCAAACATTCAACAATTCAGTACTCGCTCCAATTAATTCAATTAATCCTCAACTAACTGATCTACTCCTTTCCGAAAACCGATCTAACTATATAAAGGTAAATATCATGGCCGACGCTCCCTCAAATCGGGACTATCCGGAAGTCCAAACCGGACACATCCAGAAAAGCGTTTCTACCGACGCCGCAAGAAATCTGGTTTCCTCGACGAAAACCGCGCCCCAGATGGCAGGCATTACGCCGAGATGGTTCCTTAGACTAATTCCCTGGGTCGATGTCCAATCCGGTACGTTCCGCGTGAACCGGCGTAAAATGAGACCCATTCAACCCAAAGTTGAGATCGACCCCGAAGACATTAAAACCGGCGTCCGAGCTGACCACCTTGTCGGTCTCGAATTGTGCGGTGGTCTCGATCAAGATGAACTGAACCAAATGGCTTCACTGTTCTCAATCACCGAGATTCGCTACGGTGAGACGATATTCAAGCAAGGCGACGCTGGCGACAGGTTCTATATGATCATCAGCGGCAAGGTGGAAGTCTTCACGACCGGTGAGAATAATCGCAAGCTTCGTTTGGCGATTCTCTCGAACGGCGACTATTTCGGCGAAGGAGCATTACTTCACGGAGCTCCTCGTAGCGCCACGCTCTCGACCTTATCGGACTGCCTGTTCATCACGCTTGACAGATCAGCCTTCACCACACTAATTAACGAGATTCCTGATATCAAGGCGCACATTACTGCCGTAGAAGAACGAAGAATGATCGAACGTGAGCAAGTGAACAAGAGCGGCGAGAGCAAGATCAAGCTTGCCGCTGGTCACGTAGGTGAAGTTGACTTGCCAGAAACTTTTGCCGATTACGAAGCTAATCCCACCGAATACCCGCTGAATATCGTGCAGACAGTTGTCAAGGTCCATTCCCGCGTCACTGATCTCTACAATCGTGAAGTCAACCAGCTTCGTGAACAGCTTAGATTGTCTATTGAGGAGGTTAAGGAAACTCAGGAGTGGGAGATGATCAACAATCCGCACTTCGGGCTCTTGAATGTGGTGCATCCTTCTCAGAAAGTGCAGACCGTCAGTGGACCGCCAACACCCGATGATCTCGATGAACTCTTGACCCGCGTTTGGAAATGGCCAGGATTTTTCCTTGCCCATCCCAAGGCAATCGCCGCTTTTGAACGGGAATGCACATTTCGTGGCGTTCCGCCACCAACTGTCCAGATGTTCGGCGCGCCATTCCTTACCTGGCGGGGCGTACCGCTTATCCCGTGCGACAAGTTGATGATCAATCATCAGATGGATTGGGATCTCTCGTTCGGGAAGACTAACATCATCCTGATGCGCGTGGGTGAAAAAGAACAGGGAGTTATCGGCTTGCACCAGAAGGGAATCGAGAACGAGCAGTTACCGAGTCTGGCAATCAAGAACATGGG
>CAYHEC010000028.1:0-41911 GCA_964355675.1 uncultured Caldithrix sp.
ATCGACAATCAGGGGATCACCTCCTATCTGATCTCCAACTACTTCAACGTAGCCGCCTTAGTCCACGATGCTTTCGCTGTATTGGAAAACGTGGAAATCGGTAACTACTACGAGTATAGTCCATTGAGCAGGGCGTGATCACACCTTTGCCTAAGGTGCCAAATCGTGACAATTAGAGCCTCTATATCAGTGGAGAACGATGTTATCGCTCGCTAAAAACCCAGTCGCTCTGGAATCGCTCGGTAATGACCCCGGCGGAGAGCTAAACGATGCAACACTGACTCGGATCATTCAGGACCTCTATTCGCAGTTTCCCAAGGAAATCCCAGACTTGGGTCAATCGAACGCAGGAGTCCCGGAACAGACTTCTGAATCACTTCCCAATTTTGCTGAGCCGCTAACCCACGGGCTATTACAGCCGACTAAGCCCGAAATGAAACCTATGGTTGAGTTCGGAGAGTTGAGCATTCCCGGCGCTCCGCCTGTTAATGGCGCTCCGGGAATGCCTGATGCTGAGGGGCCAATGAAAGGCGTCGGTGGCGGAGCCTCGCTACCATCTCCTCATTCTCCGGAAATGATGGCGCCCAGTCCTTCGCTTAATAAAATGGGCAACGATGAGGACTCAGACTCGAAGTCAGAGCCAGGCGAATCCGGATCGTTCAATCCCTATTTTATCGATTTTACTGGCATAGAACAATCAACGGGGGCGTTTGACGGTTCAAAAGTGCCGCTGACGCCCGGCTTGCAGAGCCTCCCCGTCGGCGGGAAGGGCTTTGTTGATCCTGCATCGGTCAAGCAAATTCCCGACAGCGGAACCTACCCTTCTTCCGCGAGCGCGGACAGGAGTGACGGAGCCGGAATGCCTCCGGGAATGTCAAACGCACCGCCAGACACGACCGGATTCGAACTCGATTTCAGTAAGTTAGGCTCGCCGTTCAAACCTCTAAATATGAGTCCTTTTCTATCCGAGACTGGCAGTCAGGAGGCATTACTCAGCAAACCAATGTCCGGTATGCCTCAAACAGAGGGCTCTCAACAAGATAGTTTCTCGCCCTACTTCATGCCAGCCCTACCCAATGGTGTTCTAGGCGGAACTCCGGCAGGAATGCCTGTCAGTGGAGCATCGCCCTCCGATCCCAATCAGCTTGGCGCCCTCCAATCTCCCCACGCATCAGAAGCGGCGCTGAAAGGCACCCGAAATGGCGACGGAATGACAGGGTTGAAACAGTCGCCACAAGGGATGGAATCAGGCGCACCATCCGCACAAGGCGCAGAAAGTGGAGGCGTTCTCTCTGATCAGCTTAATCTATCGAAACTCTCTCATGAAAGTTCCACCCTCCCGTACTTCATGTTCCCTGTCGGTAGCGACCAGCCCGGTACTCTACCATCACTCAACGATACGAGCAGTTATCTCGACGTAAAAAATCTAAAGAGGATTACCGAACGCTTCAGCTTCGATGTCCCCAGAGTATTCCCCGGCGAAGATCCGGTCAGTACAACTATTCGGGAGAAGATGGACCCGAAGAAGGATCACCCGATCGCGGAGGGAATCGCCCGAACACTGATCAAACCGTTCGCTCCGACCTTCGACACCAACATATCGAGCTATTCGAATAAAAAGGGAGATGCGCAGGCGGAGAGTTCGGAAAGCTCCGACGACGGAAATTATCCGATCAAGAACGACTTTCCAGCGCTGAAACAGAATGTCCATGGCAAGCCTCTGATCTGGCTCGACAGCGCCGCGACTTCCCAGAAGCCGTATGACGTGATCGAGAAAGTTAAAGAGTACTACCACCGGGACAATTCAAACGTCCATCGCGGGGCGCACACTCTTGCCGCCCGATCGACCAATGCTTACGAGGAGGCTCGCGAGAAGGTTCAGGCATTTATTAAGGCAGAATCGAAGAAGGAAATCGTTTTTGTGCGTGGAGCGACGGAAGGAATTAATCTCGTCGCACAATCTTGGGGCAGGAAGAACATCGGCAAGGGCGACGAAATCTTGCTGACTGAGATGGAGCACCATTCGAACATTGTACCTTGGCAGTTCCTTGCGCAAGAAAAGGGCGCTCGGATCAAGGTTGCTCCCTTCACTGACGTCGGCGAAATAGATCTGGAAGTCTTCGGGAAGCTGTTGAATGAGAAGACCAAGATCGTTGCTTTTACGCATGTATCCAACTCACTCGGGACTATCAATCCGGTGAAGCAGATGACCGGTATGGCTCATCAGTTCGGAGCTAAGGTTCTTGTTGACGCTTGCCAATCCGTGCCTCACATGCCGGTGAAGGTTCACGACATCAACTGCGACTTCCTCGTCTTCTCCGGGCACAAACTCTACGCGCCGACCGGTATCGGCGTGCTGTTCGGCAAGCGAGAACTTTTGGAAACAATGCCGCCCTGGCAAGGCGGTGGAAGCATGATCGTTGACGTGACCTTCGACCGGACCGTCTTTGCCGATATTCCAGCGAAATTTGAAGCTGGGACGGGTAACATCGCTGATGCGGTGGGACTTGGAGCCGCAATCGACTACCTCAACAAGGTCGGTATGGAAAACGTCGAGCGATTCGAGCAGGAGCTAATCAAGTACGGAATGGCGGCGCTATCGGCGATTCCTGGTCTGCGCCTGATTGGAACAGCTCCAAACAAAGCGGGAGTCATCGCCTTTCTTATCGAAGGATATGACCCCGTGCAAATTGGAACATTTCTCGACCACGAGGGAATTGCCGTTCGTGCCGGTCATCACTGCGCCCAACCGGCCGTCAGGCATTACGGCGTAGAAGCAACGGTTCGGCCTTCACTGGGAATCTATAACACCAAGAGCGATATAGACGCCCTGGTCAAAGCTCTTCACAAAGCAATAAAGGCACTAAAATAAGCCGCGGGAGAGGATAATGAGATTGATTATCTGGTTCATGGGAAAGATGATGGATCGATTCGTGGCGCTCAAATACGACGATAAAGTCCAAATCATGAACATGATGGCTGATAAGATGCTGAACAACATCTCCGACGAAGAAAAATTGGCGTTGACAAAGGATATTTCACTGAAATTCTTCGATTTGATGATCAAGTACTCCTCAAATTCCGACCGAATGGCGCTCATGTCATCCATGTTCAGTCCGGAGATGGTTCAGAAGCTGGTTATGGAAATGGCTCCCGGAATGATCGCCGCCTCATTTAAAAACATGAGCGGCGATGAGAAGCAGAAAATGATGCTCGACATGATGCCAAAGCCTGAGGATATTGAGAAGCAGATCAAAGCGATGCTACCAGAGATTTTAAAAGGACAGATGGGTGGCCAGGAGATGCCCCTTCCACCCCGACCGCCAATGCTAGGCAGGCCGCTTGCTCCGGCGTCGGCTCAACCCACCGCCAAACCACCAGCTATCACCAAGCGGGTAGATCCCACCGACTCGATGCCTGTTCCTTCTCCGAAGATGGGTGGAATGTTTCGATTTTGACTCCCGTTATTGTGGCTCTTGGAGGGCGGGTTTAAACCCGCCCTCCAAGTCTATAAAATTAAATGCCCCCGTAATAGAAGACCCGAACCATCTGGTTCGGGTCTTCTCTATCCGCAAGAGATTGCAGTTGTTGAATGATACTATCTCAGCAGAGCAACCTTGGCAAGTTCCATTCTGCCTGCTTTTTCAAGCCGAAGCACATAAATTCCTGATGACAGCTTTCCCGCATCCCAGGCGATGCTGTAATAACCGACTTCAGGCGTCTTATCAAATAAAACCTCAACCTTTCGACCCAACAAATCATATACCGACAATGTCGTTTTTTCTGGTTGATCCACTCCAAATCTGATGGTCGTTCTTGAGTTAAAAGGTATCGGATGGATGGACTCAAAACCAAACTCCACCGGAATTGTTGGATCGGTATCTGAAGAGAGTGGAAGGATGTTGATAATGAACGGCTCACGACAATACATCGTGTCCTGTCCAACCGTAGCCGTAACCCACCACATCAAAGGCCCCTCAAGAAGAATGTATCGCCTAAGCGTATCAAGACCGATCAAGTTGAAGGTGTCGGAAACAGTGTAATGAGCTGACTCACCATTGGCGGTGAACCACTGGACATAAGTTACGGTATCCTCACGCCAGGGATCGATAAACGGCTCCCAGACGAAGCGAACTTCCGGCAGGTGACGTCTCTGTTCGTAAATGGTGTCGCCATTGACAGGCAAAAGCAGATCGAATGGTTGCAAAATTGGGTCGCCGCCTACCGTCAGTTCGATATCTAAATGCGCGACGCCGCTATCGGCGTTGTGACGGAACAGCATCTCGCCGACAAAAAAAGTATCAGGAAGATCGGCGGCGTCTAAGGATAATGTCAGGGCTTGAGCTTCTCCTGCCTCTACCCTGCCGCCCCAGAGACTCAAATCCATCCAATCCTTGCGGGCTGAAAGCTGATGGATATCAACCCGGTCTCCCCCGCCAACCGCCGAGATGTTCTGGATGCTCATAAACACCCAGCTATAAACGTCGAACTCGTTGGTAATCCAAGCGCTTTGTTGCCCACTCGAAGAAGAATCCTGCGGAATCTCGATTACGGTCATTGTGTCGCCGGTCTCGACGTTCATTTTTGTAACGAACGAAGGTGTGCCAGAAGGATGGTTTACAATGTATAGGTCATACCCATCGGGGTCTTCTGGCCAGTAACCAAGACCGTACATGCGTAAACTATGACGGCTTAGAGCGCCTTCGAGCACGTTACCTTCGAGATCGCATCTAACGATTGTTGCAGTGGTTGTACCACAAAGGTAGAGAACGCCCTCTTCACTATTGTAAGCGATGTATTGGCTCGGATTCAACGGGTCATCCCAGCTCGTCACAACCTGTCCCTCGGTTGTCAGGCAGTAGATCGTATCTTCGCCCGCGGCCCAAATATTATTGCCGTCCCATTCCATATCCTTATAGCCGTAACGTGATGAGCCGATCTGCTCGAGCCTGTTAATAAGTTCACCGTCACGATTCAGGACGTAGATCATATTTGCGGAGTCGATCCCGTTTGCACCGGAAAGGAAGAACTTATCTTGTGCGAATATAACACCTTCGACTCTATCGTCATCGGTGATTCGGCTAACATTGTAGGAACGCCTCAGTTCCCAGGGGTCTGCGTTGGCGTCCCCTATCAAACGTTTCTCGGCTGTCCAATCCAGCGGGCCATTGCCACTATTGGTGATGGTCAAATCCTGACTGAATTGTTGGTCGTTGGCGAGCATAACTCTTACGTCGTCGTCACTTAGAAGGAACTCTGGGTGCAAAAGACTGACATTGATCTCCAATGAGTCTCCCTCCTGAACACCCCCTTCTACGACAACAGTTGAGTCGTTGTAGCCCTGCTTTCGAAATGTGATGGAGAACTCCATTTCGGCGAGGGCGCCTAATATACGCCAAAAACCATCCTCATCGGTCTCGGTGAAGAATCCGTGACCGGTGAAAACGATCGCCCCTTCGATCCCGTTTCCTGTCTCAGCATCTGTAACCCTGCCAAATAGACCACAGGCGCGGTATTCAAAACTGGTGGCAAATTTGATAGCCCGTCGATTTTGTATCTCGGCATTTGTAACAGGATACACATTCCTCCAGACGTAACTGACGCCGGTTTTACAATCTGGACTGCTGATACCGACGGATGGGAAGGGTACGCCAGATCCCCACTCGGTATCGCCCACGCGGATATTCGAGATGATCTCAACTTGCCGATACTGAAACAGAATGTCCTGATCGCCAGTTTCAGTGATCCATATATCATGGTCATAAAGAATCACTTGAAACGTCAGTTCAATATCATCGCCATGCCTTGGATATTGCATTCTCGACCATTCGATGATGTATTGACCGCGATCCTCATCGTAACAAACCAGAACCCGCGAATTTTCGCCAATCCGCAGGTCAGTCCACAGCGGAGCAATCATTCCCGCTCCGCCACCGATACCCCGGTCAAGCGGGAAATTCTGGAAGTTGACGACGCCGGGTTGTTCACCCATGGCAATGAATCCGTTCGAGGCGACCGTAATGTGATCGAAAAGCTCTCCATAGAATTGAGTTTGAAAAGGCAGTTCAATCACTTGTGCTTCGCCGATGTCATTTTGCACCTGACCATCCAAATTAAGGCGAACTCCTTCGAATTCAGCATTTTCAATAGCTGGATTTATTTCGATCCATTCATATTCCGGAGCGGCGTCCCAATCCTGATCTGTATCGTCGAAGCAGATATAGCCATAAGCATCAGGCCCCTGTGGAGCACTCTCACGAGGCGTTCGCACCTGCAATTCGAAATCGACCGTATCACGCCAGCCCTCGTCCGACGTGACCGCTAACAATACTTTATGCCGAGTTCCCGGTGGAACGACTCGATTCCCCGCGATCGTGAATGGATCGCCATTAAGCTGTGCTCGCCTATCTATCCGGATGGCTGGGAAAAATGATTCTTCCGCCAAGACATTGACGCCTAATCCGAGACTCTGGAGTGACGCAATCAGCGGCGGCGAATCCATCCTGCCAATATTGTGTATGAATAAATCAAACTCAAATACAGAATCCGGAATGACGTCACCACCAACGATCTCACTTAAGACGAAAGCAGGTGCAACAGGATCCAGACGAATCGCCGTTTCCGATTGCCCTCCCTCAAATGAAAAATCAATCTTGATAATCGGACGGCTTTCCGGATGGACGCTTCCGTCCGGACATGATCGATGCAGGCGGATAATCACCGATTGGTTGGCAAACGCCTCATCCCCGACTCCGATGTCTTCGAAAGTAATACGGTTTTCCTCAATAACTTCTACCCATGGCGATGCTGAAGTTACCGTCGCCGTCACTCCAGTAAGCGTCCGGTTGCCAACATTTCGCGCTTGTAAAGTCAGAAAATGTGTTTCGCCAGGATTAGGATCCTCGTCACCGTTGCCCTCACGCTCATCGAGAGTGAAGTTAGCAAGCTCGATAGCAACGGCTTGAATTTCAAATTCACGTTGGAGGAAAAATGGTTTGATATCACGACCAGTGACCGTAATGTATAACGGCGTGCCTTCGATGAATGCGTCCGCTTCATCGAAAAGGAAAAAGGCGCGGCCATCGGCGTCAGAAAGAGTTGACTTTACTTTGTATCCGTCATAATCTGCAAATTCATTGGGATCAGCAGGCAAATCCCCTGGCGCATAGAACGTCACCGTAGCATCCTGAACCGGTTCGTCCTCCATGTCATTTACTTGCACAGTAAAAAGTCGTCGCGTAGGTTCCGTTCCCGTCAGAAGTTCTGCCTCAACAAGACGAGGTGTTCCCAGCCACGGTTGCAGTCCCGGATCGCCGATGACGTCAAAATCCGTCCTCATCATGGGGTGGATAAGTGCCTGATTATATTGGATGTTTGGCATATCACGCGCGAAGTTAGTCAGTGCGTAAAGTCGTGCCAAACCCAATGGCAGGTCATGAGCCAGAAATCCGCTGACCATCTCCGCCCATATCATGTTGCAAGCCAACTTGGATGGATCGGTACTTAGCTCTCCCCAAGTGAAGCATTCGGCGACAACGCCTCGCAGATGCTGTCCATCGCCTTCCCGAAAGAGCATAGTGCCCGGCCGATCGGAATGAATGGCGCTGGTGAAGTAAATTGGAAAAACGACGTTGTCATTGACGCCCTGCAGTTGGTTGGTCCAATAATTATTTTCTGCTCGTCCCATCATAAGATTGGTTCGCTCATTAACGCGGTCACGAAGCCATGGTCCAATTATTTGAGCGTTTTGATCGAACTCCCATCTTTCGTAAAAGGGTATATCTTCAAAACCGATATGCCTAAGCAACTCAGCCGCCCAGCGAACTTCCAGATGTTGGCCCGGATGCCAGGAATTAAATTCGCCATGTCCCCAATGCTGTGAAAACGCCGCCGCGCGACCAAACCATTCCGGGTTCTCCATATAGGGATTTGCTTCATAACCAAGAGTCTTTCCAACTGCTAATTCAAGCGTCGGCTGACTGCCTGATATCCACCGAGAAATGCCAACATCGAGAAATTCATCATCGCCTTCCAAACACGCATAAAGGTAATCGGCATGATTCCCCTGCCCTCCCCAATTACTCACACCCGGATCAGCCTCCAACATCCATACCGCCTGTGGACCTACCGCATAAGTATTGCGATCTCCAACCAACAGGATTTCGTCAAACGGGTCTATCCCGGCGTCGATATAATCGTCATATCGGGCTTGAATCGCCGTTTTAACTGTATTTGAGGAGCGAGCATCGCCATCGGAAAGGTTTAAAATATCAACCTGATAGCCCGCTTTGCGTCGCCACTCAATGAACGGGCGGATAAATCGCAGGCAATTCGTGTTTGTGACAATCAAATAATGACCTTCTGGACGGTCAGGGTTGTCGCGCCCCGGATCGTCGCGACCGACTTCGCCACCATTGATTGCCAGCGCTTGGATTAATTTATTGAATGTCCGATTTCTCACCCGTAGGTCAGAACGTGTAACCGGATTGACGGCTTCACCCCCAACCGAACGAATTTCCGTAATGATCCGGTCGTAAAAAAGGTAGTGCGGCGAACAACTGTCAGTCCCACTTACGTATTGTATCGGATAAACAGTCACCTTAACCATCCGCACGCCGCGGATGATGAACGGCGAACCCATCTCGGCAACCACTGGAGGATAGATGCTGTTATCGTCGAGTGATTCCATCACCATACCCGGCGTCGCCTCCAGCAGGAGCGGCGGCAATTCAGCATTCACCAAGCGTGGTTCTGAGGGCGTAACGACTAATTCGAGATTGGAATTTGGTGAAACCACTACGAACCGGCATACCGCTGGTAGAACCGGGCGACCGGGAGAGTAGGTAGTCGCTTCATCTGGAAGTAAATGTGAAGAAAATTGCTGGCCGCCTTGTTCGATAGTCGTAGAATTAAGATCTTTGAGATCACATTGCAGGACTACGGCTTCGGGCGAGGAAGAAATCAGTTCAATGTTTTTGTATTCCGACGCAGGATCGGTACGAGTTGCGCCAAAAACACTGCTCGAAATCAGCAGAAAAGTGAGAAGGAAGGTGGTTGACGATTGCATAATTCCCGAACCTTTATTTTCGTGGTGGACGGCATACCCCCAGAATGGTATAGGTGAAATAAATCGCCATTACCGTTTACTATAGAGGACTGTTCCGTTCGTGGAATTTAAGTCAAGGCAGGTATTTTGCCTCTCAGAGCGCATCATCCTACAAGCTAATGCATTTTTGTAAAATTCCAAATATTTGTCGAAAAATTATAAAAAATATTTTCCCTCGATTCTGTCTAAAGAGCCTGTCCGAGAATACTAAAGTGTGTGTCGCAGGGTGTCCTCACCCTGCGACAAATAATTGTAAATCAGCATCTTTACCGCAGGGTGAGGACACCCTGCGGCAAGTAATCCACATTCTTGGACAGACTCGATCGTGAGAATCCGCCGGGACTCTTCCGGACCCGGAACAGCATTACTTGAAAAATGCGACAGGAATAATAATCACCGACCTACTTTTGCTTGAAATCGATACAATGCCTATCTATATTAGTAAACATCCACACTCGTTAACCTTTTCAATAAGGAGAATTTGTCATGTCTGATGACCATTCACAATATCTTACTGACGAAGTAACCGTCGAAACTATATATTCCCATCTTAAGAACGGTGACGTTCCATCCGCAACTGCATTTCTGATCAGTTTTGGAGACGATAAAACCGTTATGAAGACCTGGATCGGGGTACAGTGCGACATAAACAACGTCAAGAAAGACCCCTACGCGAGCGAAAAGATTGCTCGTGAAGGCGTGAAGTTCGCCCTCGCCAGAGATTACAAAACTGGCGCCGCTATGATGTTGCACAATATATCTTCTTTCCATTTGCCAAACTGGGATGAAGGCGTCGATCCAAATGTAATTCCGGGTATCATTGAGGTTGCGACTCTGCAAGTTAACCTGCGTGAACAACTTGAAGATAAAAACAGCTTGGGATGGGCATATTGGGACCAAGGTATAGCGTTGCTTGCCGGGCTAAAAACCTCCGAAGCAATCAACGGTTTCAAGAAATCGGTTGAAGTAGCCGAATCGATCGGCGACCGCGATTTAGCGGCTTGGGCTAATCTTTTTATCGGCAAATCAATGATCAAAGAGAATCCCTCGATTCGGCACGAAGGCGAAAATGTCATGCGACAGGCTGTCGCCACGATCAACGAAGTCGGTGAAGACTGGGAAAAGGAAGAGGTCGTCAAAATACTCGCCTCCGTAGGGCTTTAAGCGGCAATCTGAGTCTCTTTTAAAGCCCACAAGTTCAGGCGGACGCCCTCGTCCGCCGTTCGATCAAGCACTATATAAAGGCGGACGAGGGCGTCCGCCTGGACTCTGCGAAACTCTTTCAGCAGAATTTACATTATTAAATATCACCAAGAGGAATCCCATGAAAAACACGACCGTCGCCCTGACCATCATCTTGCTTGCCGCTTCGATTGCGGCGGCCGAGCCGACTATCCGCTGGTGGGGATTGACATCCTTCCGCCAACGAAACGAAATTTCCAAGGAATATACCCCGACGTACAGTTCTTCTGGTGGAGGAATTCTACTCCACACCACAGAGAACAACTCCACTAAGATTGGTTACCAGATCGGACTTAAGACTGACGTTCGCGAGAACGTCACCGTCGGGTTGACGTTGCGATCAGGTCTCTCAGGCAACGCTCAGGTGATGATTCAAGACATTCATAATAAGGATGGTCTTCTTCCCTCTATTCAGGAAGCCTACATCAACTGGCGCACACCTTATTTTGACGTAGATCTCGGTAAAATACCACAACAAGGAAATGCACTTTGGGACACCTATTGTGGTACTCTTGATAAACAGGGTTTCCGTCAGGACGATCCAACCGACGGTATCTTTAATGACCGTATGGCGGCGCTCAACGGCGTTCGCCTGACAAGGGAACTGGGACCAGTCACACTTCGAGGTCTTTATCATACCGATTATGTGGCTGGATATTTTACTCAGTTCGAGGACTCGACGGGGAACTTTGACCGGGCACGCGACCGATATGTCTTCATGATCGGCGCGACCTCCGATTTTGGGGCGATGGGAGGTAACGGCACAGAAATTTGGAATTCAGCCCTGAAAGGATTGTCTCTTGATTTTGATTACGGCTTTCCGTATCGCTCACCGATGGCTGGCACAAACCCGGACTCGATAGCCGGCGATGAGACGATCTGGGGCGCAACGATTAAACGCACTGACGAGCTAAGTATGTTTCAAGTTGGTTACGCGTATAACTGGCGCGATAGTGTTTACACCATCACCTTCCTTGACGCAATCGCTCAAGCCAATATTGGAAACATTGCCCGACTGATGCAAAAAGAATGGGGCGATTTCACTTTGACCTTCCGTTATCAAAATAGTCGTCAAGAGACGGAGTTCTTTCCATATAAGGGCGCTGAAGCGGTACGCACTGCGTACCATCTTTATGCGAACAAAAGCCTTTGGGGGTTAGACTTCCAGCCGCGAATCATCTCGTTTGCCACCGAAATCGAAGGTTTCAAACAGAAAACGCAAACCCGATATGAACTGACCACAACGGTCAGGTTTTAGCCAAATCATCAAGTTAAGCTTCACTGCCGACCTCCCGTGGTCGGCAGTTTACAAAAGGATTTGCTGTCCAAACACAAACCGTGTAGCCCGCCCAGCTTTGCTGGGCGGGACCCAAAATTTGTGTTAATTCCTGCCCGCCCAGCAAAGCTGTGCGGGCTACCCGCTACGTTTTTCATCCTTTGGTAATTGTGCAACAACCCTACTATAATCATCAACCTTAGCCTTAACCTTAGCCTTAACCTCAACCTTAACCTTAACCTTAACCTTAACCTTAGCCTTAACCTCAACCTTAACCTTAACCTTAACCTTAACCTTAACCTTAACCTTAACCTTAGCCTTAACCTTAACCTTAGCCTTAACCTTAACCTTAACCTCGATTTGCTATAAATGACTGAAAACTGGAAACAATTTGCGAAGAAATTCGCCCGTGGGACAATTATCTTCTTTGTAGTGAAAGGAATCATAACGACTTCCTTGATCATTTATGGCGTCCTTTATGGCTTTAAGAGCTGTGCGTAAATGGGATCCTTGCGTCAATGAACTTTTCGATTAAGCATTTTCTGTGAATAGCGAGTCAATGAACCGATAGGCTCTTGCACTTATAAGCCTTGCCGATTATATTACACTGCTTAAAGAATTTTGTTTTCTTTCACCACGGGGATGTAGCTCAGTTGGTTAGAGTGACGGCCTGTCACGCCGTAGGTCGCGAGTTCGAGTCTCGTCATCCCCGCACTCACCAAATTTCAAGAGCGTCTGGTACAACCAGACGCTTTTTTATTATCTTGAATATGTGCGATAAAGGAATTGATGCCTTGTTGGAGGGCATTTGGGTAACTATATTTGAGGAATCAATTCAATACTCCGACAGCAAAATCTAATTCTGATTCCGACTCCCGTTTTCTATTGAATTATTCTAAAGGAAATCTATGGACCCTCGCAATATACATCTGGCTGAACTCCTGATAGATTACTCTATCGAAGCCAAAGCCGGTGACACATTATACCTTGAAGTCAAGGGCAAGGAAACTCTCGACCTCGCTCAGGCTATTATCCGAGTTGCCACCGATCGAGGCGTTACTCCCTTCTGGTTCTACTCGGATGAGTCGCTGATGCGTCAGTTTGTAAAAGGAGCTTCCGACGACCAGATCAAGCAAATTGCCGAGCTTCACCTTGACCTGATGAAGCGGTCGAGTTGCTACATAGGTTTACGCGGATCTGACAATCCGTTCGATATGGCGGATATCCCGCATGAGCAGGTCGAACGGTTCAATAAGCTCTTCTATCACCCTGTTCATCTCGAACAACGCGTTAAGAAAACCCGCTGGGTAGTTCTGCGGTATCCCAACCCGGCAATGGCACAGCTCGCAATGCAGTCAACCGAGGCTTTTGCTGATTACTATTACAACGTCTGCGTTCTCGACTACGAGCGGATGTCACAGGCTCAGGACAAGCTCTTCGCGGTGATGACGGCCGCCGAGCAAGTTCATATCAAAGCCCCAGGTACTGACTTGACTTTCTCAATCAAGTCAATTCCTTGCCGCAAGTGTGACGGCCATCGTAATATTCCCGATGGCGAAGTATATACTGCCCCCGTCAGAACTTCAATTAACGGAACACTTCAGTATAATACCCCAAGCCTTTACCAGGGAACACTTTACGAGAATATTCGATTTGTCTTCAAGGACGGCAAGATCATCGAAGCCTCTGCTGGGGCAATGACGGAAAAACTCAACAAAATACTCGACACCGACGAAGGTGCACGCTACATCGGGGAGTTTTCGATTGGCTGTAATCCGTTCATATTGCATCCAATGAAAGACACGCTGTTCGATGAAAAGATTGCCGGCTCGTTCCACTTCACGCCGGGACAAGCTTATGAGGAAGCCGATAACGGTAACCGTTCCGCTATCCATTGGGATCTGGTGTTGATTCAACGACTCGACTACGGTGGCGGGGAGATCTGGTTCGACGGTAAACTGTTCCGTAAAGACGGTGTATTTACTGATCCAGAACTGGAAAAGATGTTTTCGGGAGAGTTCCTGAAGGGGTAGAACAAATTGAGTATATTGAAATAACGAGTGCGTTAACATGTAGTGGTTTTGTGGCTCTTGGAGGGCGGACTTTCAGAGTTTGTTGATTTATTCGCTTGAGACGCCAATTCGGACAAGATTCTCTTGGAGGGGGGGCTTCAGCCCGCCCTTGTTTGTGCTTGATCGTCCTTTAGGGGGGGCTGAAGCCCCCCCTCCAAGAGGATCAAATCTCTACTCGAACGAATAAATCAACGAACTCTGAAAGTCCGCCCTCCAAGAAAATCACTACTTGGTTCACACTCTCAAAATGACTCGTATTCCCTTAGCAGTGAATTTCGCCGATCCATATTCTTCACTCACGCAGGCTTTGTAAACACCAACTTCCTTTTTTATATTTCAGTATCTGAGGCGTCGATGCAGAGAATCTGCAGATAGCCAACGAAACGGGATATTTCACACTTTTTCATACCTCTTTTCAACTCTTAAGAGGATTTCAAGGGTCGTTATGAATCGAGTAATCTACTTCAATAAATTTTTTCATATATTTATTTTGTGCAGTCTCGCTCTCCTGCCGGATAATGCAATCGCCGCCAACAAAGCGCTTGTCGCGGCACGCGAAGCCGCGCTCCACGGAGAATGGGAACAAGTCGGCAATTTAGTTCAGAACGTGGTTGGTGCTGATGAGTCAAATGCCGAAGGATGGGCGCTTTGGGGTGACGCAAAGTTAGCTTTAGGAGATACGGTTGGCGCGGTGGCGATGTATGAAACTGCCATTGTCCAGGAACCTCGTCAGGCGACAGCCGTACTTGCATTGACGACTTACTATTTGAGCATTGCCAAGATCGACGAAGCTGATCGTGTTGTAAGCGCCGCTGAGAATCGAGACGAAAAGAAGAAAATTGATGAGATCAAGGTTGCCCGAGGATTAATCCTTTCCAAGCAAGGCAATTTTCCGGATGCGCTTCGAATTCTGGCGACTTCAGCCGAAAAGAATCCCAACAACTATCTTTATCAGCAGATACTTGCCCGCCTTTACAACGATGCCGGCGTAAAAGAACAAGCCAAGAGTTACTACGACAAAGCTTGGAAACTTTCGCAAAAAGATCCGCAATTAGCCTATGAATACGGGTTAGTGTTAGTGGACCTGAAGGAATACAACGAAGCTCTCGATCTATTCAAACAGGTTCAAGAAGCTGACCCGGATAACAAGTCAGTCGATTACCTTATCGGAAGACTTTACTTTGCCGCGCGGCAGTGGGGCGAGGCCGCCGCACAGTTTGAGGCGGCCGCCAAGAAACGACCTCAGCACTATTTTACCCATTTACTGCTTGGTCGTAGCATACACGAGATGGCCAAGGCCGAAAAAAAGAACTACTACCATCAGGCTGAGGTCTCTTTGCGCAAAGCAATTTCGTTGAAGCCTGATCGTGTTGACGCCAAACCCCTGTTAGGGGAGGTTCTGCTAACTCAGGCGCGGCTATTTTTTCAACGTGCGGCTTCGGCTGGCACTGACACAATCCCGGGAGCGATTCCAGCGCTTTGCGATAGCTCCATCAAGCTTTCGCAAGAAAGTCTATTATTCGACTCGACTTTAACTGGTGTTAACTCATTAATAGCACGCGCGTTTAACAAGATGGGCAACATCGATTCCAGTATATTCTACTCCAAATTGCAACTTGCTGTGACTCCTGATGATGAGATCGAGTTCAAACGGTTGATCAACTCGCTTCAGCGTAAGAAAGATATGGCGGGATTAGTTGAAACACTAAAGCCGGTCTTCGCCAAGTACGCCTGGCTTCCATCTGTTGCCTCAATTGATACTTTGGCATCCGAAATGGATTCGGGAATCGTCTCAGTCGAAAAAAGCCCTGAGAAGTTATTCATTGTCGGCTATGGGGCAATCTATGTCAACGCGTTGATGGAAACTGGTGCGAACGCCGAAGCGAAGACAGCGATTAATACCATGATTGGCTACGACCCAACATGGAAGGACGGCTATAGCTTTGGCGCATACATCGATCTAAAAAAAGAGAATTATGCCGGTGCAATACCTCTTTTACTGGCTGGCGTGAAGGCATGCCCAACTGCTGACGATCTCTGGCTTCTTCTGGGAGATTGTCAATACTTCTCTAACCAGAAGTCGAAAGAGAACATTAAGAAGGCACGGGATAGTTACTATAAATCGATGCAACTTGGTAACAAAGCCGCCGCGGAGAAGTACGAACAGTTGAAGAAGTACTGATCGAAAAGGAAGGCGACTTGAATGTCTTCTCTCCCCTGAATACAAATTTCGTTAGTTTTATCAATAAAATGCCCCTCGGCATAATCTAATTTCGGAACATACAAAGAGGCCGCAAATGAAGCAAGGAACTTTTACGATAATCACTATGGTCGCCGCCCTGGTGATTTCCTATATTTTTTTCTATATTGTTTTACCTGGAATGGATAAAGGCGTGGAAAATACGCCGATCGTCCATCAGGTCCGTCAGGGCGGGATTCTGGTTCCGTTCCTAATCACCATCACTCTAATGCTCTTGACCTTCATCGCAGAGCGCTTGATTACTTTGAAGAAGGCACAAGGAACTTCCCCTCTGCTGGTTTTCTTTGCTAACTTTACCAAAGCCATCCGCGAAGGCCGCGTCGAAGATGCCGTTTCGCTGTGCGACAAACAGCGTGGATCAGCCGCGGCTGTCCTTAAAGCTGGCGCGGACCAGTATATTCGTTCCTCCAAAGACGCCAGCCTAAGCATGGAGAAACGTCTTGCCGAGACTCAGCGCGCCATCAACGAAGCAAGGATGCTCGAAGTACCGTTTCTTGAGCGGAACCTGATTGCCCTCTCAACGATTGCTTCCGTCTCCACAATGACTGGACTTCTGGGAACCACGATCGGTATGATCCGAGCTTTTGCCGCTATGGCAACTCAGGGGGCTCCGAACGCCGCACAATTAGCCACAGGTATTTCTGAAGCGCTTATCAACACCGCGCTTGGACTCTTCGCCGCGATTGTCGGTATCGTTGCCTATAATTTCTTCGTGAACAAAGTCGATCAGTTTAATTACTCGGTTGACGAAGCTTCTTATCTGACACTCGAAATTCTGAAGGAAAAGGAAACGAAGTGACCTTCGGTTTCACGACACCAGTAATTTCAACTTATACGCAAGCATTCCATAACGCTCGACTAAAGCCACGAGGTAGCTAATGGCTGCGCCGAAAAAACGTCGCATCCCGATTTCGATTGATATGACTCCGATGGTTGACATCGCCTTTCTACTGCTGATCTTTTTCATGTCAACCACCCAGTTCAAGAAGCCTGAAGAGGTGGAAGTGAAGATTCCTCAATCTCATTCCATGTTCAAACTTCCTGAAACCGGAATGGTCGTCATTACAGTAACCAAGAATAAAGATATCTTTCTGACGACAGAGAACGCCGTATTGGATTACGAAAACGGTCTCTCTGAAATAGAATCAGGACACCGGGTTCCCAAGGGTAAACGTTTCAACAACGAAGAGATACCGCCTGTGATTCGCAATTTGCAACTCAAACGTCTTGTCAACCGCGTCGTACTCAAGGCTGATACTCAGGTAGATTTCGGGACGATTGAGAGCATTATGCAGACACTTCAGGAAAACGATCTGAACATCCTTAATCTTGTTACTGATTTGAAAGAGGATGGAAGCAGAGGCTCTGCCTTCGCTGAGAAGAAGAAAGAGTAAAGATAAACGTCCCGAGTAGTCGGAAGTTTTTTCTAAATAAGTGTGCTGTCATGTGCCCTCACGTGACAGTTTAGACAATTTCTTGGAGGGCGGACTTTCAGTCCGCTCTGCCCGCGTAAGTTGGGCTTCCAGTCCGACAAGAGCGGACTGAAAGTCCGCCCTCCAAGAATTCATTTGAACGGATAAATAAATGGGTGCTGTAGATGTTGGCGGCGCCAAACCTGCTGGCGGCGGCGCGACAAAAGGATGGAAACGGCCAAGGGTCCATATCAGGATCGACATGACGCCTATGGTCGATATCGCCTTTCTATTGTTGATTTTCTTCATGGTAACAACAGTTTTTCGCCTGCCACAAGCGATGGAAATGGCTCTGCCTGAGAACGATCCCGACAAACCTCCTGTCACTATGAAAGTCTTTGAAAAGAAACTATTGACTGTCATAGTTATGCATATCGACGGAAAAGACTCGGCCGCCTATATGATTGGTACCGAAAGACCAACTCCCATCGCCTGGGACAGCCTTCGCACCAAACTCACCGAAAGACGTGAGATTTACGGCGACAGTCTGACGGTACTTGCCAAAATTGACCGCAAGGCGAGCTATAATGCAATGGTCACCCTCGTCGATGAATTCAATGTTGCCAAGACGACTCGCTTCACCATTGATAAATACACGACTCTGGACGATTCGCTGATGCGTTCCGCAGGGTTCGCAACCATGGGTCCGGAGGGCTTACCATCCCCAGCCTTTGAGGCGGAAGCACAACAATGATTCAGAAAATCAGCTCGTATCACATAGTGAGCCGAATTGTACCAAACAACATCAGGAGTTTATCATGAACTTCTACGAGGAACTTGCCGCGGGGCGCTACGGGTCGTTTGAGTTAAAGAAAAAGGTAGGCCCTAATCTGTTATGGGGACTGCTGTTCAGCTTTTTCGCCCACACGCTCATTATCTCTACACCTTATATCATCACTTTGTTTCAGCATGAAGAAGTGATCCCGCCCCCGTTAAGGGTGATCGATATGTCAACCCTGCTCAAATTGAAGAGTCAGCAGGATACTCCCGACCAAGTTAAGATAGCTCTACCCAAGCTTGCCGCGCCTCCAGTTGCGGCAATACCCATAGCTGTCGATCAAGACGAGGTCGCTGAAGATCCAATGATGATGCCATCCCAGATGGATCTGATTGCCTCGATAACCAGCGGTGGAGATGCCTCGCTCGAAATTGGCTCCGGTGAAGAAATTATTATCAATGAAGATGATCCCGACGCTATCCCAAGCTCCGATAAATTCATCCCCATCGAAATTGCACCGATGCCATTGGAAAACAATCCTATGCCTACTTATCCCAAGAATATTGGCGACGTAGGTATCCAAGGCAAGGTTATCGTCCGAGCTTACGTTGATAAAACTGGAATCATCAAAGATTACAAGATCATCGCCGCCAAACCGGAAAAATTGGGCTTCGAAGAGGAGGTAATGAAGGTGATTATGAAATGGAAATTTACACCAGCCATCCAGAATAAAAAACCTATTGGCGTTTGGGTCGATATTCCATTCACGTTCAAGGTTGAGTAATAACTTGGCGATATGCATATGCAACGGTTTGCTTCGTAGTACATTGGCAAACCTGAGTTCATCCTCATGAGTAAATGGTATCGCATACCCTTCGCGGTCGGTTTCGTTGTCTTCGGAATAGCCATCCTTATGGGATGGCTTTTTCCACAAATACCCTCCGAGACTGGACTCCGATTCATGCTGGGATTAATTGTGATTATGATGGGAATCTATCGGTTTGTCAGCGGAGGTGCGTACAGCAATCGTGAGCGAAGATATTAGTGGACCAGAATGATAAGGCTCTTGATTGAGGAAAATGATCCACCAAAACTCAAAACATCTATACTTGAGTGAGACCGGATCGAAATCACTATATATGAGCAACTCCGTCGCATTACTCATGCGACGATTATTATTATGCCTTGATCTATTTCTCACTTTCGCAACAATGTTTTGAATATATTTGGAATTACTACTGTTTATTCCTAATTTGTTTACTGACAGACTTCAGGTCGCGACGATAGAAATGCGCCCACAGGTTTAAGGGAATTTCCCTGCCTTTCTACGCTGCCGTTCGATTATTGGTCGGTCATCCGTTCGAGGTCCGAGTACGGGGAGGGCGCCCCCTATACGCAACGGCTCACGGAATGTCCGTCGATCCCAAGTTCAAGGCACTCACGTCACGAACGGATGGCCCAAACGGGTCCCCACCGATTGTCCCTTAGAGCCTTCTATCCCAAGACGACGATTTTCATTTTAGGAGTATGATTATGGGTCGCAGGCTCTATGTCGGCAACCTCGCCTTCACAGTTAACACTGACCAGCTTCGCAAACTCTTTTCAGAGCAAGGCGAAGTAGTTGAAGCAAATTGCATCACTGACCGTATGACCGGTCGTTCCAAGGGTTTCGGATTTGTCGAAATGGCTACCGAAGAGGGCGCCAAGAAAGCTATCGAAGCGCTGAACGAACGTAACCTCGACGGTCGCAATATGATTGTTAACGAAGCGCGCGAGCGCGACGCCGCTCCCCCCCGCTCTGGTGGTGGAGGCTTCGGCGGCGGTGGCCGTGGACGCGGTAGATAGAAATCTCTTCGATTGGATCAAAGTCCCGCCCTTAGAAATAGGGGCGGGATTTTTGTAGCCAATTTAAGAAACCCGCTAGTTGCGACTACGTGCCGTCGCATGTCTCGTGCGACGCGCTACAAGGGACAATGCTGTCACACGGGACGTGTGACAGCACACAAGAATGTAATTATTTTTTTATTTTGACGCTCTTACACTACCAAATTAACGAACAATCCGTATCACTGATGTTAGCTATTGGTCAAACTGAAGACCAAAACGCCGACCTCATCTCAAAACCGTTAAAATTCCTTCAAGACCATTAATTTAATCGGTAAGCCGACATCTCCTCTAAAATAAACCTCCAAGCTTCCATGGGCGCAAGTCTTTGGCAGATCACTAATAGCCTTATCCCACTCATCGGGACGCTGATTCTGATGTATTTTTCATTGCGAGTCTCTTATTTCCTGACTTTGATACTCAGCGTACTCGCCGCAGGCTTCGTTGCACGACTCTTCATCATCCAACATGATTGCGGACATTACTCATTCTTTAAAACTCGCCGTGCCAACGACATCACCGGCTGGCTTATAAGCAACATCACTATAATCCCCTATTTTTACTGGCGAAAGCAACACGCTATTCATCACGCCACCACCGGCAACCTCGACAAGCGAGGTCATGGTGATATGACCCTTTATACCGTAAATGAATATCTGGCATTACCGAAACTCGACCGAATAAGGTATCGCATATACCGAAACCCCTACATGTTTATGATCCTCGGACCAGCGCTATTGATGTTGTTTTTTAACCGAATCGTTCGCGACCGAACCCATACAACCCGGGGAGAGCGATTTAATGTTCATCTCTCCAATATATTGATAGTCGTTCTATATGGACTGTTAGGATGGGTATTCGGATTCAAAACCGTGGCGCTCATTTTTATTCCGATCCACTGGCTATCAAGCGCGGCTGGAGTCTGGCTTTTCTATGTACAACACCAGTTTGATCCTGCCTACTGGAAACGTGGCGCCAATTGGAGCTATGACAAGGCCGCACTCTACGGCAGTAGTTACCTGAAATTGCCAAAACTACTCCAATGGTTCACGGGAAATATCGGCTTTCATCATATCCACCACTTGAAGATATCTGTCCCAAATTACCGGCTCCAGCGCGCCTTCGAATCGTCACCCGATTTCCAGAATGTCCATACCCTTACGTTTTGGAGCAGTTTCAAAACAATGTTTTTGAGCCTTTGGGACGAAGAGAAGGAGCGATTGATCACGTTCGGAGAACTCCGCCGAAGTGATTCATAATGTAAGTTACTATAATATTTCATGTTGTATCTGATAAATCGTCGATTTATCAGGTCAACACGATTCGAAAATCTTCCCACTCAAATTTGCATATCCCTGCCTGCAAAGCTATATTAATCAATAGCTCATTTCTATTTCCTTCCCCGATCACCAAATCTCCATCAGAGACAACCATGCCAAAGCGATTGTTTTTCCTCCTCTTATTATCAGCTCTTGCAATTCCATCCCTTGCTGATGACTTCGGTTTTAGGCCTGTCAGCTCAATTTACTCCTTTTGGGGCGAGCCCTGGGCTGTCACCTTCCACGAAGGTTACGCCTATGTTTCCTACCGGCCGGGAGGGCTGGTGATCCTCGACGTTACCGAGCCAGATCAGCCGCAGTTTGTCAGGCAAATTCCTTCATTACACGCCCCAGAAAGATCCACCTTCTGGAATGGTTTCCTTTACCTGATAGATCAGGGCGAAGGATTAATCATCTATGATCTCTCCAACCCATCGGAACCTGCTGAAGTAGGCAGATTCGAGACCCAATACTTTCTCGTCGATATAGTCCTGAAAGATACGATTGCCTTCCTTCCCGCCGTAGAATCCGGAGTCTTGATTCTTGATGTCTCGAATCCGGCTGAGCCAGAGCAAATCTCACGTTTGCGAACGGGATCAATCGTCGGCAGTGTTGCGGTGAATGATACGTTGTTGTTCGTAGATCGTTCGCCGGCAGGTTTTCAGGTATGGAATATATCAGATCTGGCAAATCCATCAAGAATATCCACTTATGGAATACAGGCATTTATCTACGGAATGGCTTGTTCGGATGGGATCCTGTTTATCTCTTTCGGACGCGACAGCTTCCGCTCGTTCGATATCACAAATCCGGCTAATGTGCAACAAATCGGACTATTCCCTTTCGGAGATTACATCACCGGTTTTCAAATTCTCGATAGATGTGCATTCCTTGAAACGTTGACCTTCGGTATGAGAGTGCTGGACATCAGCGATCCTCAGGCTATGGAATCGATAGGTTTCGATAACAGCCTCCGCCAAGTGAACGATATCTCTTTCGAAGGAGATTATGGAGTAGTCGCGGCCCAATCCGGCGTCTATTCTTTTGATCGCACAAATCCCAATGATCCAACACGAGTCGGCCAATTTGAACTGCCCGGCGCAATCGAAATCTCAAAAATCGTTGGTGATCGAGCCTACGTTTCCGCTGGAGACGCCGGGTTCCGCGTCGTCAATATCAATAATCTGGCGCATCCGGTCGAGCTTGCAGTATTCGATTTGGAAATTAATATAGAAGATATGGAAGTACGTGATGGGTATGCATATCTGGCGTGTGGAAGTGGTGGACTGAAGATTCTAAACGTCAACGAACCGTTAAACGATATCCGAATTGTCGCGGAAAGCGCATCGCCGCATCGGGACTTTGGGATAACGCTATCAGGAAACTACGCTTACATCGCCTGCTATGACAGTTCCCTCCGCATCGTTAATATCGAAGACCCTGAAACACCCTTCGAAGTTGGAAGAGTAGCCGATCGCTTTGCCATTCGAGCACGCGACGTAGCAGTCAGGGGTAACTTGGTTTATGTAGCCGCCGCGTCACTGGTTGTATTCAACATTTCCGACCCAGCCTCACCGTTCCGGGTCGGCTACACCGATACACCCGATGGATATGGAGTCGCTCTGGGGGATTCTGTGGTTTGTATGAGCACCAGAGAGGATCTGACAATCTGTACCCTGGCTAATCCACAATCTCCGCGCATTGTCCAACATTTTGCCGCCAACTTCCAGAGACAATCATTCGCTGTCGAAGGAACCCACGTTTGGCTCGCGGCCGATGGAGCCGTCACTCTCCTTGACATAGCTAATCCCCGTGCTCCGGTGGTCGCAGGACGATACACCACCGGCGGCGTTCCAATGGACGTAAGTCTCGCGGATGAAGGGATAATTGCCGTAGCCAATCAGGTGAACATGCTGATCCTCGACTGCACTGAGGCGCTCGACGCTTCACAACCAATCACTGCACCAATGCCATCCTCGCTTTTTCTGAATTCTTGCTATCCAAATCCTTTCAATGGATCGACAACCATTTTATTCTCTGTTGCTAAATCGACTTCCACCCGTTTGACTGTTTACAATACTGCCGGACGAATAGTTGATGAGCTTGTAAATGGTACTATTAGAGCCGGTGAGCACTCCATTATCTGGAACGCAGAAAAGAATACGGGGGGGATTTATCTGCTTCGTTTGGAGCAGGGAGATGAGGTAGAGACTATGAAAGTGGTGTTGATGAAGTAATTTTATGCTAAACTTTTTAGGATCTGCTGAATGAGTCGAAAGATAGGCGAAAATGTCCAGGCGGACGCCCTCGTCCGCCGTAAGATCAAGCACAGTGAAAGAGCGGACGTGGGCGTCCGCCTGAACTTCAACAAACTTTAATAAGGAGAAATGACCATGACTACCGCCCGAATTATCACAATCCTTGCCGCGATAGTATTCAGCTTTCTACTCTTCGCCTGCACCGAGAAAACTTACGTCACCAATCCGCCACCGGTAATCCCTGACCTACGCCCGCCGCTTGTCGAATGGGTCTCAGTCACTTCGACAGACAGTAGTGCCGATTTTAATCGGCACTACTTTACTGTTTCCGACACCGTCACCCTGACCGTCTCCGCCTCCGACCAGTCCGGCATCGACTCGGTCAAGCTTTACATCAACGGTTTTGTTAGCAGTGGGGCGGATAGCTATCCGCCCCACTTCATATTTCTTTGGCCCACCCTTTCCGACTCCGACGGTGTGTACAGCCTCGAAGCGAGAGCCTGGGATGCTTCCGGTAGCTTGGGCGTCCCGCCCGAGACTGGCAATATGGGTGTCTCCCCCACGCTACTGGTTCACGTCTCGAACACGACACCGCCACCGCCACCCGATCGCACTCCGCCGGTAATCCGCTGGATTTCTCCAGCTCCCGGAAGCACGATCAGAGATACGGTGGCGCTTGAGTTCGTAGTCACAGATAGTAGTCATTTGGACAGTATATTAGTATTTATCGATGGGAAAGTTGCTTGGATACTTGCAGAAGCGTCAGACTCTATTTATTCTATACAAATGAACAGTTGGCGGTGGGTGAACGGAACTAAGATTCTTGAAGTAAGGGCTTACGACGAGGCGGGCAATATCGGGATTGGGAATCCGGTCGGGATGACCATCGACAACCACCGCGTGATCTGGGTTCCGGATGACTATGAGACGATACAAGACGCTATAAATGCAAGTGTTGATGGTGATACGGTCAGGGTAAGGGCAGGAACTTATCGGGAAGGGGTGCGTTTAATGGGAAAGAACATTTGGTTGGAAAGCGAAGATGGGCCGGAAACGACCTTTATCACTGGCCAGAGAAGAAATGATGGAGTAAGAGTGTCGGATTCCGAAAAAGCTGATAGAACTTTCCTGAGAGGTTTCACTGTCGAGGGTGAATTTAACGCGATCCAAATTCAACGCACATCCGGACTTACTATCCTGAACTGCATAATAAAAGGGAATTTAGAAAAGAATGGTATCGCCTGTGGTCTCGGCACTGTAAATGTTTCGAACTGCATTATGGACGGAACTGACTGGGGCGCTCATATTGATTATGCAAAAGGGCGAATTGTTAATTCGATGTTCTTGAACTGCAATATTGGATTGGAAAGTCCTGATGTATATGATCAATGGGTTGAGTATGGCTGGAATCTCTTTTGGAATAACCAACAGAATTACTCGGCGATTTTAAATCCAAGCGATTCAGACGTTTTAGAAGATCCCGACCTCGTCATAGGATCATATAAACTCAGAGATAATTCGCCTGCTATTGACGCAGGCGATCCTACAATATCGGATAAAGATGGGACCCGATCTGATATTGGAATATATGGCGGTCCCTTCTCTTTTTAGGAGGTTGAAATGGCAGAAGCATGGGGAAACCCAGACGATGACAAAAAGAATCAGGATCTTGTCAGTAGCACAAGCTTCAATAATGTCCTGAAGGTCAACGACGTCAACAACGCAAATGACGCCAAGATCGCAGCACACTTCATCAACAGCAGTACGAATGCGAATGCGCGGGCGCTTAAGGCGGAAGGAATGGTTAAGATTGTTGCTTTTAGCGATAATGATCCTAAAACAACTGGGCTGAAGATCGAGAATGTGAGTCTTGGTGACGACGCCAAAGTTGCTACATTGATCGGTGGCGGGAATGTGGCGGTTGACATCGATGGGGCGATGAGAAGGTATATCGACGTGTTGGGATGGCACTAAGAAATTAGGGTGGATAGATTCCCATTGTTACGGGAAAGCGGAGACAGGATGACATTTTTCCTCTCCGGTGTGTGTTCACTACTTTTAATAAATCTCACTCCAAAATTCAAAGTCACAAAGGATGAATTAAATTTGTTCCTTTGTGACTTTGTTGTTAAATTATCCCTATGAAATTCATTTTACCCATCTTGTTTCTTGCTCTCCTCGGTTGCCGAGATCCGGGGCGCGTGCCGGTTCCCGACTATCCCGACGGCGCGATAATCGGACCAAATGGTCCAGAGCCGAAGGCGGGTTGGGAGGTGAAAAGACGTGAAGGCATCCTCGACCAGGGTGATTACCACAACACTGATGGCGGATGGTACATCTTGCTGGAGGATAGCGCTTTCCTGAAAGCTCAAGCTACACAGGTTTATCTCAAGCGGTCTCCTGAGGAACCCAATCGATTTAACTGGTTCTTATATAATGCTTTTCGCGTCAGTAATAGATATATCTACATCGAAGATCCGATGAAAGGATACGCCGGTTTTGGATACGTAATTTTTATATATACAAAATATTACGGTAGTTAGATAGATGAACTCAAGGAAATGTTATTCTGCCCAGTCGATAATTCCAGAGGTGGAGATTCCGCCTTTTTCAGCGTATCAACTCACTTAACACATTATAAATACAATGCATAGTATTTTACTATTCTCGGTGTTTGGCTTCCTGACAATTTCAAACGCTCTTGCTACAGAGGTCGCGCCCGGCTCCATTTCAGGCAAGCTCCTTGATCGCACCGATCATACTCCGCTCGCCAATGCCACAATTATTGTTGCCGGAACTGCTCACGCAATCGCATCCGACTCAGCCGGTTTTTTTAATATCTCAGATATCAAACACGGCTCTTACAGTGTCGAAGCGAGCAAGCTTGGCTATCTCTCACAGGCAATCAGCGATGTAATTATCAATCCTGGACGCACAACCGAATTAGAATTTCTGCTTGAACCAACGGCGTTACAAAGCGGTGAGGTCGTTATCCGCACCGGCTATTTCCGCCGCACACCTGACCTGCCAACATCAAATCGATCTCTTCGCACCGAGGAAATCCGCCGCGCTCCCGGCTCTGCCGAAGATGTACAGCGCGTCATCCAAGCCCTTCCCGGCGTCGCTGGAGCTAACGACCAAACCAACGAGATCGTCGTCCGCGGCGGTAGTCCGACCGAAAACCTTACACTGCTCGACGGGATCGAAGTCGATAACATCAACCACTTCCCCACTCAATCCTCCTCCGGCGGGCCAATCAGCGCGCTCAATATCTCCTTCCTTAAGGACGTGACCTTCTCAACTGGTGGTTTCTCGGCAAGGTATGGCGACAAAGCCTCCAGCGTCATGGCTCTCGAATTACGAGACGGAGACCGTGCCGCATGGCTGACAGAGGCTGAACTGTCGATGGCGGGGGCTGGCATCGATGTCGAAGGTCCTTTCGCTGAAGGTCAGGGAACATTCATCGGCTCTATCAGACGATCCTATTTGAGCCTTATCCAAGGAGCTATTGGCCTCACTGCCGTTCCAAACTATTATGATGGCCAGTTCCGCACCTCTTGGGACTTCTCCTCAACTGTAAAAGGATCGGTGTACGGAATGTATTCACATGACTGGATTTTCATCGAGGCTGAGGAACCCGATGCGTGGTCGCGAGGTGTTGAAAGCGTCAAGGCAAAATACGGCCGCTATATGCTTGGGGGGCGGGTAAAATGGGTGCGATGGTGGGGAATTGGGGAGGTAGTCATAGGCAGTACGGGCACATCTTATAACGAACAAGTCATTGAGATGCCTGAATATCGACTTAAATATAATAATGACGCCACTGAAACAGTCAATCAACTCCACCTCAATTTCAGCGGAAAAACCTTCGGGCAGGATGAATGGTCGGCGGGATTTTCACTGAAGCCAATCACCTACGATTATGACAACTGGTTCCTCCCCGATACCATCGACTATGATTTCAACTGGGACGGAACTCTTGACACAACAGTAGTCTCGCCGCCTTG
Source organism: uncultured Caldithrix sp. (assembly GCA_964355675.1). Classification (GTDB taxonomy): domain Bacteria; phylum Electryoneota; class AABM5-125-24; order Hatepunaeales; family Hatepunaeaceae; genus CAMBDS01. The sequence continues at coordinate 27,615 of CAYHEC010000028.1, forward strand.
GGGATTATCCAGAAAAGTGAACACCTTGAAGAGCGCCGCCTACCTGCAATATCGCTGGCGACCGAGAAGCGACATCACGATTATTGGCGGTCTTCGCCACGACGGTTTCGCACTTTCGAAAAAGTACGTCATCGCTCCACGCGGTTCGATTCGCTGGGATTTAGACGGACAGACAGCCGTTTCGTTTGCATCAGGAATCTACTACCAGACACTCCCCCTCTTCTATTACGCCTACGACCCAAACGGCGGCAACGAACACCTCCCCTACTCCCGCGCCGACCACTACGTGCTCAGTTTTACGCGAGAGATCGACGACGGCAGGCTCGCTACAATCGAGTATTTTCGTAAGAACTATACTAATCTTCCCGTCGAAGAAAACTCTTTGCGCCAACTGACTGATCCAACGTTTCGCTCATGGCTCTATATCCCGGTAGGCACAAAGTATGCAGAAGGCGTAGAGCTCTTCCTCCAGCAGAAGAAAGTCACTGACTGGTACGGTACCTTTAGCTACTCGTTCGGAAAATCGACGACCCACAATTCGCTACAAAGTTTCCCATCGGATTACGACTTCCGGCAGGTGGCAACGGTGGTGGCAGGGAGGGATTTCTCGCTTGTGAATAAGTATTGGTTCAATGATCTCCAAAAGGCGTGGTACGGATGGTGGACGTATATGTTGCCGCTGAATGGGGATGTGGTGACGCTGTCGAGCCGGTTCCGGTATGTGACCGGAAGACCTTACACTCCGAAGGTCTGGCGGCTAGCTCCACCGAGGATGGGGGAATTCTGGGATGATTCGGGGGAGGAGAACTCGGCGCGCTATCCTGACTATGCGCGGTGGGATGTGCGGTGGGACTCGAAGTGGTATGCGGGGAGCCGGTCGGTGACGGTGTTTTTGGAAGTTCAGAACGTGCTGAACCGCGCCAACGTTGCGGACTATTTCTACGACGATGGAAACCCCGAAGTGACGACGGCGTACCAGTTTCCGTTCTTTTTTGTGGGGGGGGTCAGGGTGGGGGTTTAATAGAAATGTAAACTCTGTTAGATACGTCAGAACCGTCAGCAAGCCTGTCAGACAGGGCTTTGAGGCCTGACGGAACGAGAATCCTTTCGTCAGAAGTGTCAGGGTGAAGGTTCAAGGTTCAAAGTTTAAGGTTTAAGGGACGAGATTATTTGTTGATAATATACGACAAATTAAGCAGGAAAGCAAGAGGATGGGGAGATAGATCGAAGCATGTTTCAGAATACGGGCAAGCGAGAAGCAAACGCTTATGCCGCGTAGGGCGGGATCCCAATCCTGCCGTAATTGGAGGTCGATTTGGAAATCGACCCTACGCGAGTTTCGTCAGGGGAGTGTCGAATTCGTCTTTGCGAGGAACGCAGTGACGAAGCAATCCCGGTACGGCGGGGCTCCGTACCCGTTAGAGTCATCCTGAACGAAGTGAAGGATCTCCGTTTCATCATCACCCCGGCGAAAGCCGGTTCGAGTTTCACCCCGCTCCCTCGACCAAAGCGATCTCCTCGTTACTTAACCCATATAACTTATAGACCAGCAAATCGATTTCGCGCTCAGCTACTTCTATCTGCCGCTTCAAGTCTGATTTCTGTTTAACTGTTAGAACAGACTCCAGTTCGTCATTTAGACGAATGACACTTTCCACCAATGATCCGATATGCTGGCGAGTTGTTACCGGGGCATCAGGAATAGGGATTTGTTTGACGTAGATCGCCCTTAACTCGAGTCTTCCCCCCGCATCTGGATCACCGAGAACCGAGCATAGCGCTCGCAAATAAAACCATACCGGAAGTGAATTAAGTACCCCTAATAAATAGCAATCGTTAATTGGGACTATAAAACACTTATCATTTAGGTAGAGTGATTTGGTATCCAATGCAAACCTGCTTTCTTTGCCGATTACAGGCCAGACTATTTTTGGTTTTAGAAACTCCTCATAATAATCAATAGTGTCTTGAATCTCATACCATTTATACTGACCCGGTTTGCGGCCAGTTTGCACGGTTTTACTTTCCTTCGGCTGCAACTTCTCTTGCCACTTAGCAAGATATTTTTTGACTATCGGATAATTCTCAATCTCAATACCCTGCCTAGTGAAGATTAAATACCTTTCACGATAATTGATATGATATTTCCTTACATCATCCCCGATTACAAACGGAACAATGATTTCAGCAGAACCTGGATCGGCTTTGATCAGTTCGGCTCGTTTGCGTTTGTCGATAATGAAAGCTTGATTGTAACCCGTTTTTATACCATAGTGTATTCTATTATCGACATATTGTCCCAACGGCACTCCCACTTCCCGCATTTTATCGAGTATTCTTTGCGCATCAGGTCTGACCAGACTAAATCCGCCAATAGCAAGCGAACCCGCTTCAAGAGGATAGGCGGAAAGTTCAATCGTTTTCGCTAATTGGTCAGGATCGGTTATCAGTTGTTTAAGCGCCACGTACCTTGTCGGATTGCCGTTGGCAGGATAGTTATGTACGATGATAACCAGCGGGAAAGTGGAGGAGCTTTCAAATACCTTCAATTCCCCAAAATCGGCAAGCATTTCGATTTCAAACTGTTTGACGAATTTTCGTAACGATTCACCATAAGCCGCGCGCATCCACTTATTCGAAACGATAAACCCGAAATGCCCCCCCGGTCTGAGCAAATTCAAGCCTTGCTCAATGAAATAGGTATAGAGATCTGCCATCCCTTCATAAGTCACATAATGACCGGCAAGAAATTCTTTCATATCGCTTATGCTTCCAGACCGCACATACGGCGGATTCCCGATTACCGCATCAAATCCGCCGACATCACTTCCGGGCGGAAAGACTTCGGGGAAGGCAAGCTCCCAATGAAAGAAGCGGTATTTCTCTTTAAGTTCGGCGGCTTTTTCAGGAAGGCTTTCCGGGTGCGTCAGAAGCTCTTCGGCGTGTTGTGTATATTCCTTGTTTTCAAGATTGAATCCCAGATCGAATCCGGTGCGTAGATCAGATAGAGCATAAAACGGAGCCATCCTCTTCACTACTTCCTCTTCCCATATCGCCTTCTTTTCGATAACAGCCTCAAGCCGCTTGCTCTCCTGTTCACGGATCAGGCGAAGGAAATCGATTGCCTTGTTACGCGCCTCATCGAGACCAACGACTTTCATTAGCGAGGCAGTCTCTTCACCAGCACGTTTGAGATGATCGAGATCGCGCATTTTGGCGCCGATCAAAGCATTGCCGCACTGTATGTGATGATCGATGAAACTGAGCGGTTCCTTCGATGAGATACATGTCAACCATAGAGATAGCTTGGCGAGTTCAACAGCGAGGGGGTTCAGGTCAACGCCATAGATACACGATTCGACTACTCGCCTCCGCCAATAGGCGATTTCAGCCTCGTCGTGTGAAACATTGAAAGGCGCGTAGGGTATTGCTAATTTTGTGGTCGGATGTGAGGCAATTTCTTCGGCAAGCATCTCTGTAGCGCGAACGAGAAAATGACCGCTGCCCATCGCTGGATCGAGAATTTTTAGGCGAAGAACCCGTTCGGCGAAACTGTTATCCTCGATACCAGACTCGGCGGCGATTCTCACTACCGGATCTGCTTCGATCTGATCGAGTAAAGGTCTTACAGTCTGATTCAGAATATACTTGACAATATAATCGGGAGTGTAAAATGAACCGGACTGTTTTCGTTTGGAAATAGCAACCATCTCACCCGGGTTCACTTTTTCGTTATCATTCACAAGCGCCAGTTTCTTACCGGATAATTCGAGATGATGCTCTAACAATCCCTCATAAATCGACCCCAATTGTCTGACGTCTAACTCCGAGTAGTCTATCGGCTCATCGAAGTTGACCTCGCCAGTCTCGCCACTTTTTGGATGCAGAAACGAAAACATCAAACCCTGAAGAACTTCGCTGAGTGCAAGTCCGTCCACCTTCCACTTACTAAGCTGTGGTGCATTGGTTGGCGAAAATAGCCCTCCATTGTATCTCGGAATTTCTAATAATTGATTCATACGCTCTTCATTTCCATCGATCAGGGTGAATAAATCGTCAAGCTCATTATACATTCTTATCGAAGCTGCATCCTGTGCTTTTGTTTTTTTTACCTTCTCTTGGAGACGACGCAACGAGTATTCATCGCGATAGGCTTGGTTTGCCCCGGCGCGATAAGGACTGACGGGAAGCAGGTCTCTTCCTTCGGAATATAAAACGAACAGAAGCCTGTACATATAAATCAGGCAGGTTTCATAGAGTTTTGGCAGATCATCTTCAGATATATTGTTTTTGGGACGTCTGTAGAAGCCGTTAGCAAGCTTTTCCAATAAGTTGTATATTCGTCGCCTAAGGTCTTTCTCCAAGGCGGCGCTGTGCTGAACTGATTGATCGAGAATTTTATCGAGCTGACATGAGTCGTTTGTGTCTTTTATAAACGCATTTGCATTAAAGAGCATCCAGAAGTACTTAAAATACTCGCGGCTGTTTGCGGCTTTTTCCAGATCGAAATTGAAATAAGAATAGCTATTGACATAGCGATAATAAAGACGCCAATCCCTTCCGTTAGTAAGAATCGCCCAATTAAAATAGGGCTTTCTGAGGGCAGGATCGACCGCTTCTCTTAAGTACTCGTTAATTTGCTGATGGGGGAATTTACCCGGTGATTCCTCTTTGGAAACATCACCGAGATTATGACCATATCGTTTCGCTTCCGCTATACTAATAGACAACGAGTAGCGTTTTGTCGAGTGAACATCGAGAGCGGCTTCACGACTGGCCTCATCGCCAAAAAGAAGGTAATCCGGGGTTGTCTTCTTCTTTCCGGGAAGCGTGGATTCGGGGATAATAAAGAATCCGAGGAGCTTAAGCACCGGCTCTATCAGTGAATGACGGGCCTGGTCTTCGTTAGCAAATCGTTCGAGGCGAGATTTGTTCCGTTCGAAGAGGTCGCGGCACTTTTGAAATGCCAGCTCAGATTCCTCATGTTTGGGCCAATTCGAAGCAAAGCGTAGCTTAGTTCGTAAAAAATAGTCCGAGAAAATGCCGTGGATCGTCCAAGGAACACCGTTCTCCGTCTGTTCAAGCTCGATCTGTTCGGACATGACGCCTTTTTGTTTCATACTGTGATTCCTTTTAAGATTGTTTCCAAGACTAATCTGGTGATAAGCAGAAACACCGGTGCCACGTTGCCGCCAAGATGGTGGCGTTGCGCGTAACGGGCGAGACGCCCGTTTTACCGACAATACCAATCTATTCTAAAATCTGCCCCAAGTCAATAGGAAACAGAAGCGGCGTCAGACATGGACATCTGACGCCGCTTAATTTATTGCAGGCAGACGAGGGCGTCTGCCTGTGAGGTCGGGACGCCCTGCCACACTGACAAGCGGGACGCTTATCCTACGCGACGCGGGCGAATGAATTCGCCCGTACCGAATAAGGTGGCGGGTAATGAATTCGCCCGTACCGAATAAGGTGGCGGATACGGAGCCCCGCCGTACCGAATGAGTCACAAATCGATCACGCCGTTTCTCGCGTCCCCGCAACAAGATACGCCGCTCGGTGACTAAAGTGATCGTTTTTTGACCTACTCCCCCTTTGCCAACTCCAGCTCAATTTCCAGCACTACGTCCTTGCTGACCAACACTCCACCGCCTTCCAATTCCTTATTCCAAAGTATATGAAATTCGTCGCGGTTGATCGTCGCCTTAGCTGAGACTGCGGTCACCGTCTTGCCCCACGGGTTCTTGTAGGTTGCCCCGAAGCCCTCCCCCTCAAGAACAACCTCTCTGGTGACGTCCTTCATCGTTAGATCCCCGGTCACTCGGTAGCGGGAATTGCCCAGACTCTCGATCTTTTTGGACTTGAAGGTGATTTTAGGGAATTTCTCTGCGTCGAAAAAATCGGCGCTCCTTAGGTGAGCGTCACGTTTCTCTGCTCCAGTATTGATTGAACTCACATCGATCGTGAGTTCTGCGTCAAGTGAATTTGGCTGGGAGGGGTCGAATGAGATTTTCGACTCATATTTTCCGAACGTGCCTCTGACTGTCGAAACCATCATGTGTTTGACTGCGAAACCAATCGAAGAGTGTACCGGATCGATACTCCATTCGCTTGCCTCCGCCGTTCCGAGGGTGACGCAACAGATGAGAATCGCTACAAGACTTTTTGCTAACATTGTGTTCCTTTGTTGATTGATAGCATTAGGTTACGTTATTGTTTATACTTGTTATACTTGATTGTTCTGGAATATGTTGGAGGAATATAACAAATTGTTTTTATTTTCGTAGAGAGAAGAGATTTGCCCCCAAATAACTGGATATGAATTTGCGATAGATTTGATTGAAGTAGTATATTTATGGAGTTAGATATTCCAGTAACGCCTTGCAGGCTACGCCTAAACCAAAGACACAGGGAAAAACGCTAAAGCCGTAAACTCCGAACGAGAAAAGCGGCGTGAAATGGGCGCAGATTCTTTAGACGCCAGGCGGATACGCCTTGCGTCATCAAAAGTAACCGAAGTTTTTTTAATGACATCCTCCTTCCTCTCCAAACTCGAACATCTCGACCGCCGCTGGATTTATCTCCTTGTGGCGCTTTCGGTGTTGTTTCCGTTGCTTTTCCCATTGCGGATACCTCTGCAAACATCCGCCTCCACGCAGGCATACTACGATCAAATCGAAAAACTCCCTGAAGGTTCGCTGGTGTTGATGTCCACCGACTTCGATCCGGGCTCGAAGGCGGAGCTGTATCCGATGACCGAGGCGACATTACGGCATATTTTTCAAAAGAACCTGAAAGTTGTGATATTTTCGCTCTGGCCAGCCGGGCCACCATTGACAGAACTCGCACTCCAGAGGGCAAATGCGGATCGTGGTAATGATAAGATTCAAGGCGTCGATTTTGTAAACCTCGGATTTAAAGATGGTCGCGAAGCAGTGATAGTCGAGCTGGGACGGTCGTTTAAGGAAGCATTTCCATTGGCTTACAACGGCACGCCAGTTGGGCAGATTCCGATTATGGAAAAGGTTGAGAATTATGCGTCTTTTCCGCTTTTTGTGAACATATCGGTAGGATATCCGGGCACTAAAGAATACGTTCAATATGCTCAGAGCCGTTTCAGTATAACGATGATTTCCGGGGCTGGCGCTGTATCTGTACCTGAATTTTCAGCATATCTCCAGTCGGGACAACTCAAAGGGATGCTTTCGGGAATAGCCGGTTGTGGCGAATACGAACAACTCCTTAATCATCCTGGACTTGCGTTGACATTTATGGACGCACAATCAGCCGGGCACGTACTGATCGTCGTCATGATTCTGATTGGAAATATCGTCTATTTTATGACCAGAAAGCGGAAGAATTAAACACGAAGTCTTGAAGAATAAGAAGAAAATAGATAAATGAATATACTTTGGACTTGGATCGCGGCGGCGTTGACGCTGATGATCCTCAGTTTTCTCTACAAGGACAACCCGCTGTACAAGATTGCCGAACATCTTTTTGTCGGCGTCGCCGCGGGTTACGGTCTTGCAGTCGAATACTTCAACGTCTTCAAGCCCAACCTTCAAGACCCGCTTCTTGCCGGAAAGGACTTCTGGCTGATTTTTCCGCTGATCCTTGGGCTACTGATGTTCACAAGATTTATTCCGAAAATCGCATGGGTGAGCCGGTGGCCGATGGCTTATATGGTCGGAATATATAGCGGAATGGCGGTAATCGGGTTCACGGAGGGCGATCTGATGCGGCAGGTTGAGGCGTCGATAGTGCCTCCGATTTCAGTCGAGGCGTTGAAGAACTTCGGCAGTGATCCGGGATTGCTGAGTTTTTTGAATGTTTTTGCTAACCCGGTGATCGTTTTTGGGCTGATTTGCATATTGCTCTACTTTTTCTTCAGTCTGGAACATAAAGGCGTCGCGGGGAATTTTGCGCGGATCGGAACGGGACTATTGATGGTTGGGTTCGGGGCGGGGTATGGATATACGGTGATGACGAGGTTTGCATTATTGATCGACCGGTTTTATTTTCTATTATCGGATTGGATGAAGGTGATATAGGCTCAGGGCTCAGGGCTCAGGGCTCAAGGCTCAAGGCTCAGGGCTCAGGGCTCAAGGCTCAAGGCTCAAGGCTCAAGGCTCAAGGCTCAAGGCTCAGGGCTCAAGGATTAATGTTTAAGGTTTAAGGGGTTAAAGGTTTCGGATGACGTCTTCTTATGGCAATTATTCCGTCAACTTCAGAGGGTTGACGGCTGACATAGACCAAAATATCTCTCAACGGAGGCCGCAATGCGACACGGTATCAACTACAAGGCCGCGGTTTTCACGCTACTCATCACACCTTTGCTCGCCAAGGCGGATGTATGGGTTCCGCCATGGGGTGAATCACTTTATGATTCGACCCTCGTCACCGTGCTCTACTCAGACACAGCCATCGACGTCACCATCGCAACAAAGATGGCGGCGCGGAAGTTCGTCAGCGATGACTATATACTGACTTGGACACGCAATGATTCGGGCGGATTCATTAATCATCGTTTCACGGAGGGCACTTTTTCCGACAGCATTCTTGAGTTCGATCGGAACAGCAGATTTGGAACTCAACTAAGAGGCATAAGTCGCTGTCAGCTCGAAGATACTGCTTCCTTCACACTCATCACCCGTCTTCACTACCCAGCCACCAATGAAGTTCTGCCTCCTCAATCGTTGGCATACCGTCAAAATTTTTCGAATTATACCGATGATCCGGCTTGGGGGGGGTGGGGTCTTCTATTCGAAAGATCAGTACGCTGGCATTTCCGCGTGGTTTCAAACAGAGAAGTCACCGCTTGGGCAGGCGATGGACATGGAGGACGACCCACCGGACAGGATATTTCCTTCTCAGGCGAAACACACTGGGATTTGTCTTACAGCGGTGGAGTGCTTCTTTCGGATGTCCATTCATTTATCGATACCGTCGATGACACAATCATGTATGGGTTGACTCCCGAAGTTCGTATGGCGACACCGGGCATCATCCTCGACGAAGACGTCCGAATTTATATTTCATACGCGGATAATGGAGCATGGCACTACATGCAACACGCAGATATCAATCTGGAACCCGAACTCGCAAGGTCGCTTTCGCCCATGTATCTCTGGTATCCGAACGACGAGACCTCTGCCAGAGTCCGTCTGCAGGGCTTCAAAATGTCGGGCATCTGGGGGCACGAAAGTGAAGTTTGGCAAGATGACTCGGCAGAAGTCCACATTGTTCGAGACGGGGGACAGAACGGCTTCTTTATCAAAATACCCTCGCTTGAATGCGAATATCAGACACCAAATGGATATTGGCATTGGACGGATGTGCGGTTGCAGGTGGATATCGATCAAGCATTAGTAGGTGGCGAGACAGCGCGGTTCATCCTGATCACCGCTCCGCTCGACTATTCGCGGCTAAATTTTGCTATAACCGATGGGTGGGAAACCGGTTTCGTCAGGTGGGATAACCCGTTTGATGATCTTGTGGTGAATCCCGATAGAACGAGATTGACGATGAGGGGTATTTGCGACGAACCGGGGGTTGCGCAGGTTTGGTGGGGACCTGTCTCAGTCGGGAATGAAAGGGTCGTCGATGTTCCGGCTGAATTTTGTCTCACTTCCGTTGCGCCGAATCCCTTCAACAGCCGGACGACGATAAGATATGAATTGCCAAAAGCGTCTGATGTGCAGATGGACGTTGTGGACATGAGTGGACGAAGTATGCACAGCGAGCAGATTGCCGGAGAGACTGGTCAAAACACCATCAGTATCGACGCAGTGAATCTGCCAGCGGGGATTTATTTGCTTCAGGTGACGTCGGAAGGAAAAGCGCTTAGGGCGAAAGTGGTTTGTGTGAAGTGAGGAAGAAAGGAAGAGAGTGTGAAAGTGCGAAAGTGCGAAAGTACGAAAGTGCGAAAGTGCGAAAGTAAAAATGTCGTCACCGACGGGGCGGTGAAGGTGGAACGGTTTATGTAGGGGCGCAAGGCCTTGCGCCCCTACGACAACTACAGACGGAGGAACAATGAAACGAGTTTTTGGATTGATGGTTTTACTTCTTGCTGAGGCGGCGGTGATGGGGCAGGATTCACTGGATGTGCGTTATGTCCGCGACGTTCCGGGAGGATATGTCCTGTATATTGACGACATGTACAGAGTCGGCGTTGAGAGCATGGGAAGCGTTGAAGGCGAATGGAATGAGTACTACGACACGACATACGTCGCTATCTACGACAATAACGATCCAGCCTGGCCTCAAAGGATCTGGCGGGGGTTACCGGTTGTTGGCTGGGGTGTCTATGGAGTTGAATATAATGCATTCATGTACAGCTCGGCAGAACTTCGAGATTCGCTAATCTATGTCGTTCAAAGTTATTACAATGTTTATGACTACCCCGGCGGCTTCTTATATTGCTACTTGATCTGCTACGATTGGGTGAATGAAGATACCCTTTGGTTAAGGGAATTCAATTACGACTACGAGGGTGAATACATCAGGCCGTTCACTTATCCCCATGGTCTGGAGATCGAAGAAGATCGACTGGCTGTTTGTCTTGGAATCAACGGGTTCCATCTATTCGATATCTCTGACAAACGCAATCCACAGGAACTTTATACATCAGACAGATCAACTATTGACTTAGTTGGGATCGGAAACAGGCTTCTGTTGTGCGATATGGATACCCTACACAGAAATGAATTCCATTATTTGAGACTGCTCGATTGGAATGATCCGGCAGTTGCGATAGACTCGGTTTTTATCGATGATCCCTACCTGTATAATGTTCGGATCAATTCATCAGGAAACCGCTTGTTTGTAGGATTCGAGGATTCGATAGGGGTCTGGCAAATAACCGAGGAGGATAGGTTCGAACACGGTATCGGCATCCATCCCGGCGATGACATTTATTCTTTCAGCGTGAGCGGAGATACCGTAGCGATTGGGATGGATAGACGTTTCGAACTCTGGTCGGCTTCCGAAGGGAACGAACCTGAACTGCTCGGACGAGTTGAGCATGGCGATCCATATAGAGCAATTGGCACATTTTTGCGTGGTGAATGGATATATCGAGAAAACGGTTCCGATTGGTTTATGCCACGAGGTGGTTCGATTGATTTGTTTCATCTTGGGCCCGTTTCTGCGCCATTAGATGGGATTAGCCTTCCAAAATGTTTCGCTTTGCATCCTCCCTACCCCAATCCGTTCAATTCGCAAGTTGTTCTGTCTTTCAACCTGCCACTACCAAGCGTGACATGCCTTTCAGTTATCGGAGTTGACGGGAGGGTGCTGGAACGGCGTTCGCTCGGTTACATACCAGCGGGTAATAATCGTTACGAATGGAATGCCGAGAATCTTCCATCCGGCTCGTATATTATACGGATCGATACACCCAAAGAGTCGCGTTCGAGTCGGATTAATCTAATTCGATAAGCTGTCACACGAGACATGTGACAGCACCATGAGTTTGTTAAAAAAGTCATGAAGTCAGGCATTTTGCCCCGTAGAACGGGGCTCCGTACCCGTTCATTCAAGGAATTCGTGCTTAGGTGGACGGGTACGGAGCCCCGTCCTACCGACCCCTAAGGCTTTTTCAACAGACTCACCATAAATCACCATAGGACCATTTAATGGGCATCCGACGGACATTTCCGCTTTTTTACCTGACGTTACTATTCGTGACGGGCGCCTTTACCGGGTGTACCTCCTCCCCACCCGAACCGATCAACCCGAGAACCGAATGGCTCGACTTCTCGGATCAACGCGCCAGATACTCGATCAAGTATCCCGCTAAATACCGCCTTGTCCCTCGTGGTAATGGTGAGGTTGCTTTTCGGGGAGCTGACAATAAAATCGCCTATCAAGTCAACATCGCCACCTTCGAAGAAGCCAAGAAACGAGGGCTTTGGGTTGTTACGGAACCGATCGGCACGACCTACATCTCCGGCGGGTTCACCTCCCACCGCTATGTCTATGACCACTGGGATGGACCAAACAAGGAACATCGCGTCGCATTCGTTCTGGAACGCGACGGGAGGATGCTGGGGTTGGAGTTTCCGATAGATGCAAAAAATACCGAAGGCGTTCTTGACGAAGGGCAACAGGCGGTATTGATTAGTTTTACGATTTTGTGATGTTTGGGATTTGGGGCAAGGTGTATCCGAGTTCTTTGAAATACTCTGAATTTGCGCCGACTTGTACACGCGGACGCCCTCGTCCGCGTGTATTTTGTTTACACATCAATTAGTAAGTAAAGTTGCTTCAGGGTGGGGACACCCTGAAGCATTTAAATTCCTCTGGCAAGCTGGAGGGAATAGGCTCCCTCGTCTTCGCAAAGTTCAACCGAAACATGCCAATCTTATCAATGTTGTCACGTGAGGCACGTGACAGCTCTAAACCCCACAAAACCATTTCAATACTGGATAATAGTCACTCATTTCGTTATATTGTAAAGTTAAACAAAACAAGTAATGAGCGATATTCCCTTTAAAACACGACTGATCCAGTTTGCCCGCGCCTTTCGTGCTCACGCCAGACTTGGCTGGGATCTCGAAGGCAACTGGGCTCCGGCGTGGCTGTACGTCATTTTCGCGTTGATCCCACCGATTTTCGGCGTGTTGATGCTTGTCTTCATGTACCGCATCGTGATGGGCAAAGGCGGGAATCCGGAGTATCTCGCATTTTTACTCGCTGGATCGGCATCATTCCTATTTGTGAGATTACTGCTTGCAGGAGCCGGGATGGTAGTCGTCGAAGACCGCGAACACTACAAGACATTCCGTTATATTTATTCATCTCCTGTTCCTTTTCCCGTTCAGATATTCGGCAGAGTCGCACCGAAGATGTTGATTGCAATTTTTGGAGCGGTTTTGACTATATGGGCCGGGCATGGCATTCTTGGCGTCACACTGAATCCAATGGGAATTGATTGGGGAATGGCGTTGCTAAGTCTTGGGGTGGCAATTGTTGGAATGGCGAGTATTGGGTGGATGTTGGCTAGCTTTATGCTGATCATCGACCGGATGGGTTGGATACTCGCAGAAGGCATCGCGGGGTTACTTTTTCTGATCACGGGGGCTATATTCCCGATGAGCTATCTTCCAGCACCGATTTCGGCGATAGGTAAATCGGTCCCGATAACCTATTGGATGGATCTCTGGCGGCTGGCGATATACGGTGACAAGGCAAAACTGGGGACAGGATTGGGAGCAGAAAAGCTATGGGCGTACCTTATTCTGACAACAATTCTGTGGATGGTTTTTTCGGTTGTCTGGTATCGAATTGCTGATCGTCTGGCTCGTCACTGGGGAAAGATCGAGCAGGAGACGTTTTATTAAAGGTCAAGGTTGAGGTTGAGGTTGAGGTACAGATTCGCTAATAAATCAAAGAACTCTGATCTGTCTGAATACATCATTTAAACTCTATAACAATTGAATACACCGAAATCTAAAATTATTTTCATCACCGGGGCATCGAGCGGGATCGGTCTTGCGTGCGCACATGTTTTCGCCGGGCAAGGTGCAAATCTGATTCTCGCGGCGAGACGGCAGGAACGTCTGGAAACTCTTGCAACAGAATTAGTTCAACAATATAACATATCAATTCATTACGGAATGTTGGACGTTCGCGATCAACCGGCAGTAGGTTCGTTCATCGACCTTCTTCCCGTGGAGTTCAAATCTATCGATATCTTGATAAATAACGCCGGACTTTCGCGGGGATTAGACCCGATTCAAAGTGGCAGGCTCGACGATTGGGAGGAGATGATCGACACCAATGTCAAAGGATTGCTGTATGTGACGCGAGCAGTGATAGGCGGAATGATCCACCGCGGCTCAGGTCATGTTATCAACATCGGCTCGATTGCCGGGCATCAGGTCTATCCGGGAGGAAGCGTCTATTGCGCGACAAAGTTCGCGGTGAGGGCACTCACTCAAGGATTAATGATGGAGACGGTCAACACTCCAGTTCGCGTATCAACCGTTGATCCCGGACTGGTCGAAACAGAGTTTTCGCTCGTAAGATATCGGGGCGACGTGACACGGGCGGGAACTGCCTATAACGGGATGACCCCGCTAACCGCAGAAGACATTGCGGAGGCGGTGCTGTTTGTGGCAACCAGACCGGCTCATGCCAACATTGCCGAGCTGGTGATATTGCCTACGGATCAAGCTTCGGTCTATCATACGAATAGAAAGTAGGCGGTTTATCAATTATTGACGTGCGGACTGAAAGAGTTCGTTGATTTATTCGTTCGAGTAGAGATTTGACCCTCTTGGAGGGGGGGC
>CAYHEC010000029.1:0-19171 GCA_964355675.1 uncultured Caldithrix sp.
TGTTTGTGCTTGATTGTCCTTTAGGGGGGGCTGAAGCCCCCCCTCCAAGAGAATCTTGTCCGAATTGGCGTACCAAGCGAATAAATCAACGAACTCTTTCAGTCCGCCCTCCAATAGAATCAAAATTCAAGTAAATTAAATTTAGGAATTTAGAATAATGTCCAACAAAATCATCGGTATCGACCTCGGCACAACAAACTCCTGTGTCGCAGTCATGGAAGGCGGCCAACCGGTCGTTATCCCTAACTCCGAAGGAGCGCGCACGACTCCTTCCATAGTAGCATTCGCCAAGAATGGCGAACGTCTTGTCGGCGCATCAGCCAAACGCCAGTCTGTCACCAACCCCAAGAAAACGGTGTACTCTATCAAGCGATTCATGGGACGTGGATATGACGAAATTGACCGTGAACGAGCACAAGCGCCCTATGGAGTCGTAAAAGGCGACGGCGGCCTGGCCCGCGTTAAAATCGATGATAAAATATATTCACCCTCAGAGATTTCGGCGATGATATTGCAGAAGATGAAGCAGTCCGCTGAAGATTATCTTGGTGAAAAAGTTACACGGGCGGTCATTACAGTACCGGCATATTTCAATGACGCCCAGAGGCAAGCCACCAAAGATGCGGGTGAGATCGCCGGATTGAAAGTTGAGCGTATCATCAATGAACCGACTGCCGCGGCTCTCGCCTATGGTCTTGATCGAAAGCACAGCGAAAAGATCGCTGTGTATGACCTCGGCGGCGGGACGTTCGACATTTCGCTTCTCGAAATCGGCGAAGGCGTGTTCGAGGTTTTATCCACCAATGGCGACACTCACCTCGGTGGCGATGACTTCGATCAACGCATCATCGACTATGTGGCGGATGAATTCAAGAAGGTTGAAGGGATCGATATCCGTAAGGATGCGATGGCGCTTCAACGCTTGAAAGAAGCTTGCGAAAAGGCAAAAGTCGAGCTTTCCAGCGCGACTCAGACGCAGGTAAATTTACCTTTCATCACCGCTACGGCCGAAGGTCCCAAGCATCTCGATCTCACAATCACGAGACTTCAGTTCGAAAAACTAATCGCCGACCTGATCGTTCGTTCGATTACCCCTTGCGAAAAGGCAATCAAAGACGCCAAGCTAAACGCCTCGGAAATCGATGAAGTGATCCTCGTTGGCGGATCGACGCGCGTTCCGGCTGTTTTCGAAGCAGTACGTAATTTCTTTGGCAAGGAGCCGAATCGTTCGGTGAACCCTGATGAAGCAGTCGCACTTGGCGCGGCGATTCAGGGAGGCGTGCTTGCCGGCGACGTGTCTGACATCGTACTTCTTGACGTTACGCCTTTGTCGCTTGGCATTGAGACACTGGGTGGAGTGATGACGACATTGATTACTTCGAACACGACGATTCCGACACGCAAGGAAGAAATATTCTCGACCGCGTCCGACAGCCAGCGAACCGTTGACGTCCATGTGCTTCAGGGAGAACGCCCAATGGCTCTCGACAATAAGACGATTGGCCGTTTCCAGCTTGACGGTATCCCGCCTGCTCCGCGAGGCGTACCACAAGTGGCGGTCACGTTTGACATCGACGCCAACGGAATTTTGTCGGTGACAGCCACTGACAAAGCGACCGGGAAAGAACAACACATCAAGATTCAGGCATCCTCAGGACTCTCTAAAGAAGAAGTTGAGCGGATGAAAAACGATTCCAAGCTTCACGCTGAGGAGGATCGCGTGCGTCGTGAGGAAGTCGATACTCGCAATCATGCCGACCAGCAGGTTTGGCAGACAGAAAAACAGATTGCTGAGATGGCCGACAAGCTTAATCCCGACGAAAAAGCACGTCTTCAGGCGGCCGTCGATAGGTTGAAAGACCTACTCAAGGGTTCCGACGTCGCGAGCATCAAGAGTGCCGCCGAAGATCTCGACAAGGTTTGGCAGGACATATCTTCCAAACTCTACGAGCGCGCCTCGCAACAGACTTCCGGTCCATCAAACAAGGGTGATGCCGACGACTCTGGTCAATCCGCAGGCGGCCAAAAATCGAAGAAGGAAGGCGAAGTCGAAAACGCTGACTACGAAGTGGTCGAGTAATCTGGTTGTAGCTAATGTTAAAAGAAGGGGCTGTTCCGTTGCAGGGACAGCCCCTTGACTTTTTTTGGGGGGGGAAAGTGACTGGTGACTGGTGTGCTGTCACACGTCCCGTGTGACAGCACTGTACCTTGTTTTAGCGCGTCACACGAGACGTGCGACGCCACTCGACGCTACTAAGAATAGTGACTGGTGACCGGTTACCTTACCAGCACCAGTTTCCTCGTCACAACCCGGTCGGCAGACTCAAGGCGAAGAAGGTAGATTCCTGCCGGAAAATTGGCGGCGTCCCAGACGACGACCCGTTCTTCTGCCGACCCCCTGTGGTCGGCGGTGTTCGTTCTTTCCGTCAACCGCGGGGGGTTGACGGAAGCACCTTGCCGCGGGGGGTTGACGGAAGCACATTGCCCTGTCCACAAATCCGCCACCATCCTGCCTTGCGTGTCATACACCGCCAGCCGCGTAGGGGCCGCTTGCGAGCCCCTCGAGAAGCGTATCGTCGTCGTCGAATTAAACGGATTGGGAAATGCAGAATGCAGAGTGAAGAATGAAGAATGCTGAATGCCGGAAGGGACGGCAAGGACTTCGCCAACGGCTTCGATAGTTATATCAGACTCATCTGGATCATCCGAGAACAAGCTGAAGAATGCTCTTTCTTCATCCGATTCGCCTTGACGATAGAAAAACCATACCGATAAGCTTGAATCGGGTAATATCTCAATCGGAGGGTCGAATAGGTTTCCCGGAATACTCCAGTACGCACTGCCAATTTCCGGTTGTCGAATTTGGTCTATATGCAGGGGAGTGCCGCCATTATTTGAAATAACGACCTCAGCGCTGTCAACTTCCCAGGGATCACTGGTTTCGAACGATACTCGTAGATGTTCAACCTCAATATCCCTTTGATGAAAATAGAACGCCCCCATATCTGCCCGTGTCCCGTCGGGGTCGAGGGGTGAGTCAGGGTCGCCGGCGTCGATGCAAGGCGAGTCGGCGGTTAGCGAGTAGTCGCCGTTGTCGGGGTCAAGGAAAAGGGGGTCACGGTCAATGTTGCCGTCGCGCCAGTTCACTGTCTGGATGGAAGAATCGAGGAGCGAAATCATCGATTGTCCTCCCCTTAGCAGGCTATACCCTATTTCCAGTGTATCGTATCCTATAGGATCGCCCGTTAAATAAATTGAATCGGGTTCATTCCCGGATATTATACAATCAATGAAACGTAATGTGCGGTCCCCCCAGAAAATCCGAACAACTGACCCTCCTCCATTATTTATACTGGTATTGTTCATAAAAGTTGAATTTCGGATAATTGGAGAACATCTATAAAAAAGACTCAGCGCCGAGCCTTGCATGCTACGATTGCCATCAAAAACAGTGTGTGAGATCACCGGGCTCGATTCTCGCGAACAATAAATTCCCCCACCGAGAACCCTCGCAATGTTACCCTCAATTAGGATGTTCTCAATATTGGGACTGGAATTTTGCAGAAAAATCCCCCCACCATAATCTGCGATGTTTTCGATAATCTTCAAATTATCGAGTGTTGGAGATGCATTCAAACAATGAATACCGCCTCCGCAAGTATCTTGTTGAACATCGAGAGAGCCTGTTCCACCAGTCAACACGAATCCGGTTAGCCTTGCTGTGGAATCTTCACGACTGTTGAAACGAACAACGCTGACTGGATGCCCCTCCGCGTCAATGATTGTGGAGTCTATATAACGCTCATCGCCGGTTGTAAGGAAAAGGCTTCCCACCGTGATTAAGTGACCATCGAAATTAATTCTGAAATACCTCCCCGGCCCCACCAGCACCGTATCCCCATCTTGCGACGAGTCAATCCCTGCCTGAATGGTCTGAAAATCTTCCGGGACGTTGAGAATGCGCGCTTCGGCATTGCCGAAGGCGATGAAAAGGATGGCGGTCGCGGCGAGTCGTCGGCTGAGCCAAAGGTACTTACGCATGATGAAACCCTAAGTTGAAGAGTGAAATTGTCGGGGCAATGGGCAAATTGATCGAAACCTGATGGTCGTGCGTCGGAGAATGCACTATAACAATCTATTACAATAAATTCGCCCGCGCAAGGGGAGGATAGACATTCTTGTCTGTCAGGTTTGTCCATCAAACGACAGGCAGGAATGCCTATCCTCCCAGAGTTTAACCCAGCTTGCCGGGCTACCCGAATATCTTTCCTCTCTCACCCGAATCAGACGATAGCGATCCTAAAAAATCCTTGCCCTGAAGCCTAATTCTTTGTATATTTAACCATGATTGAAGACGGATCGCACCCATATCCTCGTTTCATAACCGGCATTGGACTGCTCGCTCTGCCCCTACCCCCCGCCGGAGGTCTTCCTGCCACGCCCGTAACATGTCTTCGGAACGTCTGGGTTGAACTGGAAAATGGCTCAGTTCGAAGAATTGGGCCGGAGGGAGAACCATCTCCAACACACGCGAAAACCCATCAGTGCTTCGACGCGGCGGGCGGGTTAGTCACACCCGGACTGGTGGAGTCGCATACTCATCCCGTATTTGTACAGCCGCGCCAGAACGAGTTTCATCGTCGGTGTCAAGGAAAGACCTATCTTGAAATAGCCAGCGAAGGCGGCGGGATATTGTCCTCAGTGCGTGGAGTTCGAGACGCATCTTTGAGTGACCTGACAGAGTTGGTCAGAAAGAGATTTACCCGATTTCTTGAACTCGGCGTCACGACAATCGAGGCAAAAAGCGGCTACGGATTGAGTCTGGAGGGTGAGCTTAAGTCGCTTACCGCTATCCGGGATGGCGCAAGGGACTTGTTAGAGGTCAGTCCGACTCTACTCGCGGCTCACACAATTCCTCCCGAGTTTAAGGCTTCTCCCGACCGTTATGTCGATCTCGTTTGCCATGAAATTATACCTGCCGCAAGTGAGAGCAACCTTGCCGAAGCGGTGGACATATTTGTTGAAGAATCCGCCTTCTCAATTTCACATGCGCGGCGGGTATTCGAAGCAGGCAGGCAGGCCGGGTTGGGTCTTCGCATTCATGCAGATCAATTTTCATCAAGCGGAGGCGCTTCGCTTGCCGCCGAATTTGACGCATGGAGTGCCGATCACATGGATTGTACAAACGAACAGGAAATTGAAAAACTAAGTCGCTCGGGCGTCACCGTCGTCTTATTGCCGGGTGCAGTTTTTTTTCTGGGTCTGAACGTGTACGCTCCCGCTCGCAAGTTCATCGACGCCGGGTGCAAAGTTGCACTTTCAACTGATTATAATCCCGGGACGTCTCCAACTCAGTCACTGCCGTTAATGATGACGCTTGGGTGCAACCAACTCAAGATGTCCCCGGCTGAGGCTCTTTGGGCAGTAACAATGGGAGCGGCTTCTGCCCTGAAAAGGGATCAGCGCATCGGTAGTCTTTTCCCAGGTTATCAAGCTGATCTCTGTCTCTGGAACGCACCTGATATTGACTATCTTCCTTATTCGTATGGAGATTCGATACCTCAAGCGGTATTCAAAAAAGGCACTCTTGCATGTCAGAGGGGTATCCTGCGCCCAGATTATGTTATGCCAATGGTGTAGAGCAGTGTCACTTGGAGGGCGGACTTTCAGAGTTTGTTGATTTATTCGTTCGAGTAGAGATTTGATCCTCTTGGAGGGGGGGCTTCAGCCCCCCCTAAAGGACGATCAAGCACAAACAAGGGCGGGCTGAAGCCCCCCCTCCAAGAGAATCTTGTCCGAATTGGCGTCCCAAGCGAATAAATCCGCCGAACATTCAAGCACAAAATAGGCGCGGACGAGGGCGTCCGCGTGGACAAGTCGGCGCAAATTTTGAATATTTCAATGAACTCTGAAAGTCCGCCCTCCAAGTTCCTCTTTTAAATGACCGGAATACTATTGAACCAGCAAGATTTATTCTCTGGTCAAATTCCAGCAGACTCGAAAGAGAATAACTCATTATTCATCGGGACTTCCGGATATATCTTTCCTGATTGGCGGGGGAATTTCTATCCCGAAAAGCTACCTCAAAACCGCTGGCTTGATTTTTACGCGGAGCAGTTCGACACTGTTGAGATAAACGCGCCGTATTACCATCTGCCACCACGCTCAACATTTGAATCGATGGTGAAACGAACCGTAGAAAACTATCCGTTCTGGGTGAAAATTCCCGGCGAATTGACGCACCGCGGTGGAGATGTGGCTTATTGGATGGGGTTATTTAAACAAGCCATCGCGCCTCTAAAAGAGGCGGGGCGTTTGGCTGGAGCTTTAGCTCAGTTTCCTTTTTCTTTGGGGCCGACAACCGTGGCCAAGAGACTCCTGAGCAACTTGCGCAACGAGTGCGACACAATTCCTTTGGCAGTCGAAATACGTCACAATGCATGGCAGACAAAGGAAACTGCCGAGTATTTCCGGAAGGAAGGAATCACCACCGTAATCCCTGATCTTCCCATCTTGAAGAATCTACCCACACCGGAATTACTTGTAACGTCCAATATTGCCTATATCAGATTTCACGGAAGAAACGCAAATACCTGGAATAATCCGGCAATGGGTGATCGTTATGATTACGATTACAGTCTGGAAGAGCTTACCGAATGGATCCCAAAAATTGCTTCCTTAATGGCGACAGCGGAAACCACGTTCATATTTTTTAACAATTGCCATATGGGGCAGGCTGTTAAGAACGCCAAAATGCTGAAATCTTTATTGCAAAATCAAATTGGCGAAATCAATTAATTTATACATTCAGAGATTTGATTCCAGAACCAACAGAACTCCGGGATAGTGCAGATCCCAATGCTGGGCTTTTCGACGCGTACACGGGCTCTGTTCACGCGATTCCGGTCGGTCGAGCGCTTCTTATTAAAGGTTGTGCTGAACTCATTTCATCATATTTTCAGCATGACCGTCAATCGAAGGCACTCATCCATCTGCCACGGGAAGCCGAAGAGCAAACCAGACATAAACTCTCTCTAACCGAGAATTTATCTTCGGGCGAATTGTATTATTTGCAATGTGATAGTGATTATAATATCAAACAGCAATCACTTTTCAAACTACCCCATTTTTCAAGCCTTCGCCGCGAGTATTTTATTCTGTTGTACGGATCGGGATCATTGATTCTTTTACTTGGTAAGGCTCCTTCGAATAATATCAAGTCATGGCTAACATATTTTATCGGCTCACATGAAGAGATAACCGGAATTGTCTCCCAAGTAGTTGCATTGGCTGGTTTAGCTGGTGCGAAGAACAAAGAAATACTAACCCAGTTACACCAAACGCTACAGGCGCCAATTTCTTCTTCACTCGAACTGGGTTTCCGTAAGGTACTGAGCGCTTTTCTATGCGAGATTAATAAAAATCTCGAACCCCATAATCGCCGCATCGAGAATGAGTTAAGGTGGACACGAACACTTAATCTAATCCAGAGCGCTGTTGGTTGGGAGCTTGACGGCTCGCGTCTGAATAATATGATTGCTCGAGTAATGAAACAGAGCGTTGGTTACGATTATCTTGAATTGCATGTACTTCATCAAACAGAACAGAAATTTGAAATAGTCAACTCATTTCAGCACAACAATACAACATTTGGCGGACCGCTTCTTACTGTAATTCTTCGTCCTGATAAGCAGGAAGAACTTCTCCGCGGCCGAAAATCTGTTGTATTCAATAAAATGAACGCTGATACATGGCTCATGAATCCACGTCTTATGTCCATGATGGAGCTTGAGTCCGGAGCGCTGATTCCGTTGATATATCAGCGTCGTCCAAATGGACTTCTGAGGCTGTTTTCAAAACACACCGGTCATTATAGTGAAGAAACCGCGTCCAAGCTCGAGAAGATCGGCCGGATCATCGCAAAATCTCTTGAAAACGCACGAATTCATGCCCTGATGCATCGTATGGCGACTATGGATGGATTGACAAATATTTATAATCACCGATTTTTTGCCGAGCAGATCGTCCGCGAATTCAAACGCGCACAACGTTATAAAAACAGACTATCACTCGTGATGATCGACATCGACTATTTTAAACAATACAACGATAACAATGGCCACCTTCAAGGCGACGTCGTTCTGGCAATGATAGGCAAACTGCTTAAATCAAATGTACGCGAGGTCGATTTGGTTTGCCGTTATGGTGGCGAAGAATTTGTCGTCATCCTTCCCGAAACTGAGGTAGGTCAAGCGATAATAGTAGCCGAGAAAATTCGTTCTGCTATCGATGAATATCCATTCAAATTTGAGCAACGACAACCGAATGGAAAAGTATCTGTGAGCGTAGGTATCGCTGAGGGAGTCGAAGAAATCGAGAGTCCAACTGAATTGATCAACCGCGCTGATCTGGCTCTTTACCGCGCCAAAAAATTGGGGCGCAACCGTTGCGAAGTATATTAGCCGCCCGGGTGGTAAACTACCGCCACGGCTTATTCTCCTAAATCAAACGGGCAGGAGTGCAAATTGTTAAAGATCCTGTTTCTGACCAGTGAGGTGACGCCTTTCTCGCGCACCGGCAGACAGGGGGATCTGGTGTCTGCGTTGGCGCCAGCATTGAAACGAGGTGGCCATGAAGTCCGGGTTGTTACTCCTCGATATGATGATATTCGCGAGAGAAGATTTGGCCTACGTGAAGTCGCCCGTCTAAAAGATCTCATCTTTAATATGGGCAACTCGTCTTTTTCAGCGTCGATCAAGTCAGGTTTTATTCCTTGCTCCAAAGTCCAACTCTATTTCATCGAAACACCGGCTTTCAATCATGAAGTTGCCTCTGATGCAGTAAAAGCGTGGAACGATCCGTTCCTCACGGCTCTTCAACTGATTCATGGCGGACTGCAATTGACTTCCCATCTTCAGTGGCTTCCCGACATCATTTATTGTTGTGGAAGGCAGATGGCGCTGGCCCCAGTCGTAATTCGAACCGACCCAATCTATAAAGACTTACTTTCAGACTCGCGGGTGATTCTGCAATTTTTCAGTGACTCTACCGAAGATACCTTCGACCAGCAATTCCTTGCGGCGCTGGAGTTACCTGAAGAGGATTTCACTTCCTTCAATTCTTTTGAGGAACTTGGCAGGCACTACGCCGATTCAATCGTTGAGCCGAAGGGAACTATCGGGGAATGGTTGGAGTTTCTAACTCATCGAGAAGACGGTGTCTTCTCTGGGTTATCAGACGACCCAGAACTTATCGATAATAATAGTAAGAATGTAGAATTTAAAATCAGCCATAAGGCGGCGCTTCAAGCCAAACTGGGACTGCCAATTGAGCCAGATTTGCCGCTTGTCGCTCTGTGGTCGGGAGGCGCTGAAATAGATAAAATGTTCAAAATGCTCGAGGCAGAACTACCCCTGATCGAAGCTCAACTTGTGGCATTCGGTGGAGATGATTCTACTCTCGAGAGGACAATGCTCTGGTCAAGCCGAAACAATGGCAAGGTAGCCTCTGTACACAAAGATCCAAATGAAACGCTTAGGCATATTGAGCAGGCGGCAGACATTCTCTTTATACCTCATGTTGACTCGGCAGTCGATACGTTTTCATTTTGTCGCAAGTTTTTTAGCGCTGTTCCTCTTCTGACCGAAGATCTTTTCGCGACCGAGGGATTGGGTAAAAATTACCAAATTCCTAACTATGCACATAGTTTTGTGTTCCCGTCTGGCGATACTCGAGCAATGATCGAGGCATTAAGGAAGACAACCGAAACCTATAAAAACCCCCTTGACTGGAATGAACTTGTACAGCGAGGAATTAACCGGGAGCTATGTTGCGAGCATATCGCCCGAAATATGGCGGAAGACTTCAACCGTCTGCTCGAAAATAAGCCAGCGGCCGCTTGATAATATGAATTCGGCGGCAACTAACCTCAAGGCGAGCCGGACCTCCGTCCGGCTCGTTTGTTTGGCGATCTTACTGCTTGCAAGATTTGCCTCAGGGGAAGAGTTTTACCAGCTTCATATCGATACACTGTTTTCGATTCCGTCGCCACCAGCCAATCAGGGCGTGGCAATTGCCATAGGCGGGAGCGGTGAATCTTTTGTACTGCTTAATCCGTCGGGACGGATCGCGATCCGGGATCGATCAGGAAAGCTGAAGGGAGAATTTGATCTCAATATTGCAATTTCCAACAATCCCACCGATATAGCTTCCGATGGCGGAACAGGTCTGTTCATTTGTGATCCTTTTCAGCGCGTCATTTCCCACCTTAGCCGCAATGGAACATCCCTCCCAGCGATAAATTTATCAAAAGAAGCCAATCTTGAACCGGTAACTATTACCACTTTGCGAGATGGGCGAAGCCTCATCCTGAACAGGCAGGACGGCGACATCTGGAGATTTGAGCGTGATGGGCAAGCCGTGCCTTTGCTGATCTCTCCACGGGTGCGTAATTTTGATAATGCGAGACTCGAAATATCACCAGATGAAAAGCGGCTCATTCTGCTTGAAAATGGTAAACTAAGATCTTTTCGTATTCAAGGAGAGGCTCTTCCTTCGCAAAAACCAACACTCGCCAATTCAAAAGGCATAGCCGCTACCTCTGAAGGAGTCTGGCTTGTTGGTGAAGCTATTGAATTTATTCCATTTACGCCATCGTTCGAACGATTGTTATTCCCTTCCGACAGCTTGAAGGCCTGGCGAATTTATCCCGCTTCTGACATCGCCGTCAATTCGGACAAGGTTTTTATCCTCTCCGCGAATGGAGCGCTCCTCCTTCAAATGAGTCTTGAAAAAGTAGCGACGGAGCATCGATAGGTGTGGCCTCTTCTGCCGATCCTCATAGTCTATTTCTTACCGGTTGATTCACTGAATAACGGCGGTGGCTGGCGTCAACAACAAGTTGTCCCTTCATCGATAAAAGAGATCACACTCAACGATCCCTGGGTTATTGAGGGAACGATTATTCTTTTGAGCGATCAAGACACCCTGCCTGTCGTCGATTGGCTTTGGAATGACTCACTGAAATTGTTCTCGGCAATACTCCCAAGCTTGAAAACCAGCGACACGCTGACGATAGTCTGGCGCTCGGCGTCGATTACCGACCGCTCCACTTTTTTCTACTTCCAGCCTTCAGACCTCGATTCAATTCCTGAAAATGCTCCCGATACATCATTCACAAAACCAACAACCCGTATAAAAAGCCCGCTCGACGCCTGGTCTGGCATCCGTCGATCAGGTACGATAGTCCGTGGTATTAAATTTGGTTCCGCTGGCGAATCTGGCAGTACGGCAGGGCTCCATCTCGAATTATCGGGCAGACCGTCGCCCGGCATCGAGGTCGAGGCGGTTGTCGATGACCGGGGACTTGGCGGTTCAACGGGCGGCAGTTCGGCGACGTTGGCAGAACTTGACAGACTTTACATAACTGCTTCGACGCCTAATCTTAGCGGCACACTGGGCGATTGGGATTTGAACTGGTCGGAAGGTGAGTTTGGCAGAATCGAACGGCGTCTGAAGGGAGGCAAATTCTCCATTTTTAATTCACGCTCCAAGTTAGATTTCGCTGTCGCCGGGGGCAATAATCGTTTTGCCACTGCCAAAATATACGGATACAGCGGAAATCAAGGTCCTTACGAACTACCCAGCCGATTTGGAGCTGTTGGCGTGACAATCATTGCCGGAAGCGAAAAAGTCTGGTTGAACAACCGGATACTCCGGCGCGGCTTGGAAGCGGATTATTCCATCGACTACGAACGTGGTACAATCACCTTCCAGCCCTCGGTTCCTATCATGGACGGCTCGCGCATCGAGGTCGAATACGAGTATTCCGACGATACTTATTCCAAACGCTTCCTCGCCGCAAAGGGCAATGCTTCCAGATCTGCGGGACGAGATGGGTGGAAGTTTGATGTGGTTGTCGCGGAGGAGGGCTTCGACGGCAATAACCCCCTCGCCTTCGAATGGACTCCCGAAAGCCGTACAGCAATCTCCAACGCCGGTGATAACCAGCGGGAGGCATCAACCACTGGCATTACAATAGTGGGTCCCAGTCATGGCGATTACGTTTGGGGAACGAGCGAAGACGGTGATTCGATACTGGTATTCTCCCCGCCAGACAGCCTTGGCAAGCCTACGGGTTACCTGAAAGTTGAATTCTCGCTTGCCGCCAATGCGGATTATCTTCGTACCTACGACCTCAATTTACTGTTTTTCAAGTATTATTGGGCTGGAGTCGGTAAGGGCTTCTATTCCCCATCCAGATCGATACCGTTACCCGACCGAACCCGCCTTGGCGTGGCAAGGGGATCATGGACGGGAGCAGGTTTTTCAAGCTCCATCGAGACCGCCCTCAGTGAATACGACAAAAACGTCCTCTCACCAAAGGATGACGGCGACAATCGTGGCGCGGCAGTCAGTTGGCACGGCGGCTGGAGCAACGTTGATTCTTCGCTCCGGGCGAATCTCTCGGCGCGCCAATTGCAAACGAATTTCCGCAATCTCTCAACTCAACAGCGCACCGACTTTCGTTATCATTGGGGAATAACATTGACACGTCCCATGCTACCGGAAACCGGCTACGAAGGGAATGTGCAGTACAAGCCTCTCCCCTTCCTGACGATCCTTGGCAATGCAGGCTGGATCAAATTCGGAAAAGACTTCACCGGAAAGCGCGGAGGACTAACCGCCCGGATCGACCGGGATAATTTCGACAGCGAAATCAATTTCGAAAAACTCTCCAATTCCAGTATCATCAATAATATCAAAAAGGAAAACATCGATAGGTTGTCTGGATTCGTTTCTGGCAATTACAGCATCCTTAGACCCCGTTACAAGACACTCTTTGAAAAAATCGAAACAAAATGGACATCTCAAAGCGATGGAAACCTGCAATTTGAAAACAGTCCCGGACTTGGCATCGACGCCGCGGATTGGGCAGTGCTCGACCTCGACTACACCTATCGCATTGAGGCAGTCACGTTACTGAACAAATACTACCGTTCATCCTGGTTGCACTCCATGCAATTCGGTTGGAAGGGCAAATTGGAGGCGGCTCAGTGGCAAAGCACGATTTTACGAAGTCTGAGCTCTGATTACTACGATTGGGACAAAACACAAGAGTCAACCTCTGCCACTATTACTACTCTTATCGGCAATTACCGCTCCCCTTTCCGTTTCACGGGTGATTACCGGCTTAGCTCCGGCGATACCCGCTCCGAAGTCTGGGTAGCTTCCTATTCGGGCGAAGGGAATGGCGGATACCGCAGGGAAGGAGATCGCTACGTCCCCGATCCCGACGGCGAAATCGATCTGCAACGGGTCATCACCGACGGTACCGAGTTCGCCTCCAGTGTTGATTTCAACGGTAGGCTTGAATGGCGGCCCGAACCGGATGGAGGAGACTCAAGTAACGTCAAATATCCTTTTGGAATTTCAGGAACTACAACTCGCTTCGAAGCCAGCGCCCTCACCACCGAACCCGATCCAATTTCTACTTTTTTGCTTGACCGTTCAGCGTTTCGCTCCTCTCTTGTCAAACGCTCCCGCTGGAACTGGCAACAGGAGATCGAGTTTCTCGACAACGAAAGCCCCGGCGATGGCAGGCTGACCCTGAAGCGAGACGAATCTCACGATGCGGGATTTTCTGGAGGTGAGGAGAACCTGCTTGAGTCTCTGCGGTTTCGATTGAGGCTTCGTTTCGCCGAACTAACCAGCATCCAGCTTCTCCCACTCATCGAGCGTCAACGAAGATGGGAGATTACAACTTCGACTCTTCGCGCCGATGTGCGGGCTTCCGGTGCGGATATTGAGATCGATCAGTCGAGCGCTTCCCGTCGGTGGGAATCTTCACTGAAAATTGGCAGAGAAGTACGCCGGGAAAAGGTCAGATCCGCATCAGTTGTCGAAACTCGCGCCCAGCCAATGCTCCTTAGACGTTTCGGCGACCAAGGATCAGGACGCTTGGAGGGGGAATGGCGCCGCCTTGATCCATCCTCCTCAGGGGCGACCTATGATCTCTTGCGAGGTTGGTATGCCGGCGACAACTTCTCTGCGGGGTTCAGCCTTGATTACCGGCTTGGAGATAATCTTACCGCTACCGCCTCGCTTCGTAGCAGATGGAGACCAGAGCGAGCTCCCCTCCTCAGCGCTCTTGTTGAGATGACGGCGACACTGTAATGAAAAGGAGCGTCCTCATCCTGCTCGTCGCCATCCTTACGACTCTGACAACCGCCGTCGCCAGACCGGTGCGCCTGAGCGTCGATCTGCGCCCGTCTCTCCTCAACCGTAAAGATATCAGCGAGATAATTCATACGCCAAAAGATGGATTGATCGATGACAGTCAACTTCAAATGACCGCTCTGACGATACTAAAGGCGCTGAAAGATCTTGGTTATCCCTTGGCTTCTGTTGACTCATTGGTATTTTCAAGCGATAACGGAGTAACAAACGCATCACTTTTTATCAGTTGTGGGCTTCAACTGACTGCGATCGATGAGGCAGGAAATCTTTCTCCGCTCAATTCTGAACTGTTGGAACAGAGTGCCTCGGATATACTCGACTCGCTGACCGACTCGGGATTCCCATTCGCAAGGGTGACTTTTGCCCCGAAGCGCCCGATTACCGCCGGCAACAGCCTCATCATATCTTTACAAACCGATGTTTCACTGGGTTCATTTCTACGAATTGGAAGAATAGATTTTCCGGGGGGCGTTGGTTTAGGCGAAAAGTATCTCCTTTTGGAGAGCCGATTGAAAATTGGGCAGGCATTTTCTCGCTCGGATTTATCGAATAGTCTCGAACGGATCGAACGAATTCCCTCGATAACCAAGACTTCAGAACCAAGCCTTAAAGAAATTTCGTCCGGTATTCTCGAAATCACAATACCTGTTATTACAAGAAGTTCTACAAGAATAAGTGGAGTTGCGGCGATAACGCCCGGTTCGAGCGAACCGACGGGGGAATTCATAGTCGAAGTTGGTAATCTATTCTGGGGAGGTAGAAGCGCGTCGTTTGCCTGGTATGGCTTGAATCCCAACCAACGGGGTCTTAAGGGGAGCTACCACGAAGGGTGGATCGGAGGCTTACCACTCGCTTTGGAAGGCGAATTGGAGGGCTGGCAAACCAAGTCTTTACACAACCGCACTACCTACTGGATTGGTATCATCTGGGAGCCTTATCCCGATATATCATTGGGGATGTCCGGTGGCTTCGAGCAGGTTGCGGCTCTATCTGAATTAAATCAATCACTCAACTCGACAACTCGAAGTCTGGAATCAAAAATAGTGATAAATCGTTTTGATAGTGACTGGAATCCATCGAAAGGCTATGCTGTTACCATCGAAAACAGGGAGGGATGGCGCAAATTCGCCAACGGATCGGGGATCACCAAAATTCAATCTGGAGAAACGAAATTTGAATTCGCCAAACCACTGAGTACCGGCATGCTTTCGAAATCTGGCAGGGAGTTATTCTCTGCCAAAGGAAATTCTTCAGGCATCAGCAAATGGGTGGGCTACTTCAGAGTTAAAAATAGTTTCATTGCCGGAAAAGGACTTCTCGCCGACGAACTTCCCCGATTTGGAGGACACTCATCCGTTCGAGGGTTTTGGGAGGATAGTTTCACTGGTCGCAGTGTGTTGTTCGGGGCTGTAGAACTGCGCTTCCGTCCGAATAGACATTCAGGATACTTCGGATTAACCGGAGATTGGGGCTGGATTGGTAAAATCGATTCAAACGTGCGACCGGGAGTCCCCTCTGGGTCGTCCATCTCAAACCAACGATTTGCCTCCTCTTTCGGGATCACGACATCCTTCAAATCAGCCGTTGGAATAATGAGCGTCGATCTGACATGGCCGAGTGGCAAACCTTTGGAACAATCCCGACTCCACGTCGCGTTGACCGGCTGGCTGTGAGTCATGAAAATCAAATGTTCCAAGCCATCAATCCTTCGCATTAGCAACTTTCTTGGATTATATTAGAAGATTACTTTTGGGGTCCACTGCCAGCCCGCCGTGGCTGGTAGCGGTTGAATGAAGTATTTCCGATTTCCTTTGAGACAATAATGAATAACGCCCTATGGGCACTTATACTCGGTCTTCTTGCCTCGGCGGCTCTGCCAATCGGAGCGATATTGGGGATTGTTACAAAAGTGAGCCACCGCGTTTCCGGCGCTTTGGCAGGTTTTGGCGCCGGAGCGCTTTTTGCGGCGTTAGCCATCGAGTTAGTTGCTCCGAGAATGATGGGGGAAAACACTGGGTCAGGGTTCGAGATAAAAGTGACCTTGTTGATCGGTGCAGTATTTGG
Organism: uncultured Caldithrix sp.; assembly: GCA_964355675.1. GTDB lineage: Bacteria > Electryoneota > AABM5-125-24 > Hatepunaeales > Hatepunaeaceae > CAMBDS01. The sequence goes on from CAYHEC010000029.1 coordinate 16,303, forward strand.
TGGCTTGATTTTCGTAATATGTGATCATCTCCTTAATGCTAAGGGAGGCTATCTTCGAAAAACTGCCACCGCGATTCTCTATCTTGCCCACCGTCGGACCAGGCAATTGGACGGATTGATGAATCAACTTGCTCAATCGGAATTTTTCCGATCTTTACCGCCTGCTCATATGCACCTGTTAGTTGACCGACTTCATGAAAGTTCTCTTTCGATAAGTGAAGTTCTTTTTCATCAAGGTGATGAAGGTGACCGACTCTATATCTTGGAAGAAGGTCAGATTGATCTGACGCGTGGTGGGAAGCTGATTGGTACAATTGTTGGCGGTGAGATTATCGGCGAGATTGCTATTGTAACCGGTTCTCCCCGAACTGCGAGCGGCACGGCCAGGAGCGCCTGCAAGCTATTGGAACTTACCAAGCGCGACTTTGAGCGGATCTGCAAGCAGTCGCAGGAGTTTGCCTTCGCAGTACGCAATCTTGCCGGGAAGCGGCTTGAAGAGCTCGGACGAAATGAGCCGGTTCATCCTGGAGAATCGGGTCGATGGGCGGCTATCGCGGCCAAAGCCTTGCGGCGCGGGCATAAAGTCCCGACTCCTCATGAACTTCGCAAAGAAGCCTCAGAGCTGAGTGGTGCTCCAATGGCGATATTCCTCGGTGCTTTACTCGACGGTATCCCGGAGAGTTTTGTACTTGGAACGACATTTCTTGGGATGGTAATAGCGGCTGGATCCGCCGCGCATCCCATGTCAGCTGTTCCGATGACCTTGTTGGCGGGACTTTTTCTTTCGAACTTTCCTGAGGCGATGTCGTCCAGTGTTGGTATGAAGGCTCAAGGGTGGAGCAATTCGAAAATACTTTTGTTGTGGATATCGCTGACGGTTGTGACGGCATTTCTGACGGTGGGGGGGTTTGTGTTCGGGGGCGATGTTTCCGAGTTTGTCAAGGTTGGCGCGGAGGGTCTTGCGGCGGGGGCGATGCTGACGATGATCGCCCAGACGATGATTCCTGAGGCAGTGCACCTTGGCGGGGCGAGCGTTGTCGGTTTATCGACCTTGGCGGGGTTTTTAGCGGCGGTGGGGTTCAAGTTGGTAGAGGGTTAGTTTTATTCTTCCGAGATTCACAATATTAATGGGTGCGGATTATACTTCTGAAGTCAAGCACACCACGAGACGACATACCATAATCTGCACTGGGTAATAATAAGGTCTGCTGAAAAAGTAGGAAAGGTATCGGCGAATTTATTTACCGAGCGTTTCATTCGACACAAATCATTTTGAATTGGGCGATTAAAATCGCCCGTACCCGGCAATCTTTCGATTTTTCAGAAGACCCTAATCAAATTTCATAATTAACGTGAGCCAATTACAGTATGGAACAATTCGCACTCTGGGCGCTAATCATCGGCATCCTTTCAACTGCATCTCTCCCGCTTGGCTCGGTACTCGGTATGGCATTTCGACCCAAAGCGTCAATCGTTGGAGCGCTTGCGGCATTTGGCGGTGGGGCGTTGTTGGCGGCTCTTTCAGTTGAGTTGATAGCACCGACGATGATGAACGCCTCACAAAGCGATGAGGGAAAGCATCTTGCCTATGCGTTGCTCGTTGGGGGAGTTTTAGGCGGCGTTTTCTTCTGGATTCTCGACCAACTATTGAATGCTCGTGGAGGTTACTTACGTAAAACTGCCACAGCAATCACCTACATGTCCAGGAGTCGATCTAAGCGCATGAGTGGATTGGTCAAAAAGCTCTCAGTCAGCACTTTGTTCAGATCAATTCCTCCTGCTCAGATCGAATTACTGCTCCAAAGACTTCGACCAGTGGTATTCAATCCGTTGGAAGTCATATTCCATGAAGGCAGTAAAGGGGACAGCCTGTTTATCATTGAGTCTGGTGAGATCACGTTGACTCGCGACGGCAAAAATATCGGAAATCTGACTGGGGGTGATATTGTCGGCGAGATTGCCCTCCTGACTGGAGGCGCGAGAACAGCAACTGCCAAAGCCACCATTCTTGTAACTGCTATGGAATTGAATCGTCACGATTTCAATGCAATTTGCGAACATGCACCAGAGTTTGAAGCGGCTGTCCGGGACCTTGCCGGAGCCAGACTCGAGGAATTAGGTCACAGAGATGCGGCTTTAGCTGAGCTTTCATCGAAATGGGCAGAGGAAGCCTCATTCGCCATACGCAAAGGCAACCATGTCCCTACGGCCGGTGAGCTTCATCAGGCGGCGCATGAGCAGTCAGGCGCGGCATTAGCGATATGGTTGGGGATAACGCTTGACGGGATCCCGGAGTGCTTTGTGTTGGGAGCGACAGTGCTTGACACAATCCACAGACAAGCCGCGGTGGGAACTCCGACGTTAATGTCGGTAATGCCCTATACTTTTCTGGTAGGTTTGATACTCTCCAATGTCCCCGAGGCACTCTCCAGCAGTGTGGGGATGCTGAATCAGGGCTGGAAGAAGTGGAAGGTGTTGATGCTTTGGACGTCGTTGGTGGTGATCGGGTCAATTCTGACGATGGTGGGCTTTTACTTTGGTGCGGATGTGCCGCACTGGCTTGAGGTCGGCGCTGAAGGCATGGCGGCAGGGGCGATGCTGACGATGATCGCGCAGACGATGATCCCCGAGGCGGTGCACCTTGGCGGAGCGAACATTGTGGGGCTTTCGACTCTGGCTGGATTCCTGATGACAGTGGCGTTTAAGCTGGTGGAGGGGTGAGGATCTGTCTTCCGTCGATCCCCCGTGATCGACGGTGAATTAGCAATATAACCGCCGACGACGGGGCGTCGGCAGAAGAACAGCATAGCGCGTCTTCCGTCGATCCCCCGTGATCGACGGTGAATGAGCAATATAACCGCCGACGACG
>CAYHEC010000029.1:19271-25132 GCA_964355675.1 uncultured Caldithrix sp.
TCGACGGTGAATGAGCAATATAACCGCCGACGACGGGGCGTCGGCAGAAGAACAGCATAGCGCGACTTCCGTCGATCCCCCGTGATCGACGGTGAATGAGCAATATAACCGCCGACGACGGGGCGTCGGCAGAAGAACAGAATAGCGCGACTTCCGTCGATCCCCCGTGATCGACGGAAAGTGAAAGTTATGAGCCTTAGAAATCGAAAACAAATTTTAGAACCAGCTGTTTTCTTCGTGACTTTCACGACTCTTGATCATCAGCCATATTTGGTTAATGCATCCAATCAGGAAATTGCTGTGGACGTTCTGTTAGAGACTGCATTGATACGAAAGGTTAGAATTGCAGCTTATGTTATAATGAGTACTCACATCCATTTCATAGCATTTTTCCCCGAAGGCGGTCAACAGCTTTCCAAATTCATCAGTACTGTTAAGGGCGTCATTCGAAAGAGACTAAGAGGCAATCTCAGGATGTGGGAGGAGCGTTTCGATCATAAGGTAATCGGGAAAGAAAGCATGTTGATTCAGGATATCAATTACATTCACCAAAATCCGGTGAGAGCTGGACTTGTGAAGAATGAAATTGATTACCTATATTCAAGTGCGGCAATTTGGAACGGCAAGAGAATTGACGCTCGTTGCGCTTCACGGATTGATGAGATCACGAAAATGTAATCTGTCTTCCATCGATCCCCCGTGATCGACGGTAAATGAGCAAGGTAACCGCCGACGACAGGGCGTCGGCGGAAGAGTCGTAAGGGCGTCGGCGGAAGAATCGTAGCGCTTGCACAACAGCATCTTCCGCCACCGCCCCGCCGGTGACGGCACTAACGCCATAACGCAAGCCGTCTCTGTTTTCTTCCGTCGATCCCCCGTGATCGACGGTAAATGGGCAAGGTAACCGCCGACGACAGGGCGTCGGCGGAAGAGTCGTAAGGGCGTCGGCGGAAGAATCGTAGCGCTTGCACAACAGCATCTTCCGCCACCGCCCCGCCGGTGACGGCACTAACGCCATAACGCAAGCCGTCTCTGTTTTCTTCCGTCGATCCCCCGTGATCGACGGTAAATGAGCAAGATAACCGCCGACGACAGGGCGTCGGCGGAAGAGTCGCAAGAGCGTCGGCGGAAGAGTCGTAAGGGCGTCGGCGGAAGAATTGTAGTGTTTGCAAGTCAGTATCTTCCATCACTGCCCCGCCGGTGACGGCACTAACGCCATAACGCAAGCCGTCTCTGAATTCTTCCGTCGATCCCCCGTGATCGACGATAAATGAGCAAGGTAACCGCCGACGACAGGGCGTCGGCGGAAGAGTCGTAAGGGCGTCGGCGGAAGAATCGTAGCGCTTGCACAACAGCATCTTCCGCCACCGCCCCGCCGGTGACGGCACTAACGCCATAACGCAAGCCGTCTCTGTTTTCTTCCGTCGATCCCCCGTGATCGACGGTAAATGAGCAAGATAACCGCCGACGACAGGGCGTCGGCGGAAGAGTCGTAAGGGCGTCGGCGGAAGAATCGTAGCGCTTGCACAACAGCATCTTCCGCCACCGCCCCGCCGGTGACGGCACTAACATCACAACGCAAAACCGTCAACCCTCTGGGGTTGATGTCAATATATAAATTGCCGGAATTCTAATTATAATAACCCCCCATGTCCACCTACATCCTAAAACGCATCCTGCTGATGATCCCAACCCTTTTCGGGATCACCGTCGTCGCCTTCCTCATCATTCACCTCGCGCCGGGAGACCCCGCCGCGATGAAGGCGCGTGCCGCGGAAGGCGCTTCGGAGTCCATTTCCGAAGAAGCCCTCCAGAAAACCCGCGAGCTATACGGGCTCGATAAGCCTCTCCACGTCCAGTACGGCCTCTGGATCAAGCGCATCGCCCTGCTCGACTTTGGGCAGTCGATCAAGTTCAACCGCCCGGTCTGGGACGTTCTGAAGGAACGCATCCCCGTCTCGATGAAACTCGCCCTGACTTCGATCTTTTTCGCTTACGTGATCTCGATACCGCTCGGCATCTATTCGGCGTCTCATCAGTATTCACGCCTCGACCGGACGGTGACGCTGATCTTGTTCATCCTCTATTCTCTCCCGAGTTTCTGGGTGGCGACGATGTTGATAGTCTTCCTCGGCGGTGGAGACTTTCTCGACATCTTTCCGGTTTTCGGGTTGTCTTCGGTCGGAGCCTCTCAGTGGGGATTTTGGGATCGCTTTTGGGACGCCGCATGGCATTTAGTATTGCCTATCTTTTGCATGACTTACGCGTCTCTTGCCATCCTATCCCGATATATGCGCACCGCCATGCTTGAAGTCATTCGTCAGGACTACATCTCCACTGCTCGCGCCAAAGGGCTTTCCGAGCGGATCGTCATCTACAAGCACGCCTTGCGCAATTCACTGATCCCCATCGTGACACTGCTTTCGGGGATTTTTCCGGCTCTGTTAGGCGGCTCGATCATCATCGAGACGATCTTCACCATCCCCGGCATGGGTAAGTTGGCATGGGAAGCCATCCTCGCTCGCGATTACCCGGTAATTATGGGAGAGTTGACGATAGTCTCGTTTCTGACGTTGTTTGGGATATTGATTTCCGACATATTATATTCTGTTGTCGATCCGAGAATTGCATTTGAAAGGAAAGGGAAGTGAACAAGTGAACAGGTGGGCAAGTGGACAAGTGGACAAGTGGACAAGTGGGCAAGTGAGCGGACTTGTCAGATAACTTCATCAAATAAGAGGCAAATACAATGACTTTCAAGAAATTGGAAGAGATTGAGGTCTGGAAAAGAGGCATGAAGTTGGCGAGAGAAATTTATACGTTGACTACCAATTCCAAGTTCGATAGAGACTGGAGTCTCAGGGATCAGATGCGTCGCGCAGCAGTCTCGATTCCCTCTAATATTGCTGAAGGCTACGAACGAGCCTCAGATGGTGACTTTAACAGGTTTGTATTAATTGCAAAGGGCTCGTGCGGAGAACTTCGCACACAAATTTTGATTGCAATTGAGATTGGATACCTTTCAGAAGAAAGTACTTCACCTTTAATTATGGAATGCCTCGCATTATCCTCAATGTTAGGGGCACTTTCTAGACATCTGGAGAATAAAATCAGTGCACGTAAAGGAAAGAGTGCCTGAGCACCCGCACACTCGCACACCCGTACACGCGACCACTCTCGTCCGTTGCGTCTGGCCCGGCACAGACCCCCACCTCATTCCTTACCACGACGAGGAATGGGGCGTTCCAAAACTTGACGACCGGGCTCAGTTTGAGCATCTTATCTTAGAGGTCTTCCAAGCTGGCCTTTCATGGTTGACGATTCTCAAGCGCCGCGAAGGCTTCCGCGCCGCTTTTGCCAACTTCGACGCCGCGGCTGTTGCCAGATTTGATGCTTCCGACCGCGAGCGATTGCTCGCCGATCCAGCGATCATCCGCAACCGTGCCAAGATCGATGCCGCGATGCATGATGCAAAGTTGTTCATGCACTTGGTATTGGAGTTCGGCAGTTTTTTTCAGTTCGTCAGCCAGTTCGCACCTATAGATACGCACCACTTCACCGACACGAAACAACTTCCCGCACTCACACCGGAAGCCGAAGCAATGTCGAAGGAGCTGAAGCGGCGCGGCTTCAAATTCCTTGGCCCAACGATCTGCTACGCGCACATGCAGTCGGTCGGCGTCGTCAACGATCATCTGATCACTTGCTTCAGATACAACGAAATCGAAGAACAACGAAACCAAGTCGCCTTAAAACGTAGTATCATTATAAAACCATGAAAATAATCGATACAAATCTAATATTATTATTAGTTTTAGTGTCTCTTGCGTTTACTTTATCGGGCTGTGATTACTCAGCTCGTAGCGACTTGCGAGCCATGGACAAAGCCATGAAGAACGCTGAAGACAATCACGCCGATGCCTGGGCAGAGACGGAGTGGAAGAAGGCGCAAGCCGCCTTCAACGAAGCTCAGGATCTCGCACGAAATCGCGAAATAAACAAAGCTCGCGACAAGGCACTCGAAGCGAAAGGTTGGGCTGAAGAAGCGCTGGAACTAACGATCAAGCGTCAAAACGAAATGGAAGCAGAAAAGGATCGCCTCGGGACTTATACACCATAGAACGATTCCTGCCTAAGTCTGTTGAAAAATAGGTAGAACGGGGCTCGGTACCCGTTCACTTACGCTTTTCTTTTCCAAAAATCGAGAATTAACCAAACTCACAATCACTATGCGAATTTCAAAGAACATTACACCACTACTTGGTATCGCCTTTCTCTTAGTAATTTCCGGTTGCGACTGGTCAGCGAAATGGGACCTTCGACAAGCCGATCAAGCCTTAAAGGAAGCAGACAAGCATCATGCCGAAGTCTGGGCTGAGCCTGAATACCGCAAGGCACAGAAGGCGTTAGGCGAGGCGATGGATCTTGCCAAAGTTCGTATTATTAACGAAGCCCGCGACAAAGCCGCCGAATCGAAGATGTGGGCTGAAGAAGCCACTGATCTTGCAATTGAGCGATTTAAGGAGATGCAGGAAGAGAAGGATAGGCTCGGAGTCTATCAGCCATAAAAAAAGGTGAAAGTAGAAAGTAGAAAGGTATTTCGAGAAATGGCAAATAAACGGCTTGATGACTTGGATGCTTGGCAACGAAGCCTGAATTTGGCAGAGCGAATTTACATCATAACTCGATTGCAAGCTTTTGACAGAGATTGGGGATTACGAGACCAGATTAGACGCGCCGCCGTCTCAATTCCGTCTAACATCGCCGAAGGATATGAACGAAACAGCGACCGGGATTTCAACCGTTTTATACTAATCGCCAAGGGATCCGCCGCTGAGCTTAGAACCCAGATAATACTCGCGGGCAGAATAGGCTACATTCCTTTAACAGATGTTTCCGCACTCGAAAACGAATGCATCGAAATATCCTCAATGCTTTCAGGCATTTCCAAATACCTAATTCAGAAGATAAATTCTGCTGAAAAACGATGACCTTTCTACTTTCTACTTTCTACTTTTTTACAATGAAACTATACCAATCAATCAATCCTTCCGAATTGTCCGCTCCTGACCGTCACGCCCTGATGCTCTCGGTCATCATCCCGCGTCCGATTGCCTTGATTTCGACAATCTCGTTAGACGGCCTTCCCAACCTCGCTCCGTTCAGCTACTTCCAAGCTGTCAGCGCCGTACCTCCACTTCTGCTTTTCTGTCCCAACCGCAACCGCCACGGTCGAGTCAAGCACAGCCTCCTCAACGCTCGCGACCAGCGCGAGTTCGTCGCCTGCATGGTCACTGAGGAGATGGCTGAGGCGATCAATTACGCCTCCGGTGAGTTCCCCGACGGGGTGAACGAGTTTGAAGTTGCGGGCTTCACGCCAATCGCGTCTGAGTTGGTGAAGCCGTTCCGGGTGGCTGAATCTCCGGTGCAGATGGAGTGCCGGGTGCGTGAGGTGATCGAGTTTTCCGACCAGCCATTGGGTGGGTCGATTGTCATCGGCGAGATTGTCCTGATCCATGTCCGGGAGGAGTTGCTTGCTTCCGTCAATCCCCCGCGATTGACGGGGGCTTCATCTTACGCCCCTATCTCCCGTCTGGGCGGCGTCGCGTACGGACTCCTCCGCGAGACGTTCGACATGCCGCGACCGAAAATGACCGAAGACGGGAAAGTTGTGGAAGGAAGTTATAAGATCACGAAGAAGTAGGACAGGGCGTCTGCGCATCGCGTAGGGGCCGCTTGCGAGCCCGTCTGCACATCGCGTAGGGGCCGCGCTTGCGAGCCCGTCTGCTGCACATCGCGTAGGGGCCGCTTGCGAGCCCGTCTGCACATCGCGTAGGGGCCGCGCTTGCGAGCCCGTCTGC
>CAYHEC010000029.1:25232-39000 GCA_964355675.1 uncultured Caldithrix sp.
CGCTTGCGAGCCCGTCTGCACATCGCGTAGGGGCCGCGCTTGCGAGCCCGTCTGCACATCGCGTAGGGCCCGCTTGCGAGCCCGTCTGCACATCGCGTAGGGCCCGCTTGCGAGGCCCGTCTGCACATCGCGTAGGGGCCGCTTGCGAGCCCCGTCTGCACATCGCGTAGGGGCCGCTTGCGAGCCCCGTCTGCACATCGCGTAGGGGCCGCTTGCGAGCCCGTCTGCACATCGCGTAGGGGCCGCTTGCGAGCCCGTCTGCACATCGCGTATGGGCCGCTTGCGAGCCCGTCAGTAAGACAGAGCGTCCCGACCTGTCTTCGCGAGGAATGAAATGACGAAGCAATCCCGGTACGGCAGGGCTAAGCCTGCCCTCGTGAAAACGGGGGTACCCTCCACTTGAGCGAACACGAGGTTCGCCGGTACGGACGACCGGAACGGGACAAGCTTGTGCAGTCAATTCATTCGCCCCTGTGGTCGTTGGAAGCGAACTGTTATGCGTCAGATCCGTCAGAACCGTCAGAGGCCTTGTCTGACGGGTATTTGAGACCTGACGGTTTGAAAATCTTCCGTCAGAAGTGTCAGGAGTCGGGTTCAAGGTTAAGGTTAAGGCTGAGGTTAAGGTTAAGGCTGAGGCTAAGGCTGAGGCTAAGGCTAAGGCTAAGGAACACGGGAAAAGAATGTTGACAATATACGACATTTCGGGCGAAAAATCAAGAGGAAAGGGCGGTTATGTTGCCATCTGACTCAAGTCTGGCCGTAAGCCGGAAACGCCTCTCCCCCGAAGAGCTTGAACTTGAGTCCAAGCGCTCCGAGCTGTCAACTCTCTCCGAAACTCTTGCCGACGCCGAGCTTCAGTTCGAGGAGCTGAAGATGTCGCTTGCCAGCTTCCAGCGACGTTACTTTCACGAGGTCGGCAGGAAGTACATCGAGCTGGATGACCTCCGAGCGCAGATCGCCGAGGCGCTTGCCAGGAGAAAGCCTTATGAGGTTGAGGCTGAGGCTAAGGCTAAGCAGGCTCGACAGCAAGCAGAAGCCTCGTCGAAGGAATACGAGTCCTTTGCGAAAGACAGCCGGAAAGAAGCGGATTACGAGCCTCCCTCCGACGAGTGCAAGAAGTTGTATCGCCGGATAGCGTCGATCATTCACCCCGACAAAGCGTTGGACGACGCCAAGCGCGAGTTGGGCACGCGGCTGATGAAGGATTTGAACGACGCCTACGCCAAACGCGACATGAGCCGGATGGAGCGGATACTCTCGGAATGGGAGGAGAGTCCTGACGCGGTTTCGGGCGAAGGAACCGGCGCGGAACTTATTCGCGTCATTCGGGCGATAGCGCAGGTTCGCCGTCGTATTGCCGAAGTCGAGAGCGCGACAACTGAGACGATGGACGGCGAGCTGCATACCTTGATGATGGCTGTCCACAAGGCTGATGAGGAGGGAAGGAATATCCTGAGCGAGTTGGCGGCAAAGGTTGAGAGGCAGATTGGCGCGGCGAAGAAGGAGTTACTGACCTTGGAGGGGGGACTTTAGTCCGCCCTAAAACACTTGCGCCCTTGCGCTATTGCGTCTTGGAGGGGGGACTTTAGTCCGCCCTAAGCCCTTTGCGCCTTTGCGTCTTGGAGGGGGGACTTTAGTCCGCCCTAAATTAGTACTCAACAGTAGTCAGGGGGGACTGAAGTCCCCCCTCCAAGAGGTTTATTATGAAGTTTACGCCTTCGCCTTATCCATCAAAATTACCGCACTTTGATATTGGGCAGGCCTATTATCATCTGATCTTTCGGCTTCGAGAAGGTTTCTTCAACGACCAGGAGATTGCATTACTCAAGCAGCACATCGAGGAGGGGAACGGGAAACTCTATCGTTTGATTGCCATCCAAGTTATGAGGAATCATGTCCATCTGGTGTTACAACCGTCTGAGAACATCCGCTTAAGTGAAGTTGTTCGTCGAATCAAAGGAAGTTCTGCAAGGAAGCTCAATCTTCATAGTGGTAATTCCGGTTCAATCTGGTCTGACAAATACTTTGATCGGATCATCAGGAATGCCGACGACTTTGAAAAGACCCTTCACTATTTGGAGCAAAACCCTGTCAAAGCCGGTATAGTCGAGGATGGTTCGACATATCAGGGCTGGGAATTTCACCAAAGTTAATAACCCCTTGGAGGGGGGACTTCAGTCCGCCCTTTAGAGCAAAAGCGTCCCTGCTGTGGAGGGGGGACTTCTGTCCGCTCTGAGTGTTCTGCCAACCCTTTGCTTGGAGGGGGGACTTTAGTCCCCCCTTGTCCTGTCATTGCTTTTGCTTAGGGCGGACTTTAGCCGACCCTTTGCCCTTGGAGGGGGGACTTTAGTCCCCCCTGAGAGTTCAGGCGTCCAACTAGCAAGGGCGGACTAAAGTCCCCCCTCCAAGGGTTTGCTGGCTGTCGTTCAAGGGCGGACTAAAGTCCCCCCTCCAAGAACCGCACAGCGTAAAACGCGCAAAAACAAGGAACATCGCATGAACGAAAACGAAAACAAGGAGACAGGCGCCCTCGCCAAAGCGCAAGAGGCGGGAATTCAGAAGGTTCCGGGCGGGCTGGTTAGAAGGGGGATGGAAGATGTTGCGGGGTTGGTGCGGTTTAGAACGGCACCAAAGCTAATTGAAGGAATGTGCCATAACTCAGATTTTCGGGTAAGACAAGAGGCATTCGAATCCTTAAAGGGAATGGGGCCGAGTTATTCTGGCTGGCTTGAGGGACTTGAGAAGGCGGTTCATGAAGAACCGACCTACTGGCTTTCAAGGCACTGGGCAGCATTATTGTTAGCCAATTTCACGTGCTCTCCAGAGTCGGTTTTCCCAGTACTTATCGAGTGGATCGATGGAATGTTTAGAGATAGACCCGAAGACTATTATTACGATATTGATGAGTGCATTCAAGCTTGTGGACTGTTAGCAAAATATCAACCAACTATCGATTTGCCCGCAGCCATAGAAGTAGTTAAAGCTCTTATAAGGATTCTAAATTGCGATTTGGAAGTAACACGCTTTGCTGATTGTTACCGCGCAATCATTCAAGTACTTGGAAATTGGGGCAAGATATCCACCCCGGCTTTGCCGTATCTCGCACCAATAATTGACTGGGACGACCCTATTCATGTAAAAGCAATTCAGAATATTGTTCCATGACCTATATCTGAGACGAAAAATTGGCTGGCATCGTTATAACGCGAGGTCAGGTCAGCAGGGTGAGGACACCTCTACAACAACAATTAAAAGGATATTCAGGAGAATTTATGAAGAAGTTACTGATTTCTGCTTGGAAAACGATCAGAGTAGTTGCCGTCGCGGCATGGATGATTGGCTCACTTTACTGCCTTTGGGATATTCGCCAAGAACTCGCCAAGACCACCAACACCGTCACCTCACTTGATAATGAGTTAACCGGATCCATTTCGCGACACATAAATTCGCAGCTTTCTGATGGGTTGTTGAATGAAATTGCGGATGATGTCTCATCTTTGAAATCCAGTGTCTCATCCTTGGAGTCCAGCGTCTCTTCGATTGAATGGGATGTTAATCAAATTAACAAAATTGGCGTAACGGTTTACCGATGAAAACGCTACTATTCTCGCTGCTAGGGCTTTCCTCAGTGTGTCAAGCATGGGGATACATTCATCACGACCTACGGCGTGAACATCTGAACTGTCGGAGCCTACAAACCGGAGGTAACCCAACCTCCCTTCGAGGAAATCTAATGAAATACCTATTGCTGTTTCTTTCCCTTCTTCTGGTATCAGGCTGCCAATCTTCCAAGCCAGTAATCAAACAGGTCGAAATTCGCTACTCGAATGGGAACTTGTACTTAACCGGCCAGTATTTATGTCGCGGCTCTAAAGGCGATACTCTGCACGTTGGCATTTGGAAGTCTTACTATGCCACTTCGATTCTGGCGTCTGAGATTGAATATGACTCCAGCGGCGAATGGATACGGTACAATTTTTACTATGATGATGGTCGCTTATCAGAAATTGCTTCAGATGATAGTAACATCCTGACTTTTACCAGCTTTGATCGCGACGGTAAGTTAATAAAAACACAGATTCATCAGTCTCAAGAAGATGGAGAAAATTCAACGACTTCAACGTTGACTCAAGAGTATTACTCTAATGGCAAGCTACGTGTTGAATCGCATGCTACTGATGGCAATTTTAATGGTCTTACTACAGTATGGGATACAATAGGCAATCAAGCATTGAAGCTAAATTACTTAAATGGAATAATACAACAATGATAATTCAAATACTTAGGCATCGTCCCCACCTAATCCCTTGCGTCATAGGAGCCGCGCTTCTATTTTGGGCGCTTGACAGGCATCCTTACGGTTACTACCAGATTCTCCGCTTTGTAACAACCGGAGCCGCCGCCTTTTGCGCCTATTCCTTTTGGAAGCACCGAGTCAAGGCAATCCCGTGGGGATTCATTAGTATTGCCGTCCTGTTTAATCCAATCGCGCCGATTCATTTAGCCAGGCAGACGTGGTTGCCGGTTGACATTGCGACGGGGATTGTGTTTTTAGGAGCGGCGGCGCTTAGGACAACCCGGACAAACTGAAGTTTGAACTCTGAACGCGGACAAAGATTGCTTCGTCACTATGTTCGCAGTGACCGATCTCACAAGATTACCAGTCCGATCACCAATCGATCACCGAGTATCTTGAACTCCTGCAACAAAATACGCCGTTCGGTGACTCAGTGATCGATTTTTGACCCCCTCCATCCTGACAATTTTCACCCATCACGCACCTTCCTTCTTTTTTCCTTTAATCTTCATTAGCACACGCCTCGATTTCTTCGTAAATTATATTGCCCGACCCATTCGTCGGGCGATCCTTCATTTAATAGACTGGTCTCTCATGATATCTGGAACGAAAAGGGCAAGAAGGAAATAAATGCGCATCCATGTTGCCCTATACTACGGCGGTTTCGCGCTCGCTCTAACTGGCCTGTTTATGGTCTTGTCAGCCGGTATCGGGCTGATCTATCAGGACAGTTCGGTTGTAACGCTATTGATTTCCGGAGCGATTACGATGGCGCTCGGCTTCTTGCCAATCTGGCTAATTTCCAAAGAAACCGACGTCTCGGTAAAGGAATCGATATTTATGGTAGTATTCGGCTGGATTGCCTGCTGTGCGGCAGGCGCCATACCTTTCTACCTCTACGGGACGCCATTCACTTTGTCGAATGCCTTTTTTGAATCGGTGTCTGGCTTCACTGCGACCGGAGCTTCAATCCTACAAAACGTCGAGGATTTACCTAAGGGATTGTTGTTTTGGCGGGCGCTGACTCACTGGATAGGTGGAATTGGAATACTCGCTTTTGCCTATTTCGTAATGCCGCGAATGGGGCAGATCACCAAATCATCTCTTCCGCAGGAATATAGCGGGTTGGGTGTTCGAATAAAAGACATCGCCCGCGGGCTTTCCTTGGTCTATATTGGATTGACAGCGGCGCAAGCGATTCTTTTGATGGTTGTTGGTCAATCCTGGTTTGACTCAATAACGAATTCCTTTTCTACTGTGTCCGCTGGAGGATTTTCAGTAAGAAATCTCGGCATTGCTTCTTATAACAGCTTATCGGTTGAGATTATCACCATGCTTTTTATGGTGTTGGCTGGGACTAATTTTATCTTGATGCTGAGCTTTGCCTCAAGACCGAAGGTTACAAAGGCCGGCCGTGAGGTTTTCCACTTCTATCTGTTAATGATGACGATATTCGTTCTTTTTACCGTGTTTATGGTAAAGGGAAACGTTTACGCTGGCTGGGGCGAGGCGTTAAGATATGGGTCGTTCCAGGTCGTCGCCGTTGCGACTGCGACAGGATTAGGATCAGCTGATTCATCAGTCTGGCCAGCGGCGGCTCAGGTTGCTATCATAATTGTGACTATAATCGGCGGATGTGCTGGCTCGATGGCAGGAGCGATGAAGATTGACCGAATAATGTTATTCTTCAAGTTACTTAAATTCCGTTTAATTAATATGATACATCCTAATATAGTTGCTTCAATTCGCGTCGATGGGAAGGTAATACCGCTTGATAATATCGAGCGCAATGTATTCTATATCACGGTCTATCTCGCTGTGCTTTGCTTAGCGACCTTGGCACTCGGCTCGGTAGGGATGACGGGGGTTGATTCGTTTAGCGGTTCCGTTGCTTGTATGGCAAACGCCGGTCCGGGTATGGGGTCGCTTGGAACGATGGAGAACTACAGTCAGGTTCCAGTAGCCGGGAAGTGGATACTTACCGTCGTAATGTTGCTGGGTCGCCTTGAAGTCTTCGCGTTGGTACTGCCATTTACGCCGGGATTTTGGAGATCATAACCAGATCAACTGCCGACCCGCCGCGGTCGGTGGCGGTCATAAATTATTGAGTGTCAGTCGCGGCGGCCCAACACTGGACAGAGTTTATTATGTTCCGAATAACCACTCGCGCTGATTGGGATGGTCTCGTCTCAGCCGCGCTTCTGAATATCGTCGAAGATTGCGACCGAGTGCGGTTCATCGAGCCCGGTCCATTCCAGTCCGGCGAAGGTGAAGTCACGCCGGAAGACCTGATCGCCAACCTGCCTTACCGCAAGGGTTGTGCGATGTGGTTCGACCATCACCTCTCAAACAAACTCGATGGGGTCGATTTTCGCGGCAGTTGGTGGATAGCTCCATCAGCGGCACGGGTGATTTACGAGTTCTACAGCCACGACGAATCTCTTGCCGAGTTCGATGAGCTGATCCAGATCACTGACCGGATAGACTCGGCGGCGCTAACGGCTGAGGAAGTGCGCGACCCGCAAGGAGTCATTCTCGTCTCGATGACAGTAGAAGGGAAGCGTCTTCAGGATGAGTCTTATTGGTTGAGACTTATCGATTTGCTGAAACGGAATGATTTACAACGACTGATGAAAGATGAAGAAGTTTCTCGACGTTGCAAGGAGTTAACCGACGCCAATCAAGAGTGGACGCAAGCGCTTACCAATCACTCCCAGATGCATCAGAATGTACTGGTGACTGAATTCCGCGACATTTTCCGTGGAGAACACGGCAACCGATTTCTGCCGTTTGCATTGTGGCCATCGTGCAATGTTTGGGTGAAGGTGTTCGACCATCCGAACGACCCGACGCGGATACAGATATCGGTTGGGCATTCGATATTCAACAAGACGTGCGAAATCCCGGTTGGGGAGCTGATGGCGAAGTATGGCGGTGGTGGACACAAAGGGGCGGGGACTTGTAGGCCGGTGAAGGGGGAGGCGGAAAGGGTGCTGAGGGAAGTGGTTAATGAATTAATAATTAATAATTAATAATTAATAATTAAGAATGCTGAATAGGAATTTGCCGATGCGCGTCATTTCCGCGCAGAAAGAGAGACCTTCCACGCGGAAATAGCTAACACGCAAAGCTGATGTTATGACTCGAAGTTGCCCGCAAGCGTACACAAGCTTGCAACCGGCTTCCCGATGGTTCCGGCGCTGGCGATCTTCTTTTGCACTTCCGGATCGCTCATGAATTTACCGAGCGCTTCGGCGCTCGACCAAGTGAATACGATGGTGACGTCGTTCTGGTCGGCGAGACCTTTAAAAACTTGCGCGCTGGTGCAACCGTTTTTTTTGCGCTCATCGGCGTGAGATTCGAAAGCGGGAAGCCAGTTGTCAAAGCTTTGAACCTTCGAAGTGACTATTGCAGTGATCATTTATTTTCCTAAGTTGTTGATGGAAGTGTGACTTTATTATGAGTCGTTGAATTGCAGATGTTACGAGGTCAAGAGTAGGAAGTTGGATGCAGGAATTAATAATTTCAAATTGTAAATTGTAAATTAGAGGAAAGCGCAACAGGCGCGTAGGTTAAACCGTCTCTGTTGACAAGAAACTCAAATGAAAGTCCTTAATAAAATGATTGAACTGAAAGGTGTTATAGACGAGGCGCACAGACTTCTCCTCGATGATCCTGTTGTGCCTCTCGATTCCAGAACGCGAGTGCGTATTCTCGTCGTACCGGAGTATGAGGAGATTTCGGAGGAAGATTGGATGCGAGGACTCGCTTCCAATCCGGTGTTTGATTTTCTGAAAGATCCTGAAGAAGACATTTACACCTTTGAAGACGGGAAGCCATATCATGCCAAGGGGTAGTATCGTTTTGGTTCCATTTCCGTTCGACGACTCCTTGGGATCGAAGCCTCGACCGGCGCTATCTCTTACCGAGTCTTATAAGAATTCTAATTACGACGACATAAGTCGTCGACATGTCCGCGTAGGCGGACATCCAGACAAACCAATAAATATGAATTACTTGACTGGATTCCCGCCTGCGCGGGAATGACGCGCTTACGGCGCGTTCAGTGTTTCGCTTTTCAAATCAACTTGATACTAATGTCCAATCCTAACACCATACGAACCCAATTCCTCGACTTCTTCGAGAGCCGAGGTCATACTATCGTCCCGTCGGCGCCGGTCGTGCCGAACAACGACAAAACGCTGCTGTTCACCAACGCCGGGATGAACCAGTTCAAGGACGTCTTTCTTGAGCAAGGCTCGCGCCCCTACAGCCGCGTTGCCGACAGTCAGAAAGTCATCCGCGTCTCCGGCAAACACAACGATCTTGAAGAAGTTGGGCCCAGCCCGTCGCACCATACATTCTTCGAAATGCTTGGCAACTGGTCGTTCGGAGATTACTACAAGCTTGAAGCCATCCAATGGGCTTGGGAGCTTTTGACGAAAGTCTATATGCTCGATGGCAACAGGCTCTATCCGACAGTCTTTGCCGGTGATGAACAGGTCGCTTTCGATCAGGAGTCGTTCGACATCTGGCACAACGTCGTCGGCGTCCCTAAGGAGCGCATATCGTTGCACGGTAAGAAGGATAACTTCTGGGAGATGGGCGAAGTAGGTCCTTGTGGTCCTTGTTCGGAAATAGACTACGACTTTGGGCCGTCATTCTGCAACAGACAGCATGAACCGGGGCACAAGTGCGTGGTCAATGGCGATTGCGGACGGTATGTCGAACTCTGGAACCTTGTCTTCATTCAGTACCGCCGCGATGAGAAGGGACTGCTGCTTCCACTGCCTCGTAAGCATGTCGATACCGGTCTGGGGTTCGAGCGGATACTCAAGGCAATCGAAGGCGTCACCTCCAACTATGAGACGAGTGTTTTTGCGCCGCTGATTGCCTATATCGCTCATCTATCTGGTGTTCCATATCAGCGAGATAGAACCGGCAACCCGCACCGGGTCGCTGCCGATCACATCAGGATGGTCTCGTTTGCGATTGCCGATGGGGTTTTGCCGTCGAATGACGGGCGGGGTTATGTTGTCAGGCGGGTGCTAAGAAGAGCCGCTCGCTACGGGCGGGAAATCGGGTTGGAACAGCCTTTTATGTTCAAGCTCGTCGAACCGTTGATCGCGGTGATGGGGGATGCCTATCCAGAGTTGAAGGAACGCCACGACCATATCGTCGGAGTTATCAAAGCGGAGGAAGAAGGTTTTGGGAGGACATTGGGGAGGGGGATTGAACTGTTTAACGGCGTAGCAGAAAAGATTGAACACGAAGGGACGAAGTTACTGTTGGGGGAGGATGCGTTCAAGCTCTACGACACCTACGGCTTCCCACTTGACTTGACGGAACTGATGGCGCGGGAACGAGGGTTGACGGTTGACACAGCCCGGTTCACAGAGTTGATGAAAGGGCAGAAGGAACTGGCCCGTGGCGAAAAGAAGTTTGCGGCAGTGTCGGGTGAATTTGAGTCAGGTCTTAAAAGTGAGTTTGTTGGGTACGACCAGTGGGAAGTCGAGGCGACGGTGCTGGCGATCAATCAGATGACAGACAAGAATGTCTATCCTCCCCTGAATAATGAGGCAGAGATTATTCTCGATAGGACGCCATTTTACGCTGAGTCGGGCGGGCAGGTATCGGATCATGGGTGGATTGATTGGGAAGGCAATCGGTTTGAAGTGATTGGAGTTGCCAAGGCAGGGGATGTGGTGACACATAGGATAAGGAACACCCCCCCCTCACCCCCCCCGCAAGCGGGGGGGGAAAGTCCGGCGTTGCAAGCGGGGGGGAAAGTGGTAGCCTCCGTCGATGCTTTCACTCGTATCCCAACACAATACAACCACACCGCGACGCACTTGCTGCACACAGCACTGCGTAAGCACCTTGGCGCTCATGCCAATCAAGCCGGGTCGCTGGTGGCTCCCGACCGGCTGAGGTTTGACTTCACGCACTTTGAGAAAATAACCGAACAGCAGATTGAGCAGATTGAACGGACTGCGAATGAGGCGATCCGCGCCGATTACGAGGTGTCCTGGTACGAGAAGCCGATTAAGGAGGCGCTTGACTCAGGGATTGTGGCGTTATTTGGCGAAAAGTACGGGGATATCGTCCGCATCATCCATATAGGATCGGACGAGGCTCCCTACTCGCGGGAATTCTGCGGCGGTTGCCATGTGACGAGAACCGGGCAGATCGGGCTGTTCCGCATTGTGACTGAAGGGGCAGTATCGGCGGGAGTGCGGCGGATCGAAGCTGTCACCGGCGAGGTTGCTTATAATTGGACAGTTGAGGAACATAAGCAACTTGAGGAAATACAGGACATCGTTGGATCGAGAGGATCGAGTCCGGTCGAGAAGCTGAACAAGACCCTTGCCGAAAAGAAGGTTCTGGAGAAGGAACTCGAAAAACTGCTTGGTGTTTGGGCAGTCTCAGAAGCAACGGAACTTCTCTCAATGTCCACTCTTGTCCACGAGGTCCATATCGTCCATAAACAGTATGACCACGTCGACATAGACCGCCTGAAACTGGTCGGCGACGCGATTCGTCAGAAAAACCAAAAGGCTGTTGCGCTGTTGGTTGCCGAAGGCGAAAATGGAGCGGGGCAGTTGGTTTGCGTGGTGGGAGATGAACTGATTAAAGAGGGCAAGCTGAAGGCTGGCGATCTTGTCGGCAAAGCCGCAAAGCTTGCTGGTGGCGGGGGTGGCGGCAAGCCTCACATGGCGACTGCCGGGACGAAAACGCCGGAGAGACTGGGCGAGGCAGTGAAGGGGTTTGAAGGGATAGTGTGGGAGTGCTTGAGTGCGAAAGTATGATAGTGCGAAAGTGCGAAAGCGAACGCGCCGAAAGGCGCGTCATTCCCGCGCAGGCGGGAATCCAGACAAGCCAATAACTTGGAAACGAGATGACCATTCCAAAATATGAGGTAATCATCTACTGGAGCCAAGAAGATGAATCCTTCGTAACAGAGGTTCCGGAACTGCCCGGCTGTATGTCGGACGGAGCTACGTATCAGGAAGCTATCGCCAATACCGAAATCATCATTAGTGAGTGGATCGAAACAGCGACACAAATTGGTCGCGAAATTCCAAAACCAAAAAGAGAAGGGAGCGGAAATGACTAAGTGGGAATACTTCGTTTATGACGCAATCTATCCTGAAAAGCATCTAAACGAGCTTGGAGAATCAGGCTGGGAGCTGGTCACGGTTGTTATCGTTCCCGGCGAGAAATCGTACCCTGCGCTTTTTTTTAAGCGCCCAATATTAGTTGAAGGGTCTAAAAATGACTAAGTGGGAATACTTGTGTCTGGACGCAAATCAGATACAAAAGAAAGCGATTAAGGCGCGACAAGGAACAGGTGAGGCATTTGATGAGGGCATCAATGTTCTTGGAGCCGAAGGCTGGGAATTGGCGATGAACGAGGGTAATTGGTACTGTTTTAAACGCCCACTCAATTGAAGGCATACTCGCTTCACAGCATTCTTTTCCCCGCCTCCTCTCCACCCGGCATCTGGCTCCTTCTCGATCCCGACGCACAGGAACCTGAGGAGCTTGCCCGGACTGCCGCTGAGGCTGAAGAAGCTGGCGTTCGCGCAATCCTGATCGGCGGGAGCTTTATCGACCACGATGGCTTCGACGAGGCTGTCAAAGCCGTGAAGGGACGGGTACGGAGACCCGTCCTCCTGTTCCCGGGAGGTAGTCGGCAAATTTCGAAGTACGCTGACGGTGTGCTGTTCATGTCGCTGCTGTCGGGGCGCAACCCGCAGTACTTGATCGGCGAGCAAGTCATGGCGGCGCCGCTTATCAAGAAGCTCGGGCTTCCAGTACTGCCGATGGCGTATCTGTTGATCGAGTCTGGAGTCGTCACCTCCGCCGAGTTTGTCTCCGACACCAAACCGATCCCGCGAGACAAGCCGAAGTTCGCGGCGGCTCACGCGATGGCGGCCGAACTGTTTGGGATGCAGGCGGTTTATCTGGAAGCTGGATCAGGGGCAAAGCTCCCCGTGCCGGAGGAGATGATCCGGCTGGTATCGAAGAGCGTGGAGATTCCGATCATCGTTGGAGGGGGAATTACTACGCCGGAGCTCGCCGCGAAAGCCGCCAAAGCCGGGGCAAGCGCGGTAGTCGTTGGGACGGCGGTGGAACGGAACGGGGCGGGGGTTTTGAAGGAGATGGTGCGAGCGGTGGTTAGGTGAAGAGAAACGCCAATCAATGGCAACAATTTGACAGGTTTCGACCCGTCACGATAGCGAACGGAATGTCCGCTCTCTATGAATTCATTTACTGAGGAGAGTTTTCATGACAACAAAATTATCATTACGCCCCGGCAGACGGATGACTCTGCCCAATGACGTGGCTCAAGAATTAGGAGTCACTGACGGGGATGAGTTTCTCATCGAAATTAAAGGCGGCTCACTCACCCTTCATCCTGCGCTCACTATACCGCGAGACGAGGCTTATCTCTTTACATCAGAATGGCAGTCCGTCTTAAGAGAAGCCGAAAGGGAACTATCAGAAGGCGAGTATGTTGAGTTTACCAACGTCGATGACCTGCTGGCGGATTTGAAGGACTGAAATTTGCTATCACGTTTAAACACCTTAATTCGACAATCCGTTAAAGCAGGCGATTATATCGTTACACTTCATGCCGACGAGGAGCTTCGATCCGACCGTCTCAATAATAGGGAGTTGCGAGAAGCTCTCTTCAATAGCCATATTGTAGAAAGGCAATTTGACGAGTTTTCAAGCGAATGGAAACATCGCCTGCATGGGAGAACAAAGTCAGAAATCGATATAGCGATAGTCTGCAAGATCAGCCCACCGCAGACAGTCGTTATCATTACAATATTCCGAATCTAATACCAAGGATAACAATGATTTGTAAAGTCTGTAACAAAGAGGGAGCTCGCATCCGCAACATAAACCGTTCTTATGGTGAAGGTGACGAGTTGATGGTTGTCGAGCATATCCCTGCTGTTTTCTGTCCCAACTGCGGCGAGAGCTACTTCACGGCTGCGACTATGGATCAGATTGACCATGCACTGAGTGAGAAAGAACGACGGATTACAAGCCGACGAGTGCCGGTGGTGTCGCTGGCGGAATGACAATCGGGTGAGAGTATGCTTTTCAGTAAATTTGCAAACACCGCTACAATAGACGACAAAATGAGTGGTAAATAATTGCTATGAAAATCAAATCGTTTCTTATCAGTCAGATTCGAAGGGAGAGTTTGAATTCTCTGAAGTGACTGATTTTCTCGATGGGAAGAAGATTCGTCACTTTAATAGTTACGTTATTACCTCTCGAAAGCCTTATTGGTCGCTCCTCGTGGTTTATGAAGAAGTCAGGATAGAAATCGAGTCACAAGACAAAGTTATTAGTACCACCGAAGACGACGATTTTTCACTTGAGACGGTCATAAGGAGTTCGTTGATTTATTCGCTTGGGACGCCAATTCGGACAAGATTCTCTTGGAGG
>CAYHEC010000030.1:0-24307 GCA_964355675.1 uncultured Caldithrix sp.
AAGGGATAAGCGCTGAAAGCATCTAAGTGCGAAACCCACTCCAAGATTAGAACTCCCTTCACTTTATGTGACTAAAGGCCCCTCGAAGACTACGAGGTTGATAGGCCACAGGTGCAAGCGTAGTAATACGTTCAGCCGAGTGGTACTAATAGGCCGTGAGGCTTGACCGAATGTTTTTACATCGGCAGATGATCAAGAGCTTTCATTTTAATTAATAATTAATAGTTAATAATTAATAATCGATGATTACGGGCAAATGCCTTAGTTTGTAGATTATTAATTATTGATTATTAATTCTTAATTGACCTTAGCGGTGCTGGTTCCGTTTGCGTTTACCCCCCCCCCAGCGCAACGGAGCCAGTCACCGCGCTTTGACCAACCGTATTATTAGTTAATAATTAATAATTATTAACTAAATCGAGTTTCCTCGCAAATCATAGCCAACGGGTTCCACCTCTTCCCATTCCGAACAGAGAAGTTAAGCCGTTGCACGTCGATGGTACTGCAGCTTCGCCGCTGTGGGAGAGTAGATCGTTTGCGGGGGATTTTTAAGAACAGGCTTCAGGGAGCAATCCTTGGAGCCTGTTTGCTTTTTGTCCACAAAGCCACTTTACACCAACGCTACAATCCATTATTACGTATGACCCAATATGACAAACAAAATCACTATCCAAGCAACCATCGACGTTCCCATCGCCAAAGTCTGGGAATACTGGACTAAGCCAGAGCATATCACTCGTTGGACTTTTGCTTCCGACGACTGGGAAGCTCCCTCTGCGGATAACGACCTTCGCATCGGCGGAAAGTTCTCGACCCGGATGCAAGCCAAAGACGGCAGCTTCGGCTTCGATTTCTCCGGAACTTACACTGACGTTAAAGAGTACGCATTGATTGAATACACCCTGGACGACTACCGTCAGGTGAAGAACGAATTTTCCCAAAGACCGGACGGTATTCGTGTCACCACGTTATTTGACCCGGAAAGCGAAAATCCCGAGGAAATGCAACGTGCCGGATGGCAGGCGATCCTGAACAACTTCAAGGTCTATGTTGAAATGAATTAACTCCAGTGGGTGAACAGTCGAATTTATGTGTCAGGCTTCATGGCGCAATCCAAGGAGCCAGTTTGTTTTTTGGCGAAGATTTCGTTAAATTGTACCTAAGTTGCAACCAAAGGAAATTAACTTGTCCCACGAATTTCACATAATCCTTGAGCCTGACGAAGACTGGTTTATCGGCTATTGCCCTGAAGTCCCCGGCGCATCGGGTCAAGGCAAAACTGAAGCCGAGTGCCGCCAGAATGTCCTTGAAGCTGTCGAACTCGTGCTCGCGTATCGCTTGGAACAAGCTCTGAACGGTCTCCCGGATGAGGCGAGAGTCGAACCGCTCTTCGCTCAATGAAGCGGCATGAATTCTTAAGACACCTAAGAAGGCAGGGCTGCGTTTTTGTTCGTGAGGGTTCGAGTCACTCACTTTACGAGAATCCTGCCAACGGCAAAGTCGAAACTGTGCCCCGGCACACTGAGATAAAGAACAACCTGATAAGAGGTATTTGCGACCGACTCAATATCCCTTCGCCTTGGGATAATTAGTAAGCAATCAATGAAATGGCAGATAAACTGACCATCACTTACGACCGCGAAGGCGACATCCTTCACATCGACAAACTTCCTCCCTATTCAACGCAAGAGTCTGAGGAGCTTGGCGATGATACTATCGCTCGTCTCAATCCCGAAACTCAAGAAATTGAGAATCTTGAGATTCTCTTCTTCTCAACGAGACTGTTGCGCAAGGATATCTTCGATTTACCCATACGAGCCGATCTACGATTAGTGGAAGCGAGCTGAACATTTCTTTATTTACGGGATTCTCTAAGTAGGCTTCAAGTCCCAATTCTTGGAGCCTGTTTGTTTTTTGGTGGAAGTTTCGATATATTGTACTTCAATCCATCTGAAAGGAATCCAATGGGTCTAACTAACGCCAGACTGACTCTTCTTAATCCTCGCCTTCCCGATTTGGAACCAGTCGAGGTTGACGCACTCGCCGACACCGGAGCAGTCCATCTTTGCATCCCGGATCATGTCCGCATCCAGTTGCGTCTTGAGGAGATCGAACGAAAAGAGGTCATTCTTGCCGATGGGTCGAGGCATTCCTTTCCATACGTCGGGCCGGTGCAACTCCGCTTTAAAAATCGCAATGGATTTTCCGGCGCTCTGGTCATGGGACAAATGGTGTTGCTGGGCGCTATTCCGATGGAGGACATGGATCTTATTGTCGTTCCAAGATCGAGAAGGGTTGATGTCAATCCTGAAAGTCCTAATATCGCGACTTCCATTGCGATGGGAGCGGGAGAGTAGACTCCGTCCCCGTGAAGACGGGGATCCTTTGCCGTGAATTTTCTTCAGCAGGCTTCAAGGCGCAATCCTTGGAGCCTGTTTGTTTTTTGTCTGATTCTTTCTTAAATTGAATCGTGAACCTGAACCAATAATTCGGAAGTCATGGGCAAGTATCAGAAACTGATCGAGATTATTAAAGACGGTGATTCGGACGCTCATATCGCCTTCGATGATCTTTGCCGCCTTATGACCAAACTTGGATTCGACGAACGGATTCGAGGCAGTCATCACATTTTTCGCAAGTCCGCCGTCACAGAACGACCCAATCTGCAACGCGAAGGCGACAAAGCTAAAGCATATCAAGTTCGCCAGATTCGCAACATTATCCTTAAATACAAATTGAGGCTCAACCAAGATGCCTAAATACGAAATGATAATCTACTGGGACGAAACCGATTCATGCTACATCGCCGAAGTTCCAGAACTTCCCGGCTGTATGGCTCATGGCTCGACTTATGATGAAGCACTCAAACAGGCTAAAGAGGCAATTGCTCTATGGCTCGACACTGCTATAGAGTTCGGCGATCCGATCCCTGAGCCCAAGGGAAGGCGGCTTGAGTTTGCTTAATTTTCAATCTACCCGTCAATAGAACTTTAGTTCAATAGCCCCTCCTCCACAACGGACGAGGGGCTATTTTTTATTTACCCCGGCAAATTCAGGCATCTCCCAACAACGGTACTTTCCATGCCGTAATATCTGCATTCAGAATTTGCGGTAAAGTTTCTAAAGATCTGCCTATCTAAATTTTACCCTTTTCGATTAATCCCGCGTTATTGCTGGATAGCTCAAACTAATATCATTTTCTATGGTATTGGAAAATCAATATCAATCAAAAACAAGAGTACAAAGATGAAACGAATTCTATTTGCTGTAATAGTAACGCTCTGTCTAAGTATCGCCCCGTCCTATGCCGACCTGGGTCTTGCCATAGGCGTTAAAGGCGGCACGCTTGGCGGTGGCGTCGAAGTGAGCAAGTCACTCTGGGGACCGTTTGCCCTCCGTGTGGCGATGAACAAACTCAATTACACTCTCGAAGATTCCATTCCCGATAAGGATATGGAATACGACATGGACATCAATCTTTCGTCCTGGTCGGCAATAATTGATTACCACCCCTGGCACGGCGTCTTCAGACTCTCCGGCGGTATAATCAATAATGATAATGCCTTTATATCGACGATACAATCGACAAAAGACTACACTGCCGGTGGACGAACCTTCACTATCGAAGATCAAGGCGCTCTCACCGCGACGGTTGACTGGGACCCGATGGTTCCCTACGTCGGAATCGGCTGGGGAGATTCCACCGAGAAAGATAAGTTCTTCGGTGTCAATGTTGATTTTGGAGCGATGTTCCAGAATTCACCCAAAGTTACATTGAATGGAACCGGCATGATGGAAGCCATGGAAGCCGAAGCGCCCAAAATCGCCAAACACCTCGAAGGAGCCAAGACGTGGATCGTCGCGTCGCTTGGCTTCTCGTTCAACTTCTAAAATCAACCCATCGCGTATTGCAATCGTCCCCGCGTAGGTTAACCGTCCCGGTTGACTACGCTCGAGACAAGCGGGACGCTTATCCTACGCGAGACAACTAAGAAAGAACACTCAAAATGAAGAATTACTTACCTTTACTCCTTGTCGGGTTGATGTTGCTTGCCGGTTGCACTATCACCGATCCCTCGACCGACCTCGAAGTCCGCATCACCATGCCCGGAACAGGGGCCGTCGTCGGAGGGCAGATCACCGATTCGTTCGGCAGGATGATTACCTCGCCGGTTACTTTGACCATCACCGGACAGGACGCTTCCTATATTGTTGATTTGCTGAACGAACCGCTCACAACATTAACAACCTCCTCCGGCTTTGTCGTAATGGCTGTCAATGATACCATCGACATCACTGAGGATGCTCCCGTTCGCTTCAGTATTCAGGCGGTCGCGAACGGTTATCTGCCGCAAATAGTAAATCTCGAACTAAACAGTCCCAACGGAACCCAGTTCGAGATGAGAATGGTTGGCGCTTCAATTGATAACCTGCCCCCAGGTCTCGTAGGGGCTGAGGAAGAGGTTGGCACCGATCCAAGTGGCGCAATCGTCAATGCGGTCAATATAGCATCTCCTGCCCATGCTGGAACCGGTGCATCGAGCTCGCTTTCCGTTCCGGCGGGAGCCCGGTTTCTCGATTCTGATGGCAATCCTCTGACGGGTAATGTAAACGTCCTGTTCATCTACGGGGATCTCGAGAGCTCGACAATAGACGAGAACGACACCACCGAAACCGCCAGCATAGATAATCTAAACGGTGGGGATGATGGTGAAGATTATCCCGATGATTACTTCCCAGGCGGACTCGAGAATGCAGAAACCCCGGATGGTGACGACTTCGTCCCGATTTCCTTCTACAATCTTGTGGCTGTCGATGCGAATGGTCGAGTCGCTGTTGGTATGGACTCCCCGGTTCAATTCCGAGCTGTTGTTCCAGCCTCTGCTTACAACCCGAATACCGACACTACCTATATGGTTGGTGACACGATTGCATTCTTCACAATTGACGATCAAGGGCTGTGGATTGAGGGAGTCGGAGCCGTATTAGAAGGACCTGATAATAATGGGAACCTCTTTGCGATCTTTGATCTGTCAAATAATTCAATCTTTCATGGGAAGTCAGATAGGGGCTTCGAAATATCAAGTCATAACAATGGCGGAGGTGGTGCCTTTGGGAAACGCGGCGATAGGAGAGGGGAAAAGATTGACTTCTACTTTAAATGGCAGGAAGCACGAGACCGGAGGTTTGTTGTTCAATTGATCTCTAAAGATCTAAAACCCAAAATACGAATCCTCCAAGGATACCACAATTCAAAACACAGACTCAAATTCAGGAGAGATTATGAACGTATTAAAAAACTCAAACTGACCATCTACGATCCGAATGGAGGTATCTGGCGAACGGTTTCTGTTCCCAGAAACAGAAATGAGTATAACCTGACAGGAACTGCGTGGCCATGGCCGGATGCTAAAAATGTCACGGCTCATATCTTCGCGAAAATGCCTCCTGGGCGCGATCCTTCTGAGATCCGCACCTCCGGCCTTTATGTTCAGATCGCCGACGCGGCAGATACTTCATCATGGACTCCGGTCGGCAGTGTTCAGCGTGGGATAATCACTCTTCCCGGTCTGCAGGTAAACCACGCCTACTACCTGAAAGGCACCTACACCTTCCGCGGCCAGACCCGCACCGCAAACACTCCTTGGACGCGGCAGATCACAGCAACGACCGATACCCTGCAATACTGGTATCAGTTAAGTAACGACGAGGCGGATGAATATGAAGACAACGGCTGATCTGATCGCGTAGGTTGGGCTTCCAGCCTGACATAATTGTGTGGCCCGACTTGCTCGTCAAGTCGGGTCTCACTCATTGAAACCCTGCTTGCAAGCAAGCAGGGCCACCCAACCTCTATATTGCGTAGCCCCGCCCTCTGTTGACCGTCGGAGACGGCGGCGCTACCCCGAATAACAGCCCCTCATCATCACAGATGAGGGGCTGTTTCTGTTTTATTGTGTTTGATTAACGATCAAAATTAGAAATTAAGATAATAAATTTGAAATCAAAAATTCTGCGCTATATTAATGCTCGAACTCTTCACACACGAAATGAACCAACACCCTTGAATAATCCACTAATCCTCTCGCTTCTCGCTGGCTTTTTCTTTGGCCTCTGGCCAGTCGTAGCCAGAAACACAAGCCTTGCCTCGTTCTGGATCGCCTTTCTTATACCATTGGGAACCTTGCTATTGGTGGCTTTCGAGGCGGTTCCAAAAATGTTAAGTGATGAAATTCCATTGTCCAGATTGATTGTCTTTGGTTTGATCGCTGGAGCTATCAACGGGCTGGGCATGCTCGCCTACGGCAGAATTCTCTCAAATAACGATTGGAACATCTCAAAGTACGTCCCAATAGTCGCCGTCATCTCCATCGCTACCGCGGCTATCGGTGCGTTCGTGGCTTTCAAAGAGCCTGTTACTCTTCAGAAGTCACTCGGCTTGTTGTTTGCGGCGGCGGCGGTGTGGTTGTTACGCTGATATGGATCGCGATAAATTCCTCCTGCGATCAGTAACAATTTCTTTTACTTGAATAACCTTGCTTTTATAGCATGAAATCAAGATATTTAATGTCACCTACAAAAACATTCTATTATAAGATGAGTCTGCTGAAGAAGTCTCACAGCGTCCAGGCGGACGCCCTCGTCCGCCCTGTTTTAGTGCTTAATCGAACGGCGGACGGGGGCGTCCGTCTGGACATTTTGTACTACTATTCAACTTTTAAACAGACCCTAAGTAGTTACATTCATTGTTCGAACCAACCACCGGGTAGTGGAATCGAGAAGATAGTCTAATGGCAGACTCCAAACGAATACTTGTAATCGATGACAGCCTCGAAGTATGCCAGATGCTCTGCAAGTACTTAGAGAGGAATGGATTTCAGACCAATACTGCCGGAGACGGTAGCGTTGGTTTGGCTCTGGTCCATAGCTTTCAACCGGACCTCATTCTCCTCGATGTCGATATGCCGGTGATGAACGGTCTTGAGGTTCAGTCCGAATTAAACAGACTCGGCGATACAACTCCGGTTATCATTATAACTGGATACAGCTCGATGCAGACTGCTGTTCTGACGATCCGTTCCGGGGCCTATGACTATCTCACCAAGCCATTAAACCTTGAAAGACTACATTTTCTTCTCTCTCGCTGTTTCGAAGACATCGAGAAAAAGAAGAACGCTTTGAGCGGAAACGCGAAAGGTCCTTCGATTCCGAAGTTTGAACTAATCGGGTCGAGCGCATCGATGGTTGAGGTATATAAAGCTATCGCCAGCGTTTCCTCAGCCGATCAACGAGTCAGCGTGTTGATTACGGGCGAGACTGGAACTGGAAAAGAATTGGTAGCCAGGCAGATTCATCTATGGAGTAAGAACTCTCGGTCGCCATTTGTTGCCCTCAATGTGACGGCCCTACCTGATAATTTGATCGAGAGCGAGTTATTTGGCCACGAAAAAGGTTCGTTTACGGGCGCGACCGAACGACGGATAGGTAAGCTGGAACTCGCCGGTAATGGCACATTGTTACTTGATGAAATAGGCGACATCTCTCTTCATCTTCAGCACAAACTGCTTCGTGTTTTGCAAGAACGTGAATTCTATAGACTGGGTGGGATAGAAGCAATTCCATTGAACGCTCGCGTCATTGCCGCCACTAATCGGGAAATTTCGAAATTGGTCTCGACTGGAAATTTCCGGGAAGATTTATATTATCGGTTGAATGTGATTTCAATTCTTGTCCCACCTCTTCGTTTACGCCGCGAAGACATTCCATTACTGATCAGGCACTTCATTCTAAAATACTCGGAAGGAACCGGGAAACCTGCGCCAATATTTGCCGAGGAAACGCTTGAATACTTGTGGGATTATTCATGGCCAGGAAATGTCAGACAGCTTGAGAACATCATCCTGCGCACTCTCACAAGTGTAAGCGCTCATACTATAAAGCCAAGTGACATTCCATTGGATACTTTCCTCAGCCAAGATGAAAGCTCCGCACCATTCTTAACGACGAATTTGAACGAAGCCCGCCGGCAGGCGATAGAACAATTCGAAAGGAAATTCGTCGAAGAAAGCCTGAAGGAGGCTAAAGGACAGGTTCCCAAGGCCGCCTCAAACGCTGGCATTAATCGCGAGAGTTTCTACCGACTCATGCGCAAATATGATATTGGTGCGAAGAAATCTGATACCACTTGACCGCAACCCCCTCTCGGCTTCACATCCCTTTACACCGCCAACAGCAAACTCCTTCGTAATTTCCACAAAACAAATTAGAATCCCAAATTCTGTATCCTGAATGGATACAGTTGTGCCTTTTCATGACACGAATCGCTCTCCGTGAGTTTTTATCTATTTGTAATTTAAGGTCGATTATCTTGGTACTGTAATTGCCGTAAGTAGGTATAACTGAATTAAGTCAGTTAGAATTGAAAAACACGACAAAGGCGCATCGATGATCCTTCTGGCATGGGCAAGAGAAGATCCCGTTCCAACCGCGAGCAGTGAGACGGCTTTTGAACCGAAAGTGCTCGCACTCTCCGGAGCAAACAGCAATCTCACTCTCATTCAAGACCGGACCTACGAGATTGTCATCAGTGATGATAAACTTGCAACTGATAGAAATTCGAGAACGTCGCAAGACGAGGTGAACGAAGAATCTCTGCGGATGGTTGTGATAAATGAAAATGGAAATGCCGAGAATATCATCAAAATTGAGCAAGGAACACTCTCATCGCTGATTGGAGCGCCTCTTCCGACTTTACAACTTGCCGATATATTGAATAAACTCAGTACTATTTTTAAGAACATTCGCCAACAAGAACCGTCCGACGCCAGGCAGGTTATCGAGATGGCGAAAGTTGTCAAGAATATGAATGAACTCTCGCGAGTTCTTTCGTCGTCTGACCCAACAACTAAATAGCAAATCAGTTAAAGAGGAATATATGACTAATACCATACTTATCATTGATGATGATGAGCAAATTCGAAATCTACTGAAGCAGTTTTTTGATCGAAACGGCTTTGAAGCGGTGACGGCGTCCACCGCAGAAGAAGCAATAGAAATGCTTGAAAACGAGAGCTATCCGATTTGTTTCATTGACTTTCAATTACCAGGGATGCGCGGCGATCAACTTGCTGTAAAAATCCGCGCGGAGAAACCTGCGACTATCCTCTTCTCGATAACTGGAATGTCAACGGTGTTTACTCTTATTCGTTGCCGTGAAGCGGGGTTCGACGACTATTTCAGTAAGCCATTTAAAATGTCAGCAATTCTCGAAGCGGTAAAAGATGCTTTCAAGAAAATCGAACGTTGGAGGAGCGCTACTTAAATGAGTCCTGAATCCACAATCAATGAGCAACTTGAAATCCTGAAAGGCTTCGTCGAGGAAGGCGTAGAAATGCTGGATGACGTCGAACCGCTTCTGGTAGAGCTTGAGAAGAGCTTCGATAAGACCGGCGTTGTCGATGATGAACTCATCAACACAATCTTTCGCCTTTTTCACTCGCTGAAAGGCGGGGCGGGCTTTCTCGAACTGAAGGTTATTAACAGAGTAACTCATAAGGCGGAAACATTACTCGACCTCTTCCGCAAAGGCAAAGCCACGCTTGCATCAGATCACGTCGATTTGATCAACCGGGTTTGCGACTTTCTTCGTACTGCCCTTGATGCAGTTGACCAAACCGGTTCCGACCAAAAGATGAATGACGAAGCCGACGGAATTGTCGCTGATCTAGGGCAGTTAATTTCAAGTCTCACTGAATCACCTGTAAGTGAAGATACAGCGATTCCGATACCTGTCCCTGCTGTTGTAGAACCTGACTCCGAAGCAGTTAAACAGCCGGTTGTTTCAACGCCTGCACCCACTCTGGCAATCAATGAAGAGATGATTAGCGCGTTCCGGACTGAGGCCGATGAACTGCTCGAAACTGCCGAGCAATCGCTCCTGATACTTGAAAAAAATCCAACGGCTGACGAAGCTGTTCAACAAGCCTTTCGAGCCTTCCACAGTTTCAAGGGCAATGCGGGCTTTCTCGGTTACGCCGATCTCGAACGATTGAGCCACCGCGCTGAAAACGCCTTGGACGCCGTTCGGACTAATTCCATTCAGGGAGATTCACGCTTTTTCGACTTGTTGCTGAAAGTGATCGACTTTCTTCGTCAGGGATTGTCCCGGCTCGACTCCAACAAGCCTCCGAATATTCCAGCCGTTCCCGGATTGCTAAGCCTGATCGATGAAGCAATTGCAAGAAGCAAACCGGTGCAAAAACCTGTCATTGAGGCAAAATCGGTTACCGAAGCCGTTTTGGTCGATATTTCCGATGTGGAGCTTCAGGAATCTGAGGCACAGGAGATCGAACGTCAAGCGGAAGAACATCGTGAAGAAGAGCGTCGCAATGAGGATAGACGACGGATTGCAAATGACCGACGAAACAACGAGAGACGGCGCGACGCCATCGATTCTCCCATTGCTACGGTCGATAGTTCATCGAAAGCTTCTGACAAACAATCGGTAAGAGTCGATGTGGCAAAACTCGACGTCCTGCTCGATTTGATCGGCGAGTTGGTAATCGCTGAGGCGATGGTCGCGCAGAATCCTGACATAAAGAATCTTGATGTGAAGCTTGATGGCTTCGAACGAGCGGTGATGCAGTTGGATAAAATCACCCGCGAACTTCAAAATGTCGTTACCTCGGTGAGGATGATCCCGCTCGCCGGATCGTTCAAGAAGATGATTCGCCTTGTCAGAGATTTATCACAAAAGGCAGGTAAGATCGTCGATCTGGTGCTGGTCGGGGAAGATACCGAAGTCGATAAAAGCGTCATCGAACTCATCACCGATCCGCTGGTTCATATTATTCGCAACTCCATCGATCACGGTGTAGATACGGCACAAGAGCGAGAAAAGCTTGGCAAGAATCCGACTGCAAAAGTGACTCTTGAAGCGAAATATGTCGGAAGTGAAGTATGGATAATGATTTCCGACGATGGGCGAGGACTGAACCGCGAGAGAATCCTCACCAAGGCGCGCGAGCGAGGACTGTTAGAGGGTGACGGAACGGACCTGAAAGACGAAGCCGTGTGGGCGTTCATCTTCCTCCCCGGATTTTCGACAGCCGAGAAAGTGACCGACGTTTCAGGTCGCGGCGTCGGGATGGACGTTGTGAGGCGTAACATCGAAGCTATTCGCGGCAAGGTCGAAGTGCGCTCAAGGCTAGGGGCAGGTACGACGGTCATCCTGAAGATCCCACTGACCTTGGCAATCATCGACGGGATGATCGCGCGTGTCGGCAGCACTTTATTCACCATCCAGACCATTGAGATCATGCAGTCTCTGCGACCGACGGCGAGCCAGATCGTCAAAACTATGGACGGTCGTCAGATCGTCAATTTGAGGGGCACTCTGATGCCGGTCGTCGATCTGGCGGAGAGATACAACGTCAAAACTTCCCGTCAAAGTCTTGAACAGGCGATACTGATCGTGATTGAATCGGGCGGACATCCGGTATGTCTGGCGGTCGATGAGCTTATTGGTCAACAGCAGATAGTAATAAAGGGACTGTCAAGCTACGTCGGAGATATTACCGGCATCTCTGGCTGTACGATCCTCGGTGGTGGTGAGATCAGCCTGATCCTTGACACGACAAGCCTGATTGCATCGCTTGAAGAGCAGAACGTTTGACCGGGAGGATAGGC
The DNA here is from genome assembly GCA_964355675.1 of uncultured Caldithrix sp. Lineage (GTDB taxonomy): Bacteria > Electryoneota > AABM5-125-24 > Hatepunaeales > Hatepunaeaceae > CAMBDS01. The sequence goes on from CAYHEC010000030.1 coordinate 11,689, forward strand.
ATTCCTGCCTGTCACCATAGCCTTTTCTTTTGTGACAGACGGAAACGTCTGTCGTACTTCCGAACTCAGTACGACAGGCATTCTTGAGTTCTTTGATTTATTCAATAATCACTCGAATCTGTTCAGGCGGATGTCCTCGTCCGCCAAAATTCGTGCTTGTTTGTCGGCGGACGAGGACGTCCGCCTGAACAAAATTAGCGATTTCTCGAATAAATCAAAGAACTCATTCTTGCCTGTCACCTTATAAGTACCTGACGACAGACAAGAATGTCTATCCTCCCGCCCAGCAAAGCTGGACGGGCTACACGCGAATTGAAGGCTTGAGTTAAGACAACAGAACTCATTAAAGTATATAAATCATAACCCAAATAAAAGGAGACCAGCAGTGAACATCAATGATTCATTGCTCGCAGAGATCAACAACATGGAAGAAGAAGACACAATGGAGGGGAAGTTCCTCGTCTTCCGGATCGGCAAAGAGGATTACGGCTTGACCATTCGTGACGTGACCGAGATCATCGGCATCCAGAAAATCACCGACCTGCCCGATACACCTGCCTTCGTTAAAGGCGTCATCAACCTGCGCGGCAAAGTAATCCCGGTAATCGACGTCCGCCTCCGCTTCGGCATCGGCGAACGCGACCATGACGACCGCACCTGTATCATCGTCGTCAACATTAAAGGGACGGCGGTTGGCTTGATCGTCGATTCAGTGGCTGAAGTACTGGACATCCCCGCAAATCAGGTGGAACCAGCTCCCAAGCTTAATCGTGGTTCTGGCAGCCGCTATATCAGCGGGCTCGGCAAGACCGGCGAGGCTGTGAAGATCCTTCTTGACACTCAGAAATTGCTGTTCGAGGAAGAGTTGGAAACTATCGTCGGGGCGGTCGCCTGAACCGGTAGAACGGGCGTCCCGCCCGTTTATCATCGCTTGAAAAAGCGGAGCGAAACTCGCGTAGGGTCGATTTCCAAATCGACCTCTAATGATGGCGGGATTGGAATCCCGCTCTACGCGGATTTAAAACACTATATAGGACGAACACAGAAAACGGGCGAGACGCCCGTTCTACCGTCCTTCTTATTGAAACAATTTCAACACAATTATCACAAATAAGGGAAACACAAAATGCTTAGCAATATGAAGCTTGGACCTAAAATGGTCTTATCATTCGTGATTGTCGCCGCGATTGCCGTGATAATCGGTCTCGTCGGTCGAAACACTATTAGTACCTTGCGTGCCGAACAAGACGATCTCTATACTCATGGGTTGACGCCCATAACGCACCTGGTCATGGTAACAGAAAATTTCCAAAGAAGTCGGACAAATCTTCTGCAGATTCTCACTGCATCAGATCCCAAGATTGCTGAGGAGCAAGTAGGACGTGAACAAGAACGCATAAAAGATTTCGTTTCAGATAGCGAAGAATTACTAAAGAGTTTTGAGAAAGAAGAAGATCGGCAACTTGTTCTTGAGCTACAACGAGAATCTGCTGAATATATTCGACTTAAGAATAACGTGATTGCGCTTTATAAAGCAGGCGATGCTTTGGGAGCATTGCAGGCTTTTAGAGGTGAAGTTGATGCCGCTCGCGTCAAAGTACAGGGTTCAATAACAAAAATCTGCGAAATGGTGGAGAGCGACGCCAAAACTATCGATGCCACCTTCGTTGCTGAAAGCACAAAAGCTTCCTCAACAATGCTGCTTCTTCTTCTTGGAGGCGCTGCCGCAGCAATGCTGTTAGGTATTCTACTCTCACGTTCTATCACCATCCCGATGGCGAAGGGCGTCTCAATGATGCAGGAGATGGCGCAAGGGCATCTCGGCAACCGGTTGAATATGCACCGTCAGGATGAAATCGGTGTTCTTGCCAACGCGATGGATACCTTCGCCGATGATCTCCAAAACAATGTCGTTGGCACTATGAAAAAAATCGCTGAAGGTGATTTATCTGCAGATTTACGCGCCAAAGACAATCAGGATGAGATCACCCCGGCGCTCACCGCGACAACTCACGCCTTGCGAGGCTTGGTTGCTGAAGCAACCCGGCTCGCCAACGCCGCCGTCGATGGAAAACTTGCCACACGCGGCGACGCAAGTGCCTACAAGGGCGGCTATAAAGAGATCGTCGTCGGCGTCAATAATACTCTCGACGCCGTTGTCGGTCCCCTGAATGTCGCGGCAAACTACGTCGATCGCATCTCCAAAGGCGACATTCCCAACAAGATCACCGATAACTACAACGGCGATTTCAACGCCATAAAGAATAACCTCAACATCTGTATCGACGCGATTGGGATTCTCATCGACGAGACTGGCGTTGTGATCAAGGCTTCGAACGAAGGCAACCTGAGCGTCCGCGCCAATGCCGACCGCGCCGAAGGAGCCTACAAGAAGATTCTTCGTGGTATCAACGACACCCTCGACGCCGTAATTCTGCCTGTTACTGAAGCGTCGAAGGTCCTGGAAGAAATGGCGCAAGGCGATCTTTCAGGCTCGATGAAGGGCGACTACAAAGGCGATCACGCCAAAATCAAGAACGCCATGAACGGCACACTTGATTCGCTCAACGACATCCTTTCCCAAGTCAACGACGCCGTCGATCAGGTTGCCGCCGGTTCCCAGCAGGTTTCCGACGCCAGCCAAGCCCTCTCCCAAGGCGCTACCGAGCAAGCGTCCAGCCTCGAAGAGATCACCTCTTCGATGGTCGAACTCGGCTCGCAAACCAAGCAGAACGCCGAAAGCGCCTTGCAAGCCAACAAGCTTGCCGCTTCGTCGCGTGACTCAGCCGGGCAGGGCAACAGCCGGATGCAGGAGATGCTGAAAGCCATGGCTGAGATCAACACCTCGTCAGCGCAAGTTTCGAAGATCATCAAGGTTATCGACGAGATCGCCTTCCAGACTAACCTGCTGGCGCTGAACGCCGCTGTCGAAGCCGCTCGCGCCGGCGTTCATGGTAAGGGATTTGCGGTTGTAGCCGAAGAAGTTCGCAACCTTGCCCAGCGCAGTGCCAAAGCCGCTAAGGAAACGACCGAACTGATCGAAGGATCCGTCCAGCGCGTCAATGGTGGTACTGAAATTGCCAAACTGACAGCCAAGGCTTTAGAGGAGATTGTCGCGGGAGTCGCCAAAGTGACCGACTTGATCGGTGAGATTGCCTCGGCTTCCAATGAGCAGTCAACCGGAATCAATCAGGTCAACGAGGCGCTCGGTCAGATCGATCAGGTAACTCAAGCCAACACGACTACTGCTGAGGAGAGCGCGGCGGCTTCAGAAGAGTTGTCGAGTCAGGCGGCGCATGTCAAGACGATGATTTCGCGGTTCCAGTTGAAGCGAACCGAGGGATCGTACTACGCGAACGCACCGAGGATGGAAACGCATCGCCAGTTGCAGAACGGACATTCTAACGGAGGACCGAAACAACTGATGGAACATCGCACCATGCAGAGCGCCAAACCAGCAGTGAAGCCACAGATTGTCGGGATGCGGCGGAATGATGTTGTCGATAAGAACAGCGGCAAACGCAAAGTCGTCGATCCGAAGAGCGTGATTGCCCTTGATGACGACGAGTTCGGGAAGTTTTAAGGCTCGCGTAGTGTCGATTTCCAAATCGACCCTACAGATCGTGGGGACGGCGCTTCGATACGCCGTCCCCAACAAGAAGGATTAATTTATCTTACAACTCCAATAAATTCAATTAACCATTGACATTGTGATAATTTTAATTAGAATATTACAGCGATTGACAAATCGTCTGTAATAAACAAAATTACGAATTTAAAGTTAACTTTGGACTGAGATGAAAATCTATCAAAAGCTAAGCCTTACCATCCTGGTTGCCACTTCGGTGGCTTTGGCAGTAATGTTTGCCCTTGTGAACAATATCAACAAGAAAGCAACGCTTGCAACCTATCAGGACCAAATCACACTAAATGCAGATATTCTAAAACGCTCGATTGAATTCTCAATGTCCCAGGGGGCGCAGGACATCAGCCCACTGATAAAGGAAATCGAGAAATTTCAAAATATCAAAGAGTTACGGATGACCCCCACAAACATCATCTCCGAGGGGTCCGATAAAAAGCTCGATACTTCGGAACTAAACTGCCTGACTGACAAAAAACCGAAGTATTCGCAGGAGTTTTTCAATTCATTTCCGGTGATGAGGGTCATCACACCGGTACTCGCCACGAAATCCTGCATCGAGTGTCACTCAGCGAATGAGGGAGATGTATTGGCAATAGTTAGTATTCGTAGCTCGATGGTAGCAGCCGCGGATTCGAACCGTGCCTTTTTAAAACTTAGCGTCATCTCATCTCTGATTTTTATAGTCGGTGTTACGGTTCTAATTGGATTGATACTTCAGGGGCAGATTGTAAGACCGATTGTGTCACTGGCTGGTGCCGCCGGTAAGATCAGCGAGGGTGATTTAAAGGTAGATGTTGACTTCCGGTCCAAAGACGAAATTGGCCAGCTTGCTGACTCTTTCAGGAATATGCAAGAGAATCTAAAGGCCAAGGAGCATGCCACCGAGTCTATCGCCAATGGAAATCTCACGATAGCGATAACGGCTGTCTCCAGCGCCGACTCGCTCGGTATGGCAATCGATAAAATGCGCGGAAATATCGAAAGTCTTATTCGGGAAGTGAACACTCTGACAGAAGCCGCTACTCAGGGACGTCTTTCGGTTAGAGGAGACGTGGCGTCGTTCAGCGGCAGTTATCACGATATTGTAAAAGGGTTGAACGATACATTGGACGCCGTAGTCGGTCCTCTGAATGTCGCGGCAAACTACGTCGATCGCATCTCCAAAGGCGACATCCCACCGAAAATCTCGGACAATTACAATGGTGATTTCGGTGCAATTAAGAACAATCTGAATATTTGTATCGAGGCAATCGGAACACTTGTCGATGAAGTGGGAGTCGTAATTAAGGCTTCCAACGAAGGTGATTTAAGTGTACGCGCCAATGCGGATCGCTCGACTGGAGTTTACAGAAAGATATTGCGCGGTCTTAACGACACCCTCGACGCCGTCATTCTGCCGGTTACTGAAGCGTCGAAGGTCTTGGAAGAGATGGCTCAAGGCGACCTGTCAGGTTCAATGAAGGGCGACTACAAAGGCGATCACGCCAAAATCAAGAACGCCTTGAACGGCACAATGGATTCGCTCAACGACATCCTCTCTCAAGTAAACGACGCCGTCGATCAGGTCGCCGCCGGTTCCCAGGAAGTCTCCGACGCCAGCCAGGCTCTCTCTCAAGGTGCTACCGAGCAAGCGTCCAGCCTCGAAGAGATCACCTCCTCAATGGTCGAACTCGGCTCGCAAACCAAGCAGAACGCTGAAAGCGCCCTTCAAGCCAACAAACTCGCCGCTTCCTCGCGTGACTCCGCCGGGCAGGGCAACAGCCGGATGCAGGAGATGCTCAAGGCGATGGCTGAAATCAACACCTCCTCAGCGCAAGTTTCCAAGATCATCAAGGTTATCGACGAAATTGCCTTCCAGACCAACCTGCTCGCCTTAAACGCGGCAGTAGAAGCCGCTCGCGCCGGCGTTCATGGCAAGGGATTTGCCGTTGTCGCCGAGGAAGTCCGCAACCTCGCCCAGCGTAGCGCTAAAGCCGCCAAAGAGACGACCGAGCTGATCGAAGGGTCTGTTCAACGTGTCACCGGCGGAACAGAGATCGCCAAGCAGACAGCTAAGGCTTTGGAGGAGATTGTTTCCGGTGTAGCAAAAGTGACCGATCTGATCGGCGAGATCGCCTCGGCTTCCAATGAGCAATCGATCGGGATCAATCAGGTGAATGAGGCGCTCGGACAAATCGATCAAGTAACCCAAGCCAATACGACCACTGCTGAGGAGAGCGCGGCGGCATCTGAAGAGTTGTCGAGTCAAGCGGCTCATGTCAAGACGATGATCTCACGGTTCCAGTTGAAGCGAACCGAAGGAGCATACTTCGCGGATGCACCGAGGATGGAAACGCGTCAGCAGTTGCACTCAGCACCGACTCGCAGTGGAGCGAGGCAGTTGGTGGAGCCTCGCACGATGCAGAGTGCCAAACCGCCAGTGAAGCCGCAGATTGTCGGAATGCGGCGGAATGACATCGTCGATAAGAACAGCGGCAAACGCAAAGTCGTCGATCCGAAGAGTGTGATCGCGCTGGATGACGACGAGTTTGGGAAGTTTTAAATAACTCCCTTGGAGGGCGGGATTAATCCCGCCCTCCAAGACCGTTATGTCGCAGGGTGTCCTCACCCTGCGACAAGTGAATTAACGTCGCCGTAGGGTGGGGACACCCTACGGCATATAAATTGCCTCGACTTGCTTGTCAAGTCGGGTCTTTAGGAATCGAAACCCCACTTGCAAGCAAATGGGGCCACCCATCAATGACTATCAATGAATGCAACAAGTTTCCACCTCTCCGACTCTGAGTTTCGCGCGATTCGCGATCTTGTTCAAACTCGTTTCGCTATTTGCCTGACCGAACAGAAACGCTCGCTTATCACCGGCAGACTGAGCAGTCTTCTTCGAAAACACAATTTTTCGACTTTCAATGAGTTCTATAAATTGGTCGTTGAAGATAAATCGGGTGAGGCGCTTGGGCAATTGATCGACAAGATTTCAACGAATCATACGTTCTTTTACCGCGAGTCCGAGCACTTTGAGTTCTTTGCTGAGGATGTCCTGAAGCCGATGCTCAAGCCTGACCGCACCTTTCAGGAAACTCCCCGTATCTGGGTCGCGGGGTGTTCCTCGGGCGAAGAGCCCTATACTCTGGCGATGCTTATGGCTGAAGCTTCGCATTCGATTCTTGGCACGTCAACGCCAATGATTCTCGCAACAGATATTTCCGCACAAGCCTTAGAGAAAGCAACGAGCGCCCGGTACAGCACAGAAAATGTTCATCGCCTCCCGGCAGTGTTGAAAAAGAGATACCTTCACCCGGATGGCGAAGGCATCTTAAAGATCGACCCCAATATTCAAAAATTAGTATTATACAGACGCCTAAATTTGACCCGCGACTATTTTCCATTCAAAGCCCAATTTCACACAATATTTTGTCGGAATGTGATGATCTACTTCGAACTGGAGTTCCGCTTAAAACTTGTCTCGAAGTTTATTGATTGGCTCGTTCCGGGTGGATACCTTTTCATTGGACACTCGGAGAGTCTTGGTCGCGCCATGCCGAGTCTAAAGTATATTAAACCCGCTGTTTATCGTAAGGTTGGCTAAAACTTGAAACGGATCAAAGTCCTTATTATCGACGACTCAGCCCTCGTGCGCAATATACTATCGCAAGGACTGTCTCTGGATCCTGAAATAGAAGTAGTTGGAACTGCAAGCGACCCTTACGTTGCTCGTGATAAAATCGTAGCTCTCGCCCCGGACGTCTTAACGCTCGATGTCGAAATGCCACGCATGGACGGCGTTGAGTTTCTGCGCAGGCTGATGCCTCAGTATCCGTTGCCAGTACTGATGGTCAGTTCGCTTACGGGAAGAGGTCAGCAGATCACCTTCGATGCACTCGAAGCCGGAGCCGTCGATTTTGTTACCAAACCCAGTAGCGACGTTTCCCGTGGGATGAACGAAATGCTTGCCGAACTGCGCGAGAAAGTCAAAATGGTGTCGAAAGCAAATGTAAGCGGTTGGAAGCAGAGCGCTTATAGTGTCGTTAACAAACAGACTCCTGTTCCGCGTCGTAAGCTGACTGCATCGAGCGAGAAAATCGTCGCAATCGGCGCCTCTACCGGAGGTACGCAAGCTTTGCAAAAAGTACTTACCAGACTACCAGCGTCAGCTCCCGCGATTGTGATCGTCCAGCACATGCCAGCAGGATTCACCCGAATGTTTGCGGACCGTCTCAACGATCTTTGCGCGATGAGCGTCAAGGAAGCTGAGTCAGGGGATCGCATCACGAGTGGGCGAGTATTAATCGCACCCGGCGACAAGCATTTGAAGGTCGTTCGTGAGGGCGGTGTTTATTCAACACATATAGTTAGTGGGGAAAAGGTCTGCGGGCATAGGCCTTCGGTCGAAGTGATGTTCCGCTCAATGGCTGAGCACGTTGGCGCTCATGCAGTAGGTGTAGTCCTAACCGGGATGGGTGCCGATGGCGCCGACGGGCTGGTAGCGATGAGGAGTAAAGGAGCCAGAACGCTGGCACAAGACGAGGCGACTTCAGTCGTATTTGGTATGCCTAAAGAGGCTTACAACCGGGGCGGCGCCGAGAAGCTCTTTCCAATAGACGAGATTGCCGACGCCATCCTTGATCTGACAACCTGTTAATAATGTCGATAATCTACGTCGGTATTGGCGAGTGGGCGGCATCATCTGACCCTCAAACCAAGATTCGCACCTTGGGGCTTGGTTCCTGCATTGGGGTTGTCGCCTACTGTCAGGCTTCTAATGTTGGGGGACTTCTCCACATTGCCCTGCCAGATTCCCAGATCAATGCCCAGCGTGCCGCATCGAAACCGGGTGTTTTTGCCGATACAGGTATTCCGCTCTTTCTTAAAGACCTTCAGGAATTGGGGGTGAACTACAAGCAACGGCTGATTATAAAACTGATTGGCGGAGCCACGATTATGGATGCCAATCAAGTATTCAATATTGGAAAACGTAATCTGTTAGCTGTCAAGAAGATTCTATGGGCAAATCAATTAGGAGCATTGGTCGAGGAGGTAGGAGGTCAATTCAGCCGCAGTGTAGAGCTGGATATTGCCACCGGAAAAACGCGCATTAATTCTCCAGGAAGGGGATCATGGGAAATTTGAACATTATAGAATTGATTGCGAATCGGGTTGAAGAATTTCAACCGCTTCCGACGGTTGCCATCCGTCTCGTGAAACTGATGGGGAATGAAGACCGGAATAATCGTGAACTTATTCAGATTGTTTCACTCGATGCGGCGCTGACTCTACGAGTTATGCGCGTGGCGAATTCGGTAGCTTTTGTTCGTATGACACGTGTCACCTCAATTGCTCAAGCGGTCTCCCTACTTGGCGAACAGATGGTCGTGGGAATAGCGGTCGGGGCAAGCAATCCAGAAATATATAAAAACGATCTGAAAGGATACGACGCCGAATCAGGTGATCTCTGGGCTCATTCGCTTCGAACTGCCATAGCCGCAAAAGAGGTCGCCAAAAGGTGTAAAACTCATATATCCTACGATGAAGCTTTCACTGCTGGAATACTTCACGATATCGGCAAAGCTGTTATCAATGAGTTTCTCGCCGAAAAACTAAATGAAATCGAACTGGATCTAAAGGCAAATCCGAATAGAGATTTCTCAGAGGTGGAACGAGAGTTTACTGGGAACCGACCATTCTGAAGTTGGTGAGGCAATGGCAAAGAAGTGGAACATTTCACCCAAGCTATGCAGCGCAATTCGTTTCCACCACAATCCCAGTAACGCCACCGAAAATGATAAACCGATTGTCTTTGCCGTACACTTGGGAGATTTTCTGGCGATGACCCTTGGCGAAGGTACGGGTGTCGATACTCTTGCCCATGGTCTGGACGAAAACTATTCAAATTATTATGATTTGAACCACACGACCATTGAATCCATTCTCGCGCTAATCCAAGCTGAATTTGCTGATGCTAAAAGTCTAATTTCTTAAATAATAAAGACTGTAAATAATCAAGTCTTCGATAGAGTGCTGGCACGTGCCCTCACGTTACAGCTATCACCTGATTTTATTTGCTACCTCGGCATCTTGTGAGGGCACACGACGCCGCTAATCTCGTGAGGAAGAAAGCCTAAATGGTGAATAAGGTACTCATTGTCGATGATTCAATGACTTCCCGTTTGATCATCCAACGCTGTTGCCAGATCGCCGGCTGGCCGGACGCTGATTTTGTCCATGCCGCCGATGGAAAAATCGCCTTGGAAATGATCCATACTCGTCCATTCGATTTGATACTTTCAGACTACAACATGCCAACGGTCGATGGATTGGAATTGGCCGAGACACTCAACAGGGAACGCTTCATCCCCGGCATTCCAATGGCAATTATCACCAGCGCAAAAAATGAAGTTCTGTCTGCCAAATTAATCGCGTTGGGCGTAATCGAGGTACTCAGCAAGCCCATAACTCCGCAGGAATTAAGTCAATTACTACAAAAATTGGATTTATGAATTCAATCACTCAAATGAAATCAACGCCTTGGACCATTGACTCTCCGTTTGGAATTGCTATCCAAGCAACGCTCGAAGATTTTGCCTTCGAAGAACCTTTTCCGATTGTCAGTGAGGCGGAATTTTCCTCTGCCCAAATTTCTGTTGTTATTGATATTGTTGAACCACCAATTGGAAGTGTGATGCTCTCGATGGATTCATCGACCGCGCGAGGTTTGTTTTTATCGATTTCTGGCATTGCCGAAGATCAAACCATTGACGAGGAATCTATCCGAGACGCAATAGGCGAATTGGCAAATGTCTTTACTGGAAAGCTGATGTGGGAGGTGTGCGGCCGAAATCGACCCTTCAAGCTCTCTTTACCGCTCGCAGAATTCTCACCAATCGACAAACCTGACAAAATGGTCAGATTCTCGATCGGCTTGAGCGTTGGCATAATTGATGCTTTCATAGTGGGAGCAGTCGCCTTAGATTGTGTGTGACTTTAATACAATCGCTCCGATCGTCTTGGAGAGAGGCTTTTCAAGCCGCTGTTGCCGGTGTAGGTCGGGTTTCCAGCAGGGAATAATTCAAACTGAACGCACGCCCACACGGTCCTGCAAGACAAACTAAATTAATCCATAGGAGGTCTTTATGAAAATACTGGTCGTTGATGACTCTATCACGATGCGTCGGATCATCGTCAATATGTTGAAAACATCCGGTTACGAGGATGTTGTCGAAGCGGGCAATGGTCGTGAGGCATTAAGCTTGATGGAAGGAATAACACTTGTCCTAACCGACTGGAACATGCCGGTGATGGACGGTCTCTCTTTCCTCAAAGAACTCCGAGCCGAGCCGGCATTCGCCTCTATACCGGTTATCATGGTCACAACGGAGGGTGCACAGACGGAAGTGCTTGAAGCGCTTCGTTTTGGCGCCAGTGATTATGTTGTCAAGCCATTTAATAAGCCGAACTTCATCAAAAAGGTCGAGAACTTTTTACCTCTCAAATAACTACAAGGGCAACTATCTTGAATGTCAATTTCATTAACCCATTTATTATCTCATTGGAAAATGCGATGGAGATGATGTTGGGAATCACTCCCGAAAGAGACGCCCCATATCTCAAGGGGGATGTTCTTACCGATGGCGACGTCACCGGGGTTATTGGATTCGCGGAGAAAAATTTAACCGGATCTGTGTCACTTTCCTTTCCCGAAGCCAGTGCATTATTCGTTTATCACAAACTGACAGGCGAAAATATTTTTCATGTTACGCGCGAGGTGCAGGACTCCATCGGTGAATTGACCAATATTGTCGCCGGAGGAGCCAAGACATCCCTCGCCTCGGAAGGAATCACTTTCCATATTGGTATCCCGTCAGTTATTGTCGGTCAACACAAAATCAGTCATCGAGTTGATACACCTGTTGTTGCGGTTCCATTTCGAATCGAAAATCGAAAGCTCATTATGGAAATTTCGATGAAAGTGACCTCGTAAGTACTCGTGTTGTGTCAGAGTAAAATTGAGGGGTAGCGCCGCGATTTATCGCCCCCGATCGGGGTGCTCGGTCGAGGTGAAGTAATTTGCCGCGTCGCTTTAATCCATTGTTATACCCAGCCAAACACTCATTTCTTCCTGCAAAAGGTAAAAGACTTTCAGTGTCTGTTACCCAATTCCCATATAATGAAAAAATCGAGGCGTGTAGTCCGCTCAGCTTTGCTGGGCAGGCTACACGCTTTTGTGTCTGAGCAACAGTCCCTTTTAGTCTTGAAAAAACCTTCTACTGTGATGTCTCATTCATTCACAACATCAGTTAATCATGAGTAAAATGGCACAATATTTGCTAAAATATCCACAAACAGCCACGATTACGAGTGTTATTGATCTCTAACAAGGTCGGTAGTTACTCGAGATCGTGGTGTGACCTTTTGAACGTAGAGTGCGTACGCTCTAATTTGTGCATTATTGCGCAATGATAGATTTCGGTCTTTATATATCGTCTGATTGAATTTTCAATTGCCAGCGCGACTCAAAACGGGTTAGTACTATCCATTTAAAAGGGAAATATTTCCCAAAGTAGTGGCACTATTTTACTAACCTAAATAGTCAACTTGAGTTGCCCCAATCGTATATCAAACTTCACCTCTATTACAACTATGATTTACATTTCAGCGCCCTCCGCCCGTACATCATCTCGAAGTGCTTTCATTAGGAGCTCCTTCGCTAAGCCCTTAATTGCACCACTTTTCGAAAGACCTGAGTGCGGATTCGTCTCAATACTCCGACCGCATCCCTCAAGAGTCTTCATTGTTCCCAGAGTTTTCGAGTTTATAAAGAGGCGTATCCCGCTGATTACTCTTCTCCTGATCGGCTTGTTAGCCTCCCAGGCAATGGCTTTGTCGGCTGACGTTCCCGTCCCATCACTATCGGTTTCGCCTGCGTCATTGTCGTTCGGCGAGGTTCTGCTGGGGGAAAGTCTGGCGGCTGAGCTGACC
>CAYHEC010000030.1:24407-37757 GCA_964355675.1 uncultured Caldithrix sp.
ATTATCAAGGCAGTCTGGTGATCGTTTCCAACGATCCGGGGCAAGGCGCGCGGCGAGTCGAGCTTCGCGGCGTCGGCCGTTCGGCTGACGTTCCCGTCCCATCACTATCGGTTTCGCCTGCGTCATTGTCGTTCGGCGAGGTTCTGCTGGGGGAAAGTCTGGCGGCTGAGCTGACCGTTCGCAACGACGGCGACACGACGTTAGTCATCGAGCAGGTCTATAGCGAAACGGGTGAGTTCCAGGTTGACTTTGTCGGCGGGGCTGCGTCTGAAGTGTCGCCATTTACGTTTGTTCGCACCGACGTCAGCCATTCTATCTTAGTAGAATCAGCCGTTCTCGACGGCGAAGCTTTATCCGACGGATCGGAAGTCGGCGTGTTCACGCCGGTGGGGTTGTGCGCTGGAAGTGGCCGTGTCGAGCGCGCCGGCGTGCGCTTTGGGTTTGCGGCTTGGGCCGACGACGCCAACAGCGACGTAATCGACGGTTTCCGTGCCGGTGAGTCGTTCGGGTTCCGTTACTGGGACGCTGGGACGGGTCGCGAGGTTAGGGCTTCGGCAGAATATATCGACGGTCCCGAGGTGTATGGCGCCAATAGTGTGACGGTTCTTCGCCTGACCGGCATGATCGAACAGGATGGCCGAGTCGCAGTTGGTGACAGTATCAATGTAATGATTACATTCGAGCCATTGTCCGAAATAGACTATGAATCGGCCTTGGTAATTGTCTCTAATGATCCTGACAATCCCGAAGTTAGAGTGGAATTAAGTGGAGTCGGGACTGTTTTTCATGAACCAGCACCAGTAATTGAACTCAACCTCGATGTACTTGACCTTGGCGAAGTTGTCGTTGGTGAGAATACGTTCGGTGATTTTACCATCTCAAACAATGGCAATGCTCCTCTGATAATCGAAAGTATTCGTAGCGGTGACCGCGCATTTTGGGTCGATTTTGCCGCTGGTAATGAGGCCGAAGAGTCACCCTTCCATTACAACCGCACAGATGAAAGTCATTCGCTACTCATCGATGAGGCAACCCTTGACGGATCACCTCTGAGCGAAGGCTCCGAAGTCGGTGTCTTCACGCCTGGAGGAGTTTGTGCAGGTGCAGAACCGGTGGAAAGGGAAGGCCTCCCCATTGGAATTGCGGCTTGGCGAGATGATCCCACCACCGAGGCAATTGATGGTTTTAGAGAGGATGACGATTTCATCTTCCGTTTCTGGGATTCGAGATCCAGACGTGAGCTTGTAGCGATGGCTCGGTTCCAGCAGGGACCGGAAACTTTCCAACTCAATGCTGTGAGCGTTCTTAACTTAACTGGACGACTTGGGAATGTTCAAATTGAAGAAGCGGAAAGTTATCGCGTTCGTGTTTGGTTTGCTCCGACTGATGAAAGTGAATATCGAACTGACCTGATCATTGTCTCTAACGACCCTGAAACACCCGAACTATCAGTCGCTTTAACTGGTATTGGCATAAGAATTAACCATCCTCCCGAAGTTATCCGCCCGATCGACAGGTTCGATGCGCCAGAGGACTGCGGCGAGCAAGCCATTGCCGACTTGGATGAAGTTTTCAGTGACCCTGATGGTGACATTCTCAGCTTCTTCTTCGAATGTGATGTAGATCTTAATCTTCGTCTGGATGATTCGAACGTCCTCACGGTCAATCCGCCTCCGGAATATTCAGGAGAGGCTAACGTAATCTTGGTTGCCTTAGACGATCAGGGCCGTGAAGCAAGACTTCTCCAACAAGTTAACGCTGAATCTGCAAACTCTTCTTTTGCTCTACGTCCATTACCAAATCTAAGTGGCGAAAGGCACCTAAGGAAGGTCGATGATGAGCCAGCAATCACTCGAGATCTGGCCGCCGCACATAGATTCACTCTTGCGATTCTTCAAGTGAATGACCCGCCAGTCATTAGATCTGCTAACGGCGATCCTCTCGAAGCTGTGATCGACGTAGTTTTCAGCGAAGGGCTCTTAGGCCAGTTCGTATTGAGAGCCAACGATAACGACAATTTCGATTCAACTCTTACGTGGAGCCTTCCTGATCAAGACGGGCTTCCGAACGGCTTCGCATTCATTGATAATGGCGACGGTACCTCTTCCTTTAGATGGACGCCCCCGTTTGGCTCGGCGAGACAACAACCCTATACACCAACCTTCCGTGTGGTCGATCCAAACGATGAAAGTGACGAGATTGTTGTCCGCATTACGGTCAACCACATCAATCGGCCGCCGATGCTCGAGCGTCCAATCTTCCCATTTGCCATTGACGAAGATCCTCAACCAGCACGGATTGTTATTGCAGATCTCAATACGGTGTTTGTTGATCCAGATGGTGATGTGCTTGGATTTGGGTTCGAAGGACGGGCGGAACTTGGACTCGAAATTACCGATAACGTTCTTTCCATCCAACCTCGCCGCGATTACAATTCGCCCCGTGGGGACAATGTGAATGTTCTTGCCTGGGATGCTACAGACACCACTACCCAAGGATTTCGAATTACCATTCGTCCGATCAACGATCCACCCGGTGCGTTCGATCTATTATCGCCTGTCGATGGATTTGCGGTGGATTCGACTCATTACAATGTAGCGTTTCGTTGGCAGTACGCCACGAATGTTGACGTAGATCAGATTGCCTATACCGTTAATCTGCGAGTGAGATACGAACAACTCGATACTACCCTTCGCAGAGGACCTGTTGCAATCGATTCGTTGACCTGGAACTTAGGCGAAGTCCTGCTTGGGCTCGGGCTGACCCATCATCGCAATTCGTTCGATGTCGAAATGAACTGGTCGGTATCTGCTAATGATGCGGAGTTCACGGTTAATTCAACCTCACAGCGGCGTTTGACTGTCCGCTCGCCAATCTCCGTTGAAGTGGATGGCTATTCAGCTCCCACTGAATTCTCGCTTTCTTCTGCATACCCGAATCCCTTTAACTCCTCATGCCATCTGGAATTTGCGCTCCCGGTACGTTCGAAGGTCAGACTGATTGTTTGCGATCAGCGCGGACGACAGATTTCCGGCTTGGTAGATGGTGAGATGGAGCCAGGTCACCATACGGTTACATGGGATGCTACATCTCTTCCAGCCGGGATATATCTGGCACAGATGGAAGCCTCGAATGTTCGGTTTATTCAGAAACTGGTCTTGATTAAATAAAACCTAAATAAATAACCAACATCGGGATGAAGGTTCAATAAATGGCCTCATCCCGACTAATATCAACAACAGCCCTAAGTCGTTGCACGAAGGGAAAGTCTAGGAAGAAATAATGAAAGATCGAAACAAACAGTCCTCACGTGCAATCACTGAGGGAAACATTTCAGGAGGAAGAATGAAACGTTCCGTTACGTTCTGGATTACCGCCCTCTTGATGGTCGGCTTAGTTGGAAGCGTATTTGCTCTACCGACTGCCAAAATCAAGGTGCTTGGCGTTACGCCTCGCACGGTAGCCATTAACGCCAATGACATCTACACAGTCACATCGACCGGACTCGGCAATGTCGGTGTTGGAGAGAAAACGTACCTCGCTGGCAACCAGGGAGATACGACAATTACGGCATGGTCATGGACGCTGACTGCAAGGCCGAACAACTCGACTGCGGCGCTAAGTGCCGGCGACCAAGCAGTTATTACCTTGAGGCCCGATCTTTCGGGAACTTACACCATCACACTGCAAGTGACTAATGCTACCGGTCAAAGCGACCCGGTCACCTACAAGGTCAACGCGGCTAACTACGCAGGCGTTGGCGAAGTCACTGGCGAAGCCAATGCCCCTGAGTGCGCTGGTTGCCATGCTGGACAAGTTGATGACGTTTATAGTGCGTTCAATAACACGAAGCATGCTTCGATATTCTCGCGCAATTATGATGGCGCGGATGGTTCGGGGTATCGCCTCACCTGTCTAAAATGCCACACGACCGGCTGGAACGTCGATACTCTGGCTGTCAACCATGGATTTGATGATGAAGCTACCGCCGAAGGCTGGGCTTTTATCGACTCAGCCAACGGTGGACTTCGTGCTGGCGCCTGGGATGCAATGAAGCAAAACTTCCCAAACACATCTAATAAGGCTAACATTCAGTGTGAAGCCTGCCATGGTCCCGGTTCCCGACATAATGGCAATACGGCAGACAACAGGATGTCCAAATCCCTTGACACGGGCATCTGCGCCCGGTGCCACGACTCCGGTTCGAATCACATCAAGACTTATCAGTGGAACAACTCATTACACGCGCATGCTATTGAAGAAAGTCGGACCGGATGCGTGGATTGCCATAGTGGTCGCGGGTTTATCGAGAATCTTGCCGGTGTACCGGATTCGCTGGCTAACCTCGAGTATGTACCGATCAACTGTTCCACTTGCCATGATCCGCATAGCGCAACTAACGAGTTCCAGCTCCGCAATGTTGCTCCCTATAGGTTGATGAACGGAGTTGAGGTTGACTTCGGTTTGGGGAACCTCTGTGTGAGATGCCACCACTCCCGAGTTGACGTAAGAACCTACCCCGCGGCACGTCCAACCTCTCGTTTTGGACCGCATCACGGCCCACAGGGTGAAATGCTGGCGGGAACAGGTGGAGTTGAGTTTGGTCGTGAGATGAGAAACGGTCCTCATGCGGCGCTCGTTGAAAACGGTTGCGTTGGCTGTCACATGGCCGCGACTCCTGTGGCGGGTGCTGGATTGAACACCGTTGGTGCTCATACCTTTGCAATGGTTGCCAATGGCGTCGAGAATACCGCCGCCTGCGCAGAATGCCACGGCGAAGTTGAGTCGTTCGAAGCCTTCCAGGCCGGTGGCGACTGGGATCACGATGGCACAACCGAAAGTGTCCAAGCTGAAATTCTCGGCATGCAGAACACAATCATTGGGATGCTCCCCCGCGGCGCCGCGGTTCCTGACACGAACTACACCCTCGCCCAAAAGCAGGCATACTATAATTACATTTTCGTGGTGGAAGATAAGTCCCAAGGTATGCACAACGCTTATTATGCACGCGACCTCCTTCAGGCCGCAATCGACAACATACCGGTAGGGCGTACTCTGCGTGTGAATCTCCTTCGTGGTTGGAACACAATGTCGATCAACGTCACTCCGGCGCGCAACCTCTGGGTTGGCAATCAAGGAGCTGATGTCCGCAGGATGCTCCAATCTCTACGCATCGATCAACAAAATCACCACGTTCAGGTGATGAAGGACGATCTGGGTAATTTCTATCTACCCCAGTTCGACTTCAACAATATCGCTTACTGGAGCCTGATCGACGGCTACCAGATCAAGGTGGATGAAGACGTAACGATTGAATGGACAGGACTGGCAATCGACCCGACCGCAGACATTCCACTCGCTCAAGGTTGGAACACTGTTCCTTACTATCCGACCTACTTCCTGAGCGCCGAAGCTCCCGACCTGCCGGTTGTCGCTTCGATTCGTGATCATCTCCTCGTAGCCAAGGATGATATGGGAAGGTTCATGCTCCCGGCATTCGAATTCTCGAATATGAATCCCTGGGCAAAAGGCAAGGGATATCAGGTGAAGGTCGATGCAAACTGCACTTTGAATTATCCTGCTGAACAGCGCGCCCTTGCCGCTTCTGAAGAAGTAATTGTTGCGGGTCCTTGGGGAACGTTCACTCCGACCGGTTCCTCGATGAGTCTCCTTATCACCGACGTCGTCGTTCCCAACGGAAGCCAGATTTGCGCAGTCAGCAAGTCAGCCGCTATTGTTGGTGTTGGCTCCGTTCAGGATGGTCGTTGCGGTTTGGCAGTCTGGGGAGACGACCAGACAACCGACGCAGTTGATGGCTTGCTCGCCAGCGAGACATTCTCCCTGAAATTGTGGAATGTTGAGACTGGCATACAGGCTGAACTAAGCGCCAAGATGGTTTTAGGATCAGGATTGGTCTTCAAGTCTGATGATTTCGCCGTCGCCAAGGCGGTTGTTCTTGAGACAGTTCCAGCCACTTATTACCTCGGCCTGAACTATCCGAATCCGTTCAACTCTTCGACACGGATTGCGTTCGGTCTGCCCACAGCAGGCAAAGTTTCTGTCAAGGTGTATGATTTAGCCGGTCGCGTAATTGCGACTTTGGCTGAAGGCGACCTGTCGGCTGGCAACCATCTGACTCTCTGGAATGCAGACTCCGCTCCTGCGGGTCTCTATCTGGTGAAAATGGAAGCCGGATCGTTCTCTGATACGCGTAAGGTGACGCTCCTGAAGTAAGGCGCGGTCATCGGTTCGTAAAAAAGGGGCGATCCACAGCGGACCGCCCCTTTTGATATTTGTTCTTGTGGTGCTCGCGTAGGGTCGATTTCCAAATCGACCTCCCATAACGGTGGAATTGTAACCCGCCCTCGCTTCCCGGTACGACAGGCAGTCAGCCTGTCACTTTATCACGCTCATAATAAATAGAGTCGAGAAATGCAGCCCTTGCTTTCCAGACCGCAAGCACAGTACTGTCAGTTATTAGCGGCTTTGAATTCCACCATTTACTTTCATGAACTGGCTCTATTAATCGATGCCAGTAGTTTTCTATCGTTAGTTTTCTTGGGTCAATCCTAAGCTCCTTATACATCTTCGATGCGTCTATTTTTCCGTTAATTGAAACGAATGTGTCAGGGCGTTTGTAAACCAGTAATCTCGACGCAGTTGCTAATTTCATTGACCATCGTTTAGGATCACCACGACTTCTTTGGATTGAATGCAGATCCGTTTCTAATTTGATCAGAGCATTCACAAATTCAGAATAATGATGTTCATGGACCTTGCCATTTACAGGAATGTACTTTATTACCGAATCGAGTAGTTGGAAATTATCTCGCAAAGTAGGTTCAAATGTGTTGCGCAGTCGTCCCCATGCACCCCAATCTTGACGATGTCCCGATGAGTCTTTTGGATCAATAAGACCAAATAAACGCCTCCGATTATCAAAGTTCATGTTGGTAAGTGGATCGATCTCCTTGAACCACTGATGTGCGATTTCCAATAATTTGATTCGTTCTTCCACATGCCCAATTCTAATTCTCTTATCACCTTCATTTCTGACATATTCGTAATAATCACTCCAATTCATTCTTAATACATCCTTTACTCCAGAATTCATATCTCTCATTTCGTCTTCAATGTTCGGTTGCCTTCTCCATTTTTTTTCATATTCAGCGATTTGCTTTTGGCTCGGATTAAAGCCAATTTGCCATTTTTCAAAAATGTACTTACGAGTTTCACTTCCAAAATTGGTGTTGTTCTTATTTGATGATATATAAACACAAGCTTCTTCGTTGGTTGAAAAAGCTGATTTCGTGAAATTTGCACTCCCAATGATGCAGGTCCAATCCTGATCCGAATTCCAGAATAAGTATATTTTGGGATGAAATAAGTTCTTGCAAGTTTGTTCCTTGCTAATGAACTTTATAGATGAAGATTCAGGAAATTTCTTTAAGAAATCAGGATGAGTTCCGGTTCGATCTAATCCAACAATAATGAATTTCTTAGCCGATTGATCATCTAGGAAATGGTACATGAAGTCATCGGGTGATGCCCACGCAACAGCCCAATACCATTCCTTGTAATCTCTTGCCAAACGCTCAAATGTAGATCGAAGTTGACTGTTATTAGTTATAAGTTCCATTGGATACTCCTAATTCATTTTTTTAATTAATATGGGTTTGAATTTCCACTTAAGTTGTGATTTGCTTTGCTGACATCATCGTCTACGCCATATTTTGATAGTATGGTCATCGCTTCCACTCGCTAAGATTGTTCCATTTGGACTGAATGCGACGGAAGTAATGCTATTTGAATGCCCGTTCAACGTTTGAAGTAAAGCCCAATCTGACACACGCCATAATTTAATATCATGGTCGTTGCTCCCGCTTGCTAACTGCGATCCATCCGGGCTGAAAGCTACTGAAGTGACTCCATTCCGATCTCCTGTCAATGTCTTAATCAGAGCACCATCCGAAATTTGCCACAATTTTATGCCGTCGCCGCCTCCAGCCAATACTAGCCCATTCGGGCTAAAGGCAACCGACTTAACAAATCCTGCTCTAGTCAGTGTTCGTACTGATGTACCGTCGGACACTCGCCACAACACAACAGTCCAGTCGTCACTTCCGCTCGCTAACAACGTTCCATCCGAATTGAAGGCTACCGAATTTACCCAACCGGTATGGCCCCTCAGCGTCTGGAGAAGAGTACCATCATATACTCTCCAAAGTTTGACGCTGTTGTCATCACTTGCGCTTGCCAATAGTGTTCCGTCCGGGCTGAAAGCGACGGAATTTACTTCATCAGAGTGGCCAGTTTGCGTTCGCAGTAGCGTACCATCCGACACATTCCACAAACTGACATTATTGTCCCAACCCCCACTTCCTAAAAACGACCCGTCTGTGTTGAATTTGATTGAATTTATCGATCCGAGAGACTGCCTGTTAAGAGATTTGACAAGTGTCCCATCAAACGATTGCCATAACTTGATGCTACCCCAACTCCCGCTCGCCAACAATGATCCATCGGGATTGAAAGCAACGGAATTAACTTCATCCGAATGCTCCGTCAACGTGCGTTCAAGATCATACAAAAAAACCTCTACAACTATGCTGTTACCTGTCGAACTAATATTAAAACTTGAATCCCAGACTTGTAGGGAAACCCAGAGAGCCCCAGGTGAGTCAAATTTATGTGTTGCTATTGGGTTGTTTCCAGAATCAGCATCAAAAATACCATCTGAGTCCCAGTCCCAACGAAAGAATAAATCCCCAATTTGGTTATCTGGATCAGTTGTCGAGGTCGCATTAAAAGTGAAAATTGTGGTTGTATCTCCACGAGGCGGATCAACAGTGAAACTTGCTATTGGCGGTTGGTTGTTGGCATCGCTGACAATAAGTTGTCGGATCGAATCGGCAAAAGCGCCGGTTGAGTTTTTGACTTGAAGAGTGATTGAATACAACCCCGCTTGTAAAAATCGATGACCAGCAGAAGGGTCATGTGTGAATTCCGTGTTCCAGCTACCATCCGACTCCCAATCCCAACGGAAGAGTAGGTTGTTTAGATTGTCTTCAAGATCGGTCGAAGCAGAAGCGTCAAATTCAAAAACAGTATTCGTGTTTCCGTTTGGTGGGCTTATTGTGAAACGCGGAGTAGGAGGGGTACTCAGTACATTTAGGTTCCGACTGGTCGTATCTGTAGTGCCATCTGAGTCTTTAACAACCAATGTCACTCGATACGTGCCGGGCGTGGCATATTGATAGCTTATTACAGGAGAAGCAGAGAACTGTGTGCTCCATATCGAGTCACCTTTGAAGTTCCACCGGAATAGCTCGGGCAGAGAATCTTCTTGGTCACTGCTGCTTTTCGCATCGAATTGGAACTCCGTATCGATCCCGCCTTCAGTTGGCGTAACCGTAAACGCGGCAACGGGGGGGTGATTTTGGGGCGGGTTAACAGGTGTGTTCTCTTCAGATTTGTTGCATCCAAGAATGAGCAAGATCGAAAAGAGGGTTAGCGAAGATGATGAAAAATTCTTTTGTCGCATGATTATCTCGATGGTTTTAATTTCTTAGATGTGATAAAGATAGTAAATTTCAATTCAGATGTCAAACCGTAGAGGCGATCGTAATGCGCCCCTACTATTAAGGGGGGCAAATAATAGTAGTAGTTCTCATACCAGCGAATGCCGGTATGAGAACCACGCGACAATATCCACATTGTCGGACAGACTCGGAAGCCGGATAGAGAGATACTTATCTGGACGGGCATGGAGCCCCGTTCTACCGAACCGTGAAACTTTTTCAAAAGCCCCTACTATGACCCAATCCATATCTTAGCGTCAAAAACTCCTTAACAAATTTTCACAAAATATTTGCATCCAATGGATCTGTAGTGTAACTTATAAATATTCACAAGGAATTTGTACGAAATTATCCGAATTGCTGAATTCTTCAATATCACATATATCGTTATAATGAGGCAGGTATGAAACCCCGTCAACATCCAACTCTTCCGATCACAACAAGTCTTGTCGCTTTGATCCTTCCATTAATCATCGCGGCTCCTACCAGTCTATTCGCCTCCGGGCTTGTCAGCCCTTCCCAACGACTGTTCACCGGAGATGGCGCTGATTCGCCAGCCTCCCTGCTTCACGCCCCGGCATTTAACCAACCCCCACGTCTGCCCATCAGGCAGTTGCCCGGTCGTGATGATCCCGACGAATTCTTCACCTTCCGCTACATGGTTTCCGAAGACGGAGGCGAAAACTGGTCGGATATTCTTGGCGCTGGCGACGCCGGGATGTATGACCGCGATCAGAACGGCAACATCACCCCGATTTGGCCCAACGCTTCTTATAACTTCGGCGTCGTAGCCACACAAGATAACGACCTCCACTTCATCGCCGTACTGAACGGTTTTTCCGATGAGGAAGAGCTTAACCCGCAAAACCGCGTCAACGGTGTTTACGACGTGATGATCGACCCCGAAGGCAACCGCCGTTACACTTTGATCGACGCTCAAGATAACGGCGTCGAAATGACTTGGGCTGACGCCGGCATTGGCGTCAACGATACTCTTCACGCCATCTGGGTTACCATATCCAACAACACCGCCAGTATCTGGTCCGCTTGGTCTGGAAACAACGGTGCTGGGTGGTCACAACCGCGCCAAATCCTGGCAAATCTCGATATTGGTGGTGCAACCGAATCAGAGATGCCCTACCCCCACATGACTTATCACGTCGGTCAATACTTTTACGTGATCTACCAAACTCCCAATCCCGATAATGGTCGTTGGGATCACCGAATCCTGCGCGTGCCGGCAACTTTACAAGGCAACATTGTTACTCAGAACCCAAATGTAGCAACAGCTTCATTCCTCTCATATTATGTTGCTTCGGTGAGTCCGATTGATCAAGACGTCCAGGCGGGATGGGTCTATTTTGCCGTTCGCAATCAGGACAACTCCGGCGCAACGATAGGTCGTTCCAACAACGCCTGAGGAAACTGGCAGACGAGCCAGGTCAATGGAGCCCAGCGTTATCCGAGCATTGCCCTCGACCCGGAAGCTCGAAGGCCTTGGGTATTCAGCAATAATGGTGTTGGCAACCCACACCGCAACTGGTATTCATTTGACAGCCGGGGCTATGGAGGCGGCAACTGGATCGCACAGCGTGTTCTCGATGAGGTCAATTATGATGGCGTCCGCGATCTGCTCTACTGCCATCAGGGAGTCTTCACCAGCGAGGGCCGTCTGGTCAGTGGTTGCAATATCTGGGGGCAGTTCACCCCGGAGGGCTTTCAGACGAACACTTCCGATGATCCCTATAATCACAACTGGGCAGGGGCACAGCGGCTCTGGTCGATCTTCGACGAAGAGCCGATTATGGCTGGTTTCATCCCCCAGAATATCCTTGTCGCCGGTGGTGATAACCATGTCTTTGTCGCCTTCGCGGGGAAGTACGGCGCGCCTGATTTCAATGGCCCAAGAATAGAAAATGTTGACCTTTCTGACTTTCGCCGTAATAGACCATGGATTGTGACGGCTGAGTTGAATGACGTGAATGGAGTTATCTATAGCGATATTAACTTCAGGGTGGAAGGCCAGGAAAATTTTGACTATTTGGAGCCTGATTCATCCGCAACCGACGAATCGGGCAACGGTCTCTACTTCTATCACATCCCCTCCGATGTTATCAATGATCAGAGATTAGCGGCTGGCGATTCGGTATTCTTCTTCATTTTGGCTCAAGACGCTCTGGGAAACGGCTCCGAAAGCGAAATGAACACTATCATCGTCGATGAAGGCTGGATTCCCGCCGATCCCGGCGAGCCCGAACTCCAACATTTTACTGATTTCCTCGAGACAGATGCCAGCCATTTTGTCGTCATCACCAGCATCAGCCTGTCAGACGAACCAGCTCAAACCGGCTGGGAGGCAGGCGTTTTCACCCAAAACGGTCTCCTTGCCGGAGCCGGTATCTGGGTTGAGGGGGATGAACTCGACATTGCCGCTTGGGGTGATGATGTTGCAACCGACGTCATCGATGGCTTTCAAGACGGTGAAGACATGGCGTTCCGGTTCTGGGATAATGACGCTGATGAAGAGTACTACGCGGCGACTGATATAGCTGAGGGATCGATCAGGTGGCAGACAGATGCCCGAACAGTCTTAAGTCTGTTCGCATTCCGGGAAGAGCAATATCCGCCGGAGTGGACGGAAGTTCCGGAAGCTATTAATGCGGACGAGGGAGCTATGATACAATTTAGCGTTATGGCTGATGACCGAAACAACGATGCCATCACGATCTTGATTGACCGTGGGGGTCTCCCCGGAGCCGCAAATTTCACTGACAATGGCGACGGCACTGGCGAATTCGTATGGCAGACCGACTTTGACGATGCTGGTGAGTACCGGATAATATTGTTCGTTTCAGATGGCGATATGACCGCCGACGCCCCCATCCAAATCACCGTCAACAACGTCAACCGTGCGCCAGTGTTCGCCCGTTTAGGTTCACCGCCCGATAATTGGAACTGGGAATGGAATTTCAGACCAGAACTTCACTTCGACTGGAGCAAGTCGTCTGACTCGGACTCGGATCGAGTCACATATCGCCTCAATTTCGAAGCCCATGACGATGTCGGGGATACTTCTGTCTTTTTCGATGTCGGCAACGACACGGCAATCATCCTTGACTTGCGGGAAGTCTATAGACATCTGGGATTCAACGAGGGGGGATACCCACGGGAGTATCTCTGGTCGGTCTGGTCGAGTGACGGTACCGATTCCGTTCGGAGTGAAGAGACTCGCAGTATTGGAATTTCCCTGAACGCCAAGGGTGATCCCCTTCATCCTTTATCCCTCATCCTTTCGGCTTTCCCCAACCCCTTCAATTCCACGACAACGATTACCTTCTCCGTACAACAGGCGTCCCCGCCTGTCCGTTTATCCATCTACAATCTTCAAGGCTGTCTGGTGAAAGAGCTTGTCAATGGCACTCTCGAAGCTGGCGAGCACAAGGTCGTCTGGGATGCATCGGG
Source organism: uncultured Caldithrix sp. (assembly GCA_964355675.1). Classification (GTDB taxonomy): domain Bacteria; phylum Electryoneota; class AABM5-125-24; order Hatepunaeales; family Hatepunaeaceae; genus CAMBDS01. The sequence goes on from CAYHEC010000030.1 coordinate 37,451, forward strand.
ATTGGCCACAGGAATCTACCTCTTGCGCCTGGAAACAAACCGCAGTATCCAGACCAGCAAGGCGCTTCTGATCAGGTAATTCCAAATATTAGGTTCTTGGAGGGCGGGTTTTAACCCGCCCTTAGTGCGGACTGAATAAGTTGTTTGAAATATTCGCTTAAGACGCCAATTCAGAACAGATTCTCTTGGAGGGCGGGCTTCAGCCCGCCCTTCTTGCCTGCGTAGGAGTCTGTCCGAGAATACGAGAATGTGTGTCGCAGGGTGTCCTCGAGTTCTTTGAAATATTTCTTATAGGGATCGTGTTCTC
>CAYHEC010000031.1:0-37743 GCA_964355675.1 uncultured Caldithrix sp.
ATACTAACTAATTGCCACTAAGTAAACGGTAAAGTCAAGATACAAGGGCGGACTTCAGTCCGCCCTTACCGCGTAGGGTCGATTTCCAAATCGACCTCAAATGATGGCGGGATTGGAATCCCGCCCTACGCGATGATTGAGTTAAAATATTCCTCACCCTTTAGCAAGAATGTTCGCCTTTTTCGCTGTAGGGTGAGGACACCCTACAGCAGTCCGCCCTCTAAGAGTTCTTAACATTAACAGTCCAATGACCAATCAAGACCATATTCGTCCTGTCCCTCAGGAAATTGTCTTACCCGAGGCTCCAAAACTGAATGACCGTGAGCGAACCATCCTGCGCTCCATCGTCCACAATTACATCTTGACCGCTGATCCGGTCGGGTCGCGAGCGCTCGCCAGACGTTACCACCTGACGCTTTCTCCGGCAACCATTCGCAACACGATGTCCGACATGGAGGAGCTCGGGCTTCTATCTCACCAGCACACCTCGGCCGGTCGAGTTCCAACCGACCTCGGCTACCGCCGATACGTCGATGACTTGATGTTGGTTGAGGAGTTGTCTGACGAGGAGCGCCGCGTCATCGACACTACGCTCGAGGGAAGCGTCCCTGAGGCGAACGAGATGCTCGGTCAAGTGACGACTCTTCTGGCTGAAGTCTCGAAGCTATTGGCGTTCATCATGGCTCCCGACATTTCGAATGTGACTTTGGACAAGGTTGAGTTAGTTCGTGTCGCCGCCGGACGGGTGATGGTGGTGATTGTGGTTTCTGGAGGCATGGTGCGAACGATCATGCTGGAAATTGCCAGCCCGATCACCGACGCCGAGATTGCCACTGCGGCGCATTATATCAACGGACGTCTGGCTGGAATGAAGCTTGCCGACATCCCCCGACAGATTACTCAGCGGCTGGGCGGCGACTCGCGGGCGGCCAATGCGTTGGTTAGGCTGTTCCTCGACTTCCCCGACAAGATTTTCACGACCGATCCGCGCAGTGACGTTCGGATCGGTGGCACGAGGCAAGTGCTTGACCAGCAGGAGTTCCGCGACCCGGAGCGGGTGAAGGGTATCATCGAGCTGATCGAAGACCGCGACGTGATCGTCCACTTGATGAAGGAGCGCCAGCCCGGCGTGACGGTGACCATCGGTGACGAGAACCCGAACGAACAGTTGCGCGGCTTTTCGGTGATCACTTCGACCTACCGGCTGGGGGCGGCTTCCGGCACGGTCGGCATCATCGGCCCGACGCGGATGAATTACTCGAAGCTTGTGGCGCTGGTGGAATATACGGCGAAGCTGGTGGGCGAGAAAGCTGGAGGATAATTAATAATTAAGAATTAATAATTAAGAATTTAGGAAGTGTTTCGGTGGGGGAAGGCTCCCGTACAACAGGCGTCCCCGCCTGTCTGGTAGGACAGAGCCTGCCCCGGACTTGATCCGGGGTTTCCAACCTGTCGGTAGAACGAGCGTCTCGCTGGTGCGCATAACCTGTCGGTAGCACCGCCGTCTCAGGGATTCATCCTGAACGTAGTGAAGGATATCTGTTTTATTGAGGTACTCAATGTTCCGGTCATCATCATCATCATCATTAGCGTTAGCATTAGCATTGACATTAGTACTGTCGACAATTGTCGACAGTACTGCACGCGCAGAGACCGTCACCTTCACCGACACCGTCCGCGTAGTGATGGGGTCGCGTGAGTCTCAGGACGAGGTGCGCGTCTATGCGACTCAGGAAGCCAAGCGCCGCGTGCTGGATCAGGTCGGCGTCTATCTCTCCGGCTCGACCGAGATCGTCCGCAAGGTGCAGGAGTCTTTTGGTACAGGTGAGGTGAGGCGAACAGCTGTTCGCCTCACCAACGACGCTACCTCTGGCTTGGGCGGGCGGACAACTGTCCGCCCCACCGGCACCTTCTCCGACACCACTTCCGTCCTTCAGCGCATCCAGACCCTGACCGTCGGCGTGGTGCAGACGGAGGTCGTTTCCGAAGAGTGGAAGACGGAAGGCGGGGCATTCGTCCTCTATCTGGTCTGCCGGGTGAAGGTCGATCCGGAGGACGCGCTGAACCGGCTGACGGAGTTGCTGAAAGACAAGGAAAAGGTCGAGGATTATCAGAAGGTGCAGGTCGAGGTCGAACGGCTGCGGGGGGAACTGGCGCAACTGAGAACCGACTTGGAGAACGCCAAGAGTGAAAAGGAAACCAAGGCGGTGAAGGAGGAAGTGCGGGGAAAAATTAATGGGTTAGGGGCGACGGATTGGTTTGAGAAAGGAAATGCAGGAACCGACTCAGATAACCGAATTGCCTGTTATACTTTTGCAATTCAATTAAATCCAAACTGGAGCTTGCCTTACAGAGCCCGAGGTGCGATGTATGAGGGCAAAGGTGATTACGATTCAGCCATAAAAGACTTTAGTCAAGCCTTGTTGATTGGTCCGAATATTCCGATAGTTCACTACTTTCGGGCACTTGCATACGGGAAAAAAGGGGACTTTGACAGGTCGATTGCTGACTATAATCGCGTCCTACAATTTGAACCGAACAACATGAATGCGTACCTTGGTCGTGGGAGCTCCTACAGTAACAAAGGAGACTATGATCGAGGAATAGAAGACTTAAGTCGCGCTCTGCAGCTTGATCCGAATTGTGCTATAGCGTACTACAATAGGGGGATTGCCTACTATTACAAAAACAATATTCTAAGTGCGCGACAAGATTTCCAACGTGCTTCGTATTTGGGTGATGAAGATGCAAAGCGCGTACTCGAGAGCTTAAGATGAATTTTACAAATCACTACTTTTAGGAGACGAGACATTGCCAGTAAAGCATTGGACAATAAATAGCTTAGATGACCAGATCGAACTGGGTAAACAATTCGTCCAAGAGTATGTCGATAAGGATTCCAAGCCGACTCGAGAGCGTTATGTACTGGGCAAATACTTGAGAGATTGGTTTCGCCCAACCGAGTATCCCTTTCAAATCGAAGATAGGATCGAATCAAGCAAATCGCCAGATTGTATTCTGCAACTAAAAAATAGAAAACGGATCGGACTGGAATTGACAGAGGCAACACTCCAACGATTTCGGGCGGAACAGGCAACAAAAGTTGGAAATAATCCAAATGTGGATATCATTTACGAATCTGACCCCGAAACTGGTGAAATCAATGTTCTTTCAAGGTATAAATCTGATGATCAAGGCAACTCGCAATTGATCGAGCAGAACAATTGGATGGATCAGCCACCGTATGGAAAAAGCCCTAATTCACGTGTCGCTAATTTAGTCGTTCAGTCCGTCCATAAGAAGAGCAATAAAGTTCATATCTGGCGATCAATCGTTGATATAGCCTATCTTTGCATTGTGATAAATCCACCAGTGAGAGAATTCGATTCACATCCGATATGTGGAATGGTTGCTCGGATTTTAGATGAAAGTGATGAGGAGGTTTCATTCGATTCGGTTTTCCTGATTCACCCAAGCGAAGTTGTCCGGTTCGACGATTATATTGAAGTGGTGAACGGGCATTATCTTCTTGTGCGTCTTAATCCGTAGCCATCGTTGTCCGGCTTCCCGAACAATTGATCTCCTTGCTTGCAATCAGACCTTGCGACAGGGCGTCCTCACCCTGTCGCCTGACCTGAAGAGTGCCGCAGGATGGGGGCATTTGCGGCAAGGCAAAGCCCTTGCCCGCGTAGCGGCGGATTCCAATCCGCCGATGCTGATAAATCCGTCGATTTGGAAATCGACGCTACGCGCTCTTGCTGAGTTTGGAGTTCACAGCTTTAGCGTGTCTGAAAATCTGCTTAATCCGTTTAATCTGTTGTTCAGTCCCAATCCACGCTGAAGCGGTGAACTCCGAACGAGCCGGGCGAACGCGAGGTTCGCCCGTACGGGCGATGCTTGCCATCGCCCTGTCGGACGGATACGGAGATCCGTCCTTCTGAATAAAGTGACAGGCAGTGACGCCTGTCGTACGTAAACCCTTAATTATTAATTATTAATTATTAATTCTAAATTATATTTGGTCGCGACGCCGATCGGCAACCTCGGCGACATGACCTACCGCGCCGTCGAAGTCCTGAAAGCCGCAGACGTTATCTGCGCTGAAGACACTCGCCGCGCACGGATACTGCTTGAGCGCTACGGCATCACTCACAAGCCGCTCTCGTACCGCGACGAGAACGCCGAGCGCATGGCTCCCCAGATCGCCCGCTGGGTGGCGGATGGCAAATCGGTGGCGCTCATTTCCGACGCCGGGACTCCCGGAATCTCCGACCCCGGCTTCAGAGCCGCTCGCGCTGTCCGCGAGGCTGGTCTTCCCGTCGAAGTCATCCCCGGCGCAACATCGGTGACCACCGCGTTAATCCTCTCCGGGCTGGCGGTTGATCGGTTCACTTTCGAGGGATTCCTTCCTCCCAAGAAAGGGCGAAGAACCCGCCTGACGGAGCTTGCCGCCGAAGCCCGCACGATGATAATCTTCGAGGGCCCTCATAAGCTCCCCGGGACAGTTGAGGATCTTGCCGAAGCGCTTGGAAAGGAACGCCGCGCCGCGGTCATCCGCGAGATGACCAAGATTTATGAGGAGGTAATTTCGGGAACTCTCGGTGAATTGGCGGAACGATTTGCGAAATCGCCGGTTAAAGGTGAAATTGTTATTGTCGTCGAGGGGGCTGAGGCGGAAGGAAAACGACGGAAAAAGAGTTCTCAGTAGGGCGGATTGCAATCCGCCCTACTATAATCAAGGTAATTATGACTTTCAATATTAAAGTATTATCCCCAGAACAACTTGATGAACTCCTCAAAACGTTGAAAACCCGTTTTGATACAAACATGAGCCGCCACAAAGGTCTTGAGTGGGCTAAAGTACAAGCAAGGCTTGAAGCTAATGCTGAAAAATTGTGGTCACTGAGTGAAATGGAGCGAACCGGCGGTGAACCGGATGTTGTTGGTTTTGAAAAAGAGACGGGCGAATACATTTTTTATGATTGTTCAGCAGAAAGTCCTAAAGGTCGCAGAAGTCTATGTTACGACCGGGAAGCGCTCAATTCGAGGAAAGAATTTAAGCCGGAAAATAGCGCTCTCGACTTGGCAGGTTCCATGGGTATTGAGCTCTTAACGGAAGTACAGTATCGAGACTTGCAGAAACTTGGAAATTTCGATGCGAAGACATCGAGCTGGATAGCGACGCCTGCTGACATTAGAAAACTTGGCGGGGCTCTCTTTGCTGATTACCGTTACGGCAATGTTTTCGTGTATCATAATGGCGCAGAATCTTATTATGCCGTCAGGGGGTTTCGAGGTTCGCTAAGGGTCTAAAATTACTTTTTACGTCAAAATTAAGTCTGGCGCCTATAAAGAGAACTTGTAGTAGGGCGGATTGCAATCCGCCCTACTTAAAAAACGCAGTACTGCCGATTTAAATCAGCAGTACTTGAAAATCAGGAGAACACATCCACCCGGTAATATTTTCGATAGGAGTTTTTAAACTCCACAGCTACGGCTTGATGATCTTCTTCGCATTCGCCTTCGGGCTTTGGCTCGGAGTTCGTCGCGGGAAAAAAGTCGGCATCAATTCCAACGACATCATGGACTTTACTGTCTGGATGATGATTTCAGCGCTGATCGGTGCAAGGCTTACGTATGTCGTCACCCACTGGTCCGAGTACGCCACTCACCCACTTGACGCAATCAGCCCGATCCAATCCGACGGCACTATCGGAATCGCTGGTCTGGTGGTTCTGGGTGGTGTAATCTTCGCCATACCGACCGCCTACATATTCGCCAAGCGCAGAAATTTGCCGTACTTAAAATTGGCTGATGTGATGATTCCGTCGCTGGCATTCGGGTTGGCGATAGGCAGAGTTGGATGCTTGCTCAACGGCTGTTGTTTCGGTCTGCCAACCGACCTGCCTTGGGGAGTCACCTTCCCCTCAACCTGCCTTGCTGGTTCGGTTTTCCCTCATAATCCGATCCACCCGACTCAACTTTACGACTTAGTGTATAACATCCTTATCGGCTTGATCCTTCTTTGGCGGACGCCGAAAAAGCGATTCGAGGGAGAGCTGTTTGTATTGTTTCTCACGTTGTATGGCTTTGGACGATTTTGGGTTGAAAACTTGCGGTACTACCCAGATGCTGGAAAGTTATTCAATATCATAGGCTTGCAAATCACTGGCAGTGGCTTGGTTTCGATTGCCATGATCGGCGTCGGTATATATTACTTGTTTATTAAGGATATAGCCAATGAAAAAAACAGCAAAAGGTAGGTTGATCACTTTCGAAGGAATTGACGGGTGTGGAAAATCAACTCAAGCCCATCTTCTTTACGAGCGATTAAGAAAACATGGACGGGAATGCGCCATCTATCGCGAACCGGGTGGCACGCCACTTGGTGAAAATATCAGAAAAATACTGCTCAATCAATCAGAAAAGATAGACATAGTAGCAGAGATGCTACTGTTTTCAGCCGCCCGTGCGGAACTCATTGGACAGGTTATTAAACCGCTTCTTTCGAAAGGCAGAGTTATTTTACTGGATAGATTTATCGATTCTACAATAGCTTATCAGGGTTATGGCCGAGGGATCAACATTTCGCTCATCGAATCTGTCAATAACGTAGTTGTTCAAGGAATCGAGCCGGATGCTACATTTCTGTTAGATATTGATCCTGAAGATTCAATGCAAAGGCTTCGACGTGCACATGACAGAATGGAACAGGAAGGAATCGCTTTTATGAAGAAAGTCAGAACTGGTTATCTAACTCTCGCTGAGTCTGATTCCAGCAGGTTTCATGTGCTTGATGGAACAGGCAGGATATTTGATCTGGCCGAAGATATATGGAACAGAGTAGCGAAATTCGTTTAATTACAATCAATAATGCTGATAAAAGAGCCACTCCGGTTGGAGCGGCTCTTTTTATTTCAAGGCTACTCATGCTGAACAGCACTCAAAAACTTCCAAATTTTCCCGCCAGCCCCGCCGGAGTCCAGACAAAGTTCACCCCCGCCATCAACTCCCCATTCTTCCTCAACATGAACACCAGCCCCGGCGACACACCTTTGATCTTCACAACCCCCGGATAGATGTTCAGCCTCGCCGCATAACCACGATTTCCACCGAAAACCAACGAACTCATCAGCGATCCGTTGCGGTCCCAGAAGATCGCTTCCGAATAGACAAGTGTGACAGTTTTTTTGCGAGCGCCTTCAGGGGTGGGGACGTCTCGCAGGTCATGAGCAACAATCCCTGCCGCGGCGGTGATGTCATCGGAAGGCGTCAGCCGGTAGCTCAAACCGCCGATGCCTTCCGCTCCAGCCAGATAGAACAACCGCCAACGCTCAAGGCGGGGGATGTCAAGCTTGAACGAGAACTTCTGCCCGTTGTTGTAAATTTCGTGCTTAGCTGGATAGTAGAGCGTCTGCGGCGACCAGTCGTTCAGGTGGAGCGTGGTGGCGAAGAACTCGGCAACGCGCGGGAAACTGAAAAGAACGATTCCGCCCGGATCGAATAGCCAGAGATCGGCGATGGGATCGACATTGGGGCCATCGAAGGCGTTATTTTCGAGGGCTTCATTGAAAAAGTGCATCACCGTCATCGTGATGCCAGAGAGGAGTCGCGGTCTTGGGTAGCCGTGGTATTCGTACCACTCAGCGGTGGCGATATACGTCATACCTCCGCCGAGCAAGTGAAGAGTGTAATTCGGGACGTACTGGTAGCTATCCCCGGCGAGACCAAGCGGAAAAATCTCGCTGGAGAAGAACTGTTTATAGCCATACTGCTTGACCGCGGGCATGGGGTCGATGAAGTTCGCCCAAACATTGGCGAAGCCGTTGGCGAGGTGGAGGGTTGTCAAGTCGTTGGTGCGGTTGTTGATCTGCAGGACGTCGAAGGTCGCGCTGATGGTCATCGAGAGCGGGTTATAGACGGCTTGACTGCCGTAGTCGTAGCCGTGGTAGAAGAGATAGCTCTCGGCGGCGAGGGTCGGTAAGGGCAGCAGAACGATAAGAAGCAGTAGGCGAAATTTCAAGGGGAATTTAGAATTTAGAGTTAAGAATTTAGAATAGAGGAGACACGCCGTGGGACAGGGCGTCCCGACCTACCAGTACGACAGGCATTCCTGCCTGTCCCTTTAAACTTTTTTACTTCAGTACGACAGGCATTCCTGCCTGTCTCCTTAGAATCACTCCTGCTGAAACCACCCCCAATAATCTTCCGGTCTTTCGACGATCCCCGCCCTGAGAGGATTCTCGTAGATGTATTTCAACTTCTCGTCGAGTTCTTTCTGATTTCGAATTATCCGGTCGAACGACTCGTCGTACCAGAGGCTACCGGATGTTCCGCGTTTGAAATTGAGCAAGTGCGCTGAAACGCCTTTAATCCCTTTCATTATTCGTGAAAGTTCCACATTCTCATTAGGTTGAAGGATTAGATGAACGTGATTGGACATCACCTGAACGGCAACAAGCTGATAGAACTTCCCGTGCCCGGATTTTATATGACCCAGCACGAGCGAGATCTCCTCTCTGCTAAGGAATCCCTCTCGAAGTCGGAAAGTAACGAAATAAACCGAACCTCCCATCTCGAAATGAGGAAGATAGCGCTTGTGTGTAGTAAGTTCCATGTTCCACCGATTCAGTACGACAGGCATTCTTGCCTGTCACCTTAAACTTTGCTTTCAGTACGACAGGTTTTCTTACCTGTCTCCTTAATTCTTTTCTTTTGTGACAGACGGGAACGTCTGTCGTACTTCCAACCGAGCGACTCGGTGCAATCAGTACGACAGGTTTTCTTACCTGTCTCCTTACGAACACGCAGTAAGGCTCCTTGAGTTCGCAAAAAGCCCAAACCTCTCGTGACGCTCGCTGTTTGATTGTAGTAAGATACGAAAAAGGCGTGTGGAAGGCAAGGGAAGGGTGGTCGTAACAGCGTAGGGGCACGGCATGCCGAGCCCCGTCATTTGCTTTTGGGGAAATGCTTTGCTATTTTAGGTACATGAAGTTCATCAAGTACATAACGGCGGCGATCACGTTGGCGGTTCACCTGGGTTTTGCTCAAGAGACCTCCAACTTTGAGACTGTTAGCCACAACCTGATATCGGCGAATGTTTCCGACATCGAGGTCAGGGATGGTTTGGCCTATTGTGCAGGCGACTACGGGTTGTCAGTCTGGAGTTTGGAAGATCCTGATACACTCGAATTCGTGAGCCGTTGCCAGACGCCGGGAGACGCTGTGGCAGTGGCTCTACGAGGTGATTATGCTTATCTGGCCGATGCTGGTCGAGGTGTGGCAATCATCAATATCAGCAATCCCGAGGAACCTCGTTTCATAGATGAGTTTGAATATCAAATGACTTACTGGGGCGCACCGGTTAACATTGGGATTCATGATACTCTCCTGCTCGTGAGCAACACGTACGATGGACTTGTGATTGCCTCACTTACTGATCCAGAAAATCCAGAAATCATCATGCAGGGCGAGTTTGAGGGAGGAGCTTATACTAATCTACTCATTAAGGATAATTATCTTTTTATCAATGATTTTGGGACGCGTGCGGTATTGGTAGTTGATGTTACCGATTTTGATAATCCCGAATTAATTACTGAGATTAGGAATTATGGATTCTGCCGTGATCTTGCTATTCAAAACGATTTGTTAATTTTAGCAGGATCAGACACTTTGTTTTTCTATTCTATCGCAGATCCTGAGCAACCAGAGAAACTTGGTTATGTACCGGCAAACTTGAATGGTGAGCGAAAAATCGAAATCATAGGGAATCGTTTGGTTGCGAGTGGCGACGGAATTCGTGTATGTGATATCTCTAATCCAAGTAGGCCGATCTTAACGGATTTTATACGTAACGGTTCGGAAGGCAATATTGAAGTAGTGGGTGACCGTGTATATAGCGCGTTGGGGCAGTCTGGGATTAGTATTGTTTCAATTGAAAATCCGCGTGATTTGCGGATCACAGGCAGACTTTATGAAGGGTATCAACACATCTTCGTCTGCAAATCGGGCGATCTTGTTTTTCTCTTTAATCATCTCTTTGGTCTAAGGATAGTGGACGTCTCGAATCCTACATCACCTGAGTTAGTTTCGGAACTTGCAATTAACGGTCCCGATAATTCCTCGGGTGGAGGTGTCTTATTGCGGGACAATATTCTCTATTTCAAGTTATATGATCTCCTGAACTTGATTGATGTTTCCGATATTGAAAATCCAAGAGTCATGAGCCAGTTGGAGATTATCGGGAATTCGCTTGATCTCTCGCTCGTAGATGACTATTTGATCGTGACCGGATGGTTGATTCGTGATGGGAATGGTGTAATCGATGGCAATATTCTGGTAGTGGATGTCTCTGATCCCGAAAACCCTCACGCAGTTTTCAATGCCGCTGATGGGGAGGGGAATCATTCACGCTATCCCGGAGTTATCCTCAATGGAATTCTTTATCAGCTGACCGATATCGAAGGACAAGGCGGCTACATCAAAGAAGTTCTGGTTTATTCACTGGATAATCCTGCTCATCCACGTCTAATGGGAAGATGGCCCCAAGCTGATTATTCCCTGCTTCTTGCAGCAGGAGGATTACTTTATAGTCATTTTGATAACGGAGATTTTGTTGGCTATTCCGTCGATGATGCGTTGGAACCAGAGATGGTCGGTGTTCTTAGGTTAAACGGGGCAAACAATCTCGCTTCTACCTGCTGGGCAGTAGATGGAGATCTTGTTTACCTTGGCAGCTACTGGGATAATCTGGTAGCGATTTCTGTCGTAGATCCTCAAAATCCCCGACTTGTAGGATATTGTAATACACCGGGATCGGTTTGTGACATGAAAGGAGAAGATGGTTTACTCTATGTTGCAGATAGGAACAACTTTGGCATTTACCGTTTCACCGGCGACATCGGTGAAGGCGGGGATGAAAACCTGTACCGAATTGCCATCGATCCTGGCTGGAATTTCGTTTCCGCTCCCATTCGACCCAATATTAGAAACATAGTCTCCATCTTCAATCCGATAGCAGCATCACTGACGATGGCAAAAGATTATCTCGGGCGTTTTTATGTTCCTGCACGACCATTCAATAACATCCCGTTCTGGGATTATCATCAAGGATATCAGGTAAAATTAAGGGGTCGAGCTTCCTTGCCGATTGCTGGAGAACCGGTTGCTGCGGATACGCCGATTCGGATAAATAGTAGCTGGTATTTGGCTCCATATTACCCCGATCTGCCTCAAGAGCCTGAGGTTGCGTTTGCCAATATTCGAGATCAATTACGACTGGCAAAGGATGAGGGAGGCAATTTTTACATCCCTGCCCAGAACTTCAACAATATGCCACGGCTTCGACGTGGGAATGCCTATTTTATTCAAGTGAGTGAGAATGTCGAACTGGTCTGGAATGTCGATCAGGAGCGCCTGGCAGCCGAAGAGGTTACGCAGCCTAGTCTCAAGCATTTTCCATTACCGCTACCCACTTGCGCGAGTATGAGCTTACTAATTAATGGTCTAAATTCAATTGGCGAAGTGGGAGTATTTGCAGAAGGTGGGTTAATCGTCGGCGCCGGACGTTCGAATATAGATGGACAATGCGGAATTGCTGTCTGGGGAGACGATCCGACTACGGAAAAAATCGACGGGGCATTAGAAGGGGAGGTACTGATATTCAAGCTTTGGGACGGGCAGGTTGAGACACCTGCTCTTTTGAAATGGGAGGGAGATTCCGGGACGCCAAACCTCGAGTTTATATCAGACGAATTGGCGATTGGAGAAATAACTCATGGGAGCCTGAAGATGCCTTTCGAATTCGCCCTTTATGATCCCTACCCCAACCCGTTCAACTCCTCGACGATAATAAGGTTTGGGCTTGATAAATCGGCCCCTACGCGGTTAGTAGTCTATGACCTCTCGGGGCGGGTGGTGGCGGATTTAATGACAGGCAGGAATGCCTATCCTCCCGGCGAACATTCGGTTGTTTGGGATGCGTCAGGTGTACCGACGGGGGTTTATCTTTGCTGGCTGGAAGCGGGGGATCGGACTATGACGAGAAAGATTGTTCTGGTGCGGTGACCAATCTCACAAGATTACCAGTCCGATCACGAATCGATCACAGAGTTTCTCATTGCACCGCAACAAAATACGCCGATCCGTGACGATGTGATCGAAATTTTACCCCTCCCCTCCTAAAGTCAAAGGGGCGGCTCCTTTCACAGGAACCGCCCCTTTTTTCGCTCAGACCTTCTTCGGCTTCTTCTCTTCGCGCTGCTTTGTCTTCGTTTCTGATTTGCTGGTCTTCTGCTTCTGAGTCTTCTCTTTGTCTTTCTTTCCGCCTTTGTCGCCCATGATGGGTGATCCTTTCTGGTTGAATTACAGTTAAGTTGAAAAATTTGTGATGGGGCTCGCAAGTTGCCACCTATCCTTCTGTCGATCCCCTGTGATCGACAGCCATACCGACCAAAGACCGTCGATGGCGGGGCATCGACGGAAGTTTAAGAATTCTATGAAACCAACACCTGCTCAATATAAGGGAAATCTACGTAGTTATCAATAACCAAATCAGCTTCAGACAAATTCTGATTACCTGAATTGGGATTTTGATACCCGATGACCCTCATTCCAGCCGCTTTCCCCGCCCGGACGCCGTTTTCGGAGTCCTCAATGACCATACAATACCCCGGATCCACTCCGAGTTGCGCCGCCGCGTACAGGAAGAGGTCCGGAGCGGGTTTGCTCCTCGTTACAAGATCGCCACCGAAGAGCCGGTCGAACTTGTCTGTCAGCCTGAACAGTTCTATAATGTGTTCAACATGGATCAGCGAAGCCGACGACGCTACCGCGAGTTTCAGCCCGGACCTTTGCGCCTTTGCGATCAGATCCGCCACACCTTTGATCAATGTCACTCGGCAGGCGGGTGAGTCAAGCTCGTCGTAGAACATCTGCTTCTTCACCAATCGCAATTCTTCGACGGATTGGCTTAATCCGTATCGTTCCTTCAGCGCACCCCACATCGTCCAGACGGTCTGACCGGTGAAAGATTGGTGCTCTGCAGGCGTGACGGCGATGCCCAGTCGTTCGAACATCTGTTGCTCAAGAGCGTGGTGAACATGTTCGCTGTCGATGATGACGCCGTCCATATCGAAGATGATGGCGTGGATGTCTGAATTTATCATAAAGTTATATTAGCTCGAAGAAACGAAGGGACGAAGAATAAAATTTGTTAGCCATCTCGGATCATTCGTGGTTCGATTTACTTTATTACTCCTTCTTTGCCAAGCAGTCGTCGCATCAAGCCGAGTTGACCGAGGTGATATGTTTCATGGAAATATAGGAAAAGAATCCGACGCTCCAAAGTATCTGCACGAGTAAAATCACCCAGCGGGGGAGCCTCGCCCAGAAGCTTATCTTCGGTCAAATCATCGAGTGCTTTCATCAGGAGGTTCTGCGATTCGACCCAATGCTCAAGAGACCGCTCGAAGCTGAGGAAGGCTCCTGAGTCATCATCTCCGGTGGATCCGCGGCTATAGGCAAGGTCGGCTGTTTCACCGATAGACCAGTCAGTACCAAGGTACTGGAGGAGGGATTGCCGTGATCGGAGCAGATGCCCTACGACCCAGGCGATGCTGTTGCCACCCTTTTCGGGACGGCGGAAGGCATCCTCTGAGGCGACGTCTTCGATATTGACTTTGAATACGTTATCGTTTATCAGGTAGAGCCAGCGAAGGTTGTCGATGTTCATGGTATTAAAGATTTTTTAGAGTGTTACTACAGTGATTCGATCCTCTTGGAGGGCGGGGTTTCAACCCGCCCTGACAGGTTTGGAAACCTGTCCTACCGGGAAAGAGCGGACTGAAAGTCCGCCCTCCAAGAGGAAAGCTATTTGATTTATATCTCTGGTTTTATGTTTGTACTGCCGACCGCGGCGGGTCGGTAGCGGCACGGGATTAACTCTCCCGGCTTGCCAACTGACCGCAGGCGGCGGCGATGTCGCCACCTCGGCTGGTGCGGACGGTGATATTCAGTCCTGAGTCGCTTAGGATTCTGGCGAATGTTTCGCGTCTAATGGGCGAAGCTCGCAAGAATTCTGCGCCGACATCGTTGTATTCCATAAGATTGGTCTTGAATAATACATCAGATGCTCGGCCGCCAGCTTCCTTAATCAGTCTGCCGAGACGTTTGGCGTCGCTATCTGAGTCATTTTTCCCAGCGAGAAGGAGGTAATTGACGGAGACTCGCTCGCCAGAGACGCGGGCATATTCACCAGCGGCGGCAAGTGTCTCGAGCAGTGGGTAGCGCCCGGCGAGAGGCATCAGTTCAAGCCGCTCTTCATCGGTGGTGGAGTTAAGAGATAATGCAAGCTTGACGCGAGGGAAGGCGCGTTGATTGCCTACGGCTGTTGTGAGAGCAATAATCCCCGGCAACCAACCCGCAGTCGATATGGTAAAATGCTTCCGTGAGATACCTACTCCTTCAGGATCGGTTAAGATTGGGATGGCTTTGAAAAGCGCTGGTCGATTAAGCAAAGGTTCGCCCATTCCCATCATGACGATGTTAGTCATTGGTCGCCCGGCGACTTGCTCCAAGGCGAAGAGCTGGGCGATGATTTCGCCACTCGAGAGATTGCGGGTGAATCCCATTAAGCCGGTCGCACAGAAGCGACAGCCAACCGCGCAACCTACTTGCGAGGAGAGGCACGCGGTCATTCTTTCTCCTTCGGGGATCAACACCGATTCAACGCGCGCACCATCGAATGCTTCAAGAAGGAGCTTGAGGCTTCCGTCGAAGCCGGATTGTTCTTTGATGATCTTCAGTGGAGACAGTGTCGCTTTTTCGACTAACAGATCACGAAAGGTTGCCGGCAGGTCGGTCATTGCGCGAAAATTTGCCTGACGATTTTGATATATCCATTTGTAGAGTTGTCGTCCCCGATAGGAGGGCGAGTGATTTGTTACCGAAAATGACTCCAACTCGGACAGAGAAAGACCGAGAAGTGGCAATAATGCGAAAAGAGCGCCGTCTGGCGCTCCTGTACTCTTGGAGGGCGGGTTTAAGCCCGCCCTCCTTGTGGGAAAATCTTTTACCAACTGACAGATAGCCCGACGCGTGGGGTGGAGTCGATATTATGGATTAAGTGTGTATAGCCGAATTTTATCTGGCGGATTGGTCCGGTGAAGGTCGGATCGAGGTCGATTCCGAGTCCTATCGAAACTTGACGGTTAGGATCACCCGATCCAAAGTTTTGCGACAAGCCAAGACGGGGCTTGAGGACTTTCAGCATGGCAAATTCAAATCCGAAGTTGATATGGGTGGGGACATCGGCATAAAGCGAGGGCTGAACGCTGAATGAGACAGCGAATTTTTCGTCCTGAAAGGCTCCGGCAAGATCGATGACACGAGGCACGCCCTCTGAGTAACTCCCTTTGGTAGAGTGATCGATATTGTCGCTCGTCCAACTGACAGTGTTGATAAGGTCACGCCCGACCAGTGCAAGCATAAACTGGTCGCTTGGCCTCCAGGAGGCGGCCAGATCCAAACCAAAACCCCCAGCAGAGCCTGTGACTCTATCGATTCCGCCGTCCGGATCGTTACCGTAACTGGCGAGGTATATCTTAATGGTGCTACCGAAGAGGATATTTTCTGGCAGTTTAAGATTATCACCAGTCAGGCCTGCGCCGAATCCGATGGTTGTTTCACGGTAAACATCATCTCCAGCCGATAGAAAATAGGCTCCAACACCGAGTCCGATATCGGATACCGGATATGAAATTGAGGCGTAATTATAGGAGACTACACTGAATTGATTTGCCCAACTGAACCCCGCGGTAGGATCGAGCACATCCCCAAGGAGGGATGGATTCCAGCGAACGGCGTGTTCATCAACTGCCAGAGCAGTGTAAGCGCCACCCATACCAAGTGGACGCAAACCAAGACCAACGTCGGCGAATGCGAAAGGTTTTCCGCTTAATTCGCCGGCAGTGGCAAAGGACGCGAGCAATAGTAACCCAGCCAGACTCTGCCAAATTATTGAAACTGTTCGTTTCATTATCATACTCCTATATGGACAAGCTGGAGCGCTTATCCTACTTTGACAAGCGAGGACGCTTATCCTACTTTGACAAGCGGGGGCGCTTATCCTACTTTGACAAGCGGGGGCGCTTATCCTACTTTGACAAGCGAGGACGCTTATCCTACTTTGACAAGCGGGGACGCTTATCCTACTTTGACAAGCGGGGGCGCTTATCCTACTTTGACAAGCGGGGACGCTTATCCTACTTAATCAAGACCGCACTGCCAACAACCTTTGATTCGCCTGAGGCGTCTCTGGCGATCAATACCACGATAAATCGTCCATTTCGTGCCTCTCGATTATCGTCCGTCATTCCGTCCCAAATAAGTTCGTTTTCTCCGCCTCGTCGATAATCACCTTTCGGCATGAGGCGGGAATCGATCAATTTACGAATGAGCTGACCCTGCATATTATAGATCATCACCGAAAGGTTTGGACGATCTGCCATATCGCTGGTCAGACGGAATTCAATCGAAAGGCCTGGTTTAGTAGATTGCGGTGAAAAGGGATTGGGCGAAAATTTCAGATCACGGACGCCAAGCGCTTCGCTGGCGCTTATCAGGGCATATAGACCGTTGAGTGAACTTACTTCGATTGTAACTTTGGTCTGATCGCCGTTAAATTCACCTTCGATTACATCCCAATCAATTGTAGTCGAGTTCCATACACCGACGGTTGGCGTTTGGGTGCGGAATTCGACTGGAACAGGAAAAGTCATCAAGTAAGCGCCGTGTTGATCGAGGCTTCCTTCGACACCAACATTATACCCGACTGCCTCAAGTTCAAATTTCGGAGTCAGACGGAAAACAGGAGTCAATCTCGGTTCATTGAGGAAGATTCTGGCGGTGGTATTTGCCGGAAGAGACCCAGGAGGGATCTTAATTTCGAAACCGAGACCATCATGCACGAGAGTAGTATCAGTACCTCCAGATCGTATTTCTGCATAGATTGCCAATCCGTGCTGTGAACGATCCGGGCTGTCGTCGTTAAACATGGCGCTGACTTTGGAAATTGAATCGGTGGCGGTAACCTGCACCTTTCCGATTACTCCTGGAGTCGTCCTTAATAAAGCGTCCATGCTGAATGGAACTGGTGAAACTGTTGCAACTTCACCTGGCGTAATAGTCCAGCGGGGAGCCAACGGTACGAGAACTCCGGCGGTATCAGTCGCTGTGACAGTAAAGCGAAGCGAATCACCAGCCCGGATTTCGAATTGATGTGCCGCTACCTGCATCCGGGCGACAGAAGCATCGGCATTTTCCCATTGCAGTGATTTGCTTATAATGACTCCGGTCGAAGGCTGAGAAACTCTACTGCGGATCTCGACCGGACCAA
This sequence comes from uncultured Caldithrix sp., assembly GCA_964355675.1. Taxonomy (GTDB): domain Bacteria; phylum Electryoneota; class AABM5-125-24; order Hatepunaeales; family Hatepunaeaceae; genus CAMBDS01. The sequence continues at coordinate 17,396 of CAYHEC010000031.1, forward strand.
TTGTCTCGGGGAAATAGTAGGCAAACGAGGAATCTTGGGGATCAACTACTAATCGCCCGCGATTTTCACCGACTTGCGTCCATTCGAAATGTCCTTCTGTCTGCAATCTCGTGGTCAGATCGTTGTTGCCATCGTCGTACCCGGAAACTGTTAATTTCATTAAAACGCCTGGCCGAGGTTGAAGAGCCGCTTGTGATCGGATCAATTCCAAGTGGTCCAGAAGGCCTCGAGCTGAAATAGTTACGTCCTGAGCTGACTCTGGACCTCCGAAAACGTATCCGTCCGCTGTATTGACCTGAAGGTAGTATGTAAGCGTTCCGCTCCGACCTTGAGGTGGAATATAGCCGTAATAGGTGACACTCGCGTCGAAATCAGTTACTGCGGGAAGCTCAGGGTTTACGCTACGTGAACCCCTTCCGGGCGAACCGTCAGCCATTCGTTGGAGGGAAACAGAGCTGAAGCTTGAAACTCCAGGTCCTCTGAAGTAGAGATCGGCGTCGGAGACGGTAACGGCTCCCGGAACCAGAATTTCTACGCGCGAGCTGTCTTCGAAACTGAAAGGCGGGGGTGGTGTAAATCTCCAACCGAGAAACCAGGTTAATTCGCGAGCCTCGTTGGCTCCCAATTCTACTTGTTTCGGTGAAGGAGGAAGCATTCCAACGAGCGCTTCAGGCGTAACTGAATATCTCCCCACCGGAAGCCAATCAACCGTGCGGGCAAAGCCGGTTCCGTCTGAGTAAAGAATCGCTGTGAAATTGACGCTTAAGCCGGAAACAAATACTTTCCTGCCGACTATGGGGTTACCTTCAGCATTGAGAAGCCTGATGCGAATTTGCCCGGAGGGGAAGATCATGTCTCGTGCTTGCTCTTCTCCGGTCTGAAGCAAGAACGATTGCGATGAAACATCTGGTACATCAGGATAAGTTGCGGTCAAACTAAACTGGGAGGGCGTCGGAATTTGGGTGATTCGAAAACTTCCATTCGCATCACTGACTCCGCCATACCTGGATCCAGTTTGAAGATCGACGATGCTGATTTGAGTGCTTACAGGAAGAGTGTCATGACGAATAACTCCATAAACAATGCCAAATCCCCGCACTGCCGTCAAGGTGAAGTCCTGATCAAGACCGTAACCATCTACAGTCAACTGAAACGATCGGCTGGCCGGATTGCCGATATAACCCGGTACTTGAGCTCTCAGTTCATACGAGATAGCGTCGAGGGAGGTAAATTCATATTCGCCATAGTGGTCGGTGAGCGCACTGTCGAGCAATTGACTATTCGAGAGCAGATAGATCGTCCCGTTCTCGTAGGGAGCTCCATTGACGCCAGTCAACCGTCCCGATAGTGTCATTAAATTAGGTGCAATAGTTCGATTGATCTCGACGATTCCACCTGCAGACAGGTCAAAGGTAGTATCGGCTGGATGCTGATACCCATTTTTATTAATCGAGACGGTATATCTTCCGGCCATGGGGCCAGGCTTACTCCAATATCCCTTACCGTCTGTCTCGAACGTTCCGGGGCTATTTCCTGTTAAAGTGACATGTGCCCGTTCAATGCCGTCACCATCACTGGTTAGCACATAGCCCGTAATTGCCTTGCCAGATTGAGTCATCGAAATAGTGAGTGTAACGGTTTCGCTCAATCTTGCTTCGAAGGGATAAGGGTTGACTTGCATGGCGTAACCGGCAGCCTCGGCGACGAGGGTGTAATGCCCGGGACGCAAACCAGCAAGTTCGAAGGAGCCGTCATTACCTGCGATGTCGAAGTAAACGTCTCCGGTCGCGTCATGGCTGGCAAATATTTTGCCAGACGTCAATGGCGGTGTTCCATCTTCAAGTGTGAGTCTTCCAACAGCGCGCCCCGTCTCTTCAAGTCGCAAATTCACCTGCTGACTGGCCCCATCGAGGACATTGATGTTCAAGCTTCGCGACGTCTCGGTCAATGGCTGAGCCGCAACCCCGATGACTGAATATGTTCCAGTGCCTACATCGGCGAGGTAATCACCAAAATGATCGGTCACGTCTCGGAATAACTGATTTGTGAATGAACGAACTCTAATTTCAGCCCCAATGACCGGGAGTCCATCGGGAGTAAGAAATCTGCCGTAAATTCCTCGTACGGGCGGTGAAATCTGGAATTGAATATCGACGTTTCCTGCGGCAATATTCAATCCGGTTCGGGTAAAGGTTTCATATCCTTTACGTGAAGAACGAACCGTGTAGTTTTTCAGTGGATCGAGACGGTTAAACTGAAACGACCCGTTACTATTAGTGGTGTCATATAAAGTGTCGGCGGCATCGGAGATCAGGCGCATCACAACTCCGGGCACGAAGGATCGGTCGGTGGTGGTAGTGACGGAGCCATAAATGGCGGCATCGAGAGCGGTGAGAGTCACATTGCGGACAAATTCACCTTCGCCATTTGCGGCGTCAACGACTGTTTGAACGGTCAGAAAGCCGGCTCGGGAGAAAACGAGCGAATGGTTGCCGGGAGCGACGAATTCGAACCTGTAACGACCATCTTCTCCAGTAGAACGGGAGTCCCGACCGTTGTCTATAACGATGGAAGCACCCGGGAGAGGGCTCCCTGCGGCATCGGACACCAAGCCGGAAACAACCGCGTTGTGCCTGCCAATGGTTAAGATGATTCCACTAACGTCCACCTGTGCGACGTCGAAAGAAGTAGAAGAATTCTCGTAGCCATCGCGAGGTAGTTCTGAGGAGAGTGAATAATGTTGATTCGGGAAAAGACCGGTAAACGAGAAAACGCCGTTAATATCGGTGGTGTCTCTGACTTGCCCTGTTTCAGCCCAAGCTGTAACCGGGACGTTGTTCATTGCCACGGTTGCCGAGTCGATTACTCTGCCCGAAATTGAGACGAGTATTTCATCGACAGTAAAATTCACGTTTGCTCGCTCTTCGGCTATCCCAAGTCCTTCCACCCTGAGACTGTCTGGCTGGCGGACGATGAATCCATGTTTTGAGGCTCGGATGACATAGTTGCCGAAATCGCCTCCGCGCATCCCCAATACCCGGTAGGTTCCATCTCCGGTGGTGTATGTGCTTCGTTGACGACCGGTTGTTAAGTTGCGGGTGGTGATCGAAACGTCTGAGACGCCGACGTTGTTCGATCTGATTAAGCCGCGAATAGAAGCTCTTCGTTCGATTATTCGGAGACGCGATCCGATATCGAGATGATTGACCTGAATCCGTATGGTGGTGTCGGCATTGGCATAGTATTCTTCGATGCGTTGAGTCTGTATGCGGTAGCTGGTATTTGCGCCAAAACCAGTGAAAGTATAATCGCCTGCCTCATTGGCGTTGGCTCTGAATACCGACCCATCATTCTCTGATGTGGCGATCAACTCGGTTCCAGCAATGCCTTGCCCGATCTGGTTCACTACGCGACCGCTGAGTCTAAGCTCATTCGGAAGAAGTCGGAAGATTACTTCACCACCGTTTCCGACATTACTGACAGTATCTTGTTCCGGGGTGTAGCCGTTCAGGCGGGGGCTGAGCCGGTATCGGGTAAGCGGGTAGAGGTTGTCGAGAGAGTACTGCCCGGCGGCATTAGTCGAAACTGCGGCAAAGTTTCCAAGGCTGTCGATAGCTGAAACGCGAACATCTCGAAGACCGGCTCCGTCGGGATCACGGACATAACCAGTAATCTGGCCGTTATTTCGAATCATTTCCAGATCGAGGGAAATGGTGTCAGCTGGATTTACCTGTACGTTTTCACGAACAACTCCGGTAAAGCCTGCTATTGCCGGGCGCACAGCAAATCGCCCATCGGACATGTTCTCGATAACGAATCGGCCATTATTATCCGTGCGTGCGGAAAATTGTTCACCTCCATCTTCGGTAGCATATACGGTTGCCGAGGGAACAACATTGCCGCTTGAAGTGACTTGACCAGTAATGCGTGCGGCGAGCGGCACAAGAGTCAAGTTGATGCCTCGACGTTCTTGGCGGCCCATGACCGCGCCCAGGTTTTGGACATTTCTCCGGAAGCGATTATTGCTTGCAATAAGGTAGTAGTTCCCGGGGATTATTCCTTCCAGCTGGTAGGCGCCATCGTTATTAGTTTGAGTCGTGATACTTCTTTGGTTCATCGAATCGATAACTGTCACTATTGAACCAGAAATACCGGCTCCATCAGGATCGCGCACAATGCCTGCCACAAGCGCAAAATTGGCTTCCGGGGCGAAATCGATTCTCTCGAGATTTTCGCCGGGATTTATTCTGACCTCCCGCTCAACGGCAGTATAGCCTGGCTTGGATGCAGTTACCCGGTACGATCCAGGTTGAAGAGAAACCGAAAATCTGCCTAACCTGTCTGTAGTGGATTGAAACGAACCAGCCTGCCCATCGGCGCGCACAGTTGCGCCAAGGAGTGCGACGTTTCCGGTTGTAACCGTTCCTGAGATAATGCAGGGAAGCGGAGTGAGTCGTTGATTTACAACTATCTCACCCTCGATTTCAAGTCTTGCGGTAGTATCTGAAACGGTGCTGAACCCAGCCTTGGATGATGTGACGATGTAGCGTCGCTCGGGAGCGATACCGAGTGCGTAATCTCCTTGAATATTGCCGTTTGTAGTGTAATTGCGGTTTGGGTCATCAAGTTGGGTAATGCGGATCGAGGGAGTATTGACGACGCCTGAAGGGGAGGAAACATTTCCGACTATCCGGCCTGAATAGGCCAACATGGGGAAGTTGCGCCCATTAACAACCTGGCCAGGTTGAAGCTGAACGTCGATATACCCGGGATTAGCGGCGATGAAGCCGTCTTTCTGGACGGTTAAACGATAACTACCGAAGGTGATGCCGAATGAGTACGATCCGTCACGTCCGGAACGAGTGGTAAATCTCGATCCGTCTCCGCCTTGTCTCGTTGCAGTGATTATTGCTTCGAAGATAGCGTCATTACCTCGCCTGATTACCCCGCTGATTGTGCCGGCATTATCGACGAGACGCAGATCGATGTCTCCAAGATTCTGGCCGGATTGAACTGAGACCGGGCCTCGCTCAGCAGTGACGAATCCATCCTTGGTGGCGACTAATGTATGAGAGCCAGCGGCAAGTCGTAGTGTATAGCTTCCGTTCGCATCGCTTGTTGTCGATACACCGCTTGCAACAATTTGTGCGCCACGCAGAGGGTTACCGCCGCCATCATTAACTCGTCCAGAAATACTTGACGGGTTAGCTTCGAGCCCCAGTCTAAGACCTGATATAGTTTCGCCCGGACCGATGGAGAGCCGGAGTGAATCGGAAGTATGGAAGCCATCTCGAACTGCAACGGCTATATAATCTCCCGGTGAGACACCTCGTGAAAAGGCTCCGACTTGATTAACGGGAGTAGTGGTTACCTGACCGGCTGAGGGTATCAACCACACTTCGGCATTTCGATTCGCGGGGGTTCCATCGATAGTAACCTGACCCGAAAAAATACCGGCTTGAGGGAGGAGCGTGAAGTTTATATCAAGATTGCGATCATTGACTCGAACGGATTGCTCACCACTCTCGAGATAAAACCCCGGTTTGACAGCGTTTATTCTCCAGACACCCTGACCGGCCATAAAGGAGTAGTTTCCGGCCTCTGGTGTGTAGAGCCTTGTTTCATCTCCATCCGGTGAAATGGCAAATATTGTTGCAGAATTGATTGGTTGCCCATTTCCGTTGCGCACATATCCAGAGATGTTATACCTGTAAGCCGTTAAAACGAAAGGACCGTTGTCGGTATTCAGATCAACTGTCCCCCCCCGCGGAACGCCTATCGAGCGAACCTCTGGCGGGCGGCGACCAGGTGCGCTGACACTTACCAGATAGTTGCCCTGAGCAACGAGGATTTGGTAAGCGCCACTGATGTTGGTTTCAGCCGAAGTTTCTTCGTTTCCGGGTACATGGGAAGCGGTGACGGTTGCACCACTAACGGGATCGCCGTTTTCATCGACAACCGTCCCTACAATACTGGATGGAATCGGTCGAAGGCGGAGCGTTATATTTTGTCGCTGATCTTCCTCGATAGTAATTTGCGATGAGGTAGTATCGCTAAATCCAGCTTTGACTCCGTGAAAGAAATATCTTCCGACCGCTAACCTCCGCAATGCATGGCCATTGTCGTCCGTCGCAAAAGATTGAACACCAGGACCGTCAACTGTTTCGACTTGGATCTCGACATTTTCGAGGATATTATCCTCGGTTGTGGTCGTGGTCATAACGACCGAACCAGATCTTACTTCATACAAAAAGCTACTGGTATCGGACATAGTGCCGCGACCCTGACGGCTGGCGGCGAGGACTTTCCAGATAAACCGGCCATTGGGAAGAACGGATGATGCCGGGCAGGCGACCGATGTAAGAGTTGTTTGAGCATTCCAGGCGGGAACCAGAGCCCGGCTTCCACCTTCGGAAATTTCCTCGCGAGTCACATAAACAAAGTAACTAACGGCTTCTTCAACTTCCGACCATCGAAATACGATTTCTTCCGAACTCAAGGAGGATCGAGTTTGAGGACTTATATTTTCGGGTTCGTCAAATGGCGGAGCGACCTCCACCTCGAATCCTGAGACGCCTCCGGTTACGGGCGAAGTATAGGCGGGATGACCCGCGTAATTATTCAGGACAACCCAAGCGTACCGAGGACGATCTTCGCGATTGAGGCTACCGATCAGAGGGGCGACTTGATCATTGTCGAAAAATTCGGAGGGATCAGGGATACCATATTGGATCGATGTCTCTGAGGTGATTGCCTGCCAGATAACGTTTGCGCCTTCGACTCGTGTGCCTTGATCATCCTCAATTATATCAAAAGGCTGATCGCTGACGATAACATGATAGAAGGGAACTCCATTGACAGCTTCCCATCGGACAGACGGGGTAATTGTGTTGATACCGAGTCGGCCTGCGCCAGTGATTGGCGCCACCATAGTGGGAGAACGGTCCGAGGCTCTGATGATGTTAAACACGACTGAATATCCGTTATCACCTGCGTCGATGATACAATAGAGATAGCCAACCGGCAACTGATTTCCTTCGAAACGGATAATCCCCGGGGATGATTCGATCACATTTTCGACAACATTCTGGTAACTTTCTGGCGAATCGCCGTTATAATCCGAGGAGAATCTCAATGTCCCCCTCACGTTGTTTGGAGTCCACCGAATAGTTATCTCAGCAGATGGAAGAGTCATATTGCGAGGGACTTCACTCAAGACCAGATCGGCATCCTGATTTTCTTGAGTGTGAATCAATCCGATGTTTAACGGGGATCCCCAAGCATAATGGAGTGTGAAGAGGGTCGCAATAATCAGCGAGAGAAGTTTGGCGGACAGCAGTGCGCCGTACCGGTGAAATGAAGCGATCGACATCGCAAAAACCTTAATTTATTTAGCTCGCCGCAGGGCGTCGTCGCACTGCGGGTTTCGATTTGCAACAGGTGACCTGCCGCTGACGCCCCGCCTTTTGCGGTGGCGTATTGTAAAGCGGACTACCGTAAGTCCGCAAAGACAGCGTTCTAAAGCGAGTACTCAAGTGTCAAACGCAGTGCGTCTTCTGGCAAGCCTTCGATAAGGACGCCCAATTTAAGGGCGTCGGAGAGCCCGGTTTCGAACCCAAAAGAAAGATGTGGCAGTAAAAACGCGGGTGCGGGAGGAATTGGAATCCCAGTCGCGTCATGGTATCCATCAACAACATCAACCACCTGAAGGACACCCATCCCGAACTTTAAAATAAAGAGATCGAAGTTGAGATTCAAGCCCATATTGGGCTTGAAACCGCGTCTATAGCTGAAGGGCGCGCCGTTTTCAATCATATCATATTGGTACGAAAGTTCACCAAAATACTTAGTGAAGGTCAGAGAAGGCGTCATGAATCCGGTGTAGGTTGCCGCAATGGCGAGTTCACTGGGAATCGAAACCATCATATTGGAAGCGGTCTCGAAAGACTTGGCAGTTGTGCGGGTAAGTTCCGATGCATCTTGGATTGCATTGACGTCAAAACGTTTTTGACCGGGCTGGGCATTGAGTTTTAACGGCGAAAACGTATGAAGTTCCATGTCGAAATTGGCGTCCATGTCCATACCGCCCTGCAATCTCAACATAGCTCCAAAAATAAACTTTTCATTCGGTTGGTATAGAGTTCCCAATCGCAGGGCAAGCGCTGATCCCTCGAAAATGCCATGGGCGGCGAAAAAGAAATCATCGTCCCAAGGTGATTGTGGATCATTGAATGACGATTCACTTCCCGCCTTACTCATGATACCGTCCGTTCGCTGATTGGCATGAAGTTCGATTCTTCCGGCAGTTCTCTGCAAACCGGCGCCAAGCGAAAATTTACCTATAATTCTGGCGACGGACATGTTCCAACTATCCGAAGTGAGTTTAACATCGGAGTCCATTTTAATCGACGAGTAAAGCAATATCTCGTTTTCTGGGTGGCGGATGTTATTTTCGTCTATATCGATAGTTCGAAGGCGCATCCGAAGTCCACTATATGTGAAGTTTGAACGGAAAACGAAAGGCACTGTATAGCCGAAGGCGATATAATCGAAAAGGCGCGGAATTCTGCCGCCAAGCCAACGCTCGTTTTCCTTCTGCTTTAGGGGTAATGACAACGCAAATCCTGAAACGAAAGAGCCAATAAATCCAATGGTTCCAGTCATTTCCGGGTTTGTTCTTGGACCGGTGACATTGAAAGATTCAAGTCTGGTGTCCATCTCAGTCGCGATACTCGGATTCGGGTCAGTAAGGCTCGTGAGATCGAACTCAAGCGCAGGCGAGCTTGAGATAATGACTTTTCTTCCTTTCACTCGGGCAAGTGCGGCGGGGTTACCGAAGATCACGAACGGTTCGGGATTGATCGGGGCGATCAACCCGCCATATGCGCCTCGAACTCCGGCTCCCGTGAGGAGATGAGATCGGATTCCGAACTCCGAGCGGATGTTACCGCCTTCGAAAAGCTCCATCTCGGAATCGTTTTGAGCATAGAGCGTGATGGGAAGTAGGCTGAAGGCGGCGGCAATGAGCGCCAAATAGCCAAGCCGCTTGATATTAATAGACATTGATTCGGTCCTGAATGAGTCCATTAAGAGGACACGTTTAAGCGTTGGGTCAGGGAAGTTAAGTTTGTTGAAAAAGTTGAGTAATAGGCAAAAATGTCCAAGCGGACAACCTCGTCTGCCTGGACTCAGCATGACTTTTTCAACAGACTCAAGTTAAGATTATTAAAGCCATCTGTCAAGGGATAATTACGATCAAAATGCGAGGTGATAAGTTAAGTTTTATAATGTCATGGTTTTAAAATCGAGGTTGCTAAAATGAAGCGACCCGACCGGGAACGACTGCGAATGGATTTTTCGACCTCTCAAATGTTGGCCAAGCGCGATCCTTCGAAGAGATGGTCAATTTTTCCACAACGGGCCAAACTATCTGGAATGTAGCATCATTCCAAAGCAGTCCACCCTCACAATTGGGATCGTACGGCGCATCGACCTTATAGCTAACGATGGATTTCTCCACAAGAGAGAGATAACCATGGGCACAGCCTTTCGGAACATAAACACCGTTACCTGTTTCGTCGTTCAGTACGATAGACGTCCACTTGAGAAAAGTAGGCGATTCGTGACGTAAATCGACGAGGACATCGAAAACCTGACCAATCAACGCCCGAACAAGTTTTGCCTGAGCCGAGGGGGGTTTCTGGAAATGAAGGCCGCGCAACGTTCCAGATTTGTAATTAAAAGATTGATTATCCGCAATCCAGTTTGTGCTCAATCCAATCTTTGCAAACTCAGTTGCTTCGTAGGTTGTTGAGAAAGTGCCACGGTCATCAGTAAAAAATCTTGGAATGATTTCAAAGGCGCCGTGAATCGAAAGAGGTTTAAATTCCATAATTTATCAAATCATTAGATAGGAGTACTTTCGAATGCGGACATTCAGTCCGCACCCCAAGAAATTTAAGTAGGGGCGCATTGCCACGCGCCCCTACCCTATTAGGCGAGTCGTGTCTCAACCACTTTAGAGACAATAGTTCATATCTCCCGGGTCGGCAATATACGCGGCGAGAAGGTCGATTGTTGCTTGAACGTCAGCTTTGTTTACCATCTCCACGGTAGTATGTACGTAACGGCAGGGAATGGATATCGTCAGGACTGCCGGACCGCCTCGCGCTTTTTGAATGCCGCCGGCATCAGTTCCGCCCTTGGGAAGAACATCTCGCTGGAAGAGTATCTTCTTCTTCTCGGCGAGTTCGATAAACCTGGCGACAAGCTTGGGATTTGAGATGTGCGAACCGTTGAGGATACCGAGCGAAGTACCTTCGCCAAGACGAGAAATTTCATCCTGACCACCAGCTCCGGGGACGTCATTGGCAAGCGTTACATCGACTGCGATACCGACGTCAGGCTCGATTCCCGAAGCGGCGGCAGTCGCGCCACGAAGGCCGACTTCCTCCTGAGTTGAGGCGACGACGTAGAGATCTGCCGGGCTCTTTTTAGCTTTCCTGACGGCTTCAACCATACAATATACGCCGACTCGGTCGTCCATTGTCTTGCAAGTCACTGAGTCGCCGATTTCTTCCATCTTTCGGTACATCGTAACCGGATCGCCGATCGTTACCAATTCAACGACTTTCTCCTTAGGCAATCCAAGATCAATGAAATAATCCCTGATGTCGAGGTGTTTTTTTCGCTCTTCATCAGTGAGGATATGAACTGGTTTGGATCCGATTACACCGGGGAGGTCTTTTTTGCCAAGGACAGTCACGCGTTGAGCCATCAGAGTGCGCGGGTCGAAACCACCGAGTGGTTGGATGCGCAGAAAGCCTTTGTCATCGATGTAGCTGACGACGAATCCGATTTCGTCCATGTGTGCGGCAAGCATCAATTTTTTCCGTCCGGATGAAGGTGCGCGACCAGTTCCTTTCTTAAATCCGATGACGTTGCCCATCTGATCCACACGAATTTCGTCAACCAGCGGCGTCAGCTGGTCAACAATCAATTTGCGAACGCGGTCTTCACTTCCGGAAATGCCGGACATTTCGACGAGTTGACGCAATAGTTCCATTTGATACCTCAAATATATTTTAAATTAACTTGAGTCTGTTGAAAAAGTCTGAAAATGAACTGAATTATTCAGGCGGACGTCCTCGTCCGCCGTTAGATCAAGCACGGTGGAACGGCGGACGAGGGCGTCCGCCTGAACTCCACATGACTTTTTCAACAGACTCAACTTGTAGGGGCGAAGGAAATTGGGACTGATCTACCGTCATGTGCCCTCACATGACCGTACTAATCTATTTTTTCTTTAGCGGTAACCACTACCGGCTTCAATCCGGTATTTTTCCGAATGCGCAGGGCGAGTTTTACTGCCTCGTCTTTATTATTGAATTTTCCTATCTTTACAATAGTCATAGATCCTTTTACTCCATCTTTCTCAACAAAACTCACTTTTCCAAAAGACTTGATTTTTCTGCCGATCTCTTCGGCGCTTTTTTTATTACGAAATGCTCCCACCTGCACGGACCAGATGTTCTGACTTGACTTTGTCGAGAGAACCGGTTGATCACCATCCACCATTTCGAGAGATTTCCCAGAAAGAGCCGCAAGGTCGATCAATCCTTTAAACTTTGGATACTTATCTCGCAATATTGCAAATGATCGTTCGGCTTCTAAGTCATTACCAATAGTATAATTATATGCAATTATTCGTTCAAGAGCAAAAGGAGTACAAGGAGAAACAGGAAATTTGTTAATCAATGACTGATAAGATTCAACAGCGCTTGAAGCATCAGTATTGCACAGGGCATTATAATATGTCCGTGAAGCAAGCGAATCTGGCAAGGAATGGCAACTTCTCGCGAATTGCTCTACATCTCCCGAATAATAGATTTTCCAAATGGTTGCTTCGTCAGGAGGGGATGCGATGATTACTAATGCGAGCAAAAAGTTCAGCTTATCTCTTACCTTTCAAATATTGAAGGAGCCGAAAGCGGTTAGTTTTCTCCAAACTTATTAACAACCAGTTCGGTTAAACGCTTCATCACATCCTGTTCGTCCTCGCCATTGACTTCAAATCTGATGGTGGAGCCAAATTCTGCGGCCAGAAGCATAACTCCTAAAATACTGCGACAATTGACTCGTTGCCCCTCTCTGACAATGAAAACCTCTGATTTGCCGCTTGCGGCGGTTTGCACCAATTTGGAAGCTGGTCGCGCATGCAGACCCAGTCTATTTGTAATTGTAACTTCTGTCGAAATCATTATTAGGACTTATCCGAAAATAAATTCAAGCCAGTGGCGGGTCGCCGCACCCGACACCTTAATATCAAAACTACGGAATATTACTGCCGACCACGGCGGGTCGGCAACGGGATAATTGTTATTTACGGATATATCCTTAGAACTGTCTCTTAATCATGAACTCTGCCCATTGTCCAAGTAAATTTCGGTAAGGAGTATCGGGCAGGATCGCCAGACGTTCTCCCGCTTCTTGAATAAGTTGATGGGCTCGTTCAGCGACTGCTTCGATAGCGCCAAGACTGCGCATCAAATTGATTGCCGCCAGAATGTCAACCTCCGACGCTGAGGAATTTCCCAGTGTTTGTAGCAAAATCTGGCGCTGAGCTTCATTAGCGCGTTCATACGCATAATGAACTACAAGGGTACGCTTTCCTTCGCGCAGATCGGAACCAACCGGCTTTCCGAGCATTTCCTGATTGCCTATCACTCCAAGAATATCATCCTGAAGCTGAAATGCAGTTCCGCAAAGCGCCGCGAATTTAGCTACGGCCTCCACATAGGGAGATTCAGCGCCCCCTACACCGATCATAGCTCCAGCACGACCGCAAAACTCGTAAAGAGCTCCGGTTTTTTTCCAAAGCATCTCTTCAATCAGCGCCGGTGTCAACGATTCTATTGGCCGGTGAGCGTATTGTATGTCGAGAACTTCTCCCTCAACAAGGGTATTTAGCACCACTGTGTCGAGTTCGTTAATCAAGCGGATCGTCACCAACGGATCGACGCCACGTTTGACCAGCTCGGTCATCATGCTGATACCCCAGCCGTGCTGAATATCTCCGGTCAAGATCGCCAGCGAGACTCCATAGTGATGAGCGTCTTCATTGGTCAATCCCATCCCGTTGCTGGCATTCTGACATAGTTGGCTGTAATAATGATGAACGGTCGATTGTCCACGCCTAAGGTCGTCACGGTCGATGATGTCATCGTGAACCAGCGTCCAGGTGTGGAATATCTCGACCGCCGCCGCGGCTGGGATCGCCTGATATTCATCGCCTCCGACGGCTCCAGCGGAAAACATCAGAATCGCCGGGCGAAGCCTTTTACCGCCATAGCGAACATAGGCAGTTACTGCCCATCGAATTTCATCGGGATGAAATCGATCTACGAACCGGGAGTCAAGGATATAGTCCTTTATCAAGGCACAACGGTTGTCGAGTTCAAGAAAAAAATCACCCGACGGATGAGAGAGCATTTGGGTCCTCGAAATATTGCAACCATCTAAAGTAGCACTCAACTCCTCATCTGTCAAGCGCGAGCCGGTAAATGTTCAGATATTTTGAGTTCAAATTGCAATAAAGCAAAAAAATGTGATCTTTACGTGTAATGAATTTGACAACCGATAGAAGATTGTTATATTTGTAGGTTAGAGGAGTGTGATTCATGGAAACCCAATCCCGTCCATCTCAATTGGATCAGGGCAATCGGGTTAGATTTTTTATCACTAATCGGGACGAAAGAGGAGTCGGGGTTACTCGTATATTCCAATATATATAGTCATACCCACCAATATTAACTACATGACCGCTCACCCGGTCTTTCAAACCAGAACTGCCGACAGAGGAAAGTTATGAATCGTATAGTATCATTACGGGCATTTTTTGCGATTTGTGTCGCAACACTGCTTTCACTGAATTCTGCATCCGTCCTCTCTGCTTTTGAGATGTCAGCTTCAAGGCCGGTCAGCATCGATATTACTCAATCATCAGCGACCGGAACAAGTTTAAAACTCGAGCTGGGTGACCTTGTTCGACAGGAAGTCATCAACCAGGGAGAACGATACGACCGTTTCCCCATCGATGACCAACCGATTGCTGGACCTGCAGGCCGGCCGGAACTTCCGGCGCTGGTTAAGTTTGTGTTAATACCTCCCGAATCGGGCGTTTCGCTTCGAATAAAAAATCTCCGTACTCATATCGTTCGTGACGTTAACCCCTATCCTCGCCAACCTGAACCGCTTGAGAAGAACATTAAAGACATCGCACAGTACGAAGCGTCTTTACCCAATTCTCCATTAGTGATCGATGAAGATTTCTACATGGAAAACAGTTTTTGGCCCGAAGAACATGCGACGCTGGGCGAAATTGCCATCATGCGCGGTTACCGGATACTCCCGATACGGATCAACCCACTCCGTTACAATCCAGTAACCCATGAACTTGAAGTAGTCGATGGTTTAGAATTGGAACTCGATTTCACGAGTGACGAGAATCGCATCAATCTGGTCGAAAATCCGAGTAAACTCAGGCCCTCCACGAGTGTCGATAAAATACTCCAAAACATGGTTGTTAATCCGCCTAACTTACCAGAACGCGATAACGGAATGCGTGGCGGTTCGATTCTTTTCGTGATGGGAACCGGTAACGGTTGGAATCCTGTCCTCGCGGCGGTTACTCCGTTGATAGAATGGCGAAGGAAGACAGGCTGGGCGGTTGATGTATTACGTACTAACGCAATCGCCGACGCGAATGGGACTCGTCAGGCGATACAAGCGTACTATCGTGACGCCGAAATTCCTCCGGAACACGTAGTGCTTTGCGGTGATACTGATGGCAATTTCCCTGTCGGCTTTTTCAACCATCAGGACGGCGCTGGAAATCCCTACGAATCCGATCACGACTTCGCGATGTTGGAAGGTAATGATATTCTGCCCGAGTTGTCGGTCGGGAGGCTTATATTCGATTCAGTGGACCGCTTGAATGGCATCGTCAACAAGACGGTAAATTATGAGTCGAACCCTTTTATAGGGGACGGAAATGGCGTCGGTTGGCAGAAGCGGGGAGCCGTCGAATCTGTCGCCTCCGTCAGCGGCGTTTCATCAAACGACTTGTGTCGCTGGACGAAAATTCAGCTAATGAAAAACGGATTTACCCGGGTCAATGAACTCTATTGGGAACAGGCTGGCGAACGGGACAATCGCCAGTTCGTTATCGATAACATAACTGCCGGCATCGGTTTTTTCCTCCATCGAGGTCACCTCTGGATGAATCCGACATTCCGTTTCGGTGATGTTCAAGGGCTCCAAAATGGCAGAATGTTGCCTTTTGTTATGATAATCACCTGCAATACCGGCGACTACGGCGAACACATTTCCGACGGTGGTAATGGATATTTCAGTGAGAGCTTCACGTTCCACCCCAGTGGTGCAATCGGCGCGATCGGTTGTTCCGGAGCCACCCACACTGCCTATAATAACATCTACTGTGCACAAACAGCTCATGCCATTTATAACCAGGGGATCGACAATCAAGGCTGGGCAAACGAAGCCGGAAAGATGTCTCTCTATACTCACTATGCAGGTCGGGGAGATATTAATCACGAAGAGAATCGCAACATGCAAGCTTGGCTGACTGAGCTTTACATTACCAACCTCATGGGCGATCCTTCCGTCGATCTTTTCACCAGTACTCCTCGTCCATTGGTTGTCACACGACCTGGATCCCTTCGACGCGGCGAAACCCACCTTAACGTAAATGTTCTGCATGACGATGATGATTTACCTGCTCTCGGCGCGACGGTATGTCTCTATAAGAGTGGAGAATTTCAGCTTGTCAAGATTCCAGACGCCGACGGTAACGTAGCGTTCGACCTTGATCCGGCTTGGACTGACACAGAGGGTGATTCCGTACACCTTACCGTCACGGGTCATAACCTTTTCACCTTTAAAAGGAGTTATCTTATCAACCGGGCAGGGGATTTTGTGGGAGCTTCCACATTTGGTATCGATGACGATGATCAGGACGGTTCCGAGGGTAACGATAATGGGGACGCCAATCAACTTGAAACAATAGGGTTAACGATCCAAGTTGCCAATCACGGCGGAAATGATTATGAGGGGCAGTTAACACTGAATTTGACAACCGATGACCCCAATCTCGACGTGGTCGAAGGTGAAGTTGATCTGGATCAGTCGCCTGCGCAAGGTGAAGCCGTACCGGTGAACTTCCTTGTCCGAATTGGCGGCGGATTTCCCTCCGGACAAAACGCAGTCTTTAACTTGAGTGCTTCCGTTGGCCAGAATACTTGGCATAGTTCAGTATCAGTGCCTGTTTTGGGGCCTGATCTGGAATTTGTCTCGCTTGATTGGTCGGATGCAATGCTTCATCGAGCCGCGAATGCCGAACTGTCAATTACTCTACGAAACGTTGGGAGCGTTTCTGTCAGACCTTTCCGCGCTACTTTTTTCAGCCTGATACGAACTATAGGGCCGGTGGTAGCTGAAGCTGATTTTGGCGCGATAGCCGCCGATGAGAATGGCGAGTCACGCACAACATTTACCGTCTCTGCCCATCCATTCCACATTGGAAACCGCCCAGTACCCGTCGGACTTGCAATCGAAGCGGACAATGGATTTATCGATACAGTGCTTTTCGATATGCCGATCTCCGCCGTAGTGGCTGGCGAACCATTTGGTCCTGATGATTATGGCTATATTTGCTTTGATAACCTTGATACCAACTGGTTTGCGGTGCCATCGGTCGATTGGGTAGAGATCGATCCGCGTCAAGGCGGCAACGGGACAAACACCAACCTTCGCGATGGCGGAGAATCACAAGATATGTCGGTTGTGGTCGATCTTCCCTTCGTCATGCAACATTACGGACAAGAGTTCGATCAGTTAACTATTTGCTCAAATGGCTGGGTTGCTCCAGGTGACTGTCATCAATTAATATCAGCGAGGAATAGACATATTCCGGGTGGAGAATGTCCTCCAGGAATGATAGCTCCCTTCTGGGAGGATCTAATCATTCCGCAAAATTCGGGAGTTTACACATTCCACGACCGCGGACGAGGTATGTTTATCGTGGAATGGTCACGGCTTAAAAAGCTTGGCCCGGAAGGTGGCAACGAGCCTGACGAGACATTTCAGGTTCAATTGCTTGACCCACAGGAACATCAGAATTTCACGGGTGATGGTGATATTATCTTTCAATATCTTGATATAACCGATAATCAATCGGCTTTCAGGGATTGGGACGTTCCCTTTGCATCGGTTGGAATTGCAAGTCTGGACAACTTAACCGGCTTGGAATATTCTTATTGGAATGCACGTCCCGGTGGAGCCGCGCCGCTTCGCGACGGAATGGCTATCAAGTTCACGACTCTCGTCGAATTTCGCACCGGCTCGAT
Organism: uncultured Caldithrix sp.; assembly: GCA_964355675.1. Lineage (GTDB taxonomy): Bacteria > Electryoneota > AABM5-125-24 > Hatepunaeales > Hatepunaeaceae > CAMBDS01. The sequence continues at coordinate 34,822 of CAYHEC010000031.1, forward strand.
GTCGGGCCGCGTTTTCGACGCCGCCACCAATGAGCCACTCGACAGCGCTAACGTTTACACCAAATTTGGCTTCGCCGCTCGAACTGATGAAAACGGCGATTTTTCGATCCCCATAATGTTAGTTGATTCAAGCTATACATTCACTGCAACCAAACGATTCTACAGCGACTCAACAATTACAGGTGAAGTTCTTGAAGCTCAAAATACTTATGTTGAGTTCAGCCTGCTTCATCCGGAGTTTACGCTTTCTGCTGGTTCTCGCAATTTCGAAATGCTCGCCGACTCGGTCGCCACCAGCTCGCTGATCCTTCAAAATACAGGCAATGGCCCCCTTGAGTTCACCAGTCGTTTTGGCTACCAGATCGAAGAACAGAGAAGTATCCGTGGATCAGTTGGAGTTCAGCCTGATCGTGACGATCCCGATGATGCCTGGGAATTATTGAGACATTGGGAGTTAGGTGATTCAGTTAATAATTCGCGCTTACAAGCTGTTGCATGGGTGAGAGATCACTGGCTTGTTTCTGGCGGCAGACTCGACAGAGATGGCAGGAATCTGTTCTATACTTTTGACCGTGAAGGGAGAGCTAACGGAGAGTTTTATCAACCGGAAGGTCTTGGCGGCCAGTACGGTTTCCGAGATTTAGAGTACGAAAATGGTAATCTCTGGGGAGTCTCTACTGATGAGTATCTTTATCAGATCGATCCCGATTCCGGCATTGTATTGAACAAATGGACTGGAATAGCGGGACTTGGTGCGATTCGTTGCGTAACGCGCGACCCAGAAACGGGATTATTCTATCTCGCGAATACTACAGGACGAATTTATCAGGTCGAGCTGGTTAATGATACTTTGATGTCAGCGATTGTAGGCTTTGAACCAATGGATCCACGCGACAACGTCTCAATCCGCAAATATGGGTTTGGCTGGCTTCAGGATGAGGCTGATGGTTTCAAACTTTACGTGATCGGGATCAACGAAGTCCCCATGAATAACGCAAACCATCCCGATTTGGCGATATTCAAGATTAATCCGGAAACGCGGGAGGTCGAATTCCTTACCGACCTGGCTGACCAAATCCCACCAACCGCCGGTGGACGTTGTGGTATGACGATCACCCACTCTTGGAGTAACCGGGTTTATGCGCTTGCGGCGATCATCGAGAACGCAAGTACTGATTGGCTTGGGATATTCGAAATCTCAGCAAACACAAGCTGGATTTCATACGAGCCCAAATCCGGGGCGCTTGAGGCTAACGAACAAACTGCCATCGAATTGGAAGTCAATTCGACCTCCCTTGACACAGGGTTGTTTGAGATAATGCTCGACTACACGCACAATGCCGCGCCGGGCTTCCAGCGAATTCCTGTGCAGATGCATGTGGTATCAGAGCTACCGCAATTCGATTTGATCTCACCCGCAGACGGGGATACGGTTGCATTATTGCTAAACAGAACCGATTCGGTTTATGTAAATTCAGTTCGATTTGTCTGGGAAGAGCCTTTTCGCGCTAATGAGGAAGACCGTTTCGATTTCTCCCTCTGGTTTCAGATGGGAGAGTGGACAACCCACTTTGAGACTGCCGACACATTTCTGGCGGTTAATTTGGATACCATGGGGCTTGGTGACGGCGAACTGACCTGGTGGGTTGAGGCGACTGGGGAATCGGGCATTACCCCATGTCGTACGCCATTCCATCTGAGAATGATTGTACTTTCAGCGAATTCAGATCCCACTGTTCCGTTAGAATTCGGGTTGCATGAGATTTATCCCATCCCGTTCAATAGCCGGCTTACCATTAACTTCGGCATAGATATTGCTGAACCCGCAAGGCTTGCAGTGTACGACATGCAAGGCAGGGAGGTAACGAAGCTCTTCGACGGAACCCCCAAAATCGGCAATTATAAAGCTGTTTGGGATGCTGGAAGGGTATCTTCCGGAGTCTATGTTGTGCGCCTTGAGTCAGCGGGACGAGTGAAAGTTGCCAAGGTGGTGATGGTGAAGTAAGGTCAATTATAAAGGAGCCCCCCTCTACGGCTGGCTCCTTTAATAGTGTAACTTGAGAAGAAAGCTGTCAACCCCAGAGCGTTGACAGCTTTCTTATTATTATTCGGCTTAACCGCGAAGAAGCCGAAATGGTCATAGGCCTTTTCGTGCCCCGTTTTGGTAAAACCAAAAAAATAAAAGGGCGGACAACTGTCCGCCCCACTGGTTACTAAAAAAATAATAGGGCGGACAACTGTCCGCCCTACTGATTAACAAAATGCAGAAGAAGTAATTAAAACCGCTTCTTGGATTTCCTGACGACAACCGCGCCATCGAGTTCCTCGAACACTGGGCCAGGCGCATCGAAAGCGGGAATATCGACGCCGGGTATCGGTTCGGTTTCGATGGGTTTCGGTTTTGGCTTGAAGACCCTGCTGACTACGGAAGAGTCCGAGAAAAATCCGGTAGCGGGCGCTTCATCGGAGATAATTCCCTTAGTCTTGAGATTTGTCGTACGGCGAATCTCCTTGGGAGGACGACGCCTGGCAACGGTGGTCGGCTTCACGATCAAACCAGATTTAATTGCGCTGGTGGAGACCTTTAATCGCATGACTTTCCCGTTGATCACGACTCGCACTTTCTGCAAATTGACGTTCCAGCGACGCAGAGAGTTATTATGAGCGTGACTTACTTTATTCCCTACGACAGGGCCTTGCCCGGTGATATCGCATCGTCTCGACATGGAGTTTCCGCTTAATTGAATGGCATCAGGCGGTAAACCTGATGTATATTGTTAATGAGATTGTTAATCAAGTAGCAATCCTCTTGGAGGGCGAACTCTTTCAGTCCGCTCTTACCCGCGTAGGATAAGCGTCCCGCTTGCCAAGAGCGGACTGAAAGAGTTCGTTGATTTATTCGTTCGAGTAGAGATTTGATCC
>CAYHEC010000032.1:0-22955 GCA_964355675.1 uncultured Caldithrix sp.
TAACTAATTGCCACTAAGTAAACGGTAAAGTCAAGATACAAGGGCGGACTTTCAGAGTTCGTTGATTTATTCGTTCGAGTAGAGATTTGATTCTCTTGGAGGGGGGGCTTCAGCCCCCCCTAAAGGACAATCAAGCACAAACAAGGGCGGGCTGAAGCCCCCCCTCCAAGAGAATCAAATCTCTACTCGAACGAATAAATCAACGAACTCTTTCAGTCCGCTCTCGCTCGCGTAGGTTGGGCATATTGCCCGACAAGAGCGGACTGAAAGTCCGCCCTCCAAGAGAATCTTTCCATAAACCATAATTGAAAAGGGTCTCCTGATGGAGTCCGTCTCACATAAATATGACTTGATCGTTGTCGGTACGGGTCCGGGGGGATACGTTGCCGCTATTCGAGCCGCTCAACTCGGGCTGAAAACCGCCGTCGTCGAGCGCGACAAGGTCGGCGGAATATGCTTGAATTGGGGCTGTATTCCGACGAAGTCCTTGCTGGAAACAGCCCGTCTGTTGGATGAGATGCGTCACGCAGACGAATTCGGACTTCTCTGCCAAAACCCACAACCCGACTGGAATAAAATCGTCAAGCGTTCCCGCGGAGCCGCCGAGAAGATGTCGAAAGGCGTCGAGTATCTCCTTAAGAAAAACAAGATCGACGTTCATTATGGATTTGCATCGTTTGAATCGCCCGGCAGTCTCGTCTTGGAGGGGGGACTTAAGTCCCCCCTCCAAGCGGACAATATCATCCTCGCCACCGGAGCTCGTCCTCGTGCCCTACCGGGCTTCGAGTATGACAAGAAGAATATTGTTAACGCTTACGATGCGATGATTCTACCAGAGATTCCCAAGCGTCTGCTGATCATCGGAGCCGGAGCTATCGGAGCTGAATTTGCCTACCTGTACTCGGTGATGGGTTCAGAAGTGACGCTGGTTGAACTTATGGATCAGGTTCTTCCCATTGAGGATATTGAGGTTGCGACTGTCATCGAGCGATCCTTCTCCAAACGCGGTATCGACATTCATACCGGCAGCAAGGTGACTTCAGTGAAGCAGGGTAAAGAGGGCTGGACATACACCGTCGAGGGAAAGAAAGGCAAAGAGGTTATTGCCGACGTCTGCCTTGTTGCGACCGGAGTCCAAGCCAACACAGAGAAACTGAGTCTGGAGAAGGTTGGCATCGTTTTGGAACGGGGTTTCTTCAAGGTTGACGACCACATGCGGACGAGTGTGCCGGGAGTCTATGCCATCGGTGACTGCGCCGGAGCCCCATTACTCGCGCATGTCGCATCGCACGAAGGCATCTGCGCCGCCGAAACGATTGCCGGACACGCCAATCCCGGCATCAGCCACGCCAACGTCCCGGGCTGTACCTACTGCCACCCGCAGATCGGGTCGGTCGGATTGACTGAAAAGAAGGCTCGCGACGCCGGTCACGACGTGAGCATCGGCAAATATCTTTTCCGTGCGAATGGCAGAGCTGTCGCTGGAGGCGAGACGGACGGTTTCGTCAAGTTCGTGGTCGATAAGAAGTATGGAGAGGTGCTCGGCGTGCATATTGTGGGACCTGGCGCGCCGGAGTTGATCGGCGAGGTTGTCCTTGGACGCGAGTTCGAGTTAACGGCGGAGTCGTTTGCAAAGACGATTCATGCGCATCCAACGCTGAGTGAGGCGATCATGGAAGCGGCGGGGGACAGTCTTGGGATGGCGATACACGTATAATTTAAGATTTAAGATTTATGATTTAAGATTTGGGAGGAGCACATCGACAAGGAAGATATGAAGCGCAGAACCAAGAAATTTGCTATTGATATCTGCCGTTTTACCGATACGATGCCAGCTGGAAGGAGTACCGGGATTATTGTCAGACAACTTATCAGGTCTGCAACCTCTGTAGGGGCGAATTATCGTGCCGCACTTCGAGGGAAATCAACTCCGGATTTTATCGCTAAATTAGGGATAGTACTTGAAGAAATCGATGAATCTCTTTACTGGCTTGAGATGCTTGATGAATTGGAAAAGACTCACCAAAAGGAGACTCAATTGTTATTGCAAGAGGCAAAGGAACTCACAGCTATCATTGCGTCTTCTCTGAAAACGTCAAAAGCCAATCTTAGGCAGGGCACGGTACCAAATCTTAAATCTTAAATCTTAAATCTTAAATACATAGCAGGTTTGACAGACTACCGCCAAATCTGGGGTCTTCAGCTAAAAACTCACACCGAAGTCCTTGCCGGAGCTCCCGATACGGTCATCTTCACCGAGCACAAGCCAGTCGTAACCATCGGCAAAGGCGGCGGTGACAACAACCTGCTGGTCAGCCCGGAGAGGTTGCGGGAGCTTGGCATCGACCTCGTTCACACCGACCGGGGTGGGGACATAACCTATCACGGGCCGGGACAGCTCGTGATCTACCCGATCTTCGACTTGAAACGGCACTACCTCGACGTCCATCGCTTCCTGCGTGACCTCGAGGAAGTCGCTATCCGGGTCATGGCTGAGTATGGGGTGGAAGGCTTCCGCGTCGCAGGAAGAACAGGCGTTTGGACGGAGAAAGGCAAAATCGCCGCAATTGGCGTTCACGTCAAGAAGTGGGTAACGTATCACGGAATGGCTTTCAACGTCACCAGAGAGTCACTGACCGGCTTTCAGAACATCATCCCTTGCGGGATCGTCGATGGCGGGGTAGCGTGTCTGGAAGATTGGGGGGTAACCGAAAGCACTCGGTGTTTGGCAGTACAATTTGAGGCACAGATTAATGGATTCTTTAACACGATTTAACCACAATGGCTTCAAGGAACGAAATATGGGCATAATTGCAACTTCGACAACTGTAACGAACAGCCTCTCTCCTGAGAAGAAAATCACCTTTGATGCAGTCATCGATACAGGCGCATCACATCTGACACTTCCCACAGTCTGGAAGGAAAAGCTCGGCGATCTTGAGCATCTCGAATATCGGGAAGTAATGCTGGCAGACCAAAGAACCATCAAGGGCGAACTTTGCGGGCCGGTGAAAGTCCATATCGAGGGTTTTCGTCCGGTTGTGACCGAAGTTCTTTTCGTCGATATGGAACCTCGTGAAGGGCGCTACGAACCGCTTATCGGGTATCTTGTACTTGAAGCTATTCCTGTTGCAGTGGACATGCTTGGGCATAGGTTGGTTCAAGTAAGATATTTGGATTTGAAGTAGTTAATAACTATTATCAAACATTCAATAACATTTCCTCACAATTTATTTAACATAGCACGGCACATACAATGGCAAAAGCCAAAACAACAACCCCAGCCTCACCCGGTGACAAGCCCAATCACGAGAGCCTTCCCGAGTGGGTCTATCAGCAGAACTACCTCGAAAAGCTCGACTCGCTGCTTCCCGAATACGACATCCCCAATCGCAAGTACGGCGATCTGACTAGGGAAGGCTACATTGAGCTCTACCGCCTCCTCTACATGACTCGCGAAGTCGAAGCCCGCCTCACCCGCCTCTATAAACAAGGCAAAATCGTCGGCGGCGTCTATCTTTCCAAGGGAACCGAAGCCATCGCCGTCGGAGCAGGTTACAGCCTCGACCGAGCCGTTGACTGGCTCTTCCCGATGCACCGCGACCTCGGCGCACACATGGCGTTCGGCCAGCGCCCCATGAAGCTCTACGCCCAGTACATGGGACGCGCTTCGGGACCGACCCGCGGTCGCGACGGCAATACGCACATGTCGGACAAGAACCTCCGCATCGTTGGCATGATCAGCCATCTCGGCTCGATGATCCCCGTCGCTGTTGGCGCGGCTATCGGAGCCCGTATGCAGGGCAAAAAAGTTGTCAGTCTCACCTTTATCGGCGATGGCGGAGCCTCCATCGGCGATTTCCACGAAGGTCTTAATTTCGCCGCGGTTGCCCATGCTCCCTTTGTCCTGATCGTCGAAAACAACCAGTACGCCTACTCGACCCCTACAGTCGCTCAGTACGGCGCCGCCAAGATCATCGACCGCGCTCCGGGATACGGGATTCCCGGCGAAGTGGTCGATGGCAACAACATCTTCGCTGTTTATGAGACCGTCAAAAAAGCTGTCGATCATGCCCGCAACGGCGGCGGACCGACTCTGATCGAAGCAATCACGATGCGTATGCGCGGTCACTCCGAGCACGACGATCACTTCTACGTTCCCGAAGAGCTTCTCGCCAAGTGGGCTGAGCGTGATCCCATTCTTCGCGCCCAACGATTCCTCGAAAAGGCAGGTTACTTGAAGGAGAAAGATCGCCTCAAGCTCGAAGTGGATACAATCGCCCTCATCGAAGCCGACATCGAGGAGGCAAGCGCCTCTCCACTGCCAGAGACTGGCGACTTGATTGAGGGCGTTTACGCGTAGGATAAGCGTCCCGCTTGTCAGTTTTCGCGTAGGGTCGATTTCCAAATCGACCTTCAAGACCATTTTTTGAAAGTACGACAGGCATTCCTGCCTGTCCCATAAAACACTCGAAGTAGTACGACAGGCATTCCTGCCTGTCCCATTGAATTTCTTATTGGAGTTTCTTAAGTGCCAGTAATGACATACATCGAAGGCATTTCTGACGGCCTTCGTTACGAAATGCGCCGCGACCCTTCAGTCTTCATCCTCGGTGAAGACGTCGGCGTCTATGGCGGAGCCTTCAAAGTTACCAAAGGATTTCTCAACGAATTCGGCGCAGATCGGGTTTATGACACCCCACTCGCCGAATCTGCTATCATGGGCGTCGGTATCGGCTGTGCGCTCGTGGGACTCAGGCCGGTCGTCGAATTCCAGTTCTCTGACTTCATCACCTCAGGCTTCAACCAGGTCGTCAACAACGCCGGAACGATGCACTTCCGCTCAGGATTGCCCTGCCCGGTAGTCATTCGTTGCCCGTCCGGCGCAGGCGTCCACGGTGGACCTTTCCACAGCCAGAACCCGGAATCGTGGTTCACCCGTGTGCCGGGATTGAAAGTCGTTGCGCCCTCGACTCCCTATGACGCCAAAGGGTTGATCATCTCGGCAATCCGCGACGACAATCCCGTGCTCTATTTTGAGCACAAGTTCCTCTACCGACGCATCAAGGAAGACGTCCCTGAGGGTGAGGTCATCGTCCCGATTGGAAAAGCTGACGTCAAGCGCGAAGGTTCCGATCTCTCGGTCGTCTGTTATGGAGCCGCGGTGCATCTGGCGCTCGAAGCCGCCGAAATACTTCAAGCCGAAGGCATCTCAGTCGAGGTGCTCGACATGCGCAGCCTTTATCCTTACGACAAGGAAGCCATTGTCCGCACGGTCAAGAAGACTGGTCGCGTGATGGTTGCGCATGAGGATTGGCTGACGGGTGGTGTTGGCGCTGAGTTCGCCTCGTTTATCTCGCAGGAGTGCTTCGAGATGCTCGACGCGCCGGTGACCCGGCTGGCTTCGGCAGACTGCCCCTATCCGTTCTCAGCGGTGCTCGAGGAGCACATGCTCCTTACCACCGATAAAGTTTATGCCGGTTTGAAAAAACTGGTTCAATATTAGTCTTAAAGTCTCAAAGTCCGAAAGTCTGAAAGTCCATTCCGGACTCTCTTACTTTCAGACTTTCCGACTTTCCAACTTTCTGACTTGGAGTTACCATGTCCGATGAAACTATTCGTCCTGAAGCGACGATCGACGACGTTTTCCGCATTGCCATCAAGCGCGAGTCTCAGGCGCATCACTTTTATATCGAAGCCGCCAACTGGGCTCATTCGAAGGAGTCCAAGGAACTGTTGCTAAAGCTTGCCCGCGAGGAGCTTGAGCACGAGACCGCTCTGACCCGTGAGTGGAACCACATCAAGGCTGACCGCGAGGTTGGGCAGGCGATGGGCGGGGATATGTAAGGCAACTTGGCGATACTTCTGCCACCGCCCCGCCGGTGGCAGAGATTGCTTTACTCCACTGCCAGCCCGCCGCGGCTGGCAGAAAGAAGCCGTCAAGCCTATATGGTTGATGGGAATGTTTAGTACGACAGGCATTCCTGCCTGTCACCTTAGCAGGATCTGATTGTTAGGACAGGTTTTAAAACCTGTCTGCCTGTCAACTTTTCAACGGAAACCTGTATGACTCTCGAATACGACAAGGAAGTCGATGCGCTCTACATCCGAATACAAGAGGCGATGGTAGCGCGGACGACAGAATTAGAGGAAGGCTTAAACCTCGACTTCGACACCGATGGAAAGTTGGTCGGAGTCGAAATACTCAACGCCCTTGAGCATTACCTTCCGCAGGATCTCTTTAAAATATCATCGGAAGCGCTGGTGATGACGGAACCGGGGTGAGTGGCAATAATCAACCCCTGATTGAAGCGGGCATCCTTAAGGTGCTGAATGGGTGGAAAAATCAGGATAGGGTGAAAGAGTTATCAAAATGAAACATTATCTGGGTAAATTCAATGGAAGATGTAATTCGCCGCGGGATTTCCGTCGAAGGCAATGGCTATGCGGCAGACTATCCGGCAAAATGCCCGATGTGTCACCATCATAGTGAGATCAAACAACTTCAATCGGTGAGAGCCGCCAATGGAACTGAAGTTCAAGTTGTTTTTCAATGTGCTTTTGAGGGTTGCAAGAGTTTTTTTATTGGTTACTATCCTCCGAATAGAGAGCCTCAATTGAAGTCACTGCGACCAACAAAACCAATGTTGTCTCAATTCCCTGAATGTGTATCGAGATTGTCGCCGCAGTTTATAGCAATATTTCAAGAGGCTGAAGAAGCCGCTCATCTGGGACTATCTCAGATTGCGGGACCTGGCTATCGCAAAGCGTATGAGTTTCTGATAAAGGACTACGCTACTTCGCTCTCGCCTGAAAAGTCAGATCAGATCAAGTATGCATTTTCTGGTAGCGTAGTGAACGATTTCATTTCTGACAGCCGAATCCAGAGTGTTGCCAAGCGTGCGCTATGGCTTGGGAATGACGAGACTCATTATCTTCGAAAATGGGAGGCACACTATATTGGGGACTTGGTCACATTGATCAAGTTGACCGTTAATTGGATAGAGATTGAACAGCTTAGCAAGAATTATGTTGAAACAATGCCAGGTTAGAAAGCAATGAATTATTTGTATAGGGAATTATGAGTAATCAATCAGATCAATTACGCTTCCAAATCGTATTGGAAGAATATAAAGTAGTAAGAGCAGAAGCTTTACAGCTCAATGCACAGATTTATCTCGCGTTTTCAGCATCGATCTTGCTTGGCTTTAGTGCAATAGGATGGCTGTTCGGCCAAGACAAATTACAACTCCATCACCTACTTGCTCCTTTATTTAGCATAATCATTCTTTCAGTCGGTGACTTTATAGTACTTCAGCGCAACAGATTAGCGCATCGATTGGCATTATTCTGTAAGCTATTTATAGAGCCAAAATTGCCAGATATTAAATGGAGCAACACGTACTTTCTGTATCGAAAGGTCTATAAAAGCGATAGTTTTTTAGAAAATTTCCTTTCCCCTTTAGTAGAACGAATCGCTGAGGGAATGCATATCGTGATTGTATTACTGCAACATGTATTTATTTTATTTACTGTACTTCTGTGCGGTGGTCTTATAGGTCATGGCGAATCAATTGATATTATAACATATAAGGCCTGGTCATTAGTTGTCATTTTAATTGAGATTTTTGTTATTTGGTTTGTTCAGCACCCTATCTATCGAATTATGGTTAAATATAAGCCTATTGAACAAGCATTTTCATTGATAAAGAAAGCGTTAGAAGAAAATTAGCGTAAAATAACAAGTATATTTTCGAGTAAGTTAATTGAGGAAGAATTCACCTTCCATTAAGAAATCGAAACGCATCACATCAATTACAGGATAAACAACATAATGCCTAAATCCACCAACGGAACGTCCGTTACCGCCAATCCACGTTCTGCGCAAATCCTGCGAGACGCGGCTGGCAAGCAAGTAGGCGTCTTCCTCGATATAAAGACATACCAACATCTCTTGAGGCAAGCTGAGGATGCGTTCGATGCCCGACTCATCAGCGAGACTCTTGATGATGAGAAAATCCCGTGGGAAGTCGCAAAGGCTGAACTGAAAAGGCTTGGCAAAATTTGATCTTTTCAGTCATTATTACACGCCGGGCACTGAGAGACCTTGCAGCCTGTCCAGACCATGTTACAAGGCGAGCGTCCGAAACAATCGAAAGACTTTCAATAAATCCGCGTCCGCCCGGATATGGAAAGATACAAGACCATCCCGGGTGGTTTCGACTTAGAGTTGGCGATTGGCGAATCCTCTATTCAATCAATGATGCTGAACATAATTTAGAAATTCACCGCGTCATCCATCGTAGCGAAGCTTACAAGAATAATTGAAATTGAATTCATAAATGTCCCCAATACCAATAACAACCCTCGACCCGGCTCGAATTGCTCCATTCTGCCAGCGCTACCGCATCCGCGAGTTCGCGATCTTCGGCTCAGCAGCGCGGGAAGAGCTTGTGCCAGACAGCGATATCGATGTATTAGTTGATTTTGAGCCGAGATCGCGCTACAGCCTGCTCGATCTTGTCGATATGCAGGAGGAACTGCAGGAACTCTTTGGACGACCGGTTGACCTCCTGACACGACCGGCTCTTAAACGTATGCGAAACCGCTTCCGCAAAGCCAACATAGAAGCAGGACTAAGGACGGTCTATGTATCGCGATCATGACACGCTTGAAGACATTCGACTCGCGGCAGAACAGGCAATCGCCTATTGCAATGAAGTCAGCAAGCAACGATTCCGAACAAGCTCCCTTCACCAGGACGCGACCATCCGGCAGCTTGAGATTGTCGGTGAAGCAGTCAAGCGCCTCTCGGAGGGATTAAAGGCAAGGAATAAAAAGATTCAGTGGCGCAGGTTTGCCGGAATTCGCAATCTGTTGATTCACGAATATGACAGCATCGACGTTGATAAAGTCTGGCAAGTCGTCAAACGCGACTTGCCAAAACTTCTTAATCAATTGCAATCTATTGTTTTAAAATAAATGTCCCAAATACCAATAACAACCCTACGAACCGCACCCCCTCCTGCCTCCCCAGCAAGCGTGGGGGAAGTCAGAGCCCCCAAGCCCCCCTGGCTGAAGATCAAACTCGCCAACAGCGAGACCTTCGGCGAGGTAGCCGGTCTGTTGAAAGACCAGAACCTCAACACCGTCTGCCGCTCGGCGCGTTGCCCGAACATCGGCGAGTGCTGGGGACGCGGCACGGCAACCTTCATGGTCATGGGCGAAATCTGCACCCGCGGCTGCCGCTTCTGCAACATCTCGACCGGCAAACCGGAAGCCCTCGACCACGACGAACCGCGCCGACTTGCCGAAGCCGCCGCCACGATGCACCTCAAGTGGGTTGTCGTCACATCGGTTGATCGCGACGACCTGCCCGACGGAGGAGCGGCTCATTTCAGGGAAGTGGTGCGGGAGCTCCGCGAAGCCATCCCCGGCGTCGGGATTGAGTGCCTCGTTCCTGACTTCCGCAAGAAGCTGACGGCCGTCGATGTCATAATGCAAGACCCCCCCGACATCTTGAACCACAACATCGAGACCGTGCCGCGTCTTTACCGCCGCATCAGACCCGGAGCCGACTACCAACGCTCGCTCGACCTATTGAAGGCGTTTGCTGAGCGTGGCTTGGTGACAAAATCAGGGATGTTCGTCGGGATCGGCGAGACAATGCCGGAAGTCTATGACGTGCTGAGGGATCTCAGAGCGCATGGCGTGCGTTCACTTACGGTGGGGCAGTACCTCCGCCCGACCGCCGAGCACGCCCCCATCGCCCGCTACGTCGATCCTCGTGAGTTCGACGAGCTTGCCGCTTTCGCCTATTCTATAGGCTTCGACCACGTCGCTTCGGGGCCGCTGGTAAGAAGTTCCTACAAGGCTGAGGAGGCGGTGGCAAGGTATGGGTTGGAATTGAAGTCCGGGAAGGTTGCCGGGATGGAAGCTCTGGCAGTTTAGGAGGACGGATCTCCGTATCCGTCCATAGAGAGAAGGAGGACGGATTTCCGTATCCGTCGAGTAGGACATGCGTCCCCGCTTGTCGTTGTCCGGTACGACGGGGCTCCTTACCCATCGTCTTTCCCACGCGGGCGGGAAACCAGTTGGATTGTAATAGTTCTTTATCAATATAGGATCAGGATTGGTAGCTCACGTATCGCTATTGATAGCTGTGGCGATATGGGGTGGTACCTTTGTCGCAATAAAGATTTGCCTTCAGCAATTGGTTCCTATCGAAATAATCGGACTCCGGTTTATCGTCGGTTTGCCGGTGCTTGCATTGCTTGTGTATTTCAGTCGAGTTTCGTGGAAGATTGAGCGGAATGATCTACCTCGGTTACTCTTTGCTTCGATGATGTTAGTGTTGCAATTTCTCGCGCAAGCCTATGCGTTGACGATGACCACTGCTACTAATACGGCATGGCTGGTTGCCGTTTCGCCGCTGGCGATAGCCATTCTTGGGGCGCTGGTGCTGAAGGAACACCTCGGGAAGACGACGATCATTGGCATCTCGATTGCCACGGTTGGGGTAATTTTGTTAGTTTCCAAAGGTCGTCTGGCAGATCTTGGGTGGCTAAAAAGTGTTGGAGATTGGCTGGTTCTGTTTTCTGCAATTAATTGGGCAATTTATGCCATTGCGATACGGGATATTGTCCGGCGACGAGGGCCGCTACTTGTAACCCTGTTGGTTTATTTTCCGTTGACGCTTGTCGGAGTTGCTGGCCTTATCGTTTCAAATACTTTTACCAGATTACCTGACTTCTCAATGGCTGTGTGGTGGTGGCTATTGTTTTTAGCTGTTCCGGGGACGCTTGCACATTGGCTCTGGAATGTAGGATTGTCTCAAATTGGCGCAGTCAAAGCAGGTATTTATATTTATCTTGAATCGATTACAACTACAATTATTGCCGTGCCATTGCTTCACGAGGCTTTCGGAATGGGATCTGCTATCGGAGCGGCGCTGATTATTGTAGGAGTACAGTGGGCGGAGCGAAAGGGACGGTAGGACAGGTTTCCAAACCTGTCACGGTACGACGGGGCTCCGTACCCGTCATCGCGTCTTTGCGAGGAACGAAGTGACGAAGCAATCCAGACAAAAAAGGAAGGATAACATTGGGTTACGTTTACACAAATATCTCCCTCCTCAATCCGAAATTGTCAGACCTGCGACCAATTGAGGTAAGAGCGCTTGTCGATACGGGTTCGATGACACTCTGTATTCCCGAGCATATTGCGCTTCAGCTTCAACTCGGTTCGACATCGACTCGTGTAGTTACAACCGCCGACGGCTCAAGCCATGTGGTCCAATATGCTGGTCCGATAGAAATCCGCTTTGAGAATCGAAGTTGCTTTGTTGGCGCGATGGTGATGGGTGATGAAGTCTTGCTCGGAGCCGTCCCGATGGAGGACATGGACTTGGTGATTCACCCCTCTCGTCGGATAGTGACCGTCAATCCGGAAAATCCGAATATCCCGGGGGCGAAGGTGAAGGCAGGGAAGGTCGCTGGGATGGAAGTTCTGGCGGTATGAGGTAAGACAGGTTTCCAACCTGTCCGGTACGACGGAGCTCCGTACCCGTCGTCTTTCCCGCGCAGGCGGGAGCCGAAGGCCGCGAAGCAATCCAGACAAACCAATAAGGGAAGAATGAAAGTCACATACGACTCAGAAGCTGACGCGATGACGATCACTTTGAGCGACAATCGAATTAAGGAGAGCGACGAGATACGTCCCGGCGTCATTGCTGATTTCGGTTACGACGGCGGATTGGTGAGACTGGAAATCCTCGGCGCTTCCAAGATCATCGGCAATACGAGCGAAATGCAGTTCGCGGTGCTCAAGGCGTCTTGAGGATCGATTTGATCCGTCTTCCATCTCGTCGAATAGTATTTGTCAATCCAGAGGAGCCGAATATCCAGGGTGGTGCGCGGCTGCTTTGGCTGTCGAACATATCGTTGAGAAGGACGCTTTACTTGGCGGCACGGCACGGAAATTCAATCTGATGCGGAAGCTGGTGGCGATGAGTAAGGAAGAAAATACCTTTCGCTTCTCATCTTCTCAATCTTATTTAAAACAAAAGAGCTGGGTTACACACAATGCCAATAATTACTCCTTCAAAGCTCGTTGACATCGAGCAGATTTTTCGACCGACCTTATCAACTGACAGGATCTTGATAGGGCTTCGCCCAGTCATCAAATGGGCAGGTGGTAAGGAGCGTGAACTTGCATATATACACCAAAACCTTCCAAACCGATTCGATGGATTCTTCGATCCATTTGTGGGAGGTGGTTCAGTATACCTGTCTGTATTTGCTAATCGTAAATATATTAATGACAAATCTTCAGAGCTAGTCGCCTTATATCAGTCAATCGCCGCTGGTGACAATCATTTCACTGCCACTCTTAAACTGATAAATGACGCGTGGCAATCTCTAGAAGAAACGATCTCCTCCAATTCTGATTTCTGGCTGTCGCTTTATAATGATCTTAGAAATCTCGAGTCCTTGACGGAATCTATAATAATCAAAATAAACAGCTACTTGCTTAATAACAGTGCTCTATTTAATTTTTCTATGTGGAGTAATGATCACAATTCACAGCTGTTAAGTCAACTAAAGGAATCTATCGCTGCGAAATTGATTAGGATGCGGACAATTGAAAGTCGAACGCACTTATTGTCAGATTCTGATATTTTGAATAATATTGAATCTTCACATAAAGCTGCATTCTATACATTTATCAGATTCCTCTATAATCATGACAATCATCTTGAAGCCGGTGGACATGTCCGAACGGCTTATTTTGTATTTATCAGGAATTTCGCATACAGCGGTATGTTTAGGTATAACGCTAATGGCTTTTTCAACGTTCCTTATGGTGGCATTGGGTATAATCGGAAGGATTTTGGAAGGATAATTAATTATTTATCTTCAAAAAGACTAAGAGATTATCTGTCAAACACGACAGTTGAAAATTTAGACTTTCTCCAGTTCTTAAGGAAGCACACGCCCAGCCGCGATGACTTTGTATTCCTTGACCCTCCCTATGACTCCAATTTCAGCACCTATGCAAAGAACACTTTCGGACAAGACGATCAAAAAAGACTTTCTGAGTATTTAAAGCACGAGTGTGAGGCAAAATGGATGTTGATAATCAAGCATACAGATTTTATTCGAATGCTTTACATTGATTCAGGTCTCAACATTCGACGTTTTGATAAGAATTACTTGGTAAGCTTTATGAACCGGAACGATAAAGCCGCAGAACACCTTCTAATCACTAATTATTAGGGAATCCAGAATGACAGAACGAATAGCCGAATCAGAACTCATTCTACCGGCTCTCTACCTTATGAGCCAGGAAAGAGACAAGTTTATCGCCACAAGTAATCTAATAAGTGGACTTCGTGAAATACTGCACCCATCCGGTGAAGATCTAGAAATACTTGCAGCGAGAAACGACGATAAATTTTCTCAAAAGGTTAGAAACCTTAAGTCGCACGTAACCTTCCAAAGGGAGGGACTTGCTGAATACATTTCCTTGGGACAGCATGGTGGTGGTTTTAAAATAACAGCTGCTGGTGAGATCTACTTGTTAACCCGTATAGATGCACTACAGTATTTAGTGAATCATGAAGACGAATTTGAACACGAGATACTGCGTGATGAACTGAAGAACTTAAACCGACCTGGGATAAAAGGACGAAACCCTTTACCTTTTGACGAAAATGCTATTATACAAGAAGGGGCGCAAAAAACTACAGAATCAACTAAGTATGAGAGATCGAGAAAGTTAAGGGACTTCGCAATTACCCATTATAAGAAAGAAGGAAAAATTAGTTGCATTGCCTGCGGATTCAATTTCATGGACTTTTACGGTACTGAACTGGGTGGTGAATTCATAGAAATCCATCATTTGAGACCAGTTTTTCAATATGAAACCGAAGACCTGAAAAAGACGTTTGAACGTGCTGTAATGAATGTTGTCCCATTATGTTCAAATTGTCATAGAATGGTGCATAGGCGTTTACGTAATCCTTTAAGTATTGAAGAACTCTCCATAATAATCAAAAGGCAATAATTAAGGAGTATTGGGATGAACGCCTCGGTTAACAACGCCCTCGCCACTGCACTTCACTTTGACGACGATAATCTCTGGGTCGAATTTGCCGATGGAAGACGCCTTGCCGTGCCGTTGGCATATCTGCCTTTGTTACGCAACGCAACACCAGCACAACAAATGAAATATGTCATCAGTGGTGGCGGAACCGGACTCCATTGGGAAGAACTCGACGAAGATATCCTTGTCGAAAACCTTCTGCTTAGTATTCGTGTAAATAATAGGAAAAGACGTTCCGTACGAAAAACAATTGCATCACAACAAAGTCAGAATTAACTCCAGTTCGAATGGCAGGATTGCATACTAAACTCCTGCAAATCCTATCACAACAATAATTTTAAGTTTCTTATAGAGGCCCCATGAAAGTAGAAATGGTCATGCCCCAGATGGGTGAATCCATCGCCGAGGGCACAATCCTCAAATGGCGCAAAGGCGTCGGCGACTCCGTCGTTATGGACGAGGACATCCTCGAAATCTCCACCGACAAGGTCGATTCCGAGATTCCTTCTCCCGCAACAGGGCGAATCGCTCAAATCCTCGTCCCGGAAGGCACAACCGTCGCCATCAAGACCCTCCTCGCCATCATCGAAACCGAGGCTGGAGCCGCGATTGCAGGAACAAGTGCTTCCGCCCTTGCGAGCGGAGGCGGGAAAGCAGGCGACATTGTCAATAGAGAAGCCGCCGCCAGCGATGCGGCACGAGGCGCCGCCAGCGATGTTGGCGTGAAAGGCGCTGGAAAAACCGATCCAAGCGACACCGTTGTAGTAGGTCGCCCTTCGTCTCAAGAATCATCCCCCCATGACGGCTCTGCTGAAGGCGGTTTCGTCATTAAAGAGTTCAAGCGCCATTCGGATGCACCTCCCCCAGCCCCCCCCGCGAGCAGTGGGGGAGTCGTCGCCGAGAAGACGTCCAATTTCCTCAGCCCGCTCGTCCAACGAGTCATGGCAGAAGAAGGCGTCTCGCTTGATGAAATTAACCGTCTGATGGGCTCCGGCCAAGGCGGTCGCGTCACCAAGCAAGACGTGCTGAATTACGTCGCCCAGCGGAAAGCTTCTCCTGAGCCTCGTGCACTTCCGCCAGCGCCCCTTCCTGAAGCGAAAATTCTCACGAAGCCCGTCGTGTCCGCTCCGTCCGTCCCGTCCACTCCCGCCGGTTCTGTCTGGGTCGGAGCCAACGACACTGTTGTCGAGATGGATCGCATGCGCCGAGCCATCGCCGATCACATGGTACGCTCGGTACACACCTCCCCCCATGTTGTCTCGTTCAGCGAAGTCGATATGAGCCGGATCGTCCGCCACCGCGAAAAGATCAAAGACTCCTTCAAAGCTCAAGAAGGCGTCAACATGACCTACACAGCCTATCTGCTTTACTGCACCGCCAAAGCCCTGCGCGAATTCCCCTACGTCAACGCCTCGGTGGATGCCTACAACATGATCCTGCGAAAACAGATTAACTTAGGCTTTGCAGTCGAACTTCCCTCCGGCGGCTTGATCGTCCCGGTCATCAAAGGCGTCGATGCGCTAAGCCTAACAGGAGTAGCGCGTGGCTTGAGTGAGCTTGCCGAGAAAGCCCGCAACAACCGCCTCGATCCGAACGATGTGACAGGCGGAACCTTCACAGTCACCAATGTCGGCGTCTTCGGTAATGTTGCCGGCGCACCGATCATCAACCAGCCCCAGGTCGCGATCCTCGGAACAGGCGCAATCAAGAAACGCCCGGTCGTGATCGAAACTGCCGATGGTGACGTAATCGGTATCAAACCAATCATGATGATGTCACTCTCTTACGATCACCGGATTATCGATGGTGCTCTTGCTGGTCGATTTATGGCGAGATTAGGCCTGATTCTCGAGACATTCGAAGGGTGAGAAACGATAAAAAGGGTGGTGTCAGATGCCTTCGTCTGATGCCATATAGCGTGAAGTCTATTTTCTCCTGCCGCAGGGTGTCCTCACCCTGCGAAGAAGTTGTAAAATCGCACTCGCTTGTCGCAGGGTGTGGACACCCTGCGACACCGATATCTGCATTCATGGACAGTCTGTACAGCGCGAACTCTGGCTGTCATGTGCCCCCACATGATAGCACTCATGGACGATTCCTTCTGCTCATGCTGATCGCATTGTTTCTCTTGATCAACATCAGCTTTGCCGCCGATCCCCCATTACCACCGGTTCCCCGGATTTTTCCGCCCGCGAAGAATCAGCCCACTCCTCAAGATCAGGCCAAAGCTCAAGAGTTTTACAAACTTTCTCGAGCCGCTCGCCAAGCCGAAACCGAAGGCGACTGGAAGAAAGCGCTCGAATTGTGGCAAACCATCCGAAAAGATCGACAGGATGATTTTTCCGCCTATGGCGGCATTCGCAGAAGCCTCATCAGTCTTTCCCGGTTCGATGAAGCGCTCCTGTTTATTGACGATGCCTTGAAATTAGCCGCAACCGGTACTTTTGCCATGGATCCATCTACTATTGCCGCAGATCGGATTGAAGTGCTCTTCGTAGCCGGGAGAGAATCCGCCGCTTTTACCGAAATTGATCGTCAAATCGCCGCTCAAAAAGGCTTCCCCAACATTTATCGCAATATCGCTAATGTCCTATATGCGCAACGTCACGGCGATGATGCTATTGAGTTACTGAAGCGTGGTCGAACGGATTCCAAAAATCCCTATCTCTTTTCACGAGAAATCGCCCAGTTCGCCGAAGCCCGAATGGATTGGGAGACAGCCGTCAATGAAGATCTTCTCTATTTAGAAGAATCACCCGATAATTTGTCCTATGTTATCGGCACTCTTGGCGACATCATGCTCGAACCCGGCGGAGACACGCTTATCCAGAAAGCGATATCTGTAAAATTGAAAAATGCCGGCACTGGCAAAATCGACCCTCTGCTTGAACTACAGGCAAGTTTATTATTTCGATCAAGAGAGTACGCCAAATCTCTCGATGTCTATCGACGGCTCAACAAACTCCCTGGAAGCGATGGCGAATTACTTTATAAAATTGCCCAAAAATTATCCGAAGAAAATGAACCATATCTTGCTTTAGCGGCATATAATGAGTTTCTTAAAGAAGACGTTCCAACCGACGCCCGCTTTCGAACGATTCTTAAGATTGCCAGAACTTACGAAAGTCTCGGCTTGATCGATAGCGCTGAGATCTCCTGTAAAACAATTCTCACGCCGGGAGCCCCCCTCGAAACTATCGTCGAAGCAAACTACTTACTCGGGAAATATTCGGTTTTGAAAAAGAAACCTCCAAAAGTTGCCCGGGAGTATTTTGAATCTGCACTATCTTTAGCAAGGAAATCTCAGCCGTCATCCGGAATCAATCTGGACGTAATCCAGATCTCTCTCGCAATGACCTATCAATTAGATGCTAAATTCGATCTCGCCAAAAAAGAGCTTGAAAAGGTTGTCCGCCTCTCCGGGACGCGTGCCAACGCCGCTCCCCAGGCTCGTCTCGAACTTGCCCGACTGGCTTTTCGACAAGGCGATTTAGATGAAGCGAAAAAACAGGCCGATGCGTTAATCGCCGCCGACCCATCCTCTGAAATGAGTAACGAAGTCTTGGAACTATCTGCTTTATTGGATGGTTTGAAGGACTCCCCCGATATTCTGAAATTGCTTGGACAAGCCGACATGCGGGCAATTCTTGGAAAATCCGATGATGCGCTGATATTGCTGGATAGTCTGGCATCGAACGGTGCAAATTCACGAATCATCGAAGAAGCTCTCTGGAAAATGGTCGAATTACATCGCGACAATAAGACCACAGGACTGATTCTAAACGATCTTGACCGTCTGATTGCCCTTGATGGAGAAACTCTCCGGAAGGATAAAGCTCTATTCTATGCTGGAGTTTTCTCCCATGATAATCTTTCAGACGAAGTTCGAGCCCGAAAATATTACGACAAACTATTGCTCGATTATCCCGACTCACCGCTTGCAGAACGGGTACGTAAATTAGCGAAAAATATTAAATTACAGGTAAATTGATGATTTGCTACTCAAAACTACTCGCCGGTTAATTCCATGAACACGATAATAGAACCTTCTAATAAGATTGCCAACAACCTCGAGGGCTTAGATTTCAACTATCCCGAAATCCATGCGCTTCTTGATTCCTTATTTGAAGGAGTTGAAGACGGCATCTTTATATTAGAGCCAGGTAGCCTGCTTATTCGACGGTCGAATCAGGCGGCTTCCCGGATTTTTGGACTATCGAAAGAACAACTGCTGGACAAGCCCATCTTAAGCCTGATTGCTCAACAATCCCGAGTTACTGAAATTGCTGGCATGATTGCTTCCAAACTGCCAATTCTGAAATCTGTGCATATCGATCTTGAAATGAGTCGTGCCAACGGTACAAACTTCTCCGCTCTGCATGGAATTACTGAGGTAACTTCTTCCCAAAATGAAGTGATCGCCTGGATGTGGATCGTCACGGATATGACTCAGCGCATCTTTATCAACCGTGCCTTGGTCGATTTGGAAACACGTTATCGATTGCTCTTCGATCGAACTGCTGATCCGACCCTGATCATTGATGCCGGCAGTCAAAAAATCATGGATGCCAATGCCGCCGCCGAAACTCAACTCGGGTACCTTCGATCTGATCTAATCGGGTTGCACATGGATGATATTACCCCCATCTCAAGACGGGGGAAAATGGAAATTGACTTTGCTTCGCTCGGTATTGGTCAAAGTAGCTCTATCGAAGGCGTGAACCTCAAAAAGTCCGGCGAGGAAATTCCCGTTCAAATAAGTGTGGTCGCTACCGATTTCGAAGGACGCAAAGTATTCATTGCCTCCTGCCGAGACATATCCCAACAAAAGTTACTCGAGAATGAGAGACTGCGCATCGAAAAGCTCGACACGGTCAGAAAAATCGCCGGAGGTTTGGCACACGAATTTAGTCAGCCCCTACAGGGCTTGACGACCATTGTCGATCTACTCGGGCTCCCCGGTGTAACCATGGAAGTCCGGGAAGAGCTATATAAGAAAATTGAACCTGCTGTAGTGAGGATGGTGCTGTTACTCGAACAGATGAAAAAAATTGTTCGTGTTGAAACCAAACCGTATGCCGGTTCGAATGATATTATTGATATTAAGCACTCGACAGAGGAATGACGTTCCACAATTTCATTGAATGTTGATTTCTTGCCGCAGGGTGTCCTCACCCTGCGGCAAAGATACAATTTACAATTATTTGTCGCAGGGTGAGGACACCCTGTGACAAACATTTTCGTATTCTCGGACAGACTCTTGTCGGACTCCCAGTCCGACAAGATTATCAAGTCGCAACAAATTAACTATATCTATTAGACAACCTCTAATCAAACCCAATGGAGCCACCAGTTGAAGTTCTTCATCGATACTGCCAACTTAGACCAAATTAAAGACGCCGCCTCGCTCGGAATTCTCGACGGAGTCACCACCAATCCGTCTCTGATATCCAAAGAAAATAAACCTCTCAATAAGCTATTAAAAGAAATCTGCGAGACTGTCGATGGTCCAGTCTCCGCAGAAGTTGTAGCCATCGACGCCGACACGATGATCAAAGAAGGGAAGAAGCTCGCCAAAATCCACCCTAATATCGTTGTCAAGCTCCCTACCACACGAGACGGCGTGAAAGCCTGCGTCGCGCTGGTCCGCGAAGGCATCCACACTAATATGACGTTAGTATTTTCAGCAACGCAGGCGCTGATCGTCGCCAAGGCAGGAGCATCTTTCGTGAGTCCGTTTGTCGGCCGTCTGGACGACATCGCTCAGGACGGCATGGAGCTTATCCGCGACATCGTTCAAATCTATGACAACTACGAATTTGGGACACAAGTCTTGGTTGCATCAGTCCGACACCCTATCCACGTCGTTCAGGCGGCGCTGATGGGCGCTCATGTCGCCACCATCCCCTACGACGTGATCGGCAAACTCCTCAACCACCCGCTCACCGACGCCGGGCTGGAGAAGTTCCTGAGCGACTGGAAAAAGACCGGGCAGAAGATTTAGGAATCGGTTTTGACTTGAAAAACTCCCCATCAATCGACCTTGACGAACACAAGTCTCGATTTTGGGGCTTCACTATGCTTGACTCAAGCAAAAGATAAACCTATATTGGGCTAAGTGAGGATCGAGTCTCCACTCAAGAAAAAAAATCAGCCGGAGGTAGCTGTCATCGAACCATCCCCTCGAATTCGAATAATCATCGCCAAACCGGGCCTTGACGGTCACGACCGTGGCGCCAAGGTACTCGCCGCGGCATTCCGAGACGCCGGTATGGAAGTCATCTATCTCGGGCTCAGGCAGACCCCCGAAATGATCGTTGAAGCCGCCATTCAGGAAGACGCCGACGTCATCGCTCTTTCTATTCTTTCGGGAGCGCACATGACTATTTTCCCCCGCGTCCGGAAATTAATGATCGACAAGGGGCTCGACGATGTACTTCTGACCGGAGGCGGAATTATTCCTGCCGAGGAAGTCACCGAACTCGAAGCCATCGGCGTTGGAAAATTATTCGGTCCCGGAACTCCGGTCTCGGAACCGATCGAATATATACGTAACTGGTTTTTTAATAACAGGCTCACTGCCAGAGTTTAGATCCTATAGAGTATTAACTTTTAGCCGTACCGAAGCTCATGGAGGGCGGACTTTCAGTCCGCTCTTGACAAGCGGGACGCTTATCCTACGCGACAAGAGCGGACTAAAAGTCCGCCCTCCAAGCTGATCGCTACGTAGTTAACACTCGCAAATTTTAATTGAGATATTTGAGGTTATAAAATGTCCGGCCACTCAAAATGGGCAACTATTAGACGAGACAAGGAGAAAAACGATTCCGCACGCGGAGCGACTTTCTCCAAGTTAATCAAAGAAATAACGGTCGCCGCAAGGATGGGCGGTGGCGATGCCTCCTCCAATCCACGACTTCGCGCCGCGATACTCTCCGCCAAGGGAGCCAATATGCCCAACAATAACGTTGAACGTGCTATCAAAAAAGGCACCGGCGAACTCGAAGGCGTCAACTACGAAGAAATCGTTTATGAAGCCTACGGACCCGGCGGGACAGCTCTTCTGATCGAGACCGTAACCGACAACCGCAATCGTACCGTGGGCGAAATTCGTCACATGATCTCCAAGAATAACGGCAACTTGGGCGAGACCGGCTCCGTTTCCTATATGTTCCGTCGCTACGGTGTGATTACAATACCCGTCGCGAATATCGACGAAGATAGCCTGATGCTCACCGCCCTCGACGTTGGTGCCGAAGATGTGAAGATGGAAGGTGACGTGTTCATTGTCACTTCTTCCCCCGACAAATTCGACGCAGTCAATTCGGCTCTGGCCGAAGCCGGCATAACGGTCGAATCCGCTGAAATCCAGATGGTTCCTCAAACTTATGTCCCGGTTGACGGCAACAGCGCTCGAGCCGCAATAAGACTTATGGAAGCTCTGGAGGACCACGATGATGTTCAACACGTCTGGTCTAACTTCGACATCCCTGATGAGTTGCTGGCAACCCTGTGAGAGTCGTCGGAATCGATCCCGGCCTGACAGCGACCGGCTACGGAGTCGTTGAGCAAAGTGGTAACAGAATGACCCCCCTCGCCTGGGGGGTTATTCGCTCCCACGAAACAGCGCTTGCCGAACGTCTTCGTGAAATCCACCTCAAATTGAAAGAATTGATCTCCGATCAACAACCGGATCTCGTGGCCGTTGAGGAGATTTTCCTGGCACGAAACCCGCGTAGCGCCCTTTTGTTAGGACACGCAAGAGGTGTCGCATTATTGACCGCGGGCTTATGCGGCTGCCAGGTAAGGGAATACCCGGCGAACAGTGTCAAGCAAGCCGTGGCAGGGCGGGGAGGAGCCTCAAAAACACAAGTCGAATATATGGTATTCCGCCTCCTTGGCATGAGTGAACAAAAGATGCTTCCGGACGCCTCAGACGCTCTTGCTGTTGCTATTTGTTGTATCATGAAACAGGGCCTTCAGCCCCCCACTCGCGGAACAGTCAGGAACAACAATCAGGCTCTATTAAAAGTGCTGGCAATGCAGGTCAAAAAATGATCGAGAGAATTCGCGGCAAGCTGATCGCCAAATCACCAGCCGGGGCTGTGATCGAAGTGGGAGGAATTGCGTTTTCAATGGCAATACCCTTGACTACTTGGGAGCGGCTTGGCTCGGTTGGGTCGGAAGCGACATTGATGACCTATCTACATGTGCGCGAAGACATTTTGCAACTTTACGGATTTGATTCGATTGCCGAGCGGGAAACATTTTTACAATTGATCGCCGTTAATGGTGTTGGACCCAAAATGGGGTTGGCGATTCTGTCCCGATTTTCTCCTGAGTCACTTTCGGATGTTATTCATAACCAAGATGTAAGAAGATTTCAAACTGTCCCCGGTGTTGGTAAGAGAACCGCTGAGCGGTTGATGGTTGAATTGAAAGGGAAGTTCGGCACAGGTAGTACCAGCGCCGGATTTGACCCCTCGCCGTTGGGCTCGGCTATCTCGGAAGCCATTCGAGCGCTGGAAACGTTGGGGATTCCTTTAGTGCAAGCCGATGAAGCCGTCCGCAAGGCACAAAAAACAATCGGCAGTGATGCCAAAGTCGAGGAGCTGGTCAAGCAGGCGTTAAGAGGCGGTTGAAATAAAAACTTGTCGCAGGGTGTCCTCACCCTGCGACAATATTGTTTCCCAAACACCAAAAGCGTGTAGCCCGCACAGCTTTGCCGGGCGGGACTCCCTGCGACAATATTGTTGCCCAAACACAAAAAGCGTGTAGCCCGCACAGCTTTGCTGGGCGGGACTCCCTGCGACAATATTGTTGCCCAAACACAAAAAGCGTGTAGCCCG
>CAYHEC010000032.1:23055-35625 GCA_964355675.1 uncultured Caldithrix sp.
CACAGCTTTGCTGGGCGGGACTCAAAATATACTTAAGCATCTCTCATTCCGGCGAAAGAATCTGTCTGAGAACACAAAAAAACGTGTCGCAGGGTGTCCTCACTCCGCGACAAGACTTTAAAAAGCCTGTCCGTCGGGAAGGGACCCCCGACAACTTGAAAATACTTTGAAAACCTTAACCTACTACTTCATCGGCGCTGTTATCGGTGCGGCGCTCGCTTTTGCCGCTCAGCAGAGCGGCTTGATCGGTTCCCCAGAAGCGCCGACAACAAGTCTGCCACTGACACCGGTCAGCGCCGTCATCGACGAACCACCCAAACTCACCACCCCAATCGAGAAACAGCATCTCGGTAGCGAGATTGCCTCCTCGCGCCAGAACGCCATCACCAAAGCCGTCGAAGAAGCTTCCCCCGCTGTCGTCGGCATTAACGTCATTGCTGTCCGTGAGTACGTCGCCCGTCACCCTTTCGCTGATGACCCCTTCATGCGCCAGTTCTACCCCGACCAAATCCACCGCCAGAAGGTCGAAAACCTCGGATCAGGATTTATGATCTCCGCCGACGGCTACGTCCTGACTAACGAACACGTCATACACCAGGCGTCTCAGGTCGTCGTCACCATGACCGACGGTAGCAAGTTTGACGCAAAAGTAGTTGGCTTCGACTACGATTCTGATGTAGCGCTCCTGAAAATCGACGGCAAAAACCTCCCCTACATCTGCTTCGGCAATACCGACGACGTCATCATCGGCGAGTGGGCGGTTGCTATCGGCAATCCTTTCGGGCTGTTTTCGATCCATTCGACGCCCTCAGTCGCAGTTGGGGTTGTCTCGGCGGTTGACCGCGACTTCGACCGCAATCAAGAGGGTCGCCTCTATCAGGACATGATCCAGACCGACGCGGCAATCAACCGCGGCAACTCAGGAGGACCCTTGATCGACGCGGCTGGCGAATTGATCGGCATGAACACGATGATTTTCACTGAAGGCGGAGGCGGGTCGATTGGGCTCGGTTTTGCGATTCCGTCGTCGAGGTTGAAGAGCCTGGTCGAAGACCTTCAAGCTCGCGGCACTGTTGACCGGGACGTCTGGGTCGGATTGAATGTTCAGGATGTTGACCGGCGGGTTGCCTATAGTTTAAGACTGCCGGAGGTGCGGGGAGTGGTGGTAACCAGCGTAGAGGACAACTCCCCAGCCGCAAAGGCGGGGATTGTTTCGCCCGATGTGATTCTCGGTGTGAACGGCAAGCGCCTCGATTCGAGAGCCGAGCTGAAGAATTTCCTGATCAACAGCGACTTGCGCGTTGGCGACAAGCTGAAACTGACGATCTACCGCGACGCCAAGATAGAGGAAGTAGTCGTGAAGTTGGAGAAGCGTAAGTAGGAGGACGGGTTGCCGAACCCGTCCGGGGAGGATAGGCATTCCTGCCTGTCATCATTTCCTCTTGCTTGGGGGGAAACTAAAGGGCGTGTCCACTTCGTCCACTTCGTCCATTCTGGCCGGTACGGCGGGGCTCCGCACCCGCCACCACATTCGGTACCGGCGAATTCATTCGCCGTTTTTCCCCTTTGCTTGCAGGCGTGTGTCCACTTCGTCCACTTCGTCCACTTCGTCCATTCTGGCCGGTACGGCTGGGCTCCGCACCCGCCGCCTACAACCAAACATCGTCATTAGTCGTCTCTTGAGAGACGTTAAAGACTTGATTTTTTAATACCAATTTACGAAAGTTCTTCCTTGATTTACTCCAGCCTATGGCGATCGTGGATTACCGTCATGGTTGTCATTCCAATCGTAGCGATAGCCCAAGACTGGCGGTGGGAAGTTGATCAGAACTTCCTGGCGCCCAGTGTTTCCGGACAATTTGCCGCACTTCAGGGCGCATATCTCGCAGGTGGAATGCATGACCTGAATGAAGACGGTGAGCCGGAGTACGTGCTTGCTTTCCAGACTTCCGAGCGCGTAAACCTCTATCTTGCTGAATCGGAGGGAGATTTTCCTGACATACGCTGGAGTCTGAATGAAGGATTTTTCGGTGAACTTGACCTCGGCAGGAATTTTCACCCGACTGCTGTTACTTTCTATGACCTTGACGGAGATGGCGCTGTCGAGATCATTTTCGATTCGGCGGTTGTGCTTCAAAATCGCGCCGATTACGATCACCCGAATTGGAGTCTTGCCCAGAATCTCTATCCTGTCCAACTGGTGAGGCGTAGCACCTCCAATTTCTGTGATTGGGACCAGGATGGCAATCCGGACCTGATACTCGGTTACAACGACGGTTACTATCGATTCGAACGCAACGATCAAGGGGAATGGGCATCGCTTGGTTTCATTACCTGCGTGGCGAATTTAACCGGTATTTCAGTTTACACATCAGACGTCAACGGTGACGGGGTAATTGATATCTTCGGGCCATATGAT
The DNA here is from genome assembly GCA_964355675.1 of uncultured Caldithrix sp. Lineage (GTDB taxonomy): Bacteria > Electryoneota > AABM5-125-24 > Hatepunaeales > Hatepunaeaceae > CAMBDS01. The sequence goes on from CAYHEC010000032.1 coordinate 25,475, forward strand.
CTGCCTGAGAGCGGAATCACTACTCTTGCGGTCGTAAATGAAGGCACTCCTGAGAATCCGTCATGGGGTGAACCGTTGGATCTGAGCTCTTGGGGATATAGCAGTCCTTTTCCGTTCGATCTTGATAAAGACGGCTCACCGGATATACTGGACGAATTCCGTTACCAACTGCATGTCCCGGACTCCACAGAAATAACTTGGGAACGCCCTGTTTATTGGCGGCTTGGCGCTATCCCGCTTGCCGCGTTCGACATCGATAATAGGGGTGAAGTCGAACTGTTTTACAGCATAAGTTCGGGTCCCTTCGACACACAAGACTGGCGGCTGGGGCAGATTAAAGCGGGTAGGAATGGCTGGGAAGACGCCAAATTCTTTGGTAGAGACCATGAAGAATGGGGTAGAGGCCCGGTTGTTGTGGATGGAATATCGTTCGTTGATCTGCTGAGACGCGGAACACCGCAACTTGTCCTGAGCGTAGCTTGCGATCCCGAACCTCCCAGGCTGGAACTCTATGAAGATGTCGATACCACCGCCGGGTGGGACTGGCAACTTGTCGATGGTTATTTTAGTCGAATAATTCGGGCCAGCCAGACACTGCAGATTCCTTCCTTTGGGGACTTCGATGGTGATGGTGATCTTGATGTGGCTATCATTGAAGGACCTGATTTCGAGATAGGCAGAATTTCTATTTATGAGCAACGGCGTCTTGACCAACAGGTCAACTGGGTGCGACGAATTGATTGGCAAACCGGATTACCGGATTCAATGCGAGTAAGGTCGATAGGGACGGCTGATTTTGACCGGGACGGAAAATGCGAGCTTGTTACTATCGGCGCTTGGGCGGCAAACCTGCCTCTGCGGATGTATCGTAACATCGGCAGGGCAAACCACGTAGAATGGACCTGGGATAGTGAAGCTTTCACCGAGTCGGGACCTGATTCTGGATACCATTTTATTGTTGCCGACATCAACGAAGACGACAAACCCGATATTTTATTAGGCAGAACACTTAAACAGCCGCAAGTATGGATCAATCAAACTGCAGTGTCGGTAAGCTTGGATCCATTGCCAATAAATGCTTTCGGTGTAAATGTAATCCCAAATCCAGCAAATGCTTACGCAGATATCGTATTCGACCTTCCGCTCGTTTCGGACGTTTCGATGATTATCTATGATTCGACAGGCAGACTTCGATTGCAAAATTCGCTCGGTAAACGCCCGGCTGGAATTTGTCGAAGTACTCTCGACCTTTCTGACTGGAGTAGCGGCAGTTATTTGGTCGAGGTGAAATCTGGCGCTACTATACACCGAGGTCGGATGGAAGTTATTAAATAATCACTGGGCGAGTAAGCTCGAACCCCGTAATTACATGCTAAGTCTGTTGAAAAAGTCCCGGGGCTCGGTAGAACGGGGCTCCGTACCCGCCACCGTACGACAGGCGTCCCTGCCTGTCATTTTCCCCTTCCGCTTGCAGGAGTGGTGTCCCCTTCGCCCACTTGTCCACTTGTCCACTTGTCCACTTGCCCACTTCCTTTCCCACTTCCCCAAAACTAATATCCATCAAATTGCCTCTCATAATGAGCAATTTAATGCTCATTTGCTTCCTGCACAATTTATTCTGAACTTCAGATAAAATAACAACATTTGCTGTATTGTGCAATCCTTCCCAAACATCGCATCTCGCCCGACAACTTTTGACTTACAGCTCTCAACTCTCAACTTCTTTCTTTCATATCCACCCGAATTTCATTAAATTCCATTGTTTCAGTCGAAACCTTAAATCATAAATCTTAAATCTTAAATTACAAATGATTTCCCGCTACACTCCTCCCGAAATGTCCGCCCTCTGGGCGGACGAAGCCCGCTGGAACCGCTGGCTTGCTGTCGAGCTTGAAGTCAGCCAAGTTCTTGCCGAAGATGGACTTGTGCCTCTGGACGCCGTCGCACGTATGCGAGCCAACGCCGCCTTCGACGGAGCCGCCATCGCCCGTTACGAAGCCGTTTCCAGGCACGACGTCATCGCCTTCACCCAATCCGTCGGCGATTCGCTTGGCCCTGACAAGCGATTTCTGCATCTCGGCTTGACAAGCTATGATGTTGTGGACACTGCGCTTAGCATGGCGCTGGTCGAAGCAGGCAAGCAGATCCTTACTAAATTAAAGAACTTACGTACTGCTCTTTACGATCAATCACTTAAAAATAAATTGACCCTTATGCCGGGGCGAACTCACGGCGTCCATGCCGAGCCAATAACTTTTGGCTGGGTTTTAGCTGGCTACGTTACCGAAGCCGACCGAAACATGGCTCGACTAACTTATGCAATTGAAGAAGTTAGATACGGTAAGCTCTCCGGAGCGGTGGGAACTTACCCGTCGATTTCGCCCGATCAGGAGCGGCGAGTCCTTGACAGGCTTGGACTTAACCCAGAACCCATCGCCACGCAAGTCATCCCTCGCGACCGTCACGCCAACTATGTGTCTGTATTAGCTTTAGTCGCTGGTTTTTGCGAGCGGCTTGCGCTGGAGGTCCGTCTGCTGGCTCATAGCGAGGTTGAGGAGCTGTATGAGCCCTTCAAGGAAGGCCAGCGCGGATCGTCGGCGATGCCGCACAAGAAGAATCCCGTCACCGCCGAGAACATCTGCGGCCTGGCGCGGCTGATGCGCGGGTATGCGACGGCGGCGCTGGAAAATCAGGCGCTCTGGCACGAGCGCGACATCAGCCATTCGTCTGTCGAGCGGGTGATTTTGCCAGATGCGACGTCGTTGTTGTATTACATGCTTGACAAGTGCGAGTGGATGGTGATGGAGTGGAGGGTTGACGTGGATAAGATGCGTGCCGACGTGAAGAATGACCGGGGATTAATGCAGTCTGGACAATTACTCACGGCGCTTAGGCTTGCTGGTATAGACGACGACGATATCTACAAGCGGGTCCAGGCTCTCGCCCTTGCCGCAAGGGATGGCGGCGCGACGATCCTCGAACGAGCGCTGGTCGATGAGGCAATTGTGAGGGCTTTGGGGGATAAACTCGACGCAATGTTTGATGACGAGGCGGTGTTGGGAAGAGTGGATATTTTTTTAGGAAAGCTGAAAGAGTAGGGCAGGGCATCTCGACCTGTCGGCATTACGAGCGTCTCGACCTACCGGTAGAACGGGCGTCTCGCCCGTTTGAGTAGCCTGCTCTCTTGATCAGAGGGACAGACAATGAGTTAAGTGCGAAATGTTGTGAAATATTGTTTTCGAGTATATGGCCAGCCGTCTAACGAAGCGAAGCCGAAGATGAAGTGATCTGTGATGTGGGTGTGCCGTGACCCAAAAAAAAATGCCCATAAGATGCTATTTCAACACCTTATGGGCATTCTGTGGAGACGCCGGGAATCGAACCCGGGTCCGAAGACACGGCCCCAAGACCGTCTACAAGCTTATCCTATCTATTATTTCTCGGCTTCTCAAACGCGAACAGGCACGCTCTCAAGAAACCCAGCCTTACTTAATCCTGTCCCAACCCCAAAGGCGTGAGAGGGGACGAGGGCCGTCTGTTGTTGCCTTCAAGACCCGACAGCCGTTGTCAGGAAGGCGTGCAGCTTATTCTAAGTTAAGCTGCGAGTGCGTACGAGTAGTTATCGTTGGCACTTAAATTTTTCAGTTTTTTTAACGAGGCTACCGAAATCCCCGGCTTGCAGATCAAAGTTCCGAATTGTCCCCGTCGAAACCAATCGTCCCCATTAGGAGGTTGGGCGTCCCTGCCCGTCACACGTAGGTTAAGCGTCCCGCTTGACAAACTCACACTTAGGTTAAGCGTCTCGCTTGACAAACTCACACGTAGGTTAAGCGTCCCGCTTGACAAACTCACGCGTAGGTTAAGCGTCCCGCTTGACACAACGTGCATCTTTGCGACCCAGACTGATGCAATCTCATCCCACCCGACCCGTTATATTATACGAAATTTTCTCCCCTGATGCGAGTCCATTCCGCCAATCATCATCATCTTCATCAACATCATCACCCTAATCATACCGGCGAAAGCCGGTATCCATCTTCATCACCAGTTAAGCACTTGGCATTAGCAACGACAAGGCTTATATTTGAGGTAGAGTTGCAATACCTTGCGCCCGTCGCGTAGGGGCCGTTTACGAGCCCCTTTCAGGAGGATGCCCATCGCGTAGTGGCCGTTTACGAGCCCCTTTCAGGAGGATGCCCGTCGCGTAGGGGCCGTTTACGAGCCCCCTTTCAGGAGGACGGATCTCCGTATCCGTCCTGTACGGCTATCTTCCAAAAAAACGATTAACAAAATGACTCGATTATTCTCAGCATTAGCATTAGCATCAGCATTAATACAGCCGACATTTGTCGGCAGTCTTGCCCGCGTCGAGAATCCGACGATTTGGAAATCGACGCTACGCGATACTTTTAATGTTGGGCGATTTGGAAATCGCCCCTACGCGCTCTTGCCGGGCTTGGAGTTCACAGCTTTAGCGTGTCTGAAAATCTGCTTAATCCGTTTAATCTGTTGTTCAACCCCAACCCATGCTGAAGCTGTGAACTCAGAACTGGATTGTTTCACGGCCTTCGGCTCCCACTTGCGCGGAAAAGGCAACATGAGTCACCAATCGATCACAGAGTATTTCTATGCGGTGCAACAAAATACGACGTTCGGTGACTCAGTGATCGATTTTTTACCCCTCCATCCTTTTTGGTAGGGGCGCCCGTAGCACGAAATTTTCATTAGTCATTAATCATCAATCATTAATCATTATCGTCAATTGTCTTTAATACGCATCAACAGTCTTTCCATGGAGTTCGGCGGCCAACTCCTCTTCGAAGGCGTCACCTGCCAGATCGTCCGCGGCTCGCACATCGGTCTTGTCGGCCCGAACGGCGTCGGCAAGACGACTCTGCTCCGTCTAATCATCGGCGAATTCGAAGCTTCCGCAGGGAACATCTCCCGCTTTCCGGGACTCCGTATCGGCTATCTTCCTCAGCACCCCGTCTATCCGCCCGGCCAGACCGTTATCCAAGCCGTGCTGGAAGGCATGGAGGATGTCCTTGATTTAGAAGAAGATATCAAGCGTCACGAGGACGAACTGCATTCCTGTTTACGTCGGAGTGATGAATTGAAGGAGGTTAATGATCGTAAAACAATGAAGTTGGCTCAGCGTTATGCCGATCTGCTTGACCGCCACGCCACCATCGGCGGAGCATCCGCTCAGGGCAAAGCCAAGGAAATACTTGCTGGACTTGGAGTTGCAGAACGGCTTTGGGATCAGCAGATGGAGACTCTTTCCGGAGGCGAGCGAAACATCGTCGCCTTGGCGCGCATTCTTGTCGGCGATTACGATCTGATTCTGCTTGACGAACCCGGCAACCATCTTGATTTCGCTGGACTTGAATGGTTAGAACAATATCTCTCCTCGTCAAAGCTTGCATTTATCGTAGTTTCGCACAACCGCTACCTGCTTGATCAGGTCTGCACCTCGGTCTGGGAGCTTGAGCATAACGTGCTGGAACTGTTCACCGGCAACTATTCCGACTATAGATCTGAACAACTTACGCGCCGTTTAAAGCAGGAGTCGGCTTTTCATCGTCAACAACAGCAGATTTCCAAGCTCGAATTTCAAATTGCCAGGTTGAAGAGCTGGGGGCAAGTCTATAACAACCCTGCTCTTGCAAAAAAAGCCAAAGTTATGGAGCATCGAATCGAACGTATGGACATGGTCGAAAAGCCTCGCGTCGAACGCAAAAAAATGAAATTTCGCTTTGGCGGGGAAGGCGCTCGTGGGACTATTGCACTGGAAACAAAGGATTACAGAAAGCAGTTCGACGATGGTATGATCCTGCTAGACTCAGTATCATTTCTGATAACTCAGGGCGAGCGAGCGGCGTTTGTCGGGCGAAATGGCACGGGTAAAAGTTCACTTTTGAAAGATGTTGTTACCGATGGGCACTGGGAGAACCCCCGTCTTCGCGTCGGCAAGTCTGTCAAAGTCGGTTATTTCTCCCAGCTTGGTGAGAATTTATCGATGAAATCGACGCTTTTAGTCGAAGCTCAGCGGCTCACCAGACTTTCCCCCGGCGCGGCATCAGAGTTGATGTACCGTTTCCTCTTCACGCGCGACGACCTTTCAAAGACAATCGCTGTATTGTCGGGTGGCGAAAAGGCGCGGTTACAGCTTGCGGCGCTGATCGTTTCGGGGTCGGACATGCTACTGCTGGACGAACCTACGAACCATCTCGACATAGACTCGAGGGAGGCGGTGGAGGATGCTCTGGAGGAGTTTACAGGCACGCTGGTGATGGTCAGCCATGATCGGTATTTCCTTGATAAATTAGCAGATCGGGTCCTTTATTTCGATCCTCCCGCCGTCAATGCGTTCGAGGGGAACTTCAGCGAGTTCTGGGAGAAGTTGAAAGCAGGGGAGCTTACCGCACGAGCAGTCGCACAGCGATTTGTCGCGCCGGATAAGAAAATCAAAGCGAAAAAAGTAAGCGAGAAGTTCGACCCACAACGGTTCAAGGAGGTTGAGGCGGAGATTGCTCGCATGGAGGCAATCAAGCCCAGCATCGAGGAAGAGATCAAGGCATTTCAAGCAAAAGGTAAGGACTCGTTCGCCGACCGGCGGAGGGTGAGGCTGGAGGAATTGGACAGCAAGTTAGCCGAGTTATATGACGAGTGGTTGATACTCGGCGAAAGGAAGAAGAAATGGTAGAGATTATTAAACACGAAGGGACGAAGAAACAAAGAATTATAATATTCTCTGTTTCGTCCCTTCGTCTCTTCGTGTTAAGATTTGGATTTTCTGATGACACATAAACCAAAGGTCGCCATCGTCGGGTACGGCAGGGTTGGGAAGGTGCTGATGAAGGCGTTGTCGGAGGCGGGGTGGGAGGTTAGTGCGCTGGCTACGAGGCAGAACGGAGTGCTCTGTGCTCAGTGCTCCGTGCTGAAGTCGGTCAAGGAACTGCCGGACGATATTGGGTTGGTAATTTTGTGCTTGAGAGATAAAGACATTGGACAAGCAGTTCTTAACATTCCAAATTCCAAATTCCAAACTCCAAACTTCCTTTGCCATACCTCTGGCGCTCTATCCGCCGAAATTCTTGCTCCCGCGCGGGAGAGGGGCTGGAAAGTGATGGCTTGGCATCCGATGCAGACGTTCACTGGGGATGAGGATGGTGATGTTCTTAAGGGCGTTACCTTTGGGATAGACGGGGACGAGGAGGCGGTACTGGTCGGGGAACAGCTTGCCCGTGATCTCGGAGGAGTGCCGTTCCGAGTGCCTCCCGAACTACGGCGCGAGTACCACCTTGGGGCGGTGATAGCTTGTAATCTGCTGGTCGGACTGGTTGGGGAAGCGGTGGAGTTGCTGAAGCGGACAGGCATGGACGAGGAGCGCGCGCTTCAGGCGGTGACTCCGCTGATGACGGCGACGATAAGGAACATCTCCCGTAAGGGATTACAGGATTCAATAACAGGCCCGATTCTGCGCGGGGATGCTGAGACGATCCGCAAGCATCTTGAGACACTGCAAAGACTGCCGGAAGTGGAGAAGCTGTACCGGCTGTTAAGTTTAAGCCTTGTCAAGCGTTTGGAAGAGACGGGGGAAAGGGATATATTGAAGGAAATGCTGGAGGATAATAGGTACGGGCGAATTAATTCACCCGGTTAGATCGGGGAGCGGCGACATTTCTGTCGCCGACCTTACGGAACGGCGATTGAAATCGCCGGTACCGGAACTAAAAGGGAATAGTATGAAAGTTCACTTGCTACGAGGATTCTTCACAATATTGTCCTTGCTGGCAGCGTGCATGGTGTCATTTGCTCAACCACGCGAAAGTGCCAGTATCTACAATTACATCGACCGCGCTGATGATATTGCAGTGCGGGACGATTACCTCTATGCCATCTCAAGAACTACCGGATTCTTCATCTTCGACATCTCTACGCCTGATGATCCAACTCTCATTGCGAGATATCCCTGGGGCGGATATACTGATTTACACATGTGTGGTGATGACCGTTTAACAATGACAGGAGAACATTCCGACTTGTTCAATGGAGCAACTTTCGGAGGGTGGTTAGTCGATGTTTCCGATCCCGAGCAGGCGATCCTTTTGGATAATTTCAATGTTGCCGGAGATCGAGGTTTTATAGAGATCAATTTTGCTGTTTCTCAAAGTTCAATCGTTATGGGTTTTACAGCTCTATATGGTAACAGTCCGGGTTCAGGTTCCGTTATATGGGAAATTCAAGATCGGAATCTGGTTGAACACCGTTTACGACCCATGTTCGGTCCGATGGTTATAACAAACGATAGGCTTTATGATACCGGAAATAATGTGCGAATTTTCGATATTTCAGATCCAGAAGACCCAGGAATAATCTTCTCTCTTGCCTGGGATTTTTGGGGTTCGCCAGTCTATAATTGGGAACAAAACCTATTGGCTATCGGCAAGAACGAACAACCGGGACTCTTCCTAATTGAAATTGTTGGCGACAGCCTTTTTCTTCGCGACTCGGTAGTAGCAACTTACTGGCCTAAAGACTATCAGATAACCAACGAACATCTCTATTGGACGACCCACGATACGCTCTGGTACAGCGATATTTCCGACCCAGCAAATCCTTCCGAACCAGTGTTCGGTGTCCTACCACCGCACTTGGCGAGGTGTTTGATCCAGGATTCGAATCTCTATGCCCTTGACAGTTCGGGCAGTGTGTCCGTCATTTCGCTTGAAGAACCCCGCACGCCTGAGCCAATTGCAGATGTCGGCACTCATGGCTATGTTACTCAAACAGCAATAGTAGGTGAGAGGTTGTTTGTTGCCGCTGGAGTTGAGGGTCTGAGGTCTGTCGACATCACGCAACCCGAAAACCCTCGGGAAACAGGTCATTGGGAATTTGACTCGACCGTGACGGGAGTTACCGCAGAAGGGAACTTGGTAGCTGTCAGATGGGGCAATTCGACATTAGCTGTAACGGAGGTTGGGGAGGATGGGCAACTCACCTTACATTCAACGCTTAATTTTGGGGCAGGAAATTCCCCCGAATACATCGAGTTATCCAATTCACACCTTTTTTGCATCTGGACTTATAGAGAAATTCTGATTCATGACTTATCCGACCCGACCAATCCTCGCGAAGTATCTCGAATTCCGATGCGAAGAGGGAGTATGCACTCGCGCCCATATTGCATTTCAGGCGAGTATCTTTTCATGCCTACAAACAGGAATTTCTACCAGTATTCGATCACCGATCCAAATCAAGCTCCAGTACTGCTCGATTCAATCAATTTTGTACCGACTGTCGATTATTTATTTGATGGAAATTTCCTGCACACATTGCACCACGAACCCGCAGAGATGGGCTGGAACTATTTTTATGAATGCTACGATGTGACCAATACACAGGCGCCGAGACAGCTATCGAGAATACGAGTTGGTTGGGTTCTTGAAGGTGACTGTAAATTCCTCTACTCTAATGGCCCAAGAGCATTAGTTTACAACAAATATGAAAACAATATCACCATCGTAAACGGGAATATAGACGGAGAGGCAGGGGTATTAACCAGTTTTCATCTGAACAATCCGGTTATCGACGCGGTTTTCGACAATGGGAACGGCTATTTCGCTCAATGGAGTTCTGTCGGTATCTACGATTTCGGTGAATATCTAAGCGTGGAAAGCGAAGCGTCATTCGATCCATCCGTATTTGAACTTTCCAATGCTTACCCGAACCCATTCAATAACTCCATCCAGATCGACTACTCATTACCAACATCATCTCAAACCAGCATCAGCATCTACAATCAGTTAGGTAAGCAAGTCGCAGTGCTGTACGAAGGAAGGGCTCAGCAAGCTGGCCCCTACGCGGTGACTTGGGATGCTTCTGGACAGGCGGCGGGGGTTTATTTTGTCAAAATGGATACGGGTCAGTTCAGTGCGACGAGGAAAGTTGTGCTGGTGAAGTAAATAAGAATTAATAATTAAGAATTAATAATTAATAATAGATACCGGCTTACGCCGGTATGAGAGCATTCCGAGCATTTTCGACATTCTCAGATAGACTTTTATGCTTGTATGAGAGTTACTCTTAATTATTAATTATTAATTATTAATTATTAATTATTAATTATTAATTATTAATTATTAATT
>CAYHEC010000033.1:0-12651 GCA_964355675.1 uncultured Caldithrix sp.
TAAACGGCCCCTACGCGGCGATTGGTTGGGTGGCGGGGGCTCGTAAACGGCGGGGCTCGTAAACGGCCCCTACGCGGCGATTGGTTGGGTGGCGGGGGCTCGTAAACGGCGGGGGCTCGTAAACGGCCCCTACGCGGATCACCCACGTGCAGATAAACCACGTGCAGATAAACCACGTGCAAATAAACCACGTGCAAATAAACCACGTGCAGATTACCCACGTGCAGATAACCCACGTGCAAATAAACCACGTGCAGATAAACCACGTGCAAATAAACCACGTGCAGATTACCCACATAAGGTCATTAATCGGACTGTATATGCTCTATCGCAAAGACATCCGTTTAGCGGGGTTTGATTACGCGCAAGCCGGAGCCTACTACGTTACAATCTGTTGCAATGATAGAAAAAAGGTTTTTTCGGACTCGATCATGGCAAACCTTGCCTGGAATGTTCTTAAAGATAGATTTCAAAAAAATGGAGGCGAAATTACAACGGCAGTTCTTCTGCACGATCATCTGCATTTAATTATTGAAATTGGTGAACATGGCGTCGATACCTTGGGAGATAGAGTCAGAACCCTCAAAATAGCAATGCGGACCACCTTGTTTCAAAATGAGTGGAAAGGAACCAGACTGTGGCAACGCGGATTCTATGACCATATCATTCGCAATGAACATGATTGGCTTGAGAAAGCAAATTATATGAGAAATAATCCGATCCGAGCCGGATTGGTTGATGATATCGAGAATTGGCCTTTTTGGTGGGCGATAGGTATGGATTAAGAAGAGAATTAGTAAATGGGCGGGGATTCGTAAACGGCGGGGCGCGTAAACGGCCCCTACGCGGGATTGGATGGGGGGCGGGGCTCGTAAACGGCCCCTACGCGGCGATTTTCAAGGGGCTCGTAAACGGCGAGGGCTCGTAAACGGCCCCTACGCGGCGATTTTCAAGGGGGCTCGTAAACGGTGGGGCTCGTAAACGGCCCCTACGCGGCGATTTTCAAGCGATTGGTTGGGTGAGGAATTGTTCACAGGGAGCTGAAACTTGAAAAAGCTTAGTTCTGTTCATCAATCTCTGATGATCGCATTGTCAGCGATTATCTTCGCACGAATGCTCAATGTCCTCCTACGCACGGATTCGGCATCAGGTAGTGTCATAATGGCCAGTTTCGTGACAGTTATTCCTTATTTGATCCTGCTGGGGCTGAGCTTATTCCTGACCCGATTTCCCATCAGCCTGATCGTAACGGCAGTTGCTATGCACGCTGTAATTGCCTCGGGAGTATGGTTCAAAGGTCCGCAAACGGCGTTCGGTGACAATGAATTATGGGCGTATATTTTTAGTTTTCCTGTCGGTCTGATCGTCCTTTTGATTGGAATGGCCGTGGAGTTCAAACTCCGACCCACAAAAGAAAAGGTCAAGTGGTGGGAACCGCCTCAGAAACGGAGATTTACAACCGCAGGCAAGGTGATTTTTTACGTAGCGCTTGTTTTCCTGGTTCTTGGACCCGGTGGTTTGAATGCGATGTACCTGCTGGCGCAACACGATTCGACAACCCAATTGGTCTATGAAGCTAAACATTTAGGTGACCGGGCGGCGGTGGAAGGAGCCAGACTGGGAGGTAACCGCTCAGCAGAGCTTAACGCTCTGATCAAGCAGGCACGCCAGAAACGCTTGCAGGAAAATACCCGGCTCGTTGAACCGGCAATGAAAGACATAGATGATGCTCTTGCTATTGCCCGTGAACTCAGCGACCGCCACACCGAAGCCGGGCTACTCAGCGCTAAAGGGGAGCTGATTTTTTTCAGCCGGCTACCGAGCGGGGATCGTAGTGCGGATCTTGCAGTTAAAGCAACGATTTACCTCGATTCGGCACGGAATGTATTCCATAAAATCGGCGACGTTCCCGGTGAAGCATTGGCACTCAGCAGGATTGCGTACGCCAACGGATCAACTTCACGCCGGGCTTTCAACGACTTGCTCGCTCTGGCACGTGAACGAGACGACGACTGGCTGGAAGAATCAACTATCCAGCGCGGGTGGTATTATAACCAGTATATCCAGAAGCTCAGTTCGGCTGAACTTGATTCGATGAAAGCCGCCGATGACGCGCTTCTAAGGCAGTCGGCAGTTCCGAAGTCGGTGCGGGACACATGCCGCTTCAAAAATGAGGAGCCTCTCGATCTGACCATGCCCGGTGGGGATGGAATGGAGGAGATAGAGAAACTCGTTAAGAGCGGCGTCGCGTATATGGAAGGGAATTCGGGAGGTTTCGCCACACCGAATGAGATATTCGGGAAGGCATACGAGATCGCGAGGCGCAAGAAGAATCGCAAGGCAATGGCGGAGATACAAAGCGAGTGGGGAAACGCCAGATCGATGTTTTACACTGAGTCCGGCGTAGAGAAGCTTGAATGGGCGCGGAAGGTGTTTCACGAGATCGGTGACGTCGAAGGGGAAAAGCTTGCTGAAGAGCGGATAGCATCGGCGGAAAATGTGCGATACAAAGGGTATCGTCTCCCTGCGCCTCGTCCAAAGACCTGGGACGAGATGAGTCAGGCGGAGAGGGATTCGGTAAGATCAATGGGCGGGGATAGTACGGGAAGAAGATAATGAGTCGGCCTTGGCGCTGGCGAAACTTGCCGCCGGGACGGCGGCGTTACGAATTGCCGAGATTAATCGGCGAGTGTGAGATTACCGGCAAACGACCGGAGACTGGGTTCGTTTATGAAACGATGGCTACTATGGCAGCGCTACCTGTTAGTTGCTTTGTCGGCAATCATGCTGGCGAAGATTATCGCGGTGTTAGTAGGCGGTAAAATACTACAGATTGAGATACCGACTCTCTGGCTGGTAGTATTCTATGTTTTGTTACTTGCGGTCTGCTTCTGGGGTCGCTTGACAGGCACAGTTATCATCGCGGCGATAGTGATGTTTTTCGCGGATACCATCAACTGGTGGGGGCATTCCGGGAGCGCAAAACCAGAGTATCCCATACCCGTCGAAGGCGTGACAACCATAACCTATTTCCTGCCACTGCTTGCTATAGTTGTCGGGCTCAACGTCGAAATAATGAATAGATTCAGGAAACGACGGCAAGCGACTGACGCGAAGGTGAAAGGATGGCTACTAACCCCGCTGTTAGCCGTGGCGCTGGTCGCGTTGCTGTTGACAATTCTCGACCATTTTATTATTGGGATGGTAGTATTTGGTCTGGGCGTTGTGTTCGAAGTGATTTCTTTTATTCAGCTTCGGTATTTCACGAAAGAGACGAAGATCGATGAGATGAAGTAAGAAGTGGGAAACGGAGAAAGACCAGCCTTGATGCTGGCGGAACATGCCGCCGAGACGGCGGCGTTACGAAATTGATAACCAAACGGGCGGGACGCCCTTCAACAGAATTGAAAAGCAAATAGAAGGTTTTACAGCAATGAATGAAGTTGGTATTCCGGTCTAGCCGACCTCCTAACCCTTTGTGCACGGCTAGACTCCTTCAGATCTGCGCAAAGGCCTTTCGAAAAGAAAATACTCCTCCTTATTATCGTGCCATCGGGCGCTGCGTGAGCTAAGTAGGGAGGTTGACTGGTGTGCAACAGTTGGTGAAATCCGTCAAGAATGGTCTGGCCTTGGTCAGTCCATAGATAGAACGACTTCGAGGGTTCGAATCCCTCCACACCAGCAAATGGTCGATGGTCTATCTGGCCGCCACGTTACGTTGCGCTTGAAACGTGGCGGGAACGGAACAGAAGTAGATAGTAACCAAGAGCCAGCGAGACGCTGGCGGAAGTGGATGGGAAGCAAGAGCCAGCGAGACGCTGGCGGAACATGCCGCCGAGATGGGGACGTTACGGGATTGAAAGGTCGTCTTGCAAGCAAGTCGGGCCACCCGTCCGGGAACGAAACGAATTGATAACCAAACGGGCGGGACGCCCGTTCTACCAACTGAAGAGTATTGAGTTCAACACAACCAAATAGCACAACAGCCGCAGTCGCCCTCGATCCACACAGCAGGATAATCGCGCTTGAACCGCCCTTGATCCTCGGCAACCCGAGCTTCCATACGGTGACCGATACTATCAGCGGCATCGTTGAGGCGAAGACCCCCAAGGCGTGGTATATCGCGATCAGCATCACCGGTGGGATCACACTGATGTTGCTGGGAATGATAACCTACCTGTTCATGTACGGAACCGGAGTCTGGGGACTCCAGATGCCGGTCGCGTGGGCGTGGGACATAACCAACTTCGTCTTCTGGGTCGGAATTGGTCATGCGGGGACGCTGATCTCGGCAGTCCTTTTCCTGCTGAGACAGAAGTGGCGGACATCGATTAACCGTTTTGCCGAAGCGATGACTATTTTTGCTGTGATCTGCGCGCTGATGTTTCCGTCGATTCACGTAGGTAGGCCATGGGCGCTCCATTTCTTCATACCGGTTCCTAATCAGATGGGGATGTGGCCGAATTTCCGCAGTCCACTGTTGTGGGACTTCTTTGCCGTCGGGACTTATTTCACGGTTTCGCTGTTGTTCTGGTACCTTGGCATGGTTCCCGATCTCGCTTCATTAAGAGACCGGGCTAAGACGCGGATCAAGAAAGTTGCCTACGGAATTTTTTCGCTGGGCTGGCGCGGTAGCAACCGGCAGTGGAAGCATTACGAACTAACCTATCTGATCCTTGCCGGTATTTCGACGCCGCTGGTGCTTTCGGTACACTCGATTGTCTCAACAGACTTTGCGACTTCAGTCATTCCGGGTTGGCACACTACGATATTCCCGCCTTATTTTGTGGCTGGAGCGATTTTCAGTGGATTTGCGATGGTGATGACGCTGGCGATTCTGGCGCGGATGGTCTATCCAATCAAGAACTTTATCACTATGAACCATCTCGAGAAGATGGCTAAGATTATCATGCTGACCGGGATGATGGTTGGATATGCTTATGGGATGGAGTTTTTCATTGCCTGGTATTCCGGGAATGAGTACGAGATGAGCACGTTTATCAACCGTGCAACCGGCTGGTACGCCTGGGCTTATTGGACGATGGTATCGTGTAATGTGCTCATCCCGCAGTTCCTCTGGTTCAAGAAAATCCGCACCAACATTGTCACGTTGTTTATCATCTCGATTCTGGTCAATGTGGGGATGTGGTTCGAGAGATTCGTGATCATTGCGTCGTCACTCTCGCAGGATTTTCTGCCATCATCCTGGGGTTATTTTACACCGACATGGGTTGATATTCTGACTTTCGTCGGCTCATTCGGACTGTTTTTAACGCTTTTTCTCCTCTTCCTTCGTTTTTTGCCGATGATCGCGATGTCGGAAGTGAAGGGTATATTGCCACAGGCTGAGGTGAAGCATTGATGGACAAAATGGACAAAATGGACGAGAAGGCTAAAACGGTCGGTATTGTGGCGCGATTCGAGACACCCAGTCTTTTATTAAGAGCGGCGGGGGAACTCCGCCAAGCCGGTTATCGGAAGTTCGACGCGCACTCTCCGTTCCCAATCCATGGAATGGACGAGGCGATGGCTGAAAAGCGGTCGCGGGTGAGTTATTTCGCCGCGGCTGGTGCGATTCTTGGCGGGGTAGGCTTACTGACGTTGATTTGGTGGGTCCATACCGAAGCCTATCCACTGATCATATCCGGCAAAGCATTTTTTAGTTATCAGGCATTTTTTCCACCGATTTTCGCGATTTGTGTTCTTAGCGCGGCGTTCGGGGCGCTGATTTCTTTTGCAGGTTTGATAGACTTGCGATTCCATCATCCGCTTTTCGAGAGCGATCTTTTCACGAAGTTTTCGGACGATGGGTTTATTATAGCCATCGAATCGACCGACCCAAAGTTTCAGGCAGAAGGTACGAGTGAGCTTTTAAAGTCACTTGGGGCGAGCCAAATAGAACTGGTGGAGGGGGAATGAAGCGGTCAATCCGGGGAATATTCTGGATTCCTGCCTACGAGTCTGTCCGAGAATGCAGATTGTCTGCAGTAGGGTGTCCTCACCCTGCGGCGAAGTCTGTAATTCACTATCACTTGTCGCAGGGTGAGGACACCCTGCGACACCGTTTTTCGCATTCTCGGACTGGCTCCTATGCGGGAATGATGATTCTGTCGTTATCGCTGATCGGCTGTTTTCGGGGGCTGCCTTCGGATAAGCCGCCGTTTCATCTCAATCCGAACATGGATTACCAACCGAAGTTCAAGGCTCAGTCGGCAAATTCCTTCTTTGCAGACGGTGCGGCAATGAGGCCGCCTGTCGCCGGGACGGTCGCCAGAGGCAAACTGAACGAGGATGATCGGTACTGGAGGGGCGTCGATCCGGTAACCGGCAAGCCTTGTACAGAGTCTCCGGTTATGGTGACAGAGGCGTCTCTTCGACGCGGGCAGGAACGGTATAATATTACCTGCTCGGTCTGTCACGGCAAGGCTGGCGACGGACAAGGAATCATGCTGAAGAAGGGTTATGTTCCGCCTCCGAGTTTTCACAGCGACCTAATTCGAGGTTATTCCGATGGTCAGATTTTTCATGCCATCTCAGAAGGAATTCGAAATATGCCCTCTTATAAGGGACAAATTACAGTCGAGGATCGCTGGTTGATCGTTAACTATCTCAGGGTGTTGCAGAGAAGCCAGCGTGCCAGAATAGAGGATGTACCGGTCGAGCAAAGGGCGAAGTTGGCGGGGAAGTAGGGGACGAAGTGGACGGATTGGACGGATGCGGAGATCCGTCCTCCTGAATCCTTCTGAATGGACGAAGTGGACCGAGTGGACGGATGCGGAGATCCGTCCTCCTGAATCTTCCTGAATGGACGAAGTGAAGGAAGGCGATAAAAATATCGCCTTCCCGTGAAAAAAACAGGGAACATGCGCTATAACGCTGACACATTTCGATTAGAAGATAGCTCACGGCTGGGCAAACCAGCGCTGATTATCGGCGTCGTAGGACTTGCAACGTCGTTCGGCGGTCTTGCTTTGCATCCGGCAGACTTCTTCAGCTCTTACCTGACTGCCTGGCTGTTCTGGGTTGGGATAGGTTTGGGTGGACTATTCCTGACAATGTTGCACCATCTGACCGGTTCGGTCTGGTCTGTGACTATCAGGCGTTTGATGGAGGCTCTTGCCGGAACACTGCCGATAATGGCGGTACTGTTTATACCGATTTTATTTGGGATTCACGATCTTTACGAATGGAGTCATTCGGAAGCGCAACATGATCCAATTCTGATGAAAAAGGCGATATGGTTAAATCCGCTGTTTTTCGGGTTGCGTTCGGTGATTTACCTTAGCGTCTGGTCGTTTCTCGCGTGGCGGTTGAGGACAATTTCAATCGATCAGGATAAGGGGGGAACAGATGAACATAGAGCCCGGTTCGTGAAGGTGTCTGCCCCGGGTATGATTGTTTTCGCACTTACTGTTTCTTTTGCTTCCTTCGACTGGCTGATGTCACTGAATCCACACTGGTATTCGACGATCTTCGGCGTATATTTCGCCATGGGTTCAATAATGGCGATGTTAGCGTTTCTGATCATTGTCATTGGCCGGTTGCAGTCGAAAGGTGCGTTAGTTGGGATAATCACCGAAGAGCATCGCCACGATCTTGGGAAGTTGTTTTTCGCGTTCATGATATTGTGGGCTTACATGGCGTTTTCACAATACTTCTTGATATGGTATGCCAATCTGCCCGAGGAGACGATATTCTACCGGCAACGTTGGGTCGGGAGTTGGAAAGCAATTTCACTTCTTATCGTATTTGGACATTTTACCGTTCCATTTCTGATGCTGACCAGTCGACCAGCCAAACGCAATATGACCTATCTTACGTTAATTTGTGGTTGGATGCTTTTGATGCACTATGTCGATTTATATTGGAACATATTCCCTACCTTCTCCCAAGAGGGATTTCATATTAATCCTTGGAATTTCACGACTCTGATTGGCATTGGCGGGGTAATGATCTACTCCTTCATCAGGATGTTGGCGAGCCATCCTCTCGTGCCTGTCGGTGACCCGCGGCTTAGCGATTCTATCAACACTCTCAGCAAATAAAGATGAGCGACGAACACAACACCGATCACAACGGCCATCAGAGCGACAATAATTACGAACGGCTGGACGCAAATCCGTGGATGCTTGGCGGGGCGCTGGCGATAGGAATGATTGTGCTTGGAGTGACGCTCGTGCTTCTGAATGATTATTTCATTCTCGAAAAAGAAAAGATGATCGACGAAGTTTCCATGAGACCGGAATCATCGGTGTTGAGAGACGTGCAGGCGCACGCTGATGAGATCCTGACATCGTATGGGGTTGTCGATACTGCGGCAGGATATTACCGGATACCTTTGGAAAGAGCTATGAAGTTACAAGCTGACGAAGCGTATGCGGGAAAATGAATCTTCAACACATAACGTATAGCCCGGCGAGCTTTGCTCGGCGAGAACAGGAACAAAGGTCACTCGTCACCCGCCCAGCGAAGCTGTGCGGGCTACCCGCAAACTCCAATTTGGTTCAGCACTCATGCGCTATATGTAAAATGATGAAGAACGCGGTTTTAGCTGTGGTGATTTTTATTGTCACAATTTTTGTAGCCGATCGGGCATTGGCGCAGGTAGCAGAGACCGAACCTCCTGAACTGTCACGAATCGGTGTGGATGAACATCTGGGAGATAAGATTCCGCTTGCTGAGTTGAATTTTGTTTCTGATGATGGTGATTCTGTTGAATTTGCTGAGTTTTTTTCTGACGGCAAGCCGGTAATTTTGACTCTTTACTATTCCGATTGCCCGATGCTTTGTTCGCTGGTGCTGACAGGACTTGAAAAAGCGGTTCAACATGTTGAGTACACAGCGGGAATCGATTACAGACTTCTGACAGTCTCAATCGATCCCAGCCAAACGGTTGAAAAAAGTTCGGCAGGCAGAGAGCGTTTTGGCGGAGGATTGCCTCAAGGTTCAAAATCTGACGCGTGGAGATTCTTCACGGGTGACTCGGGAAACATCAATCGGCTAACGCAAGCGGTGGGTTTCAGATATTTCTACGACGAGGAGCGCAAGGAATATGCACATCCTGCCGTAGTGATGGTCTTAACACCTGATGGAACGATCAGCCGGTACTTGTTCGGGATTGAATTCAAGCCCACAGATGTTCGATTGGCTTTGTTGGAAGCTTCGCAAGGAAAGATCGGAAGCACTATCGACCGAGTACTGCTTTATTGCTACCATTATGACCCCAACTCTAAGGGGTATGTGCTGATGGCGGGGCAGATTATGAAGATCGGCGGAGCGGTGACTCTGGTGATTTTTGTGGGGTTGCTGGCTGGACTTTGGATTCGGGATCGGGGGAGAGGGTAGGGGCGCGTAAACGGCCCCAATGCGAGGAATTGGACGGGGGCGCGTAAACGGCCCCGACGCGGATTGGGCGGGGGCACGTAAACGGCCCCTACGCGAGGAATTGGACGGGGGGCGCGTAAACGGCCCCTACGCGGCATATTGGGCGGGGCGCGTAAACGGCCCCTACGCGAGGAATTAGACGGGGCGCGTAAACGGCCCCTACGCGAGGAATTGGACGGGGGGCGCGTAAACGGCCCCTACGCGGCATATTGGGCGGGGCGCGTAAACGGCCCCTACGCGAATTGGATGGGGCACGTAAACGGCCCCTACGCGAAATGGACGGGGCACGTAAACGGCCCATTCGCGAGGAATTAGACGGGGCACGAAACGGCCCCTACGCGGCATATTGGGCGGGGGCGCGTAAACGGCCCCTACGCGGCATTATTGGACGGGGCGCGTAAACGGCCCCGACGCGTCCCATACGCAACATTTTTGGACGGGGCACGTAAACGGCCCCTACTTTTAACATTTTTATTTTGGGATGAATGGATACAACAGCCACATTCTGGCTACCGGCGCCAAGTTCGACGATGGCAGGGGAGATAGATTTTCTTTTCTATGTCATTTTCGCCATCACGACGTTTTTCTTCCTCTTGATCGTCGGTTTGGCGACCTATTTCACCATCAAGTATCGTCGCACGCCTGAAAATGCAAACGATCCAATGCCGGTGGTGGGACACAGCCACCTGCTGGAAGCCGCTTGGATTATCATTCCGCTCGGCATAGTAATCGTACTATTCTTCTGGGGTTTCAAAGGCTATCTGAAACTGAGCGTCGTACCATCCGAGGCGATGCAGGTGAAAGTGACCGGTCAGAAATGGTTCTGGACTTTCGATTATCCCGAAGGCGCAAACAGTGTGAACGAACTTGTGGCTCCGGTCGGACGGCCAGTGAAGCTTCTGCTCTCGTCGAAGGACGTGATCCATAGTTTCTTTGTGCCAGCTTTTCGGATCAAGAAAGACGTTCTTCCGAATCGCTACGGAATAGCGTGGTTCCAAGCGACAAATGTCGGTACATTCGATCTGTTTTGCGCAGAATACTGTGGTACGAAACACTCGCAAATGATCGGTAAAGTTCGCGTTTTAAGCGAACAAGATTACATGAGTTGGATCGAAGGAGCTTCAGACCTTGGTAAGGGCTTGACTCCAGTCGAATATGGGGAAAAACTCTTCCAGCTTAAGGCGTGTGCCACTTGTCATACCGTCGATGGGACAGCCTCAAATGGGCCAAGCCTAAAAGGGATTTTCGGACATGAGGTTAAGCTTACCGACGGGAGTCAGGTATTGGCCGACGAGAATTACATTCGTGAGTCGATATTTATACCCAGCGCCAAGGTTGTGGCAGGATATCAACCCATCATGCCGACATTTCAGGGCATATTGAAAGATAAGGAATTAGACGCATTAATTGCCTATATACAGTCTATAGGAGGAAGATAACGTGAGTCTGGTAAAAAAGCCCTCGAGAGTTCAGGCGGACGCCACCGTCCGCCCATTATCCAAGCACATCTCATTGGCGGACGGGGGCGTCCGCCTGGACAAATGCAGGGTTTCTGCGACTTCTTCAATAGACTCAATATGAATATTGCTTCTTCTATCGACGATCAAGGTCTGCCAGCTCCAAACTATCTTTCATCAGAAAAAGGGCTTTGGTCATGGCTTACGACTCTCGATCACAAACGGATTGGGATTATGTATTTGATAGGAATATCGATAGCATTTTTCCTTGGGGGGTTGTTTGCTCTTCTTATCCGTTTTGAACTTTTTCTACCCGGGCAACAGATAGTCGGTCCTGACACTTATAACAAGCTGTTTACGTTGCATGGTGCGGTGATGATATTTCTTTTCATCATTCCCTCGATACCAGCGGCGCTGGGCAACTTTGTTTTGCCATTGCAGATTGGGGCCAAGGACGTAGCATTTCCGAGGCTTAATTTACTGAGCTGGTATATCTACGTTGCCGGATCGCTCTTTGCGATCTACTCGCTCATCTCGGGAGGCGTGGATACGGGTTGGACATTTTACACACCCTATTCGACATCCTCTAATACTTCTGTAATCAGCATTACTACCGGCGCGTTCATACTGGGATTTTCTTCGATCCTGACAGGAATGAATTTTATCGTGACGGTACATAAACTTCGTGCACCGGGTTTGACGTGGGGGCGGCTACCGCTGATGGTTTGGGCTCTTTACGGAACGGCATTGATACAAGTTCTGGCAACGCCGGTATTAGCTATTACACTTGCTTTGCTGGTTATGGAGAAGTCGTTCGGTATGGGGATATTCGATCCGGCGATGGGGGGCGATCCGGTTCTATTCCAACATTTCTTCTGGTTTTATTCGCACCCGGCAGTATATATCATGATTCTTCCCGGAATGGGGATCATCAGCGAGCTTATCGCGGCTTTCAGCAAGCGCGAAATAGTCGGCTATCGTTTCGTTGCCGGGTCGTCGCTGGCGATAGCATTGCTGGGGTTTCTGGTCTGGGGTCACCACATGTTCACCAGCGGTCAATCGGAATTATCTTCAGCGGTATTCAGTTTTCTCACGTTTTTCGTTGCCATACCATCAGCGGTGAAAGTGTTCAACTGGACGGCAACGCTGTACAAAGGGAGGATATCATTAGAGGTTCCAATGCTCTATGCACTTGGATTCCTTTTCCTTTTCGCGATTGGCGGACTGACGGGTATCTTCCTTGGAACGCTGTCGGTCGATATTCACCTTCACGACACGTATTTCGTCGTGGCGCATTTCCATTATGTGATGATGGGTGGCACGGTGATCGCGCTATTAGGCGGGATACATTATTGGTGGCCGAAGATGTTCGGGCGGATGTACAGTAAATTCTGGGGGATCACTGCATTTATCCTGGTATTCGTTGGATTTAATGTGACGTTCTTCAGTCAGTTTATATTGGGGACTCGTGGAATGCCGCGCCGCTATTGGGATTACCTGCCGCAGTTTCAGCGGATAAACGGGATTTCGAGCGTGGGGGCTTTCATTCTGGGATCCGGGGTGCTGATTATCGCGATCTACTTGATAGCTTCATTGAAGCGGGGAAAGATTGTTGGAGCCAATCCTTGGGGAGCTTCGACCTTGGAATGGGAAACGACTTCGCCACCTCATCCGCACAACTTTGAGCGTCAGCCGGTGGTGACGGGAGGGCCGTATGAGTTTAAGAATTAATAATTAAGAATTAATAATTAATAATCGTTGGTCGCGGAAGGACGGGATAGACAAGATGGACGGATACGGAGATCCGTCC
>CAYHEC010000033.1:12751-33932 GCA_964355675.1 uncultured Caldithrix sp.
TCCTTTAGATGAAATGGACGGAGTGGACGGATACGGAGATCCGTCCTCCTTTAGATGAAATGGACGGAGTGGACGGATACGGAGATCCGTCCTCCTTTAGACGAAATGAATAGGATGGACGGATACGGAGATCCGTCCTACCGATAATTCATTCAGGTGTCACACGAGGACGTGTGACAGCACTCCAAGAATTGACTGAAAGTCCGCCCTTGACAAGCGGGACGCTTATCCTACGCGGGAAGAGCGGACTGAAAGTCCGCCCTCCAAGGATCACTAAAGTGACAGATTATTAACGAGATAAATTGGCAGATATTCAAGAACATAGTCAGAATCACCCCCCCGAATGGTTTCAGCACCACTTCACCGATTCCGAACAACAACAGGAGTCGGCAAAGCTTGGGATGTGGGTTTTCCTGCTGACGGAAGTACTCTTCTTCGGCGGGCTTTTCTGCGCGTACGCGATCTACCGCGCCTGGCACCCGGAGATGTTCTTCAACGCCCATAAGGCGCTCGACTGGCGGATGGGCGGACTGAATACAATCGTGCTCATCGCCAGCTCGGTGACGATGGCGCTGTCGATCCGCTCGTTTCAACTGAACCAGCAGAAGCAGGGCGTCTGGCTGTTAGTGGTGACACTGCTCTGTGCGGCAACCTTTATGGTCGTCAAGTACTTCGAGTACGCTCACAAGTTTCATCTCGGACAGCTTCCCGGTAAATTTTACACATTTACAGGAATCGAAGGCTCAAATCCCCATATCTTTTTCAGCGTTTACTTCCTGATGACCGGTCTTCATGGAATTCATGTGTTGGTTGGAATGGGGTTGATTCTCTGGCTGATTATTCGTGGAAAAAAAGGGCATTTTGGACCCGACTATTACACACCTGTCGAAGTTACGGGGCTGTACTGGCATTTGGTCGATATGGTCTGGATATTCCTCTTCCCATTGTTTTACCTGATTGGATAACGGCATGACCGATAAATACTCGCATCATCATCATATACTTCCGTTGAAGATCTACCTCGGTATCGGTGGGATACTAATTTTATTGACTCTTGTGACCGTAGCGGTTTCTCATGTCCATCTTGGCGCTTATAATCTCGTTGTTGCGATGGCGATAGCGGCATTGAAGGCGACGCTGGTCGGGTTGTTTTTCATGCATCTCCTGTACGACAACAAATTGTTCGGTGTGATTTTTTTATCGTCATTGTGCTTTCTGGGAATTTTCATCATCATTATCCTGTTCGATACATTGCGGAGAGGTGACATTTACCCGGAAGTTGCTTTGCCGATAAAGGACAAGGCGGCGATGTATGAGAATATACCGAAAAGTCAGACACATGAGTCCGGTGAACACGAAGGCGGGAAGTGAGAAAGTGGGCAAGTGAGAAAGTGGGCAAGTGGGCAAGTGGGCAAGTGGCAAGTGGGCAAGTGGCAAGTGGCAAGTGGCAAGTGGGCAAGCGAGGGAGTTCTTAGATGAAGGGTAAGACGGTACTTTTGCTGTTTTTAGCTGGTCTGGGGCTGGCGGCGCTGACCATTAAATCGGCGGTACGGTGGGGTGGGACGCCGCTACCGGTGTTCTCAGAACTTCCGGGATTTTCCTTGATTGATCAGACCGGACAGCCATTCTCTCTCAGGGATTTAACCAAGACCGCGGCAGTTGTTGATTTTGTTTTTACGCAATGCCAGGGACCCTGCCCGATGATGGCGTTAGAGATGGGCAAAATCCAGAATAGATTTGCCAATTCTGCTGGCATACGGTTCGTTTCGATCTCAGTAGATCCGGCTAATGACACTCCGCCGGTTCTAACCGAATATGCTGAAATGGTTGGCGCCACATCTGGCAAATGGATTTTTCTGACTGGGGTCGGGGACTCAATTGTGGCGCTTTCGGAACAGGGTTTCAAGCTACCTGCCTCCACGTGGCCAGTGGAGCACACTACTCGCTTTGTCTTGGTAGATAAGCGCGGGCAGATCAGGGGATACTATGACAGCGTCGAGGAAGAATCGATGAAAACTCTGATCGAAGACATCGACAAACTTCTGCGCAGTAAGGAGGGTTAACAAATGAATCGAACGATTCTGGAATTTCTTCCCACGCTGAACGCGATCCTGAATATTTCTTCCGGCATACTTCTTTTTATCGCCTACCGACACATCAAAAACCACCGACCTGACTTGCACAAACGTTTCATGCTTGCCGCGATTGGTGTATCTATTTTGTTCCTTGTGAGTTACCTTATTTATCATGCTGGAGTGGGGTCGGTTCGTTACCCGATCCATGATTGGACGAGGACATTGTATTTGGCGATACTAATTCCTCACACGATACTTGCCGCCTTGATGGTTCCGTTTATTGTGGCGGCGGTGACGTTTGCGTTGAAGGGGCAATTTTCGCGACATACGGCTATAACGCGGTGGCTCTGGCCGGTTTGGATGTTTGTCTCTATCAGTGGGGTAGTGGTATATTTAATGCTTTATCAATATGCGGGGGCAAGGGCGGTAGTTTAGGGAAAGTGCGAAAGTGCGAAAGTGCGAAAGTACGAAAGTGCGAAAGTGCGAAAGTGGAAAAGTGGGCAAGTGGGAAAGTGGGAAAGTGGGAAAGTGGACGGATGCGGAGATCCGTCCTCCTGTTGTCACGTGACGGCATCAAGAGACGGGTAGGGAGCGCCGTCAGAGTTGAATCTCAAGCCGGACTAAGTTTTATAACTATTGTCCGGTTTTTTTTCTTGTAAGTAGCAGTCCTAATCACTATATTATTATTCTAAACCGGTGAAAAGGGTATCGGTCAGGATTGTGAATTCAGTCTTCGATCGGCCCTGTTCCTTTGATATATCACCTTCTTCGGAGATCTGATAATGCCAAGATTGACCAACATCGCGCTACTTTTAGCGGCAATTTTCTTCGTCGGTTGCGGATCGAAAGACAATGGCCCCGTTGCACCGACCGTACCGAGTCCCTCAGAATTACGTTCGACTTTTGTTCCCCCCGCTTCCATTCGGCTAAACTGGTCAGACAACAGCCCGAACGAGCAGGGATTCCGTGTAGATCGCGCGCCAACGGGAGGCACGAATTATACTCATCTTCCTAATTTACCAGCCAATACCGAGACGTTTGTGGATACCGGTTTGACGGAAGGCAGTACTTACGACTACCGGGTAGTGGCTTTCAATGGCCCAACCGCATCTCCCAGCGAACTGTTGCCCGTGGCTGTTCCACTGCTTCCGCCAACAGGATTGAGGGGACAAAGAAATTCGACAACCAGTGTAAGACTTACTTGGACTGACGCAAGCTCCAATGAATCCGGCTATCAGGTTGACATGAAAATTCGCAACGTTGGCGAATTCGTAAGAAAAGCTGATCTTGAAGCCAACACCGGGGAATATATGGCGGAAGGTTTAACTCCGCGTACCTCTTATCAATTCCGTGTCAGAGCGGCAAAGGATACAGTTGGATCGGCATGGAGTGCGACAGTTACAGTGGAAACGACGGTTTTGACTCCAAATCCGCCGAGCGGACTAACTCCTTCGACGAGCCAGGGACGGCCCAATGCGGTGACTCTTAGATGGAATGATATGTCAGGGAATGAAGATGGATTTATAATCGAAATGAGCCTCTCGGAAGGCTTCGGCTGGGCTCCGGTCGATACCGGTCTTGCTGATAACGATAATATCAGGATCAACAACCTGACTGCTGAAACAGTCTATTTTTTCCGGGTTTATGCTTACAATGGGTTTGGTGCGTCAGAGTATTCCAACGTCGTTTCGATCGAAGTGCCTGGTCCTCCCGTGGCTCCCACCGGTCTAACGGCGAATGCTCCGGACTGGCGTGGTGTCGATCTGCGCTGGACGGATAACTCGCGGAACGAGAAGGAGTTTTTTGTCGAACGGCGGCCATCGACCAATCCGAATTGGAGTCGCATTACGAGAACAGGCTCCGACACAACGCTCTATTTCGATAACACCGTTATTCAAAATCTGACTTACGTTTACCGGGTTCAAGCGTCCAACGACGCTGGGATTTCACCCTATTCCGATGAAGCAGAGGTGACTATTCCGGATGGGCCGCCGGCCGGTCCGATTGGCCTTAGCGCGAACACGCTCGACATCGATAAGATCATTGTTGCCTGGAATGACCTTGCGAACAATGAGCTTGACTATTTCCTTGAACGCAAGCTTCATGACGCGGCGGAATTTGACCTTGTCGGCGTATTTCCGGCAAACACCAACATTTATACCGACACGTCCCTTACGCCAGAGACCGCCTACGATTACCGGGTATATTGTACGAACCTGATCGGGCAGTCACCCTACTCTAATGTCGCCACGGCCTCGACGTTATCGTTAACTATCTTAACAGATAGTTTTGAGAATTATCAGACCGCTGGTCCGCCAGGAAATCCATGGACAGTAACGCAGGTTAATCCTTCGACGGCGGAAATCGTAAATAACGATGCTCACGCCGGTATCAAATCACTTCAATTCAACGACGGAAGCGCAGAGGCAACGGCGTATGCGATGGCAACGGCATCTCATCGCCGAATCAAGGAGGGGATTTTCGAGGCTTGGGTTAAGTTGGCTCCCAGTGGCTATTTCGGTATTCAAACAATTGGTGGGAATATTTACTGCTACCAAATCCAGTTCGAATCTGACGGTAGAGTACTCTGTCGTAACGGAAGGGGGGCAAACGCCTTCCAATATGCGACTGGAAACTGGATGCCAAATCAATGGATGCACGTGATGGTTGAGTTCAACGTTGACTCGAACCGGTATAATGTTTCTATCGACGATAACTTGATTGCAGAGAATTTTGCAATGCAGGATTCGGTTGAATTGAGCATCGACAAATTGCGGTTATTAGTGTTTTCGGGTGCGTCGATTGCCTTCGCCCGTGTTGATGAAGCCACTGTGAGCTTTTATTCCCCGGAACACGAAGCCCCGCCATTTGCTCCGAGGCGGCCTGAGTATGGAGCGGTTGATTTCGTCCGTGACGAGACGATACCGATAATAGTCAGGTAGAATTATAAGATTCTATGAAGGTTAACCCCCATCGGCGGCGGAATCCCCGCCGCCGATGGTCGTTTTGGAGAGGAATGCCGAAGTGGACGGATGCGGAGATCCGTCCTCCTGAGTCAAGCGACGGGTACGGAGCCCCGTCGTACCGGAATGGACGGGATGGACGAAGTGGACGAAGTACATCTGCCGTCGGGTGTCCCCACCCGACGGTTAAATTTCAATAGTTATGTTTATTCGCAGGGTGGGGACACCCTGCGAACATCGAACACGAAAGTCAGTGTGAAATTTTTCGGTAACAAAAAAGATCCTCGCCGTTCCATCAGCAAGGTTTTGATCGCCAATCGCGGCGAGATTGCCGTGCGGGTGATCCGTGCTTGTCGCGAGATGGGAATCAGTCCGGTGGCGGTTTATTCGGACGCTGACCGGGGTGCGCTTCACGTTCAGATGGCAGATGAGGCGTACCGGATCGGCGCGGCTCCGGCTCGCGAGAGCTACCTGCGGGGGGACGTTATCATCGAAACTGCCAAAGCTTGCGGAGCCGAGGCAATTCATCCCGGTTACGGGTTTCTCGCTGAAAACGGTGACTTTGCCGAAGCAGTCGAAGCCGCCGGACTCGTTTTTATCGGACCTCCGGCAAGCGCAATGCGGGCGATGGGGTCGAAGACCGAAGCTCGCCGGATAATGATGGACGCTGGCGTACCAGTCGTTCCAGGCGACAGGTCAGCGCTGGCGAATGTGCAGGCAAGCCTCGACTCGGCTGGGCGGATAGGCTATCCGGTGATGGTGAAGGCGTCGATGGGCGGTGGCGGTAAAGGGATGCGGGTGGTCAGATCACCAGCCGAAATGGCAGGAGCGTTCGAGTCGGCGTCTCGGGAGGCGCTTTCGGCATTTGGAAACGGCGAGGTCTATCTCGAGAAACTGATCTTGAATCCGCGTCATATCGAAGTCCAGATCATGGGGGATATGTACGGCAACGTGCTCCATTTTTTTGAGCGTGAGTGTTCCATTCAGCGGCGTCATCAGAAGGTAATCGAGGAGTCTCCCGCGCCAGCGCTTGGTGCACACCCTGAAATACGCGAGGCAATGGGTCGGGCGGCGGTCATGGCGGCTAAAGCCTGCGGCTATGTCAACGCCGGAACGGTTGAGTTTCTTTTCGATGATGAGACGAACGAGTTTTATTTTCTCGAAATGAACACCCGCCTGCAAGTCGAGCACCCGGTGACCGAGATGGTAACCGGGATCGATTTGGCGCAGTTGCAACTTTGGGTGGCGATGGGTGAGCCGATTCCATTCAGACAGGAAGATTTATCGCAGTCCGGGCACGCCATCGAATGTCGGATCTGCGCCGAAAATCCGTTCCAGAACTTCCTACCCGACGCTGGACGCATCAGGACACTCGTCAGACCAGATGGGCCTTGGGTTAGGGTTGACTCGGGCGTCAGTGTTGGCGATGAGGTAGGAGTTTATTACGATCCACTCGTAGCCAAACTGATTGTTTGGGGAGCGGATCGTAATGCTGCCATAACCCGGATGAAGCGGGCGCTGGACGAGTATCGAATTTCCGGATTCGTGACGACGATACCGTTCTGCCGCTGGGTGATGGATCAGCCGCAATTCGTAAGAGGTGAATGCGACACGAGTTTCATCGACCGCGAATTCCGACCGGAGTTGTTAGCTCCACCAGACGCGAATTTGGTTATCGCGGCCGCAGTTGCCGTGGCGCTGGCTGATCGAGAGGCAATGAAGAATCCCCAGAAAGCTGTCAGCGCCAATAACGTAGAACAAATCAGCGGATGGAAGCGGGCAGGGCGGGAAAGGGAATTACGTTAGAAAAATGAAGGGAATTTATAATGAATGAGCTTATTTGGTTTTCGATTCCAGGCGCGATCTTATTGGTTGCGTTGTACCATGTTCTCCCGGGTATGGAAAACGTGAACAGCTTACTGACCGTTACGGGCGCTCCAGTCATTGGGTATATAGTTCATCAGACGTACAGGACTTTATTCGAGATTCAAGGGGGATGGGAAAGCTCCAAACGTGAAGTTCTCAATGTTATCGCTTCGACCTACAAGCTTACTGGGAATGGAATGCGACAACCTTTTCTGGTTTGGGAAACCACCTTTTACTCGGAAGGAATTCCGAACTCCTTTAGGGATCACAATCGAGGGAGTTGGCATTACATCATGTCATTCAGGTCTGTTTCATTTTCAGCTTTGATTGCGGCAGTGCTTTTTACTGCACGAATTCTCACTGAGTTCTTCCTAGGGAGCTGTTCGCTGAAGTGTGGCGATACGACGTTAATATTTATCGTAATTTCGCTAATTCTGGCTATGCTGTTCTGGAAGAAAGCGTCACTTACGTATTCATCGCTTACCCGTCAAGAAGTCGCCGCTTTTCATGAGTACCGTGAGGCATTCGACAAAACTGCTCAACGAATTATCAATAAATAGTGTTTGCAAGTTCAGGCGGACGCCCTCGTCCGCTACTACGTATTGTTTTAGCTTCAGCGGACGAGGGCATCCGCCTGGACAAAGTTTAAAATTTGGACTAAACAAATGGATCAAGCAAAAGGACCTCAGCAACAGATACAGGTCCAAATCGACGAAAAGACGGGGCAGGGGATTTACTCAAATCTGGCGCTGATCTCGCATTCCGGCGCGGAGATCATCATCGACTTCGCGCGAATGCTTCCCGGTATGCCCAAGGCGGTGGTGCAGGCGCGGATCATTCTGACGCCTCAACACGCCAAGTCGCTTGAAAAGGCACTGGATGAAAATCTCAAGAAGTTCGAGGCTCATTTCGGCGAGATCAAGACCGGTTTCGACAAGCACGAGACGAATCGGAATATCGGATTTCAGGCGGGTGAGGAAGGGTAGTGCGAAAGTGGGAAAGTGGGAAAGTGCGAAAGTGCGAAAGTGGGAAAGTGCGAAAGTACGAAAGTACGAAAGTACGAAAGTACGAAAGTGGGAAAGTGGACAGGCAGGGACGCCTATCCTCCTGAAAAAAAGGAATAATGGAACTATCTTCACTGAAAGAGCGGCTGACGCGGCTCGGGAGGTCTCTTTGACGTCGATGCGAAAAGGACCGAACTAACCAGCCTCCGCCAGCAAACGGAAGCCTCAGACTTCTGGAACGACCAGAATCGCGCTAAGGATGTCGGAAGGCGAATCTCCCGCCTTGCTGAGCCTGTAGATGCGTACAGCAAGATGAGTCACGATCTCGCTGACGCTGAAGAGCTTGCCGGGATACTCGGCGATTCTGACTCAGGCGACGCCGCTGATCTGGCGGCGGAAGTCGCACGGCTTGACAAAGTTATCGCCGAGTGGGAGTTTAAGACGATGCTTGGCGGCGAGGATGACTCACGCAACTGCATCATGACAATTCACGCAGGAGCTGGCGGGACTGAATCGGCAGACTGGGCGCAAATGCTGATGAGGATGTACCTTATGTACATCGAGCAACGCAAGTGGAAGGGTGAGGTCATCGATATTCAGCCGGGCGAGCAGGCGGGCATCAAGAGCGCTTCCATCGAAGTCGAGGGGGAGTATGCTTTTGGCTACCTGAAAGCTGAGCTTGGCGTCCATCGCCTCGTGCGGATCAGCCCGTTCGACTCAAACGCCAGAAGGCACACGAGCTTCGCGTCGGTGTTCGTGTTCCCCGAAGCCGAAGAGGGTGCTGACATCATTATCAACCCGGCTGAATTGCGCATCGATACGTTTCGGGCCTCCGGGGCGGGAGGGCAGCATATCAACAAGACCGACTCAGCGATCAGGATCACTCATATTCCGACCGGAATCGTGGTGACATGCCAGACCGACCGGTCGCAACATCGGAACAAGGACTCGGCGATGAAGTTCTTGATGGCGAGGCTGCTGAAGTTACGACGTGACGAGGAGTCGAAGACGCGGGATGCTCTTGAAGCCACCAAGGCGGAGATTGGCTGGGGGTCGCAGATCAGGAGCTATG
Organism: uncultured Caldithrix sp.; assembly: GCA_964355675.1. Classification (GTDB taxonomy): domain Bacteria; phylum Electryoneota; class AABM5-125-24; order Hatepunaeales; family Hatepunaeaceae; genus CAMBDS01. The sequence goes on from CAYHEC010000033.1 coordinate 21,732, forward strand.
TGTTGCACCCGTACAAGATGGTGAAGGACTTGCGCACCAGCATCGAGACGTCGGACACGGAAGGGGTGCTGAACGGGGATATTGGGAGGTTTATCGAGGGGTATTTGATGCAGGAGGCGAAAGGGTAGGGGGGAAATTAATAATTAATAATTAATAATTAATAATTTAGAATGCGGGAAGGGAGGGATTGTCGCGTAGGATCAGCGTCCCGCTTGTCTTGCGTAACGCCGCCATTCTGGCGGCAGGTAGAACGGGCGTCTCGCCCGTGGTCGCGTAGGGCGGTCTTCAAAACCCGCCATTGCGAACTTTGCGAACGAAGTGAAGCAATCTTTCCATTTTAGAAATAGCGAAAATCCAGTATGAGACTTCCTTATAGCGAGAGTGCAATAATTCCTGAAGATAAGATAATTCGTTATCTTTTGGATTTGGAGCACCCGGTCGGTCGAAGCAAGGCGTTGTTTTTCATTCGACAAGGGTTTACTTTAGTAGAATGGTGGGAGTTGGCTCTTGCCCTGAAAAACCACGCAAGAAACGCTGAAGTGAAGGACTTTCAAAATACGGAATTTGGTCAACGCTTTGTTGTGGATGGACTAATTTCGACACCATCTGGAAGGACTCCGAATATCAGATCAATCTGGATTATCCTCAATGGTGAGGAGATTCCGAGGTTAGTATCAGCTTATCCGAAAGGAGATAAATCATGATCGAAGAATTTAAAGTCGTTGCCTTGACGGAAGACCTCCCTCTGCACGGCCTTCAAAAAGGAGACATTGGGACGGTGGTTTTCGTATATCAGGAAGGCGAGGCTTACGAGGTTGAATTTATAACATTTGAAGGCGAGACCGTCGCGGTGGTGACTGTCAATTCTCATCAACTGAGACAAGTCGGATCGCGTGAGATTGCCCAGTCGAGAGTTATGGCGGTTTAGGGAAGGGTAGCTAAGGATCGAGATTATTGCCGCGTAACGCCGCCATCATGGCGGCACGGGGGGACGGGTGGGACGCCGGTTGGGTTGAGTAGGGCGGGTCGCTGAACCCGTCCGGTAGCCCCGCCCTCTGTGGCGGGATGGGAAGTTTTAAGTGGTGTCAGATGCCTTCACCTGATACTTCAATACAAAAATTGACAGTCACGTAAGGACATGTGACTGCAATAATTATTCTTATACATTCTACAAATAAGGAGTTATGAGGCAATGTTAAACAATCCTTCCAAACCAACTCGTCTAACTGCCCATTCAGGTGAGGCTGATGCTGGACTATTTATATCCGGCGATAAAATATTTTCTATACCTTACTTCCAGCGCTCCTATAGCTGGAAGACTAAGCTAGTGGATCGACTTAACCAAGATCTGCTTCGATTGGTTGATGGTGAGAGCGATGTCCATTTCTTGGGGGCAATAATATTTCATGGGCGACGGGTCAATCCAGCCGATCCGGTGATTTTTGACATCATCGATGGTCAGCAGCGTATTACCACTCTTTATCTCTATATTTGCTCCATTGTAAAATACCTTTGCGAGCAGAAGAGGCATGATGAAGCTGCTGGGTTGTGTCAAAATTATCTTTTTATCAATCGCCCGACAGGGCTACTTTCCAATATCAAACTCTATCCCAGCAAAGGAGACAGAATGCAACTAAATTCCGTTATTCATGACATTTTGACCGATAAAACTCTAACGGAAACTTTGAATCTTCCATCCAAATTCAAGTTCTTGCCGGCAACTGGCAATCCAACAGGAACCGTGACGACTAATTATCGCTTTTTGCATCGTTTCCTTAAAAACCAAGATACCCAAGGCGGTTATGAACGAGTTTTCTCAATATACTACAATTTATTGATGTCGGTCACTATGGTTCAAATCGATGTTATAGATGCAACTAATGGCCCTAAGATATTCAGCTCACTGAATTCACAGCAGTTACCAACAACAATTGGTGATTTGGTTCGCAATGAAGTCTTTTCCAAGATTACGGATAAGGATACCACTGAAGCAGAAATTGACCTAATTGATACCAACTCCTGGCGTCCTTTTTACAGCAAGTTCGTGTTTGAAGATAAAAATTACTTTGATGATTACTTCTTCCCTTACGGGTTAATTGATCACCCAGACCTCCGAAAAACGGATGTGTATCCAACACTTCAGGAGGATTGGCGCAAATATCAAAATCCAATTGATATCATCGAAAAGCTCTCTATTTATCAAAATGCTTTCCTTGATCTTGTTTTAGGATCAAATTTACAAGGCCATAGTACCTCGCTCGCACGCCGCTTCGCGAATCTTTTTCGCTTAGGTGCGCCAAATGCCACCTACCCATTCATTATGAGATTGTCGAAAGAAATTCTATGTGGTGAAGTAAAGGCTGAAGACGGTCTGGAAGTATTGGATCTTATAGAATCATTTCTAATTCGGCGAGCGATTTCAGGTTATGATCCAACAGGATTGCATGCGGTCTTTAAGAGATTATGGAAAGCTTGTGATGGAAAACCAACCCGTGAAAGTATAAGGGATATAATCAAAGGGCAGAGGACAGTAGCTTGGCCTGAAGAAGATGTTTTCCGAACATCGATTCTAAATCGTCCTCTGTATTCGGATGATGTTACAAAGTACTTCATTCTCGAATATGACCGATCATTAGGCGGCGATTCGCCACTTCTGAATCCTGAAAAGGAGCATGTGTTGCCTGTCCATGCAGAAAATTCTTGGTTTAGCATTTTTACGCGTGAGCAACATGAAAGAATGAAGGACCTTCTCGCTAATCTACTACCTCTTTCTCAGGAAATGAACAGAGAGGTAAGCAATGGGCCGTATACAAAGAAACGGGAAATATATATGAATGATGCTGCATTTAAAAGCACAAGAGAATTTGCTAAGACATACGAATCTTGGACTCCAGAAACCATATCTGCCAGAAGCTTAGTTTTGGCTGATTGGGCAGTAAAACGATGGCCTTATTGATCGCAGGCTTACATGACGTACAAGTAAATGAGACGGCACGATGCCGAAGTTTCGGCTTCGGCCTCTACGCGGCGGGCGCAATGCCTTGCGCCCCACGATAATAGACAGACGGGAACGCCTGTCCTACGAATGAGAGAACAAGAAATTTTGGATCCACAATGCCAACAATGACCATTAAATCCGACAAGCCAATGGTGCTCGTCCCGGTCGCTGAATACAACTCGATGCGCGAGACCATCGAAATTCTATCGGACGCCGCGCTTGTTCGGGATATACGGAAAGCCCGTCGGGAGTTCAAAGAAGGGAAGTCTGTTCGTTGGGAAGACCTGATGGCAGAACTCCATGAGAATTGAATTTTCAACCAAAGCCGCTCACCAGCTAAAGAAACTTCATCGCCGCACGAAGTTGTTTCAAAGTCTGAAAGCGGCAATAAAGGAACTTGCCGAAGAACCTTACCTTGGCAAAATGCTGGAGGGAGAATTCGACGGTATGTTCAGCTTACGCGTTGGCGAATGGCGCGTTATCTACGAGGTTCACGAACAACGGCTTGTCGTTCACATAGTCAGCCTTGCAGATCGGAAGGATGTATATCGTTAAGTGCTTGATGGCGGGTACTGAGCCCTGCCGAACCGGCGATAATTTGACAGACTGAAGTCTGTCGTACTGAACAAGGAGAAAGAATGAACTCACAAAAAGAAGCCATCATCGACCTTGCGGCGAACCTCCCGGACGACGCGACATACGACGAGATGATGTATCGACTATATGTCCTGACCAAGATTGAGAGAGGTCTTAAAGACATGACCGAAGGCAACGTCATCAGTGCGGAAGAAGCAAAAATTCGGACATCAAGATGGCGCACACAGTAGTCTGGACTGAGCGAGCCGCCACAGAATTGCATGACTTCGCCGAATTCATCGCCCGTGATTCCTTTCATTATGCTGAATTGGTTGAAGATCGTTGTCATCAGGCGGTGGATAGTTTAGCCAAGTTTCCATCCCGGAACCGGATAGTTCCCGAATTGCGTAACAAAGATATCCGTGAAATATTCGTCTATGATTTTCGAATCATCTACCATATTGCCAAAGACACTGTCACCATACTTTCAATTGTACATTCGGCGAGAGATTTGAACAAGTTGAGACGCCGTAGAGGTAACGGTTTTTCGCCACCCGTATCTAATTGATTGGTTGCAGGGTGGGGAGTCACTTAGCTACGAAGAACGACGGCACGACGTCGAAGTTTCGGCATCGGCCTTTACGCGGAGAAATGACACAAGGAATAAATTATGCCCATAAAAGTCAGCGACCTCACCGTTGAGGAGCTTGATGACCGCATCGAAAATGCAGTGCGCAAAGTCCTGCACGAAGAGGAAATTCTATCCGATGACTTTGCTACAGAAATAAAAAGACGTCTCGCCAATCCGGTCTGGATCAGTCACGAGGATGTATGGAAGGACGAGTAATCTATGAATTGGTCTATGAGGAAACTTTCAGGCGAGACTTGAAGACTCTTGCCGCGGGTTTTAAGGCATTGCTTAAGAGACGGCTTGAATGGTTGGCTGAAAATGCCCAATCCGTAGGCCATGTGCCTCTGCTCGATCCGAGATTTGCAGGATTATATCGCTTCAGAATTGGAGACTACCGAGTCCTATATCGCTTGGACCATCACTGTGCAAGGATTTACATCGTTGGTGTTGGCCACAGACGAGACGTATATTCGTAAGAAAGGTTTGGATCCCTGCCTGCGCGGGGATGACAGGCGAATAAATTCGCCAACACTGGCGGGTACGGAGCCCCGCCGTACTGGAACAACGGCACGATGCCGAAGATACGGCATCGGCCTCTACGCGGGGGGGCGCAATGCGTTCAAGCCCCAACGGACGGATGCGGAGATCCGTCCTCCTGACAGACGGGTACGTCGGTCGTACTGAACTGTCTCAGTGTGCGGACACCCTGAGACAGTAATAATGAAGCAAATGCCATGAAGAAAAGAAAACACCACTCATTTGTCTATATCGCCGCACTCCTGATTGCCGGTTGCACTGATTCCACAAAACCGACGATCAGTCCGGAGGAGACAGAAGCTCATCTTGTGCTGAATGGGACTTCCTTTAACTTCGGAACTGAAACGACCGCAAGGACTTTAACGATTTCAGCAGGTGAAGCGGATTCCCTCTCGTGGATGATCATTTCGAAGCGTCCATGGCTCTCGTTCGACCAGATCGAAGGCGTCGCGCATTCTAAGTCGGATACGATCAGGATGAACATTTCGCGAGAAGGATTAGAACCCGGCAGGCAGACAGCGATGTTCTATGTCATTCAATTACCAGATAGTCAACGAACTTTGGTGAGTGTCACTGCCGAAGTCGTTGCACCTGTGCCGCCGCTGGTTATCGTTAGCGAGGATAGTTTGGAATTTCCAGATGGGATAACCGCGAAGCAGATGGTTCTTTGCAACGGTGGAGAGGGTTCCTACACATGGTCGCTCTGGCCCGATGTAACTTCAGATTGGATCTCGATTAGACCGAACAGTGGAATGGTCGGACAGGAGCCGGAAACGCTGAGAGTTCGGATTGATTCTGAAAGATTGATTCCCGGTAGAACTACTGGAAGGTTTGGAGTCACCACCGACGCCGGGGACTTTACGGTTTTCGTTGGCGCAACAATTGGAGAAGTGATCTGGAGTTGCGGATTTAACACTCAGGAAGAATTTCGGCGCAACTGGACAGGCGATTGGCGTAGCGGAAACTCGGTACTTATAGGCGGTCCGGGCGATTCGATGTCGTTAAGACCTGAGGTAGCGCCTGTGGTGAAAGATATCCACAGGATTGTTGTGAGGGGAAGGATGGATGCTGACCTGACTGTGACTTATGAATATGGAGGATGGGGGACAAGATTTCAAAATTTCGCAATTGCCGGTCGTGGTGCTCTGAAACGGTGTAGCTGGGCATCATATATTGCATATGCAAGTCCGAACGACCCGGATGTGCCAGTGGGTCCTCTGGAGTTGTCGATCTGGATTCCGACTGATTTTGGTGAAGGAATCAGTTATGGTTGGGGTACAATTCAACTTTATACGTTAGAAATTTGGGAGAAGTGAAGGGGCGCAAGGCGTTCAAGCCCCTACGGACGGATGCGGAGATCCGTCCTCCTGACAGACGGGAACGTCTGCACGATGCCGAAGATACGGCATCGGCCTCTACATGGGGTGGGCGAAGGCGAGCTTCGACCCTACGGACGGATGCGGAGATCCGTACTCCTGACAGACGGGGACGTCTGTCGTACTGAATAAGGAATAAAATGATTAGACAGAAAGAAGCGATACTCAAGCTTATCGAAACACTCCCGGACGATGTTTCTTATGACGAAGCTATGTTTCGAATATACCTGCTAAGGCAAGAGACACTGGGCTTGCCTGCAACCAGAGAGGACTACGAACTGATGCTGTATCATTTCCTTGTTGGCCCAGATCCTTCCCCTCGATCAAGTCGAGGGGAAGGATGACAGGCGAATAAATTCGCCTGTACCAGCGGGTACGGAGCCCCGCCGTACCGAGATTGCTTCACTTCGTTCGCAAAGACGGGAACGTCTGTCGTACTGACTTTACAACTTTTTAACTTTTAGACTTTCGGACTTTCAATGAAGATTTTACCAAATCCAATCATCGTATCAGGAGTCATTGAGGAGGCTAACCTGCTGCTCCTTGACAACCCGATTCCGCTTGAGTCACATACCCGCGTCAGCATTTATATTGTCCCGGAAGACGACGACATCTCCGAGACCCTCTGGATGCGGTGGCTCGCGGCAAATCCGGCTTATGACTTCCTGAAGGATGAGGAAGAGGACATTTACACCCTTGCTGATGGAAAGCCGATCAATGTGGAAGGGTAAAATCGTCCTCGTCCCATATCCGTTCGACGACTTCTCCAGCGTCAAGGCAAGACCGGCTCTCTGTCTGACCGAGCCTATTGGCAATCACAATCATATTCTGATCGCGTTTATCAGCAGCAAGATTCCCTCGGAGTTGCTACCATCGGACTTACTGCTCGCCAAAGACGACTCGGATCTCGCCGGAATGGGATTGAAGGTAACCTCAGTTTTACGTCTTCACCGGATTGCGAATATCGGGGTGCATTATATAACTCAAGAGCTTGGTGAATTGCCCAAAGAGCGGATGAGATCGGTCGCAAGTATGCTGGTTAGTCTATTTGATCTTCGTCGATACCTGTGATAAATTATTGCAGGTTGTGGATAGCCTACGACAGAGAAAACGCCTTCAAGTTCCAACGGACGGATGCGGAGATCTGTCCTCCTGACAGACGGGGACGTCTGTCGTACTAACGGACGGGACGCTCGTTCTACCGGCAGGTCGGGACACCCTGCCCTACTGAGTCCCTTTAGTATTAGTTATTAGTCATTTAGAATAGAAAACTGGATACCGGCTTTCGCCGGTATGAGACAGGGAAATTTATGAAATCACTTGCCCAACGAGCCATCGATACGGCTAAAACACGCGGCGCATCATACGCCGACTGCAGAATCATTTTCACCAAAGAAGAAGTCCTCTCCGTCCAGAACGGACGAGTCGGTACAATGGCGCTCTCCGAAGACATCGGCTTCGGAATCCGAGTCATCGCCGATGGAGCCTGGGGATTCGCCTGCTCGCCCGACGTGACTCCGGATGAGATTGACCGCGTTGCCGCGCTGGCTGTGAGGGTCGCCAAGGCTTCGGCGTTGCTGAAAAAGCTCGACGTGCGGCTTGCTCCTGAGCCGGTCGTCGATGAACGCTGGCAGACGCCCATCACTGAAGATCCGTTCAGCGTATCGCTTGAGGATAAGCTTGCCCTATTGCATCAGCTCGATAAAATTCTCCGCGCCGACAAGCGCATCAAGACCGCCGAAGGAACGCTTGCCTTTAAGTCTGAGCATCAATGGATGGCAACCTCGGAAGGGTCGTTCATCGATCAGCTCCTGATCCGAAGCGGAGCCGGGTATTCGGCAACCGCGGTCGGCAACGGTGAGATACAGGTGCGGAGTTTCCCGAACTCGTTCCGCGGGCAGTACATGAGTCTCGGTTATGAAATGGTGCGCGGATTGCATCTTATTGAAAACGCAGAGCGTGTGCGCGAAGAGGCTATACAATTGCTTACTGCCCCGACTTTACCCTCTGGCAAGCGCGACGTGATCATCGATGGGAGTATGATGGCGCTACAGATTCATGAGTCAGTCGGTCATGCGACGGAGCTTGACAGGGTACTCGGAATGGAAGCCAACTACGCCGGGATGAGTTTTGCGACAACCGAAAAGTTGAGGAACTTCCGCTATGGGTCGGACTTGGTCAACCTTGTCTGCGATACGACGGTTCCGGGAGGCTTGGCGACGATAGGCTGGGATGATGACGCGGTCAGGGCTCAACGGTGGCATCTGGTTCAAAACGGGCAGTTCGTCGGGTATCAGTTCAACCGCGAATTGGCGCACACTATTGGAGCCGAGCGCTCTGCTGGGAATAGCCGCGCCGAGGGTTGGGAAAACATCCCCATTGTTCGAATCACAAATCTTTCACTAATGCCGGGAGCGTTTGAGTTGGACGACTTAGTTGCCGATACAGAGGGAGGGCTCTGGCTTGAAACTAACCGCTGTTGGTCGATCGACCAATGGCGGCTAAACTTTCAGTTCGGCGTCGAAGCGGCTTGGGAGATCAAGGGCGGTAAGAGGGGGCAACTATACAAAAACGCCAACTATCAGGGGATCACTCCGAAGTTCTGGGGAAGCTGTGATGGTATAGCTAACGAGAAGAGCTGGGTGCTGTGGGGAGTTCATAACTGCGGTAAGGGTCAACCGGGGCAGACCGCTGAGATGAGCCATGGGGCGGCTCCGACACGGTTTAGAGATGTGACGGTGGGGGTTGGGAATTAATAATTAATAATTAAGAATTAATAATTAATAATATGGGTTTGAGGGACGAAATGCGGCAGTATCGGGAATCTGAGCGGATGCCAAGAGAGGACAAGGTATATGATAATCCGACCCGCTGAAGAGGGTGATCTTAGCGCGTGGGTAAAGTTGCAACACTCGCTTTGGCCCCACCATACTTTAGAAGAACTCGAAACTGATTCAAGGGAAGTACTTTCGAATGCCAACGAAATCTGCTTTCTTCTGATAGATCCGTCAGCAGGGGGGGCGGTTTTATTGAGTGCCGAATCTATCCTTCTAAACCGGAGTCCTATGCCCGTGTTGAGGGTTGGTATGTTGAACCTCTATACCGCCGACAAGGGTGGGGCGGTCAGCTCGTCAAGGCAGTCGAACGATGGTGTCTCCATCAAGCAATTCCAAGGCTCACTTCCGATACGAATCCTGACTATCCGATGAGCCCGACGGCGCACAGAAAAGCGGGGTTTCAAACATTGGCTCAGTTTACAATATTTTGCAAGAATTTAGGGACAACACATGAATGACAGGGACCTTCCGGAGCCTTTAAAAGGAATTGATCCTCGCAAGATCGAGGATTTTGCCCGTAAATGGCGTGTTGAGGAGTTCTCTCTTTTTGGCTCGGTCTTGCGCGATGATTTCCGTCCCGATAGTGACGTCGATGTTCTGGTCCGATTGGGTGCCAAGACCGAACTTTCCCTTTTTGATTGGGTGGAAATGATACGTGAACTCAAATTAATGTTTGGAAGAGAAGTTGATCTAATTGAGGAATCAGGATTACGCAATCCGTTTCGGCGTAAGGGAATATTAGAGACACGGAAAGTCATTTATGCTTCCCAATGATAGAGACTTCGCCTATCTCTGGGATATGTTGGAAGCAGGATCTACCGCTGTCGAATTCATTTCCAAGGCTCCAATTCATAAGTATTTGACCAATAAATTGCTTCGTTCCGGCGTCGAGAGACAGCTTGAGATATTTGGAGAGGCGGCGAATAAAGTGTCTAATCAGTTCAAGATTAGCCACCCAGAGATACCCTGGCGAGATATTATTGATCAGCGTAACGCTATTATTCATGAATATGGAGAAATTCGAAATGAGTTGATCTGGAGAATGACAAAGGTGCATCTCCCGATGATTCTTGAGAAACTAAAGTATTTAATTCCAAACCACTTATAAACTTCTGGTTAGAAACAATGACCCAATGGGACTACCTTCGAGTCGATGTTCGCTATGGTGAACTCGGCTCACACGCCTGTTATGTCGATGGCGACCCGGCTGACATTCCTATTTATGAAGGAGCGCTCGCCACTCGTCCTGATCGTGACCGGCTGTTTCACGACCTTGGCAGTCGTGGCTGGGAACTGGTTTCTTGCACGACCACAGGGCAGACTTGGGAATATATGTTCAAGCGACCTCGGGTTTCGAATGTGCGAAACGAATGAACTGCTGAACGAGGTTTCTTTGAAAAGAGTCTTAAACTCGAAATATTCCGGCATGAATCGACCGATTCGTTCGTTTAATATGAGAAAGGTCAATGAGCTTGTTGTCGGATTGAGAGAGTATAATTACCTGGTCGTGTTATAGTTGCCCTTGAAGGACGGATTAAAATCCGCCCTCCACGGGTAGAATTTAATCAAGAGGAATTTTGAACGAAGATAGAAATACCTTCCGCATCGATACTCGGGTCAGGGATCTACTGAACGATCCTATTCCCGACGCCGATGAACAAGGCCCGCCGCCCGGTTCCAAATCTCGCGAACCATCAATCGATGATATTCGCTTCGATATTCTGCCGGAAGACTTGATCGCCTATTTAAAGAACTACGTAGTCGGCCAGGATCATGCCGTGGAAGTCGTCGCAACCAAGATTTGCACCCACTTCCACCGCATGGCGCTGGAGCGCAAGCACTCCGAACTGCCTCGCATAGTCGGGCACGTTAAGTCGAATATCATGGTGATCGGACCGACTGGCGTTGGTAAGACCTATCTTATCAAGTTGATCGCCAATAAACTCAATGTCCCTTTCGTAAAGGGTGACGCGACCAAGTTCTCCGAGACTGGGTATGTTGGCGGCGACGTCGAAGATTTGGTCAGGGAGCTTGTTCATCAAGTCGGTGGCGACATCAAGCTTGCTGAGTACGGTATCATATATATCGATGAGATCGACAAAATTGCTTCTTCGGGGAGCGTCTATGGGCCTGATGTTTCTCGCGGTGGCGTCCAGCGCAACCTCTTGAAACTAATGGAAGAGACCGAAGTCGATATGAAAGTCCCGCACGACCTTGCCAGTCAAATGGAGGCGGTCATTGAGACTCAACGTACCGGCAAGGCAACTCGTAAAAGAGTCAACACACGGAACATTTTGTTCGTGATGTCGGGAGCTTTTGGGGGACTGCCTGAGATTATCGCCCGACGCTTAAAGAAAGGCGGCATGGGGTTCACGGGCGAAGCAATGACCGGCGACGCCGATACCACGTTCCTGCTGAATAAGCTCCACTCCGCCGATCTGGTGCAATACGGCTTTGAGTCTGAGTTCGTCGGTAGAATTCCGGTGATGAGCTATCTGGACGAGTTGACTGAAGAGGGGCTGTACGGAGTGCTGAAGAATGCGAATAGTTCGGTCATTATCAGCAAGAAGCGCGACTTTGCGGCTTACGGGATTGACCTGACCTTCGATGATGAGGTGCTGAAGTTGATAGCCCGCGAGGCATCGCATCAAGGAACCGGGGCGAGGGGGTTGGTGGGGGTGATCGAGAGGATATTACTGCCCTTTGAGCGATCGTTGCCGTCGGCACATGCACGAAGAGTTCACATCACTGCGGCGGTGTTCCATGATCCGGAGGCGGGCTTGCGCGCTATTCTGCCGAAGGCGGTGGCGGAGGATTTCTGTGAGCGATTTTTCAGCAAGAGCGGGATAAGGCTGGAGTTCACGCCTGCCGCGGAACTGGCGGCACATGCTGAGGCATCACGAGTGGGGATTGGGATGCGGAATTGGCTTGATATGGTGCTGAAGGATTATGAGCTGGGCTTAAAACTGACCGGCAAGGACCGCGTTAGTGTCACGCCGGACTTGCTTGCTGATCCGAAGGGGTATCTGGAAAAGGCGGTGAAGAAGGCGTATAAGGAAAAAGTCAGGTAAGTGGGCAAGTGGGGAAGTGGGAAAGTGCGAAAGTGGGCAAGTGGCAAGTGGCAAGTGGCAAGTGGGCAAGTGGCAAGTGGGCAAGTGGGCAAGTGGCAAGGGGGCAAGGGGCGAGTGGGCAAGTGGGAAGGGGGAGAGGGGGGAGGGGGCAAGTGGGAAGGGGGAGGGGGGGGAG